>JACRMP010000013.1 GCA_016214885.1 Candidatus Gottesmanbacteria bacterium | reverse complement strand
CCTGTAGCTCAACGGTAGAGCAGTAGCCTTTTAAGCTATTGGTTCTGGGTTCGAATCCCAGCGGGCTCACAAAGCATAAACGCTCCTATAAGGAGCATTTATGCTTTTTTGAAACAGGGATGAGAACCGTAGGTTCGGCATCGAGACGATAGCGCGATAGCTGCTATCGGCGTAGATGTAAGAGGAAGCGCAGCCGTAAAGGAAAAGTAACGAAGTTACTCCTTGGTGGCGAGCAAGCTCTTTCTCCCAGCGGGCTCACTAATTTTCTGATTACCAGGAGAAACACACTACAAATGTCCAAGAAAATAGCTTCAGATATACCCTCGTATAACGCATTACAAAAAGGCGAATTTAAGGATATATGCGAAAGCCTCGAACTGCTTTTTGATACCAACCTGCCGAAAGCAGAAAGCAAAATCTGGCACGGCCACCCTGTTTGGTTTATCAATGGCAATCCGATTGTGGGCTACAGTAAACTCAAGGATTCAGTACGCATGCTTTTCTGGAGCGGACAATCATTTGATGAGCCGGGACTTTCCCCCGAGGGTAGCTTTAAGGCTGCTGAGAAACGGTATACCTCTATGGATCAGGTAGACACAAATGAAATTAGAAACTGGCTTACCAAAGCGCAGATCATTCAGTGGGATTACAAAAATATCGTCAAACGGCGGGGCAAATTGAAACGGTTAGCTTAAAGTTTTCTCCGGAATCCAGGTAGATACAGTCACCGGATAATGATCCACCCCTTCAATCTCCTTCGGCTTACCCTTCATCACATACTGACTCTTGTAACCCGATGCCAGCATTTCCAGAAAAAACGTAATGTTATTAAACCGTGTACGGAGCTTGGGAAACAGAAAGCTTTCCTGCTCCTCATACCCTTTTTCCGGTCTGCGGAGCGAGCGGAGATCTGCAGGTGTTACCTCTAGCTGCCTGCCTGTCTCTGCAAATAGTGCAGCCTCCGGATCCTCGCCGTGGTTTATAAGCAGCTTACCCGATGTAGAGCTGTCCCGTTTCAGAATAAAGCCGGGAGGTAAGCGGTGCGGATCTATAACACCCAACTGGTCAAATTCGCTAACAGGCACGTTCCCTGCACATTGGACAAGATATTGGCCGTCTTTTCCTCCGGGATTACGGTATATCTTACCGCGGAACGTATTCATCCCGCTTTCAACCACCGTCTGCCGCTGTCCCTCATACCGTGTGCGGTAAAAACTCCGCTGTCCTTTGGTATATTCATCAAATAACCTGAAAATAAGTTCGTCGGGATAAACAATTATTTTCTTACCCGTCGCGTAATCGCGCCTGGAGAGCATACCAGCTTTACCCAATTCCGCGCGCAACGCTCCGGGGCTAGCCGGTTCAAACGGCTCATCAAAAATCCTTTTTCGGAGTGGCTCATGCCGGTTAGATACTTCTGCCATGGCTATAGTGTAGTAGAGCCCAAGGTTAATGTCATCCAGATTACTTACATTGCCTGCCCGCCGAGGGTATTATAAATATATATGATTAGCAAACAGCTTCTCAAAGATGGTTTCGGTTGGGGATTTGTCCTTTGGTTCATCGGTTATATTCTGGGAATTATTTTATTTATGCTGGTCCCGCCGTGGCTATTGGGATGGATTATCACACCTATCGGTACGCTGCTCACCATTTGGGTACTCAATAAAAAATTTGTCGACAAAGGATTTTCCTACTACGTGGCGCTTGCGGTTATTTGGACTATCCTTGCCATACTGCTGGATTATTTTCTTCTCGTCCGCGTATTTAACCCGGCAGACGGATATTATAAATTTGATGTCTATCTCTATTACACACTTACCTTTCTGCTGCCCATCGCCGTAGGATGGCGAAAGAATATAAAACTGGAGACGTTATAACTACCGTCCTTGTATGATAAGGTAAACATATGAACGCAGGAACTAATGCTGCTGTCATTTTTGCCGCACGCACCGAAGAACAGGTGGCGGAGTATTTTCAGGAACATCGGGCTACATCATTGCAGTCGGCTATCCCTGTAGACATCGATCAGATTAAAAAAATTCTGGAAGCTCCGGAATTCCTTGAAACGCCGCTGGAGCAGTACAAATTCATCCGCAAGACGCCGGGCGGCCTTTATTATCTTGACACCCGTGTATATTCCCACCAGCAAAAACTGGTGAAAATAATTATCATGGCGATTTTTATTCTTATGGCGTTTATTAGCCTTATCAGCGTACTGTTTGGATTTTTCGGATTTATCACTAATTCCTGACACATGAAAAAACAAAAAGAGCAGGCAATAAAACGGGGCTTCCGCTTTTTCTGTCTGCTTATTCACATCCCGGGCGTGGCGCTGGGGGTATTTCTTTTTCTCTTCTCTGTTATCGGACTCATTCTGTTTCCGCGCGAAGGGTCGTTCCGCATAAACCAGCTTGTCGCGATGATTGTGAGTCTTATCGACAGTATCGTTCTTTTTATACCCGTACACAAAACAACAGATACAAAAAAACTGACGTTCCTGTACTATCTGCTCACCGCAATAATCATGCTGAATGCAGGACTTCTCATGTACCCCTTATATGTCATCACATTCGTATTATTATTCGGAAAACTTTTTACGGTAATGCTCCGGCTTTTTTCGTTACTTAAACTAGCGGGAAAAACTAAAACTATTTTTGCACTGCAGACAAAAGGGGTCATCCTTCTTGCGGTGGTAGCCCTTATATCGTTTCAGGGAATGGCGTTCCTGAGAAACGCCTACGGCAGAAAAATACCTCCCCGCAACACACCATTAATTACCCCCGCTCCGACACCAAACCCTAAAACATCGCTTCCTGACTTAGGCTTTGTCATTCCCGGCAAACCTACGCGTATATGGAAAACGGTGTCGCCTCCCCATATCACGATCATCGACACACTGATTGCAGGTACAGGCGGAATGCATGGCACGCTTTTTATACATGATGGTACCTCACTTATGAAACTGGCTCAGGTAACGGCGATAGAATTTGCCAATGGCAAGTATAGTATGGGCAGCTTCGGAATTCCGGTGATATCCCCTGATTATAAATATCTTTTTATCGAAGAGCAGGGGTATGAAGGAGGACGCACGCACGCCTTTGCACTACGAAATGGCAGACCACTTGACCGTAGTGCATATCCCAATGCCCCGGGAGTCATGCATTGGTCGGAAGGCGGCAAATGCATTCTGGGTGAACAGTACGAATACGGTGACCGCCAGGCGCTGCAGCTTGGCGTGGAAAACGGCAACGGCTACACGATGTATCCGTATGACAAATCAGTTATTACGGCAATGGGCATAGAAGATTTGTCGGTATTTTGGATCAAGGGTGACGCCTGCCAAGCGCTGCTTACCTTCACCTCAGGGCTAACGGTAAACCCCAAAGGATTTGGCGAAGATCTTGATGAGGAAATACTTTTTGACATGACTAACGGTCCGGTACGGAGAAACAGGTGGAAAGCGCTGTTTAATTTTGAGAGCAGTCAGAAACCTATCAAGCCTATACAAATCTACCCCTGACACCGTGTCTGGCGGACAATTACCGCGATAAGGTATACTCATAACTATTCACTTCCAGCATGCAATCTATATATGACTCCCCAACTTACAAAACAACAAAAAGCACTGGAAATCTATAATCGCCTCAAGAAAGCGATGCCCAATCCAAAAATTGAACTTGATTTTAAAAATCCGTTTGAACTTCTGGTCGCAACCATTCTTTCCGCCCAATGCACCGATAAATTGGTTAACACAGTTACCCCTGCGCTATTTGCCGCATATCCCACGCCTACCGATATGGCAAATGCAACCGTAGCTGACATCGACCATTACATAGTAAAAGTAAACTTCCATGCCAACAAAGCAAAAAATATACAGGCTGCAGCCCTAATGCTGGTGACAAAATATAACGGCGTTATGCCCCAAACGATGGATCAGCTCGACGAACTCCCCGGAGTTGCGCGGAAAACAGCTAATGTTATTTTAGGCAGCGCATTCGGTATAGCAGAAGGCATTGTCATTGATACGCATGGCATCAGATTATCAAATCGTCTGGGACTTACAACCCAAAAAGACCCGGTCAAAATAGAGCGTGAACTTATGGAAATGCTTCCCCGCGAAACTTGGATAGACTTCGGTCATCTACTCACCCTTCATGGCCGGCATACCTGCACTGCACGCCCCCATTCGTGCGAAAACTGCCCGCTTGGCGACCTCTGTCCGGAATACCAAGGATAACTACCGTTTTAGCAAACCACAACAGCATGTCCATTTGTTTTTCTTGGTTCATATAGTATATGATGATATGTACCGGTACTTCGTATAATCCGCCGGGTGTATAAGGAGGATAAAATCATGAGTAACACCTTTATTACCCCGCTGGATGTTCCCCATAATAAACGCGGCGACTTCGAACGCAACATGAAGACCGCCACCCACGACACAGGACGGCTCATGCTGTTTGCCGGAGACCAGAAAGTTGAACACATGAACAGTGATTTTTACGGTGAGGGTATATCCGCCGATGATGCGGACGCCGAACACCTTTTCCGTATCGCCTCGAGCGCCCGAATCGGTGTGTTTGCTACCCAGCTTGGGCTGCTTGCCCGTTACGGACATGATTACCCGAAGGTTCCGTATCTTGTTAAACTTAACTCCAAGACAAACCTCGTAAAAGCTACCCAAATGGATCCCCGCAGCCAAGGGTGGTACACGGTAGACGACGTCGTACGATTTAAGGAAACGAGCGGACTCAATATTCTAGGAGTCGGCTACACGGTATATTCAGGGAGTGAATACGAAGGGGAAATGCTCCGCGAAGCCGCGCAGGCGGTGTTCCAGGCGCATCAGCACGGATTGTTTACCGTACTCTGGATGTACCCACGGGGCAAAGCGGTGGCGGACGAAAAAGACCCGCACTTGGTAGCGGGAGCGGCCGGTGTAGCTGCCTGTCTCGGATCGGATTTCACTAAAGTAAACTATCCCAAGCCCAAAGAAGGCGACAGAGCCGCGGCACTTAAAGAAGCGGTAGTAGCTGCAGGCCGCACCAAGCTCATTTGTGCAGGAGGCGGCAGTGTCGAGGTTAAATCATTTTTGCAGACACTCCATGACCAAATCCATACGGCAGGAGCCTACGGTAATGCGACGGGCCGCAATATCCACCAAAAACCGATTGACGAGGCAGTACGGTTTGCCAATGCAGTATCTGCCCTGACGTTTGACCTGGTCTCCGTAGATGAAGCATACGCAATTTATACAGGAGGTAAATAATTATGGCACGTATTACTCTCCACGAATTTGTAAGTGCGCATAACGCGGAACTCGGCCAGCCGTTTGCAGAGGTTATGGATGTGCTGGAATCCTTTGCCAAAACAATACAGGCCAAAGTCCAAAGAAACGGCCTCATAGAGGAATCCGGTGATTCAGGCGGCACGAATGTTTATGGCGAAAATGTCCAGAAGCTCGATGCATTTGCAGACGGAGCGCTTACTAACGCACTCCTTGCATGCCCTGCCATACACGCTGTGGGCTCCGAAGAACTCGAAACACCAAAACTGTCCGGCAATGGCACAGGGATATATACCCTTACCCATGATCCGGTAGACGGATCAAGCAATATAGACACAAACCTGCCGATCGGCACAATATTCGGCCTGTATCCCAAAGCGGATTCTGTTCTGCAGAAAGGCAATACCCTTGTCGCATCTGGGTATATTCTCTATGGCCCCAGCATGCTGCTTTTCTATGCGGTTAACGGCACGGTAAACGGCTTTACATTCGACCCGGATAGAGAGACATTTGTCTTAAGCTACGAAAACGTCCGGATCGGGGAGAAAAAATACTACGCCATAAACGAAGGCAATTGGGAACTGTTTTTTGAAGAGGAACAAAAATATCTTACCACCATAAAAACATCGGGTGATTTTACCGCCCGGTATGTAGGCTCCATGGTGGGAGACATCCACCGGACACTCCTTAAAGGAGGCATATTTATCTATCCTGCGGATAAAAAGCACGAAAGCGGCAAGCTCCGTCTCCTCTATGAAGTGGCTCCCCTTTCGTTTCTTATTATCCAGGCAGGTGGCGATGCCACAAGCGGCGTCATCAACCCGCTTGAGCTTACACCGGTGAAACACGATCAGCGGGTGCCGATCGCGATGGGTACCAAAGTACTCGTTGAACAATACCGTTCGTTTTCTCCCAAAGGGGGAAAGTAATATGCGGGGTTTTATCGATTTTATCCGCGAGCAGGGAGTGGTGGGATTTGCTGTGGGATTTATTTTGGGAGGAGCTATCTCCGCACTGGTTAAGTCGTTTATCGAGGACATTGTAAGCCCAGTGCTTGCGCTGGGAACGAGCAACCTCTCCACCCTAACCGAAGCATATCTTCAGGTGGGATCTGCCAAAATCATGTGGGGAAGCTTCCTCAATGACCTCATTAACTTTATTGTCCTAGCGTTTGTCGTATACTTTGCCGTCAAAATCCTCAAACTCGACAAGCTGGATAAGAAAAAGGACAAAGTCGGATAAAAATCATACCGAAGCGGTCAAACTATATACCGGAAGCACCACAGAAAGAATGATGTAAATAATCGACGAAAGCATAATGGCAAAAAGCATCATTTCGTGACGGTAGTTCATCAGCTTGCTCATAAGAATCATCTCCCCGGATTTATAATGACTTAGTTTTTCATCCAGTACACTTTCCGGTTCCGGCTTCACCGAAAATAGCGCAATGATCGTAACAATTAACACAATGAGCCTTACCGTAGGGTCCGCATAAAGAGGAAGTGCTACCCCCATCTCAACAGACAATTCAGCCATTCTGGGAGCCACGGCAAAATGTAGCACGCCGAAGACAATGGCAACCGCTAAAGCAAACACCCACGACATAATACCGCGGCGCTTCAGAAGCTCTTTGGCATCTTCTTTTTTTACATATCCGAAATATCCCATGCCGTTGTAATACATAATCTTATTTTACCCCAATTCCCGGCGTTTCGCATGTACGCTGCCGAACAATTAACCCTATCCCCTTTTTGGTACATCACGCTCAACTGCTATGGGAGTATTATAGGTATATGTTATTTAAGAAGCGCTTCAATAAATTTGCGGACAAGCGTGGCACCTGGATGCTCAAAGCCTTTGAGGATGCCCTTGTGGCACGCCTGATGCCTCACCTTCCTCCTTGGCTGGAAACCTACCACCTGACACTCTCGACCCTATTCTGGATAGTCCTAATCCTACTCGGCGGGTATCTCGCCACCCAAAACATCAACTATCTTTGGATTATGTCAGCGGGCGTTATCGGCCAATATATCACTGACCGCCTGGACGGTGAGGTGGGCAGAGCCAAAAATACCGGACTTATCAAATGGGGGTTTTATATGGACCACTTCCTCGACTATCTGTTTTTGTGCGCGATCGTCATCAGCTACTGGTTTCTCACCCCGTACGAATACAAATACATCCTGTTTGTGGTGCTGGGGATAAGCGCTGCGTACTTTGTCCACATTATCCTGTACTTCGGTGTTACCGGACAGTTTGAGGTAGCCAGTGAAGGCCTGGGGCCGTCGGAATTTAGGGTCATGGTCATCGCCCTTAATACCATGCTTATATATCTTGACCGGATTATTTTTGTGCCGCTGCTGCTTATCTTTTTCGGCGGCAATGTCTTCTATCTTATCATGAGCATCTACAGAACCCAGAAAAAAATCTGGAACCTGGATATGCGCACGAAACACGAACAGGAAAAAAGATCGTATCGGGTTCACTAAGACACATTGGGAATATGCTCCAATGAGCGGACACTGCCAGTATCCGCATCCACAAGAATCGCTATTACATCTATCCGTACCTGCATAGGCTTTCCGGGGTGAGTGAGCATATAGTACTGTGCGGTTTTGATAATCTCCCGCAGCTTCATTGGCGTTACCGCCGACTGAGGGCTTCCGAAACTCAACGTTGAGCGGGTTTTTACCTCAACAAACACAAGTGTGTCATGGTCGTTGGCGACAATGTCTATCTCACCATGACCTGCTCTGAAATTGCGTGCAAGGATAACAAAATGATGGCGGGATAAATATGACACGGCGTATGATTCACCTAAACGCCCGAGGTTACTTGGTGGCTGCTGGAGTGAATTCTGCGATGCGGGTTGCATCTTTTCCTACTTTGCCGCGCAGATAATACAGCTTTGCCCGGCGGACAGCTCCGTGCTTTTTAATTTCAATCTTTTTGATCCATGGGGAAATTACAGGGAAAATACGCTCAATACCTATGGCTCCGGCACCGATCTTGCGCACCATGAACATGGCATTTGCTCCTGAGCCTTTGATGGCGATTACAATTCCTTCGAATATCTGAATACGCTCGCGTGTTTCTTCTTTAACCTCACGCTTGGTTTTACCGGAAACTTTTTCTTTTTCGATGAGTTTGTAGTGCACGCGAACCGTGTCGCCGATATGCATATCGACGGTCAGTTCTTTTTCGCCTTCTTTACCGGTCCAAACAATGTGATTAGCCATAAACGTTTGTAAGATGCTTATTTTACCATTCCGGAAGCTTTCATACAAGCTCGGACATAGGTGATGAATAACGGGTGCGGGGTAAGCGGTCGTGAGCGGTATTCAGGATGATACTGGGTGCCCAGGAAAAACGGGTGAATGTCGGTGGGCAATTCAACGATTTCCGCCAGGTTCTCCACAATAGACCGGCCGGAAAATACCAGGCCTTTTTCTTCCAAAGCCTTAGCAAACTCATCGTTGAATTCATACCTGTGGCGGTGGCGCTCCCAGACAGTACGTTTAATGGGATCGCTGTATCCCTTAAATTCCGTGTAGCTCTGATCGGCAAGGGATCCTTCTGCCACTTTGCACTCCCAGCGGCCGAGCCGCATGGTGCCGCCGTATGCCCGGCGCTTCTGATTCTCTTCCTGCATAGGATTCATGTGGATGACCGGGAACTTGGTATGTTCGTCACACTCAGTGGTGTTTGCTCCCTCGAGCTTAAGGACATTGCGGGCATACTCGACAACAGCTAATTGCATGCCATAGCAAAGACCCAAATAGGGGATTTTCTGTTCGCGGGCGTACCTGATTGCTTCCAACATTCCTTCGACTCCGCGTGCTCCCCAACCGATAGGAACAATAATACCCGCTACGCCCTTAAGCAGTTCTTCCGGAGTTTTGCCTTTTTCGATTTTCTCGGAGTTTACCCAACGGGTTTTTACGGTTACCCCCTCTGCCCAACCTGCGTGATCAAGCGAATCCATGAGTGCTGCATAAGAATCGCGGAGTTCGTAGTCCCCCGTACCGAAATATTTGCCTACAATCGCTACTTCGATCTCTTTTTTCTTACTTTCTTTCACGCGCTCCAGGAGCTTCGTCCATTCGTCCATGGCTACTGGTTTGTCGGGAAGTCCGAAAAGCTTCAAAATCTTTTGGGCAAAACCCTGCTCTTCAAATGTTTGTGGTACGGCATAGGGAGTGGTTTCATCAGGGTTGCTGATGACATTGTCTGCATCCACATTACAAAACATAGCGAGCCTCTCGCGCCGCCGTATATCAATGGCTTTCTCGCCTCTGCATACGATGAAGTCCGGCTGAATCCCCATGGACAACAGGAACTTCACCGATAGTTGGGTGGGCTTGGTTTTTGGTTCACCTAAATGATGGGGTGTGGGCAAATAACTCACATGCACATGTACCACCGGCGCCTTCTTCACCGTCTTAAGGATCCGGGAAGCTTCGTAGTAGAGCATGTTCTGGTACTCTCCCGCTGTGCCTCCGAGTTCAATGACTACGATTTCTGCATCATCCTTTTTGGCGGCAAGCTCGATACGCCCCAATATTTCATCGGTAATGTGGGGAATTGCCTCGACGTCTTCACCCTTATACTCAAAATTACGCTCACGGCCGATAACGGCAGAATAAATCTGCCCCATGGTGACGAAATTGTGCCGGTGGACATTTTTACCCAGGAATTTCTCATAGGTGCCCATGTCCATATCCGCTTCTGTGCCGTCATCGCAGAGGAACGGATCGCCATGCTCGATGGGATTGATAAGTCCTGAATCCAGATTGAGATAGTTTTCAAACTTAACGGGGGTGACTTTATAACCTCGTGCCTGAAGCAGGTAGCCTATGGAGGCGGCGGTAACGCCCTTTCCTAATCCGGAGAGTACACCGCCCGAAACAAAAATGTACTTGGTTTCAGTAGAGTGCATGGTTTAAGATACCAAAAAACAGCCTCCCCGTCAATCACTGACTCATTTTGTGATTGGGGCGGGGCAGTTATTTACGGCTGCTTTTCTTCTTTTTGGTACCCTTTTTAGCCTTGTGTAAACCGGCAGACTTATCCCCCGCAAAGTTTTTGCGGAAGAGTGAATAGAATATATCACCTTTGGTGATTACCCCCACCACCTCGTCATCGTCATTTAAGACAGGCAGTTGATCCACGTGCCGCACAATCATACGGGAAAGTGCGCGCATGACCAGGGTTGATTCCCGGGAAAAGATTACCGTTTTGCACATGATATCCTTCACTTTTAGCGGGGCAAGCTCCTTGATCCTGTCCTCCATGGCCTCGAAATCCTGCGGGGTTTCCAAAAATTCCAGTACATCCTGATAGTTGGGGTACAGTCTGGCCAGCAAATCTTTACGGGTGATGATGCCCACAAGCCGTTTTTGGCTGTCGGTTACCGGAACAGTGTGCCAGTGGGTAGAAAAAATTTTCTTCCAGACATCACGGTAGGATGTATCGGGGGTTACGGTCATGACATCTCTGGACATGATGTCGGATACAATCATATGGCCTTTTGGGAGTATAGCACACGGGGAAATAGACTTGTCAACAGGTTCTTAACAGGATTATTGCATGCGGAAGGCGCTTGCCTTGCGCTTGTGTTTACTTACTTTAAGCTCCAGCATGGTGCGGTGAAGTACCGCTACCGCTGCCGCCAGCTCTTCTCCCTTGGCTTTGCGCGCAATCAGATCTTTAGCCGATTCCATAGCTTTTTTGATCTCGGTTTCGTTTATTTCATCGGCATGTACGGCGCGCGAAACAAGAATGGTCACCTCTTTATTGGGACGCACTTCCATAAATCCCCCGCCGATAGCCAGATAGTATTCTTTGCCTTTACTGATGATCTTTACTTCGCCGTCAGCTAGCTGGGTAAACAACGGCTGGTGTTTGGCGAGCACCTCTATCGTACCGTCAGGCGTTGGTACGGAAACCGAGTCAACCTGCTCGGAAAACGCTTTGCGCTGCGGCGTGATGACATCCAGAAGAAATTGCTGCATAGATTACTTAACCTCGTCTATGGTGCCTACCATGTAGAAGGCCTGCTCCGGTTTGCTGTCATGCTTTCCTTCCAGAATTTCTTTAAATCCGCGGACCGTTTCTTCTACCGGCACATATTTACCGGGACGGGCGGTAAACGCCTCTGCCACGAACATCGGTTGTGTCAGGAACCGCTGGATTTTGCGGGCGCGCGATACGGAAAGTTTATCTTCCTCGCTCAACTCTTCCATACCTAAGATAGCGATAATATCCTGCAAATCCTTGTACCGCTGTAATACTTTTTGGACACCGCGGGCAACTTCATAGTGCTCTTTGCCCAACACCAAAGGATCCAGAATGCGTGAGTTTGCCGTCAGCGGATCGATAGCAGGGTACAGTCCCTGTTCTGCAATTGACCGCTCCAAAGAAATGGTTGCGTCCAAATGGGCAAACGTCGTCACTGGCGCCGGATCCGTATAGTCGTCTGCAGGCACGTACACTGCCTGTACAGAGGTAATGGAACCTTTTTTGGTACTGGTGATGCGCTCCTGAAGTGCGCCCATTTCGTCAGCCAGTGTAGGCTGGTAACCGACTGCCGACGGAATACGACCGAGCAATGCCGATACCTCGCTTCCCGCCTGTGCAAACCGGAAAATATTATCAACAAAAAGCAGCACGTCCTGTCCTTCTTCATCGCGGAAATATTCCGCCATGGTAAGTCCGGTTAATGCAACGCGGAGACGTGATCCCGGCGGCTCATTCATTTGCCCGAACACCATGGCTGTTTTACCGATAACACCGGATTCTTTCATTTCGCGCCACAGATCGTTTCCTTCGCGTGAACGTTCTCCTACTCCGGTAAACACGGATACGCCTCCGTGTACTTCAGCAACGTTATGGATAAGCTCCTGGATAAGCACTGTTTTGCCAAGTCCGGCTCCTCCGAAAAGACCCATCTTGCCTCCCTTTACGAAAGGAGCCACAAGATCAAGCACTTTAATACCGGTTTCCAGCAGTTCACGCTTGGTGCTTTGCTGGGCAAGCGGCGGGGCAGCCCTATGGATCGGGTGCTTTTTGACCTCGCCAAGGGCCTTGCCTTCATCAATCGGTTCTCCGACAACATTAAAAATACGTCCCAGTGTCTTTTTGCCTACCGGCACGGAAATAGGTTTACCTGTGGCGGTGACAACCGCTCCCCGGCTTAACCCATCGGTAGATCCCAATGCAATCGTTCTGACACGGTTATCGCCCAAATGCTGTTCTACTTCCAGAACAAGCACCTTGGAATCGGTAAATTCAGTTGCTACCGTAAGTGCTTCGTAGATTGCCGGCATGTATTCGGCAGTAAACTGGACATCGATAACAACTCCCTGGATTTGGACGATTGTCCCCTGATTTGTATCTATCATAGATGAATTTTTTGCCATATATATCTCCTTTGCTTATTCGACTGCCAATCTTGCGGTCACCATGTCCGTTATTTCGTAGGTGATTTTTTCTTGTCGGGCTTTATTGTATTGCAGGGTCAGGTCATCCTGCAGGGAATTCGCATTGTCTGTCGCATTATGCATGGCGATCATCCGGGCGGAATGTTCGGCTGCTTCCGCCTGAAGCACCGCATCCCGGATCTGGTTTTCTACATAATGGGGAAGCAGCGCATTAAACACTTCTTCCACATTAGGCTCGATCAAAAACTCATACTGTCCTTCGGTGGATTCTGCTGCAGCATCGCCTGTTATCGTAAGTGGCAATACTGTTTTTACCTTCGGCAGCTGTTTGGTCGCGGACAGGAATTCGTTGGAAACCAGGTCAACCGCATCGTACTCCCCAGCCAGAAACCGGTCAGTAAGATGGGAGACAAGCGCGGGTACGACCCGTTCCCAGGGCGTGGTATCAGAAAAGTCAGCCTGCACTCCGTGCCCCAAACGGGTCACGAAATCAGCGCCCTTTTTCCCAAGCGTGATGACGTCATATTTCGCATTATCGGTGTATTGCTTCATAAAAAACCGGAACAGTGAGGTGTTTAAGCCGCCGCAAAGCCCTTTGTTGGTCGAAAGCAGCACTACCAGCCGTTTGCCGCGCGGAGCGGGCGTATTTAAGAGCGGATGGTTATGGAAGTCTGTGCGGGAAGCTAGCCTGGTGACCATTTCGTAGATCTTCTGGGCATACAGCTTGCCGGAAAGTGCAGCTGCCTGGGCTTTTTTCATTTTGGCTGCCGCAACCATTTCCATCGCTTTTGTTATCTGGGCGATGTTCTTTGCGCTTTTGATCCTTCGTTTAATAAGTCGGATATTTGCCATACATCGGATTACTTGAAATTCTTTACAAACTCACCCACTGCCGTTTCGAGGCTTTTTTCGATCTCAGGTGAGAGCACTTTTTCTTTGGTGATGGCTGTTAAGGTCTTTTTGTGCCTGGCGCCCATGTAGGTCATAAACTGTCTCTCGAATTCCGTAATCCGGTTAACCGGAATGCTGTCCAGATGTCCTTTGCTTCCTGCCCACATAATGACAACCTGTTGGGCGACCGGCATAGGCTGGAATTGTCCCTGTTTCAGAAGCTCCATCATGCGCGAGCCTCTGGCTATCTGCTTTTTGGTGATCTCATCCACATCGGAAGCGAACTGGGCAAATGCCGCCAAGTCTCTAAACTGCGCCAAGTCCAAACGCAGGTTTCCGGAAACTTTTTTCATTGCCTTAATCTGGGCGCTTCCTCCGACACGGGAAACAGAAAGACCGACGTTTACGGCGGGGCGCTGCCCTGCATTAAACAGATCGGACTCAAGGTAAATTTGTCCATCGGTAATGGAAATAACGTTGGTCGGAATATACGCAGACATGTCTCCTGCCTGTGTTTCAATAATCGGAAGTGCGGTGATCGATCCGCCGCCGCGTGCTTCGGACAACCTACATGCACGTTCAAGCAGTCTACTGTGAAGATAAAAGACGTCTCCCGGATATGCCTCGCGGCCGGACGGTCTGCGGAGGGTAAGGGAAATCTGGCGGTATGCCCATGCGTGTTTACTCAAATCATCGTAGATCACCAACACATCTTTGCCTTTATCCATGAAATATTCGGCGATAGCACACCCGGCATACGGTGCCAAATATTGATACGTCACCGGGTCGCTGGCGGTAGCCGCAACAATGATCGTGTGTTCCATGGCATTGTGCTTCTCCAAATCAGCAATAACCTGTGCGACTCTGGCGGTCTTCTGCCCGATGGCGATGTAAATACAAATAACGTCTTCGCCTTTTTGGTTGATGATGGTGTCTACGGCAATAGCCGTTTTTCCGGTACTGCGGTCACCGATGATAAGCTCGCGTTGTCCGCGACCAATCGGAATCATCGCATCGATTGCTTTAATACCTGTCTGGAGCGGGGTAGAAACCGGCTGGCGGTGTACGACCCCGGAGGCAATGTGTTCCGTCGGGTAACGCGTTTTGAGCGTCACATTGCCTTTGCCGTCAACTGTCTCCCCCAAGGGATTTATGACGCGGCCGAGCAATGCTTCTCCTACGGGAACAGAAAGCAGGGTGCCGGTGCTTTTCACTTCGTCGCCCTCTTTAAGCTTCAGATAATCTCCCAAGATGATGATACCTGCTTCATCTTCCTCT
>JACRMP010000004.1 GCA_016214885.1 Candidatus Gottesmanbacteria bacterium | reverse complement strand
CCGGAACTGGTAGAAGAGAAGAGGTGAGCAGATGACGGCGTTAACGAGCATCGTCGTTGTAGCTATCGTTGTCGCCCGGTGCTCCGTGGTCGAGCTGTGCTTGCGGATAACACTCGCGAGCCCTTGGGTAATACCTCCGAGGGTGATAAGGATGGTGGGAATCATGGTATGGGAGTATTGTACTGCAAAATAATATTGTGTCACTAACGATGGATAAGGTTGTCTGGAGGGTGTAAAATAGGCAGATATCAATATGACAGAAAAAGCGAAAAAAGAAATTAAAGCATTAATTGTCGGCGCTATTAAAGCAAAGATATTAAAGTATTCACCAGAAACGGCGTATAAGCCATTTATCAAGGCAATTCTTGAAGAGAAAGACATTGTAATTGCTTCTTTTTGTCATTCTGTTTATACGACAATGGGGATGTCTGTATATGAACAAATTGGAAAAATTATTGCTGATGATGCAGGTTCATATACTCAAAAAGGATATATTTTGAAAGGGGAGATTGATAGGCGTACAGCAGATAAAATCACGAAGATTTGGGAGACTGCTAAGGTTACAGGTGTGGTAAATAAAAGTAAAGAATTAGAAGTGATTCGAAAAAGTATTGTGCATTCAAATAGGAAGCTGAGACTACCAGAGTCAGTAGTAGATTTGTTTGTAAGAAATAAAAATGGTTTCGAGGCATATTTTGACATAACAACAGTGAAGCCAAACAAAAAGGAGTTTGAAGCACTTAAGAGGAAGTTGCTGTTGTGGGCAGCGCTTCGGTTTAGCACTGATAATCAGGTTAAATTGGGTACTTATTTAGCTATTCCATATAATCCATATTATCCAAATCCTTATGTAAGATGGAATAAATCTAGTTTGGATCCAAACGAGGATATAAAAGTGCAGGAGGATTTTTGGAATTTTTTGGGTAATTCAGATAAAACTTATGCGGAGTTAATTACTATATTTGAAGAAATTGGAAAGGAATTACGAAAATTAGTTTCAAAATTTATAAAGAAACGTTTAACATCAAGAAAATTGGTATAGTTTGATATCTTAATAACCATTGCATTATGCAATGGTTACCATATACTTAGTATATGGTAAAAAAAGTATTCCTCACAATTTCTGAAGCTGCCGAGAAATTGAGCGTTTCAGCAGACACAATACGTAGATGGGAGAAGAAAGGATTAATAAAATCTTCGAGATCAGAAATTAATTACCGCCTTTTTGCACTTGATGAGCTTCAAAGGGTACTAAAAAAAACTAAGGGTATTCATGGAAAGAATAATTATAAAGTCCTAAAAACCACTAAAAAAACTAATTTCACCTCAATTGAATTGTTTGCTGGAGCTGGTGGAACGGCACTGGGCTTCGAAAATGCTGGAATCAAGCACGTTTTATTAAATGAATTTGATAAACACTGCGTGGCGACGCTTCACAAAAATCGACCTGAATGGAATGTTTTGCATCAGGATGTGGCTAAGGTGGATTTTCTTGAATGGAGAAATAAGGTAGACATAGTTCAAGGCGGATTTCCTTGTCAGTCTTTCAGCTATGCCGGTAAGGGTTTAGGCTTTGGTGATACTAGAGGTACATTATTTTTTCAATTTTTAAGATGTGTTAAAGAAGTAAAACCAAAAATTGCCATGGGTGAGAATGTGCGAGGATTGGTTAAGCATGACGATGGTAAAACTCTCTCAACCATGATCAAAGAGCTGGAAAATGCGGGATATAGAGTTAAGTGGCGAGTGTTGAGAGCTCAATATCATGATGTGCCTCAAAAACGCGAAAGGTTAATTATCATGGGTATTCGAAATGACTTAAATATTCCATTTATATTCCCTAAGGAAAAAGACTATACAATTTCACTTCGTGAAGCCCTTGCGGATGTTCCAGTAACAGTAGGACAACAATATCCAGAAAAGAAAAAGAAAATTATGGATTTGATTCCACCTGGCGGCTATTGGAAAGATCTGCCACCAAATTTGCAAAAAGAATACTTAGGTGGAAGCTATTATTTGGGAGGTGGAAAGACAGGCATGGCTCGTCGATTATCATGGGATGAACCAAGCCTTACGCTAACGTGCGCCCCTGCTCAAAAACAAACCGAAAGATGTCATCCGGAAGAGACACGACCATTAACCGTGGGGGAGTATGCTAGGATACAGACTTTTCCGAAAGAATGGATGTTCATGGGCTCAGTTGGCTCGCAGTATAAACAAATTGGAAATGCGGTTCCTGTTAATCTTAGTTATCATGTCGGTCGTTGTATCACGGCTATGCTGGATAACAAAGAAATAGACACTAAGAGTATGGAAGTTATAACGCTGAAAAATTAATTATAATACACATATGAAAATCGATGTTGCCAAGCAGAAGATCATCCTCCTCAAAGATCAGATAACCCGCACTGATGCAGAAAAAACTGCGTGGGACAAAAAGACCAATGCGTTTGACGCGATCAGCAAGGTCATGTGGTTGCCAATGCTAAATACGTATATGACCGTAATTCTACCTACCAGATAATGGTCGGCGGCAAAGAGGTAAAGGCAGTGACGTTACTTGATAATGACTATCAGGAAACAAACGGACACATTCACGTTCCCGTCGTAGAACACTGTTCGCAGGTGGAGCATGAAGAGGTGTATGTCGATGGTGTCACCGGCAAAAACAATCCGGATCTGGCGGGTTACGTGAAAAAAGCAGGCGACGAGGTAAAGGGCAAACTCGAAAAACTGGTGCCTAAGGAATCCATTCTGGTTCCTCCGCAGGCGAGAGTATCTGCCATCATGCGCGATGCGCTGAGTAAAATGATCAAAGGCATTCAGGCGGATAAAATTCTGGAAGAACATGTAGAAGTGACGACTGTGGATTTGTATTACCGCCCGGTGTACGCGTTCCAGTTCCATTGGAAGAGTAAAGGTAAAGACGGCATTGTGGAAATAGACGGGGTGACGGGGGCGGTAACCAGCGGAAGCCGGATATTCCGTGAGTATCTGGGCAAGGTGCTGGATACCGATTTCCTGTTTGATATCGGGGCAGATGCCGCGGGTATATTTATCCCCGGAGGGAGTATCGCCGTCAAAGCCGCACGCAAATATATCGTGACGAAAAAGTAACCCCGATTAGATGACAAACTTTCCCTTGCGGTAGATGGGTTTGATGGTGCCGCCAACGCCTCCCAGTCTTCGGGTTTTAGTGTTGCGGGATCGCCGTCATAGGTGTCTTTGTAGCTCATTCCGACGGCAAGGTGTGAGTTGCCAAACTTACCCCCCATGTTTTCGTCGAATAGGGTGTTGCACATGGGCTTGGTGATGCGCGATAGTCTGCTGTCAGTCATCGAAAATTCTCCGATATAGTCGGCATTGGGTTGGGCAATCATGGTGCGCAGAATATGTTCGTTCGTATCCGCATTTGCTTCTGTTACTTTGCCGTTTTTGAACGTCAGCCGGATATTCTCGATCCTCACCCCGTTATAAAACAGCGGTTCGTTAAACGACACGTGTCCCTCGGTATAGCGTTTGTCGGGCGAAACAAACATTTCGTAACTCGGGATATTTCTGCCGCTGCCGGCTTTCCATACACGTTTTTCTCCCAGGGTAATCCACAGATCCGTTCCCTCGGCAGTCATATGCAGGCGTTTGATCGGCATATTCTGCAGGGTGAGACGTACGCGTTCCAGTTCTACAAATGTTTTTTTCCAGCTTTCAATGGGATCCGGGTCGCTTAAGTAGCATGCATTGATGATTTGCTCCCAATATTCCTCGAGCGTCATGCCCGCTTCTTTGGCATATTCTTCAGTTCCCCAGAACGCGAGAGTCCAGGTGTATTTGCCCGCGGCTTCTTTGTCGTTGAGCCATTCTCTGAACTTTTGAGCGGATCTGGCTCGGGCGAGAATCTTGGTCGGCGATACGCCCTCCAGTCCGTGCGGTGACTCGAGCGGCAGGATGACGATCCGGTGATCGATGGTATCGACGAGCGCCTTGGTCCACTCAGACGGGAAGAATGTGATTTGTTTGTCGTTTGCGATATCAAAAAAATCTTTCTCATAACCCATGGGGAGGTAACGCATCATCGGGTGCGCCCCTGCCTTAAGGATCGCGGTTTGGAGGGCTCCGTACATGGGCTTGGCCCAGTCGGGGACGATTGCGTATACGACCTGATCGGGACCAACCCCCTTACCGTCATTGAGCGCAAAGTTTACGAGTACATTTGCGTAGTTCTGGATGATTTTATCGGACGGGACAAACGTTTTTTTATTTTTGGGAGCTGTTGATTTTTTGGTCATAATACATCGTATTGTCTAATACATGGCAGAATATCTCAATCCCCCGTGATGAAGGTACTACGATACTTGCGCGAACGGGCGGAACTCTGTACAGTACAGACACTTTTCCTATGACCGATACGACAAGCATCAGATGTCCCAAATGCGGTGAGTTCTTTGAGCCAACGGAAGCGTTCCGCCATCAGATGAGTGAGGAAATACTCTTAGCAGAAAAGAAGCGCCACGAAGAAGAAGTAGTCAGGGTAAAAGCTGAAACCGAAAAATTCATCACCGAGCGGCTGGCTACTGAGGCCAAGTCGCGTATGGAGTCGCTCCAAAAAGATGCTGAAGAAGAAAAGGAACGGAACAAGCGGTTACTTAAACAGCTCGAACAATTGAGCGAAGATCTGCGAGTGCTGCGCAGAAAAGACGAAGAGCGCGAGCTGGAAATGAAAAAGAAGCTGGCCGACGAGGAGGCGAAGATCCGGGAGGAAGCGCGTAAAAAAGTGCAGGAAGAACACGAACTCAAAGACCGCGAAAAAGACCAGAATTATTCGGTCGCCCTGAAACAAATAGAAGAACTCAAAACCAAACTGCAGCAGGGGAGCCAGCAGGCGCAGGGGGAGTCGCTGGAGCTTGCGCTGGAAGAGGAGCTTACACGCGAGTTCCCCATGGATGTAATAGAAGAAGTGAAAAAAGGCCAGCGGGGGGCAGATATACTGCAACGGGTGGTAGACAAAAAAGGGCGGGAATGCGGGCTCATACTTTGGGAATCCAAGAATGCCAAATGGTCTGATACCTGGGCACCCAAACTGCGGGAGGATCAGCGCCAGGCCAAGGCACACCTTTCCATCCTTGTCGTCACTGATCCGCCCAAAGGGGTGGATACGTATACGCATGATAACGGGATATGGATTTGTGTGCAGAAATTCGCTGTCCCTCTTGCGATGACCTTGCGCTACGGACTCATCCGAGAAAACTTTATCCGTGACATGCAGGAGGGCAAAAACGAGAAAAAAGAAGAGCTGTACCGTTATATCACCAGCATTGAATTTACCCACCGTATGAACGCGATTATCGAAGCGTTCGGCAGTATGCAGGATGAAGTGGAACGTGAGAAGCGATGGTTCCAGACCAAGTGGGCGCGTCAGGAGAAACAGCTGAGGAAAGTCATTGATCATACCCAGGGAATGCACGGCGATCTGCAGGGTGTAGTGGGCAAGTCACTGCCGGAACTCAAAGTCCAGCAGCCGGATGCAGGAGACGGAGAGCTTACCCTGTTGCCCGATGAACAGGTGAATGTGTAATTATTGTATAGTGGAGAAATGAAAATAAAATTTTTGGGAGCTTCAGGAACAGTCACAGGATCCAGTTATCTTCTTACTTCCGGCTCGGGAACCTCCATACTTATCGATCTCGGCATGTTTCAGGGGGCGCGTGCGATTGACCAGCTCAACTATGAGAAGTTTGACTGCGACCCCAGCAAGCTCGCCGGCGTCGTGCTTACCCACGCGCATCTGGACCACTGCGGCAGGCTGCCGATTTTACTTAAAGGCAGATTTAACGGTCCTATCTGGATGACATCAGCCACCGCGGATCTTACCGAACTGTCACTTCTGGATAGCGCCAAAGTGGCCAAGGAAGATAAAAAACAGATTCTGTATGACAAACCATTGGCAGAAGAAACGATCAAGCTGTTTAAGCGCGAGTATTACGGAGCCCCTTTTGCTGTCGGGGATTTCACCGTGACGATGCGGGACGCCGGCCACATCCTGGGGGCGGCATCACTCGTCATCACCGACAACCATCCCGACTCGGCAATTAAAACAATTGTATTCAGCGGTGATCTGGGAAATACGCCCGACATGCTGCTTAAGGAGACGGAAACAATTGCAGCTGCTGATGCCGTGGTCATGGAATCAACCTACGGCGATAGGCCTCACCCTCCGGGCGACCCATTGGAAATTGTTGCGAGCGAAATAAATGAGGTAGAAGCCATCGGGGGAACTCTATTAATCCCTGCATTTTCGCTCCACCGGACACAGGTACTGATGCATATGATTATGCATCTTAAAAAAGAAGGAAAAGTGCGCAACGAGACCCCGGTATTTATGGATAGCCCGATGGGCAATGCGGCTACCACAATTTATACCCGTTACCCCGAAGACTTTAACGATCATATGAAAAAGGAACTGGAATCAAACGGGCCGTTTGAATTCCCGGGGCTCACCGTTATTCACAAACAAAAAGCCCACCGACTTATCGATACCGTATTGGGGGCAAAAGTTATTATTGCAGGAAGCGGCATGATGAGCGGCGGCCGTATTGTGGGACATGCGGCTAGGTATTTGCCCATCCCGTCTACACGACTCCTTATCGTGGGATATCAGGGAGAGGAAACGCTGGGGCGCGAGATATTGTCAGGCAGCAGAACACTCACTATCGATAAACAAACAGTACATGTGAAAGCAACGGTTACTGACACCCAGTCAATGAGTGCGCATGCTGATCAGGGTCAGTTGATGGATTGGCT
>JACRMP010000002.1 GCA_016214885.1 Candidatus Gottesmanbacteria bacterium | reverse complement strand
TGTGGTGTATGTACTGGACAAAAGCACCGGTGGGTGTTCTCCGAAATTAGGATCCTCAGTTAAATCTACTGATGAAACGTATAAATCTAGCGCTTTATGTATCACATCATCATGGAATCAGGGGTTGGCGCAGGGTACTGCAGCGAGTCCGAAAATTACTCCGACGGTTCCGCCGAGACTTGCCGCAGGGCAGACTACAGGAACAGTGACTGTTCCCGGTGTCGGCGTAGGAGCAGGCGTCGGAGTACAAATTCCGATTGTTGTGACGGCAAATATTATAAATTGGTTCCAGACGACATTTGGCGGGGGAACGCCGACGCCTGCCGCGGGCGGCGCTGCTCCCACGAATACGCCGAGGCCTACTATTGCACCGAATGAAAAATGCTTCCCTAACTGTGGCACACAATGTCAATTTGGATCAACAGGTGTCTTTGGCGCGGCTAAATGTAATCCGAAGCCAACGGATACCCCGAAGCCCGTTGCTTCCGGTGCTACCCCGGTTACCCCTAAGCCGACGCTGAAACCTGGAGAAGATTGTGTTCTTATCGGCGGCGGAGATAAAAACTGTAAAGATTTTTGTCCCGGAGGGGAGTATATCGTGTGGGGTGGTAAATGTAAGCCCGCGCCGACAGATACACCAAAGCCTGTCACACCGGCAAATACAACAGTAACGAAGGCGCCACAAACTACAGTGACGACAGCCCCAGTAGCCCTTGTTGTCCAGCCGACGGTCACTCCGATAGTTCCTACCGTTACTATTAAGCCCGCAACCACCATAACACCCGGGCCGACGGAAAAACCCAAGCCCAAAGTAAATTGCGGCGGCATCCTTGAAGGGAATGTGGCTACCGGTGAGCAATACGGTGAAACCACCGAGATGAATGACAATCAGCGGTGGCGCTGTATCGTAAATCCCAAAAATCCCAATGAAGGTATGTGGGAGCAGTGTCCGGGATGTCCGCTTACTATTATTTCATCGACGGCACGACTCAAGGATGAGTATGAAAAGGAATCCGCAGCGTTTACCGAAAAAATAGATAAGATGGCTGCAGATATTTATGCCTGCGGTACATCAGCTTCGTGTAAATCCCAAGTGTATAACACTTATGGCCTCACCAGTGAGTCGGCTGCATATCAGCAAATTGCAAAAGACCAGGTTGCGAGTCAGGTAAAAGTATACGAAAGCCAGGATATATATTTTGAGAACCGTGAAAAATGGGATTTATGTAAAGCCCAGCAGTCCAACGACATAAATTGTGATGGCTATATGCAGCAGGCTAATAATGCGTTGATTGCTGCAGGTTTGGATCCGGTAGCTGCAGCTGCTCAATTAGCAGATAGCTATCACGATTACGTGGTAAATAAAGCATCTAACCTGTACCTTATTGCGGAAAGCGATTATGCAAGCTGCGTCGAAAATAAAAAAACACAGGCAAGCCTTGATTGTTCCGCGCTGCAGAAGAATGCGATAGCGGCATTGACGTATCCGGGGACAACAGCGGCAGACCAGACCGAGATTACAAAACTGTACACAAGCTATAAAAAGGCATCAGAATATGTCTACCAGTCAAATCAGGAAATCTGCGGTACCTGTAGTCCCGCGCAGGCAAATACGCTCCGGCAACAGCACCTTTCCCGTTCGGGGTTATCAGAGGGGTATCAGGAAAACATGCTTGAGGGGTGGCAGACCCAGATAGTAAACCTGGTGAAGGGGAATGGACCGGGCAGCGAAATGCTGATTTGTAAAGAAGTAATAGGTACCAGTGCCTGCGATAGTCTTGAATCGGCAAGGGCGGCACTGAAAAGTGCCGTATCAGGTCCGATGCAATCCCAGCTTACGGCGAGCTTTGCTCTCAATGACACAGCAATCCTCAATGTGACTGGGTCTGATGCAGAAGTGATTAAATGGGCGGAGGAGCATAAAAATGATCCGAGGCTTGCTGGTGTCGCGATAGGTAATGCAGCTGCAGTGCGCGCGGCACTCGATAGTTCGTTGCCGGATAATCTGAAGCGCGAAAATTTGATTCCTGAAGAAGCGTCTATTGCAGAGGCTAATCCTGACAGTGCGTACGCCGCGGCTCTTGAGAAGTACAAGCAAGAGCAGATTGCTGCGGGAGACCGTGCAGAACGGGTAAAAACTCCGGAACAGTGGGCGGAAGAATTTGATGCATATCAGCAGGAAATATGGGAAAAAATGAAGCCCATTTATGCCGCCCAGGGGAAAGATGCCCTTATCGAAGCAAAAATAGCACAGGGGCTTTTGGTTCCATCTGAAATCCACGAACAATATTTTGAGAAATATCCGCAGTGGGTGTATGACATGCAGCCAGGATGGGAAAACTTCTGGAACAGTGTCAAAAAACCATTCGTTTCGGAAAACTCTGAAATCGTCAAATTTCAGGCGCAGGGTCAGGTGGAGCAATTATCTTTAAACAGTACGAGTCAGAAGGCAGTGTTTACCGAGGTAAGTGCTTCTGATGCATATAAATCATGGCTGAAGACCGCAAAAATTGATCCCTCAACGTCCCCTGAGGAGCAGTTTGTACAACATCAGCTTGAATTGTATTACGGCAACAAGGCATATCTGGATATAGCTAAGGGGCATTATGAGCCCGGCACCGACAGTGAAAAAATATTTTTCCAGCGGGTGATTACGGGTGACGTGGACATGGCTAAGCTGGATCAGGACTTGAGTAATCCGTTAGCAAAGCCCATGCTGCTTGCGCTTAATTTCGGTCAGAAGGCAGCGCCAATTGTCACCTTTGGCCTCATTGATAATTTGACTCCGAATCTCACTAATATGCAGAGCGCGGTGACTGCAGAAAATACGATTACCTATCTGGAGAAAGTTGATCCTGAAGTAATTCAAACCCGGGTGAGTCAGATCAAAACGGACAAGGATGAGTCCGCCGCATACTTAGAGTGGAAAAAGGCACAACCGGCTGATAAGGACACGTCAGAAAAAGCATACATCATCGATTTATATGCACAAGCGGTCGCGACCACGGCGAATGCCAAGCTCGGAGAATATGAGTTGGACGGCGCTGCGGAGTTTTTTGCAACGAATCCGGACTGGCTCACGCGCAGTGTGCTTAACGGTACTGACGGATTGGATACATTTTATGATGCGCTTGCCGACTCGAAAACCGCTCAGGATCAGGCATATAAGAACTTCCTGCTTGATAACAGTCCGGAGCGGGCGGAAACGTACGAGCAGAACCTTGAAAAAATAAAGGAGGAGCAGGCCGAAATATTTACACAGGCATTCACCAACAGTCTCACACAAGATCAAATTGATGCTTTGGCGATTAAACTAGACGAAAAGGGGGTAACCCAGGATGCAGACGATTATGTGCATGAACAGGTTAAAGCATATCTCGAAAGTCCTGAAATCAGGGAGTTTATCGGATCGGGAGGTATCGAATCATCCATTGACCTCGTCGTGAGCGGGGACTTTAATGCGGTGGCTGCACAGAATGCGTATAACAACCTTTCTGATGGCGATAAATTCCTGGTTTCATTGAATTCGTTTACCGACGGTAAAAAACTTGAGTCCGTCATTGAGCAGGGGCAGATTAAGAAGGATTATGAGGAAGGGAAAATCAGTTGGGGTGAGTATGCAGGACGCACCGCTTGGGCAGAAATAAAGGGAGACGCAAAGGTGGTAGGCACGGCTCTTGCCGTTGCAGCACCGCCGCTTCGGATAGCCCAGCTCGGGGCAGCCGCGTTTACCGTGCCATCAGTACTTTCCATAACGGGAGAGGCGATGGGGTTCCAGATGACCGGCTCAAGTCTTGCTGATACAGCAAAAAATTGTACATTCCGTGAAGATCAGAATACGGGGGCATGTCTGACGAGTGCAGGAATGACCGTCTTTGCCGCATGGAGCACTGCGTCTTCCATCAATGGATTGAATCAAGCAGCCCGCTCGTCAGCGCTCAATGGGACAAACTGGTTTTCCCCAAGGGATGCGGCGCTTGTCCGTGTATCCCAGATTACCAAAGGAACTGAAACAATTACCACTCAGCTTGTGGACGATGCAACCACATCGGTTACCAAGGCGTTTGCTACTAAGCCTCCCAATGTGGTGATGGAGCGGGCGCGGAACCTATTAGGTGCAACAGTGTTCGGTGCCCAGGCGGCTCAAAATTGTTCACAAACAGGGATTAACGCCGACTGTATTCTGACTGCCAGTCTTGCCGGAATATCACTCGCACGGACGTTTATGCCGACAAAGGCAATACTCAATCCCACATCACAGGCGTCGCAAACAGTGGTGCGCACTGATCAGGTGGTAAACGGTATGCAGGCGGTAGCAGCCTGCGGTGCGGCAGCAAATGGATTAGCAAAGTGGGAAAACTGCACGACATCGCTTATGATGGCAGGCTTATCGGTGGGGCCCGATCTGGCAAGACAGTCCATAGAAGGAACGGGATCCAAATTCACTAATCCTTTTGAGGCAAAAACGGTGGCTCTAGCTGATTTGGCCCTTATTGATGGACTTAAGAACTACACCAATCTTGATAAAATAACCCTTTCTGACGGGCAGGTAGTTACGTTTAATAATCAAGCGGCCGCGCGTGCCCAGGTGTTGAATACCTTGGGAGCTGCAGTAGTTGAATCGGGAAGAACTGTTGCGCAAATGAGGGGAATTGCCGCTGAAGTAAAGGCAGATAAATCCATTCCTAAAAATGAAACCGAGCGGTCATATGCACAACGCGAACTTATCCGGGCAGCTGATCTCATGGAGAAATTGATCGGTCCCGACGGCACGATCAATAAGACGGTGGAAATAGACGGGATAGCGCGTCCGGTGACCACCGACATGATAGATAGTGTCCGCAAAAGCATAGAAATCACCCAGAGGCAGGTGGCTCTTGAACACGAAATAACTAAGTCTCCCCGAACCGCAGTCCAGCAGTTGGGGGATAGTATTGCCAAAGCCTTAAACCGTCAAGCCGAGCCGATAAAAGATTTTGAGGCGGCTAAAAAAGCATTTGCTGAGGCAGCAAAATCGGCGGATACAAAACCGGTTGAATATGAAGCGGCCAGACTTGCTTTGGAAGCCGCCAAAACCAAAGTGGAGCAGATGGGGTATACCCGAACACAGGCAGCTGATGTGGTAAAGCTTAAAAAAGCGCAGGAGGCGCTCGCGAAAGCCCAGGATGCCGCAGGGCTTATCCAGCTCCGGGTAGATTTATTAAAGCAGCCGGATTTGATTGTCGAGTCGCTCACCAGGCAGGCACAGGTCGTGAATGAAGCAGGGAACAGGCTCGCTGATTTGATGGCGCAAAAAGCCAGTCCGGAGGCGATAAAAATAGCCCAGGACGGACTGACCCGTTCCCAGGAGGTATTAGCCGCTATTGAAGAAGCGGGGAGACTGAACGGATCCATAACCGATGAATCGAGAAGACTTACCCTCATTACGAATGAAAACGCTAAATTAACGCCGCTTATTGCTGCAGAACAGCAGTATACCCAGGAAGTTACGGTGCTCAAGCAATCGATAGCTGCAGGTAACACTATCCGTGGCAGAGTGACAGAATTTGTAAATCAGACATTCCGTGGAAAAACCACAGCCCAGCGTTTGGCTGATCAGCTTAAGCCCGCTCCAAAAACTGCATTGGTGCGGAAAATTTCTTCTACTGCAAAACCCATTGGTAATCATGATACGTCAGAAGTCACCGCCGCTGTTGTTGAGGGGGAGGGGGGGAAGCGGTATGCCCAACTTGATGCACAAAAAGCGGACAGAACAATACGGGAGTATGTAAAGGGTGCTAATGAGAGGCTGCGAAAGGTACAGGAAGAATTAGGTTTCCCGCTCTACACCAAAGATACCCCGAATGCGCCGCAGGATCAGGTGGGAAATATTTTGGAAGCGGCAACCCGCGGCGACCACAGCATGTGGTTAGTTGCCCCCGGAGGAGCGGGTAAGACAGAAACATCAGCCATCACCGCAGCAGAACGGTTCCATTACACAAAAAGAAAGCAGATTTTGGTGGTCGAATCCGAGGAGGTTATTCTTACCCCCGATAAACAGGCAACGTTTAAGAAAATTTTTGATGCCGAAGGGGTGAAATATTTTGAGCTGACTGACTCGGTAAGCAGCCTTTCCCCTGAGCAGTTTGCCCGGCTGATGGAGGCAGATGTCGTGATTTCCACCAATAATATTGCATATGAGTTTGTTGCTGATTACGGAAAAAACAGTGCACATCCTGAATACCAAACGCAATTTACTGACAGTATTCAGTCAGGGAGCGGCTTTGAGTTTATCGTTGACGAGGTGAAAACCATCTGGCAACCCGCCCTTTCGTTTCAGGTATCAGGCGACAGCCAGGTATATGCAAAAACTCCGCAGGGAACGCGTGATGTCGCTGTACTCCAGAAGGCATTAGGATGGTCGGTAGATGCTGACGGGGTAATCACCCATGATGCAAATGCAACCGGCCCATTAGTACGACTGCAGCAGGAAGCACTACGGCTCCTTGATGGGGGAGCACAGCGGCTACGCGATTTGTTTGATGTGAACATCAGGGGTGATCACGGTGAATTAGTGCTGCGTCAGGATATCAGGGCAGAAGCATACCGTGACATGCTGCTTGAACAGGCCAGGCTGCACCCTGAAGCGGCGCGGAGCATTGATGTGATTTTGGGTGAATTTACCAATGGTGATGTATTTGCCCGGGCAGTGGCGGATCCCGCAGGAACAGCCGCGCTTGATGCGTTCGAGCAGCGGATAAATGGCATCCGGGAGGCGGATTTCACCAAAGATCCGGTGATGAGCGGCGTCCGCGATGCCATGCTGGAAAACGTTGGTGTTATGGAGACGCTCAGTAAAGTATACGGTGATGTGGTAGGTAATAGTTATGAGCCGGTTGCCAGGCTTGGTGTTGATGCCGACGGAAGGCCGGTAGAAACACTTACTGTGGTGCCCAAAGACCGCAATGTTTTTGAAGGGAAACAGATTTCCGACGGGATGCAGAACCTTGTATATAATTCTGTCGGTAAAGAGCTGTACGGCAGGCTTACGGGCAACGATCAGATTGCATCGAATGTAAATGATGTGCAGATGTCTACCAATGCCCAGTCGATTACTATTCTTGAAGTAAATTCCTATGCAAGAAGCACCCAGGGCATGTCGCTTGAGGCCAATGAAGTAGCCCGTGTGTGGAGTGGAGCAGTTCCCGATGCGACTACCATCGGATCGGAAAATGCGGTGAGCGAAATGATGTATGGAACGAGGCTGCCTGACGGCACGTTTGTCCCTGCCAAGCGACCGCTTTCCGGTATTTTTGAAGTTAACGGGGTTTCCAATGTATCTACCCGTCTTAAAACACAAGGGCAGGCATTGAGAGACGGGCAGGCAGGTGTCATGGGGGTGAATGCATCAAACAGTGATGCAGCTAACCTCGAAGTGCGGAATGCGTTCCTCAGTAAGTATGGCGATGCCGATGTACAAATAGTGCGAAACCGTAACGATCTGCATCAGATTGAGTATTCATTTGAAACAGTTGCCGCGGATGCAGAATTTGGTATTCATGCACGGGGCGTGGTCCGTATGAGGGTTGAACCTATTGAGGTGAACGGGCAAATGCGTTTCCAATTGGTTGAAGAAACGATAAACAGGGTAATAAACGGCGATGGTACGGTAAACAGTGAAGACGTGCTGAGTTCAAGAAAAATCGGACAGCCCACAGAGAAATCGCCCATAACTCTCGCTGATCTCGATGCGGTGAAATTGTTTGCCCGTGGCAGAACGCTCAGTGATGCCCAGAATCAAAGTATCGCTAAGCTTCGCGGGCTTGGGTTTGAACCGAAACAAGGGTTTTATACTGACTTCTATGACAAGGGTGCTGATATCGGCGTCAATCCGCTGTCGTTTAATAACGAATCGCTACGGGTGTTTGGCGATACATCAAACAGCAGTTCAGAGTGGAATCAAGCAATACTGCGGGCTCGCGGGAATGAGGGCGGAACAAAGCTGGTCTACAGTGATTTTACCAAAGATGCGGAACTGGTCATCATTGGAGAAAAAGCGCAGGAGTATGCATTGACCCAGGCAGATATAACGGCTCCCGGAGATACTAGGCCTATTTTTGAGGCGATGGCCGAAGAAAACGGCATCCGAGCTACCCAGCGGCAAGCAACGCAGACTCGTTTGCAGTTCCTCAATGAATTTATGGCCGGCAGAATCCGGGAAATAACAGCGTTTTTGCCGGAGGGGGCGGCGCGGACACAGGCGGAATCATTGCTATCAAGCGGTCAGAAGCGCCTGAATGTCCGTATCGGTGCAGTGGAAGTGGACACGACGGTTGAACTGGCCAGGCAAGCCAAGATAGTGCAGGAAACGATTGAACAGGTGATCAATATGCCCGATGTGCAGAAGCTCGCTCAAGGCGGGTTCCTCGGGTTTGGCCGCAATGTTGAGCTTTCCCGGTTGATCACCACCCTCACCCGTGCAAACGGCAGGAGCATCACATCACAACTACCTGAAGCGCTTGATTTTTCTCTCAAGCCCGGAGATCCGGTGGTTATCGGTCCGCAGCCGGAGAGTGCGGGGGAGGGCGGATTCCTCCGGATCAGAATTCCTGCGCAGGAAGCTAAGCCGTACACCGAAGGAAAGAATGTGCTTGAGGTGGTGCGCCTGATGGAGCGGCATTCTTACATAAATGCTGCCGATCCACTTGCCGGGAATGTTTCCAGTAAAGTGATCCGCGGGATCAATGAAGTGAAAACATCATTTACGGCGAGCAATACACCGCAGGATATACAGCGGCTCCAAAAGGTAGCCGCCGATGCGGTACCTGAAGCGGTGCGGACTGCTAGCCGTGTGAATGCAGGCGACAGCATGACGCCCACTGAAGCATATACTGTTGAATTAGCCAGAAATACGATCGTATCGATGCGCAATGCGGCGGACGGAATTCGCCTCCAGAGGGCAGAGCTGCCGGTTGTGGCACAAACAGTCAGTATTCCAAATACTCTCCGCTTTGGCGATGTAATCGTCGGGAAAGATAAAAATGGGGTTACGGGGGCACAACGGATTCTTCCGGGTATGACGATTGTCTGGACCGATGCGTCAGGAGAACATTCGGTAAAGATAGAAAAAGATACCGATATCATTACTTTTCCGGCTAGTGTAACGAAAATTCGTATACCGACGGACGGAACCACAAGTGAAATTGAGCTTAACGGTGATGATGTGGTGTTATTTACTGATCCGAACAGAAGGGCGCCGGTGTTTGATACTACCTATAAACTGAATAAACAAATTGCTCAAGCTGAAGCGGCATTGAAGAATTTGTTGGGTTCTGCCACTGAACAGACGATGACCGATGCCTTAAACCGGGAGGCAGCACGGAGGGTAAATGCCGAGCTCGCCCGTTTAGGATTAGGAAATCTACCGGATGCCGATACCAATGTGATCCGCGATGCGCTTCGTGCATATGAAGCCGCGGTCGCGCGCGTAGTAAGCCAGCTCAATGACCGGGCATTTAATGGAGACCCGCAAACACTAATCGACCGTGAGACGAAGAAAGAAAAAGATGCGTTGCTCCTTGCTATTAACACATTGCTCGCCGCCCAGGCGGGGAATGTCCGCGATGCCGCCGTATCAAAGGCATTTACGAATTTAAGCATTGCCCAAAACGCTAGCGTCAACCAAACGCTTTCGTTCTCCGACGGCGGATCAGTAAGAGTTGTAGATGATACGCATAAGCAGCTCCTTATAGATACGGCGAGGAAGCAAACCGCTCCGGTAGTCTCCGGATTAGCTGACAAGCTGCTTGGTACATTTACCAATAACGCGCTGGCGTACCAGAAGAAGCAGCTTAACAGGGTGGTCGCAGCGGAAAAGCCTAGTTTTGTGATACGCACCATCCAGGGAATAATTCCGATTTTCACCACGATTGCACGGGCACCGTCTGCGTTCATGAACGCAACCCGTTTCGGTAATGTGTGGGATAGGGTAAAAAATTTCTTTGCCCGGAGACCGGCGACTACCCCTGTAACTTCGACAACAACAGAAATAGCAGCAACAGGAATAGATGCGCTTCTTGCCGGTATAACCGCTGGAAACTATCAGGATGCATACGTGGCGCTGGATGCAGCAAGACAGCAGGGGAAAACAGACGACGCTTCCCGACTTGAGACAGCGTTGCGGGCGAGTGTCGCAGGCAGGCTTTCGGCGGGCATGGGGGTAACGGTGCCTACTGAGCATGCAGCGGTAACGGCTATCATGCTCTACGAGGCGGGATTTGTTCGGGCGAGCACCACATGGGATGGTAGTGCAAATGCACTTTCCTCAGCTACGTTATTTGCCGAAGCCATAAACAGGACGCGGGGTATAGCAGCGCTCCGGCGTGATGCGATAGAAGCCATCGATGTGGCACGGCAAACAGAAGCATTTGCTGCCAATGTTACTCCGGAAGCAGTGGTGGGAATTGTAGTACAACCCCTCGTGCAATCTACGTATGCACTCATTACCGCAGCAAATCAGGAAGCCGCACAAGCTGAGACAGATGCAAAGGCAAATACCCCTGTCGGTAAACTTACCGCAGCTCTTGCGAAGAAAGATTATCTGACTGCTTATACGCTGTTTAACGAGTTGCGTGCAAACGCTGCGAGTCATTTGGATGAGATTGCCGTGGCAGACAATTTATTGCGGCAGGATGCAGCCGCCAGATTAAGTGCAGAATTAAAGGTGACAATTGATCCGGGGCTTATGGCGGTTGCAAGAGTTGTTGATTATGAAGCGAGCATCATTGAACTAACGAATCGGACTATTACAGAAAATTCGGTAAATGACTATACCGAATATTTTGACGCCGCCCATAATGATGGTGAGGTCACTCAGGCGCTTGCCGAAGCTGAAGCTGCTTTTGATTCTCTGGCAGCTCCTCTTGGTATAACGCGGGATACATATAACAACGGCCTCAGAACCACCATTGACCCGATGATGCATTCGGTATGGGACGCGCTTAAGATGGATGACCGGATAGCGGCGCGGATTAAAGCACAGGAGGAAAAAGAGGCTGAGCGGTTCAGTCTCGAGTCTTTCAGTGGATGGATAAACTTGCTGCGCTATGGGTTTGGTCAGGGGTATAAATATTCATTGGGTGCAAATCCTTTCAAGATTTTCAATCCTGCTCTGCCTGATGTTGAGCGTTATGGAGAGCTGGCGGCATGGGTGGCATTCCGTATAGCACCAGTATTAACCGGTAATCCGGCAGGTATTATGACAAGCGCGGTATTTTGGGCCTGGGACATAGTCCGGCTAGCTACCGCTCCGCTCCGGTATGTATGGAATGCATGGGTGAATCCTGAGATTGCCACTGCTCCTGTAGTCGTGCAGGGAGCGGGCATTCCGCCTGATTCCGGTATACCGGCGCGCGGTCTGCGGCGTGCTATTTATACATCAAACATATTCACTAACGGCCTAACCGGCCGCGAGGTACTGCGGCGTTTGCCGCTCTACATAATTACACGCGGAGCACTGCTTGGCTCTACTGCACTTGGCGGTTGGACTGGGCCTATTGCCGGCTATGTGTTCTACCACGACCTCACCTTTGCCTTACCTGCACAAACAAGAATAAACATCGCTAACGGATCACGTGAAGGATTCTTTGAGGATATGTGGAATGCACATCCGTTCTTCGGTATAGGCCACAAACCATGGAAGCCCATTTATATAATCCGTGATCCGTTTATATTCTTTGCGAGATATTCAATTCCCGTCGCCGGTCAGCTCCTTATGGTGCACGATATGTGGCGTGCGGTAAGTTGGCCGGTGCGCGCAATAATCAGGGCGACACAAACACCGGCAATACCGACAGTCAATCCGGATGTTTCCACGTTCTGGGGCGGAGACGGTGCTATCACTATTCTCGGTATTTCTATTCCACGAACTTGGATCAATGCGACACCGAATAACAGACCGCTCGTATTTGTAGCGAGCAGAATACTTTCCTTGGGAGCGCTTAACGCATATGATTGGCACCGGTTTATCGATGAGGGTGGCTGGCGGTGGATATTTGCCCAGCCTGTCGATCATTGGTCACGCAGGCACGACAATTTTTGGTACCGATACATCGTCAATCCGCGTATTTGGGGAGGCGGGCCTCTGGAGAGTGTTCTATATATCGTAAACCGAGTATCTGTAATTGGTACACCTGGCTTAGTGTATGATGGGTTTCGGGCAATCCGGTGGGTGCGAGAGAATGTATTTCATGGATATACCCCTCCTGCAGCAGTCACAACCACAACAACTGCTATATCACCGGCCCCTGTAACTCTGGTATCAGCAGCACTTTATGCCGGTCAAACATTCCAAAACAGATCGGTTGTGCAGATAACCTATATCGATGTTGATGGTATACAAAAAACCACAGATGGGACACTGCGATTGTGGTCCCATGATCAAGCCGACAGTGTCTGGTATGTTGTGCTGCCGGATGGTAGGAGAATGGATATCAAGCAAAGCAAGATAACAACGCTTAGCGTTCCTGTGCCCAATGCTGCGCGGCCTGTAAATAATGTCAATCAGCAGCAAGCCCCGATACAAGCGGTGATAAATCAGCCATCTTCCCATGTGTTAAACGGGTTTTACAGTGATGATGCGCGAGGTAAGAGTCGATATTTCGCAAGCCGTGTTATGTTTACCATCGGTCAGCTTATCGTGCCATGGTATGTACGTGCTCCTATAGTATTTTTATTTGATTCGATACAGTTTGTATGGTTTAGAATGGCTCCAGCATCATACAGCAGAGCGGCTAATTGGATTGCATCAGTGCCCGCGCTTCAAGGGGTTGCCGATATACTGAGTATTCCCGCCGGCCGTGGAGCGGATGCACGGCAGAGTTATATTGTAAGCCGCGGATTGCTTATCGCCCCATGGTGGGTTAATACGATTCTGTTTGCGATAAACGATATCATCCGCGCCGTTCAATGGGTAGCTCAACAGCGTAATGCTCCCGCAGCACCAGGGGGCGCCGGTGTAGCTACTCCTGTTTTGGTACAGCAATTGCCTGCAGGTGTAGTCAGTGTGGGGGATGGGAAATACCGGAACACATCAGGAAACACGTTGGTTGTCCGTGATATACAAACGGGTGTAGTGAGTTCATTCCGGAATGGCTCTGAGCTGATAATCAGCAATGCATTGATTGAGATGCCTAGTGGCACCGTTCATTGGTTTGGCCGCCGGGGAAGTGTATCTTCATTTACGCTTGGTGCAGCCACACAAACCCCTAGTGACATTATTAAAGCAAACACCGGTGCAGACGGTGAAGTGCTTGAGTTCGGATTAGACGGTGAAAAGGTGCTGGATCCAACAAAAATCGGCAATACGTCAGGATTTACCGCGGTCGTGAATGGAAAATCATTTACGGTGCATCTGCCGGTTACCGTTACTGGTGTTGCGGCGCCGCTCCGCGACCGGAGGACATTTGCTTTGATAACGATAGCCAGCATGCTGCAGGCAGATGAGTTGGTGGGTGGGGCAAATACACTGCCGACAGAGGTGCTGGTGGTGCCTCCTGCAGCCGCCGGAAATTACTATGGCCTCGCCGGATTCTATGGAGGAAGTAAAACTAAAAACGGCATGATTTTGGTTATGCGTGACAATGTGGCCGACTATGCGGGCACTGCCGCCCATGAATATACCCATGAGCTGCTCGGATCATCGCCGCTTACCGATTTCACCGAAGGGATTGCCGTATATGTGCAGTCGCAGGTATCGCCGCAAAGTAAAACCGTTAAGCGGCGTTTTGAAGGGCTGCCTGATGACGTTGAATTGCATTTGGACGGTGCCCGTGTCCCGGTGAGTGCTACACAATTATTCAGTGCGGACGAAGTAAAACGGCACAAAAAAGCGTATTCATGGACCTATACATCAGGGGCATTTCTTCTCCGGGCAATCGGCGAACTGTATGGCGGTGAAGGAATCGCGAGATTTCTTGCCGTGTATGAATCCAGTAAGGGTAAATACTACAGCGGCGGTTATGCCCTGGATATAGCCGACCGGCAGACCGGACGGGTGGTAAGAAACCGTGATGCGGTAAATCGTATGCTTTCCGAGGAGTTTACTTCCGAAGAAATGGGCAGGATAATTGCGTTGCAGGAAGCATATCTTTTGGGATACGGTGAAAAATTTATCCAGAATGAGGCCAAAGCAAGCAGGGCGAATATTTCGCACGAATTAACGATTGGCAGACTTGCACAAAATGATTTCCGGACACCGAGCGCGAACAGATCCGTATCAAGAAAGCACGCCCTCGTTGGGCGTACGACAAGAGGACAGTTGTTAGTTACCGATCTGGGTTCGGAAAATGGTACATGGGTAGAACATAATGGTGTACTTGAGCGGCTCTCCCAGGGTGCCCACCGCTTGGTAAGCGGCGACCGGGTAATATTGGGTAACCCCACGAGCGGTGAAGTGTTTGTTGTTGGATTGAACAGAGCTGGCGCGTTGACGCTTAAGCAGGGAAATACTGATATTATGCTCCGGGCAAAAACTCCTGCAGCGAAAGCTTCCGCAAGTGCAAAGCCTGCGGCAAAGAAAAGTCCCACTGATTGTTCATTATGCCGTGCCGAACTGTATATATTTGAGCGGGTGATGGAAAAAGTACTTTTGCTTACTAATGCGGAAACGCCCGATGTTGCCGAAGGTAAACGGCTTATTAACCTCGCAAAATCCTATTTTTCGCGGTATACGATGGTGAACCGTGAGTTCCAGTCAGTAGTACAGGCAAACATAGAGGTGGCTGAGGCGCGGCTTATTCGTAACAGTGCAGAAAAAGCCGACGCCATCGATGCTATAAGGGGTGCTATCAGATTTATGGAGCTACGAACCAATGTGCCCGCAGCTATCGCTGATGAGTGGGACGCAGCGATTGTATATCTGTATAACCAGCTTGTTGAGGTGGTTCAGCTTGACGTTCCGTATGCCACTGCCGCAGAGCGGTTGCGGATGGAATCAGATAATGCGTTTTATATGGCTCAGGCTATGGCAGGCACCTATATGCCTACTGCACTCGTCAATAACGGTGATGACACCCTTTCCCAGTTGGAAATCGTTAAACCTCAAAGTGAACAGACTCTTGAACAAATAGTTTCTGATATGGTTCCGAGAGTAATTGATGCAGTTCGTGAGCTTCATCCTGATTTGGAAGCAGAAAGTCCCGAAGGATTTGTGGATCTGGCAATGCAGTATGCACAGCAAACTGCTGAATACCAGGAGCTCATGTCGGGAAGAAGCCCGGATGATAAAAGTGTCACTGACAGAATAAGAGCCGCTATAGTTGGAATTTTGAACCCATCACTAATCCCCGAAGAGCAATTACCGGTAACCCCGCAGACAACAACCACTCAGGAACTTTTGGTTGCAGAAATACCACCATCACCCGGTGTTGCATTTTTTGCCAGCCATCCTGAAGTGGATCTACTCGTGTTCCAGAAGCAGCAGGCCGATCAGGAAACCCGGTTTGCCGTATCTATGGAGACGAAAAATGGTGATCCCACCGGCATGTGGATAATGGATGTGTATCCTACAAACGGGCAGACGGTTATTGTAAACGGAAACCAGGTTAGGCAGGGAGACGTATTTTACCTTTTTGACGGAACCGTGTTTACCCTTGGCGACCATGGATACCGCGTTTCGGTGGCAGATAACATATTCCGTATTTATGACAATGAGCCGATACTTTTGGACAATAACCAGGATGGGGCGGTTATCCTGCCTACTAACGAGGCGAATGAGTTAGTAAAACAATTAGGTCCATTGTTGAACCCTGGGCTAATTACCCATCTGGAAACGATACAGCCTGCTTTGACGGCTGTTTCGGATATGGTCGATGCAGCGGTGGCGTATATTATCAGGTCAGAAGAATATACCGTATTCATGAAGCAGCGGGGGATTACGGATGATACACAGCTTATTTTTGCCCTCCGCAGCCAACTGCCCGGGTATATCATAAATAATTCGGTTGGTCTTGCAGGGGTCTTTGGTGCTATCCAGCGGGTAAACGAGGAGTATGATTTGGCGCAGCTGACAGTTACAGAGACCGGTGAATTCCAGGAGATCCCCCTTGAGCTTGCCGCAGCTGATACGGTGGTTTCGGTGATAACCCAAGAACTTGGTCTTCCGCAGTCTGCCGTTTCCACTATCCTGGGAGTGTTAAGCAAGCTTCCTGATGTTGTGGAGTTTCTCACCCGGAGGTTGTTTGATTCCCTGCATACCGTTCCCCGCGCGGCGTTAAGTCTTCCTGATGCTGTGATGGCATTACTCGATCCGGGCGAAGCTGATGCGCTCCGTTTGGTCGGGAGTTCGGCACAAAAAGTATGGAGTTCAGTTGCGCTCCCGCTATTTACCTCACGCGGTTATGCGGTGGTTGCCAGAATGGATGTGAAAAATCTCCGCAGTGTTAATGATGTCACGGGGCAGGGAGGGTATACGGCACTTGGGGATTATGTGCTGCGTATGTTTGCGGATAGTGTATTTACTGCGTTGGGACCTGATTATGAGCTGGTGCGGGTAGGTGGCGACGAGTATATGGTGCTAGCAAAACCGGGTGCTGCGACCGACGGAATAGAAGAAAAAATTACCACAGTACTCGATCGCACGCGTATGCTGTATAAGACCCCCGAAGGAATCGAAAAAAAGCCGATCCAGGTTGAGTTTAAGGAGGCTGATGAGAAGCTACCGATTGAAGAACGGAACCATGGCGGAGATTGGCTTACCAAGATGCGGGACAACTCCTATGCCGATGACGCTATTGAGGCGGGGAGTGTATACCATCCGCTTCTTTCCTATGTTACTAATGTGCTCCGGTCTATCGGCGTTCCACTTGCTAGCGAATTAAATTCGGCACAAATAGCCGATACCTATAGCTTTATCAAACGCATGATGGCTGTACTTCTGTTTGATGACGTACTGCGGGACAAGGCGCGTGAGCTTCAGGATGAATTCCGTAAGACAAACAGCGGAGCCACCGTTGCGGTGTATGAAGATGCCCAGGATTGGATGGAAGCCTCCCGTCTTGAATTCCCTGATGGATTTACGATAGTTCGTTTTGATCAGCCAGGCATATTAAAACAATTGAACAATCTTGATAGCCGCTTTGGTGATCGAATGATCGTAAATCAGTTTGAAAAATTAGCAAGATATGCATTTACGAAAATGGGCGTTACCAATGTGCGGGTGTATCGCAGGGCAAACGAGCTTTTTATCGCAATTGATCGGCGTTAAAGAGATGGCAGTGGTGTCCCAGACACAGGTGCAGTTAGTGCCGGTGGGGATTGATGGTGCCGGTACGGTACTCAATACCCGGTCACTGAATGAGGCGTTTGCGTCACTTGCCCAAAGTGTGAGCGCGCGTACGACAGAACAGCTTCTGACGAATTATGTGCGAACCCCGAATTCACTTGTTGAGCGTTTAAAGAAGTTGTTCCGCCCTTCGGGCGAAATGACCCCTGAGCAGTTGGCTGACGGACAATTTTTATTGAACTATCTTAACCCGTTTGATAAGCGCGGTATTGAGAGGCTTTATGCCACCGGAGCAACGGAAACGGAAATCGTCGAGTTGAAGGTTCACTATCGGGAAACCGAGCCTGGGGCCGGCATACCGATAAATGAAAATGCTGCTCACGCAACACTCATCCGGATCCTTAACCGGATAAATCGGGATACGAGTTGGTTTGTGCGGATGTGGCAGAGTGCTGTATCTCTTTTGCGCGGAGAACAGGCGGATCACAGGCAAGAATATCTGCGGGGTATTGACCGATTGATTGCTCAGGCAGATGAACTAAATAGGGTATTAGGTCCAAGTCCTTCTGCAACAGCACTGCAGGAGCACACCAAGCAAATTATTTCTATCCGGGAGGCGATAGATGCGATTATCCGTCAG
>JACRMP010000020.1 GCA_016214885.1 Candidatus Gottesmanbacteria bacterium | reverse complement strand
CGCTCTCGCCGATAAATATCTTGTCGAGGCAAAAACGCTTTTTGAGTATAAACAGTATTTGTTGGCGCTTGATGCGTTGAGTCGCAGCGACAGGGAAGTTGCCGCTATGGTTCCGGGTATTGCCCGCGGAGGTAAAGAGGGGAAAGACATGCGGGCATTTGTCAGACAAACGCAGGAGATGTGTGACACCCACATACTCATACTGAACGGGCTTAAACTCCGACTCCCTGTGACGTTTGAGTGGACGCCGGAGAAATCTATCCCAACAACACTTCCGCTTGGGGATAGGCTGACTTCGTCAGTCATTCTCAGGTCATCAATTAAACAAAATCTGCCTGATCTATGAAAAACACACCGGGCGCCATCATGATTGCTGCCGCTTTTGTTTTCTTTTTTATTTCATACGGATTTGTCGATCCGCATCTTTCGATTTTTTCCCATACGTTTTTGTCCGGTTATGAAAAGACCGCAGTATTTCTCGTCTACCGCATGCCCTGGATTGCTGCTCTGCTGGTTTTGTGTTCACTGGCGTTGTTCTTTGTTGGCTATCGGACGGCACTCCGTGAAGCTCCACCTAAAAGGATACGACGTGTTCCGGGTTGGCTTATCGCAGTGGTAATCATATCTTTGTTATCGTTTCCTGCTCTTTCGTATGACATATTCAATTACATTGCAACGGCTAAACTCACCTTTTTTTACGGGGAGAATCCGTATGTGGTTATGCCCGTTGAAATTCCCAACGAGCCAATGCTTGGGTATACCCGTGCGGCCAACAAACTGGCGTTATACGGGCCGGTGTGGATAATACTGAGTTCATTTCCTTACATTGCCGGCGGGTGGCACCATATAGGCGTTATATATTCATTTAAGATGTTTGCGTTAGTGTTTTATCTTCTCTGTACGTATATGATCTACCGGAAAACAAAACGGTGGGAATCTGCACTATTTTTTGCGGCAAATCCTTTGGTGTTGCTAGAGGTGCTGGTGAACGGTCATAACGATATCGTGATGATGGTGCTGGCAGCAGGAGGGCTTATCCTCTGGTCAAAGCCGTCTGTGTATCAAAAGGTTGCCGGTCTTGTTCTGTTCGCCGCGTCGGTGTTTGTTAAGGGAGCTACCATTGCGTTGGTGCCGCTATTTTTTCTGCCTACCTCGCTGTCGGGCGGGCTGGGTTGGTCCTGGGAAAAGAAAATGAAAGCCGCTTACATACTCATGTTCCTCGTTTTCCTGGTCAGTCCTCTGCGGGAAGAGATGTATCCCTGGTACGCTGTTTGGTGGCTTGTGTTTGCCGCCCTCATTCCCATAACAAAACAATCATTTATTCATGGGTTTTCGTTCTGGTTGAGTCTCGGATTGATGCTCCGGTATCTTCCCTGGATTGTCACCCGTGAATACGGAGGGATTACCCCTATCACCCGGATAGTCCTGACGGTGATTCCGGTGGGTCTCTATGTGTGGAGCTATATATATCCGTATGCCAGGAAATGGCTCAACAGGTATAGTAAGCGGGTATGATGTATTTATTATTTGCATGTATTCCGGTAATTATTGCAGCTCTTCCGCTTTTTGGTGTGCGGTTTATTCCTACGCATGACGGGGAATACCATATTATCCGGTTTTGGCAGTACTATACGATGCTTTCAGACGGCAACGTATTTCCCCGTTGGGCGCCCCAGCTAAATCACGGGCTTGGTATCCCGCTTTTTACCTTCCAATATCCTCTGCCTAATGCCATAGGAGGTGTGTTTCATTTTTTCGGGTTAAGTTTTGTAAGTAGTGTCAAATGGACAGTGGGGGTAGGGTATATTTTGGCAAATGTATTCAGCTTTTTATGGATCCGCAGGCTGTTCGGGGATAAAGCGGGCGCTATTGCTATGGTAGTAGGAGCGTTTGTGCCTTATTGGTTTGTCGATATATATATCCGCGGTTCTGTAGGAGAAGTGTGGGCATTTGTGTTTGTATTCGCGGCATTTTTTGCAGTTTCAAGTTTTTCCGGTTTGGGTGTTGCTCTGGCGGTTTCTCTCCTGATTATTAGCCACAATATTATGGCAGTTATTTTTGTTCCCTTAATCCTGCTGTATGCGGCGTTCACCCGGCGGCGTCTTGTGGCAGCCGTTGTTTTGGGGATACTTATTCCGTCGTATTTTTGGATACCGGCGCTTTACGAACAGCGCTTTATCACGGGGCTAAGCAATGTAAATATTTTTGATTATTTCCCACAGGTGTATCAGCTTCTGATCCCCTCCTGGGGGAGCGGGTTCCGGGGACAGGTTACGGGAGGGAATGAAATGTCGTATCAGGTCGGCATTGTCCCATTGCTTCTTATCGGTGTGGCGGTAACACTGCTTTTGCGGAACCGTAAAAAGGTAATGGGAAAGGAAGTTTTGTTGGCTGTGGGATCGATGATTATTGCCATATTTTTTATGATGCCGGTGTCACGGCCACTGTGGAAGGTAATTCCGTTTTCCCATCTCATCCAATACCCGTGGCGCCTGCTTTCGGTGATTCTCGTCATGACTCCGGTGTTGGGAGGATTCGTGGCTGGAAAATTCCGTTTCGGGTGGGTTATCGCAGTGCTTGCAGTAGTTGCCGCCGCAGGATATGCCCGTCCGGTGACATATGAACCAAGGGGAGACCTGTATTATTTGTCTCACGAATCGCTTTCACAGGGCACATCGTCGTTGGGGAATGCTTTCCAGACTGTCTGGCTCACTCCTGATGCGGTAGCGGCGACCAACGCTGCATCGTTGTCTTCGGGTGTGGTTACCCTAAACGCGAAATCGTCAACAGTATGGAATATTTCGGTGAGTGCTACCGGAGCAGGGATACTTACCCTTCCTATTGCATATTATCCGGGTTGGGCGCTGTCGGCAGCAAGCTTCGAAGCAGAGGGGATACCGGACAGCAGGGGGTTGTTGACGTTTGCCGTCCCTGAGGGTAGCTATGACGCCCAGGTACGGCTCGGATTGACGCTCTGGCAGAAAGCAGCGTTTGCGTTAAGTATCTTTGCATTGTTGATGACCGTTGTATCATTTATACTCAAGAAGTAATTTATGACCTTGTAGTAGTCCCGCTAAACGGGATCACCAATATGAAAATTGCCATTAATACATTGCCCCTTTCCACCGAGCACCGTATGCGCGGAACCGGGGTGTATACCAAAAATCTTATCGATGCACTGGAAAAATACGAAAAAGGCCACAGTTACTCATTTTTTACCCGGGCGGATGATATACCCAAAAAGACCGATATCGTGCATTATCCGTTTTTTGATCCATTTTTTCTTACCCTTCCGTTTTTTAAGCAGTACCCGACGGTAGTTACGGTTCACGACCTTATACCCCTGGTGTTTCCAGATAAATTCCCTGCAGGTGTCCGCGGCAGACTCAAGTGGCAGATACAGCGATTGTCGTTGATGGGTGCTGCCGCCATACTCACCGATTCGCTATGCAGTAAAACGGATATCGTACGTCTTACCGGTAAGCAGGATGAAAAAATCCATGTAGTGCCGCTCGCTCCTTCCCCCAGGTATAAGCACATTACTGATGAATCTGCGCTTAAGGCAATGCGGATCCGGTACAAGATTCCTGAGGAATACGTTTTATATGTGGGTGATGTGAACTGGAATAAAAATGTGACAGGGCTGCTGCATGCCTGGAAGCTGGTACACACGAGGATTCCCAAGTCCCGGGGGTGTAAATTGGTGCTCGCGGGAAGCGCATTTTCCAATACGGAGCTTCGGGAAACCAGGGATATTCTCCAACTTATCGGGTCATTGGGGATCGGTAAAAGTATAGTGCGTCCGGGATTTATTAAAGACGAGGATATGTCGGCATTATATTCGGGTGCCACCTGTTTAGTGCTTCCTTCATGGTATGAGGGGTTCGGGTTTCCGGTGTTGGAGGCCATGGTATGTGGAGTGCCCGTCATAGGAACCAGCGGCGGGAGTGTGCCCGAAATAATTGGACCTGCCAAAAGTATAGATCCTGCCAGTGCTTCCGGCATGGCATCCGCGATACGTGAAACACTCGCTCTTTCTCCTTCTGCACGGAAATCGCTGGTAAAACAGGAAATTGAATGGGCGAGGCAGTTTACTTGGAGGCGGGTAGCCCGGGAGACGGCCGGGGTATACGAAAAATTGGTATAAGGTAACGGTTGTCTATGCGAACACTATCCATCATCATTCCGACCTATAACGAAGCAAAAACAATTGAATCAGTGCTTGTGAGGGTATTTAAAGAACCTGTTCCCGGTTGGCGGAAAGAAGTCATTGTCGTTGATGACGGATCCCAGGATGACACACCGGCTATATTGGAGAACTGGAAAAAGAAGGTGAATGTTATCGTGCTGCCTGTCAATCAGGGTAAGGGGGCAGCGGTAACACGGGGACTTGCCCAAGCCACCGGTGACATTATTATCATCCAGGATGCGGATTTGGAATACAGTCCGTCAGACTACCCGGCACTTCTTGGTCCTTTCGATAATGAACGGGTTAATGTGGTCTACGGCTCACGGTTTTTGGGGGCACACCTTTCTACCATGTTTGTGTACGCACTCGGCAATAAATTTGTCACGCTTGTTACCAACATCCTTTACAACACGACGATTACCGACATGGAAACAGGATACAAGGCATTCCGGAAAGAAGCGGTACAGAATCTGGATATCCGTGCAAAACGGTTTGACTTCGAGCCTGAAGTAACGGCTAAGCTTTTGCGGAGCGGGCACCAGATATACGAAGTGCCTATTACGTATTACGGCCGTAAATTTTCTGAAGGCAAAAAACTTACCTGGCGTG
>JACRMP010000006.1 GCA_016214885.1 Candidatus Gottesmanbacteria bacterium | reverse complement strand
GTTCGCATGGACTGCTTTGGCGGTTACCTCACCCAGGACTTCGACCGGAGAAGTAGCAGGGGAAAGTGTGGAAGTATTGCCAACTCCAACGCCAACCCCAATATCAGAAACTTCATCAACACCGGCAGGTTCTGGACAACCTGCTGCATCACCAACGCCAACGATTGAAGTAGGCAATATACCGACACCGGCGCCCGAAGTAACCCCGATACCAACAGAAGAAGTTGCCCCTGCATCCGATGCAAGTCCATCGGCAGTAATCACCCAGTAATATTAGTCTGAGATTGCTTTAGCACCCGGTGAAGCAATAAGATGCAGCTCATACAGTTCCAGCGAAGCACCTTCGCCAAAGTTTTTTTTGAGGAGCGGAACAGTGCGGAATTGCCGCATGATATCTTCGCAGGAGTCGGGGTATAGAATGCACCGGTAGTGGGGAAGCATAAACACTCTTTTTTCCTGCCGCAATGAATTGAGTACGAACTCCTGGGCAATTTTTTCGGTGAGAAATGATGAGGTAAATACCACCGATTTTCCGGCAAGCAGGATGGGGGCGGTAAGGTTATGGATGATAATAGCGTCCGGCGGAGTTTTCGCGATTACTTCATCGGTGAGAAATGAATGGACATACCGCGGTCCCAGCTCAGCCGCAGCATCCCAAGGTGAATAAGTAATCAAGGTTCTGTAACGGAGAGCGGTTGGGATAAGCGATGCAAGGCATAAGATGATGAGGAGTGTCGTTTTGGAATTTCCGGCCGGTGTTTTTTGTAAACCGTTTATCCATGATTGTATGGTGTATCCGCAAAGAAGCAGCAGCGGCGGAATAAGCATAAGAAGGTATCTCCCGTACGACCCCGAAAATTCCGGATTGAAGAAAAGCCCTGCGTAATAGGATGAATAGGTGAAAAAATAAAGCAGAATCCAAAGGCCTAAGAGGCGGATAACCGGGGTGGTGTACCTAAACAGCGCATATCCTGCTAGCGCGCTGATAATCCAGGGGAATTCTAACCGTGAAAATAACGCAAAAATATTCGGGAGGATGTGGCGGATGGTATAGGAAAGTGAAAAAGATTCCAAAGGAAGCGCTTCTGCACAACACCATGGTTTCATAAGTACCGTAAGCGACATAACCCCTCTTACCGCGATAAATATAAGGAGAAGTATAAGAATTACGGTCCGGATTTTTGTGAACACTAATTGTTTTCTTTTTTTAGACTCAAGAACGTATAAATAGGCTATTACAGGTAGAAAAACATACGATTCTATGCGGACGCATAAAAACAAAATAGTGGCAGCTATCCACCAGGCTCCGGTCAGTGATGTTGGTTTTCGGGAAAATAACAATGTGGCAATAAGCGCCCATATCCCAAGATCCATAAAATAAACGTCTAATCCAAAAGAGGGAGAAAAAAATACCGGTGTCGGCAGGATTGCTATTCCGGCAGCCCCAATGAGTCCTATGAGGTAGCTGCCGAAAAGCAGATAACCAAGTATAAAAATACCGGTAACTGATGCACTATGAAAAACGCGGGCTGCCTGATACAGCGCATGCTCGGTAAATCCAAAGGTGCGCATAATGATGGCGTTAAATACGGGAACAGTTGTCCGTCCTGCATCGTCGGGAATTCCTATAATGCTTTTTGCGGGTGTGGCGACATCTACACTTACTGCTTGTCCGAACCGTGCAAATGTCACCGCATACGATAAGTACCGGTCTTCATCAAAATAGATGCGGTGGTCGTCAGGGACCCATGCGAATCTGACTACAATCGCAATGACCTGGATACTGATAATGGCGAGGGTGATTGCTAATGGCATCTTTTTTATAGCGGAAGCGGATTTCAGAATAAGCGCAGCAGCACCGCCTACAAAAACAATCCAAGCCAACAGGGTGATCCACGGAAGTATGGTGGAAAAGAAATACAGATGCATATATTAATCGCTGAAATCTATCCCGAATTGCTTGGTGAGCGCATTGAGTTTTTCCCGTTCATTTGCGGTCACCAGAAATGAATTGTACCGCTGAAAATAGTGTTTTGCTTTCTTTTTATCACCCAGGCATCCGGCATACAGGACTGCAATATCCAACACAGTGCGGGAGTAGTTTTTTTCATTTCGGTATGAAAGAGCAGTCTGAAATGCGGTTTCTGCAGATTTGCATTTTCCCTGCGCCGCCTCTAAGCGCCCAAGTTCAGTATATGTCGCAAATGTCCAAAATTGCTTCGGAATGCTGAGGAGCTGCTCGCGGGCGGGATTATATGCGCGGATTATGCGGTACACTGTCGCCAGTTGGCCTTTTGCAAAATAGTTTTCGGGAAAGCGGTCAATAAATGCTTCAAGTTCACGGGCAGATTCTGTGGCTGAAGCAGCAGAAAACCCGAGATTTGTCTCCAGGTTTACATGTTTGAGCTCAATGCCGATTAATTTATTTTCGGGTATAGTATTCCGGTCAACGAAAATTGCTCCATTGTCATCAAAATAAATAAGCGCCCATTTTTGGTCTGACGCAAGTGTTTGAGAAAGACCGCTCACATCGCGGCTTATGATCGCGGTATGGATGCTTTGTGTTTGGCTTACGTTTTGGAACGCTGATGCATAATTTCCCACAGGTTGGTAATTGGTTATGAGCGACCCGTCATCGATGAGGTCATCCTGTGCGTCCAGAAGCATTTTATATTCCGGATTTGTGTACATTATATAGCCGGTATTATCGTATGTGGTCAGTATATTTTCCGGGACTTTAACGTCTTTGATTACGTCAGCTAGCTGCTGTGGTGTCCGTGGCGCCGGTGTAAGCGGCGGCGCAAAAATAATGGTCAACGGTAGCACTGCATAGGTGCATGTTAAACCGACAACAGACAGCGGTTTAATTTTTGACCGCGATCCGGATGTATTACTCCATATAGCCCAGGCCGATGCGGCAAGCGGCAGAAGTATAAAGACAGAAAACGGGATAAACCGGACCCAAAAATACCCCAGCATCATGAGCATCACATGAGAAAGGTAGGGAATGATGCGTGCGAGCGCAGGCCGGCCATTTTTTACGAGTGAAGAAATTATCCAAATAACGATGATTCCTGAGTACGCAGTAAACAGCGTCAGATACAACGATGAGTATGCCTGCCTCGTGCTTGTCTGATTGTACGTGGTAAGAGCGCCGATTAAGCTGGAAAACGATCTGTTTTGGTACACGACCGCAATAACAGTGAGCCAATACATCCAGATTCTAGCGCCGTACGGATTAAACAGGCTTAGAAGCATGCCGGCAGTAACCGCAATGCCAAATGCTTTCAGATGCCGTGGGTGTGTATTGGCCTCCAGCAGCGATGCAGCCAGAGTTGTAATGCCGGTGAGGATGCAGTAGAGTGCCGGAATAATTATGTAGCCGCCGGCAAGGTTTGCCCACAATACAAATATCAGCGGGATGAACCATACCGTTTTTTTATCCCCTTGGTGCCACCTGCTGATGATTACCATAAGCGCAAGTTGGAGCGGTATCATAAAAATAAACGGCTGATACCTCCAAAACCCTGACGAGATTATGGTGGTAATTGAGAGCAGGAGTATGTTGGGGAGTGTAAACCGCGGCCGCGGAAGCAGGAGATAAACCAGGTACACGCTGAGCGCGAGCAATGGGAGGAGAATTATAAATATACCTGCCCGGAGCGATATGCTTTGCCCCATATACAGGAGAACATCGGAAAGCCAGCTATGACTGATCCATTCTAACGACGGGTCGGTAAGTTTAAATGAGAGGTTCCCGTGGGATGGAATGACGCCAAACTGGAGTACATGTTCACCTATGGCAATGTGCGTGTAGGAATCTATCGAGAGCGGGTTGGTCCATATCACGGTAAAAACGGCCGTGACCGTAAGTGCGGTGATCAGCAGGCATATCACACGGGTGAAAAAGGTGCCTGATGTATTGGTAGTGACCGTTTTCCCGTTCGGAACAGTTTTATTTGTTTTTTTCGTAGGACGTAACATAGGTGTAGACCATTCGGGAGATATCTTTCATGTAGAGGAGTGCACGCTCCTCTGATGATTGCACCATAATACAGAGAATAAACGGACGGCTCGGGGGGTACACAATGCCGCAGTCTGTATAGATGGACTGGTTGAGATTGGGGTAAGTGTGGAAGCCGATTTTGTGTGCCACGGGTACCCCCTGGGGGATGCCCGCAACTATGCGGTCGTTGAAATCTGTTTGGGTGAGAATAGTGAGGAGTTTTTGGGATTCTTCTTTTGGAAGGATTGACGACAGATATAAGCTTTTTAATATGGAGGCGTAGTTTTTTGGTGTTACCACCGGCTGGCTTTCGTTGATAACTTTGGGGATATCCAGCTGGTCAAAAATATTTTCGACCGCCCCCGGCGGCAGTTTGTCGAAGATTACCCGGGCTGCTGTGTTATCCGATTGTTTGAGCATACGCTGTATTGCATCGGATAAGGTAAGTTGGTATCCGGGTCCCTCCTGCCAAAGAGCGCCGAAGTATGGATCCAAATGTGACTTGTCCAGGGTGAGCACGGTGTCTTCTTTGAGTTTGCCTTCTATAATTGATTCATAGGCTGCCATGGCAACGGGTACTTTGAGGAGGCTTGCCACCAGATATTCTTGTTTTTCATTTATACCGATTGAGGTACCCGAAGGCAGATATTCAAAAAACACGCCGATGCGGTCAGGTATCGGTGTTACATATGTCTGCAGCTTGGTGCGGAGCTCTATAAAATTAATAAGGACGTCATTTTGGTTTTCCGCAAAGATCCGCGGCGCCAAATACTGGAAATTTGCCTGGGATTCTTTTTTAGATATCGGCAATGTTCTCCGCGGAGAAAAAAATAAATATCCGGCCATGAGGATATTTGCCAATATACTTACGCTAAATATGACGATACTGACATGACGAGGCAACCTGGTCATGGTATGTATACTACATGAGAATACGCCTGCTGAAAATGTCTCATTTGTTTACGAGTTCACGCAGTAAATAACCGATGAACGAAAAACCTGTCGGTATGGCGAGCGAGCCGCTTGCCCCTCCGATGCGGTTGCCTTCTATGGTGGGGATTTCTTTTATGATCATGCGGTGTTTCAGGGCGCGTATGGTCATTTGGAATTCAATGGCAAAGCCCTCTGCGTCCAGGTTGAGCGTTTGGAATGCCTGTTTGGTGATCGCCCGGTAGCCGTTAATGGTGTCAGTGATGTAAGGACCGGATGTGCGGAAACATAGATTAGCGAGCATGGTAAAGGCCAGATTTGCCCATTTCCGCCACTTAAACAACTGATCGTCTTCCTCATTCCTGCTTGCCGGCATAAACCGCGAAGCAATCGCTATATCGGCTCCGTTTTTTATTTCGGTGATAAGCCGGGGGATATCTTTGGGGTTCTCGTTGCCGTCCGGGCTAAAAAAAATGAGGATATCTCCGCTGGCTTTTGCCGCACCTATCCGGAAGGCTTCGGATCTACCGGGCTTCTTCTGGTGATAGACTTGTATGCCGTGAGTGCGGAGCAATTCAACTGTTCCGTCGGTCGAATGATAATCGACCGCAAAGCATTCATCCATTGCGCGGACAGGGATATGTTTGATGAGGGATCTGAGTCCGTTTATTTCGTTCCGTGAGAGAATTATAAGTGATGTTCTGTGAGGTTTCGCCATGATTTTTGTATTGTAGCGTATTGGCATCGGGTTGCGGAGTGGTAGCCTGTCTGGTATACATAGGATATGGCATCATCTTTCTTTTCACACGTTACAAATCTTCATAAACGGCTAATTGTACTGATAATCATTCTCCTCGTTGCCGGCGGGATTGGGTATGGGGTTTTCCGGTTTGTGGAGCTTTCCCAGGAGGTTGCCAGGCTTAAATCATCGCCCCAAGCAGCTGCAGAAGCAGCGAAAACAGAGGTGAAAAAACTTGTCGAACAGGTTGGCAAGCTTATTGCGGTTCCCACAGATGAAACGCCGACAGTAGCTACTGTTTCCGACAGTGAAAAACTTAAAGTAAATCCGTTTTTCCAGAATGCCCAAAACGGGGATAAAGTGTTGATTTTTACCGGTGCAAAAAAAGCGATAATCTATCGCCCTGCCGATAACAAGATTATCGAGGTAGGGCCGTTGAGTATCGGCACCCCATCGGCAAGTGCTGCCCAGCCTATGAAGTTTGTGTTGTATAACGGCACCAGTATCACCGGATTCACCAAGACATACGAAGCTACCCTCAAGGAGCTGGTTAAATCGGCCATTATTACGGACCGCGATAACGCAGCAAAACGGGATTATAGCAAGAGCCTTATCGTGGATCTTACCGGTGCAAATAGTGTGTCTGTCGCTGAGCTGGCAAAGACGCTGGGGATGGAAGTGAGGACACTTCCAGCAGGGGAAGCGAAGCCAACTGGCGCTGATTTCCTGATTATTTTGGGTGAAGATAAAAAGTAGTGTATACTAACGATCCATGGACAAAAGACCGGTCATACTAGCATTTATCATACTGGCACTTCTGGCCATCGGCGGGTCGGGAGCGGGGATCTATTATTACTCCGAGTATCAGAAATTGTCCCTGCGCACCAAGGATCCGCAGGTAGAAATAAAAGAGATTTTAGACAAAGTAGGTAAGCTTATTGAGCTTCCTGAGGCTGAGGAGCCGACTGTTGCCACTGTACAGGATGCAGAACAGATCAGAAACCAGCCATTTTTTGCCAAAGCGCAAAACGGATACCGGGTGATTCTATATACCAATGCGAAGCTCGCGATTTTATTTGACGAACAGGCAAACAAACTTATCAATGTGGGCTCAATCAATGTCGGCACCCCTTCAGCCGCCCAGGTGACCCCCACACCGGAATTATAACCCTGCCGGTGCTTGGTTTTTCCTTATAATTACGATACAATCATTCTATGCCGGGCAGTAGAATTTCGACACGCTTCCGTACATTGCGCGTTGAATAGATTACCTGGATTAAATATAAAGATAGTTGTACGAAAGGAATTCGATATTTCACCAGCGTAAAACGCAATGGTCGAAATTTCACTACCCGGTATGCAAAATTTTCATGATCAAAAACTGTGGCAGGATGCATTTGTAGTCCTCATGGAGGTACACGACACCTTCGATGACATGCGCGAGGGGACTAACGAAGAAATCGTCGAAGACGTTATCGAATCAGCAACCAATGTGGCCGCGAAGATCGCAGACGGATTGTCCCGTGCCGACCGTCGGTTCGGCCGCCAGGTGCTCCTGGATGCCATAGGGATGATCGCCATGGTCAGAACACACTTGGCCGTTTCCTGGGGGCGCGGACTCGTTTCCGACGAGCAATTCCGCTCAATGGACGACAAATACGCCACATTAACCGGCAGTGTGCAGAATACGAGATAACATTCCCGGAAATCGTCCGGTAGCTGTTCAATTTACCCCTTTACAAGCTTTTCCTTCCTACGGTAGCCTGTGCATATGGCAGACGACAGTATCATCGTTGGTATATTTGAAAAAGATTGGGAATCTGTGGTGACGAAAGTTGCCATGGCAGCGGGAGTGGTCAAATGGGTCCACATAACGGTCGCAGACGGTACTATGGGGACAGACGTGACGGTTACTGACATGAGTGGTTTTGCGGGTCTGGTTGCCGATTTTCCCCAGCTATCCTTTGAGGTACACCTTCTGACGGCAACACCGGAGAAGTATATCCGTGAACTTGCCGATGCTGGGGTGACTCGGCTTATCGCGCACGTGGAATCCAATGATCCCCGGAGATTTCTTGCAGAGGTGAAATACGATGAGGTAGAGGTGGGTATTGCCCTGGATGGCGCTACGGAAATAGAGGAGGTCGAGCCGTTTCTGGAAGAGGTCGACTTTGTCGTCGTTATGTCCGCAGAGGCGGGGACTACCGGGGGAACATTCCTTCCTGAGGCTATCGAGAAGGTCAAGCTTATCCGCCAGAACCTGCCTGATTTGCCTATAGAGGTGGTGGGAGGGATAACCGATGCCACGATAAAGGCGGTCAAAGATGTGGGTGCTACCCGGATCGTATCGACTGCTTTTGTGTATCAGAACCCTGATGGGGTAGCTCAAGCAGTGGAAGCCCTCGCTACAGCCTAAAATATATCCCATAGTTGTTTATTTAGCTTCATTTTGGTATACTCCAATATTCTGTATGAATGAACGTCTGCCTCCCTCCATATCGATATCATGTGACGACCTGAACACCAAGCGCGGACTCGATAATATCGCGCGGACAGGATTGCCGATTCATGGTGATGTTATCGTTACGCTTCCCGGTGTGGGGAGGTTTGTGGCAGAAAACAGGCAGTCTCTTGCCAAGGTAGAGCCAGGTGTCCATGTTTCATTGTTCGAAGGGGATTTTCCCAAAGACAGTAAAGGATTATTTGGGCCTCGTGGCAGGCTTCATTTTTTGCTTCATGAAATTGAAGATCCCAAGAAAAATAAATTCTCACGTTACCGGCACTGGTTTAATATAAAAACACGCCACATGATTTCGGGTTTTGTTTCAGACATTCACGGTGAAATAAACAGGCAAATCGATGTATGGAAGGGGATGTACGGAGAGCTACCTCATTATCTTTCTTATCATTTTGGTATGCATTATATTCCGTTAGTTCATGAGGTGTACGCGAAAGCGGCGCAGGAACGGGGAATACCCTACAGGCACGCTGCCCAGTACACTGGGTTGCCTAAAAAATACGATTTAGCAGTAGCGGATAGTCTAAATGATAAGTGGGTAACACCGCAGCGTATGCTGGTTGTTTTAGATAAAATTAGAAGGAAAGGGCGGGAAACCGACGTTATGACACATTTGGGAAACTGGGAATACGGGGATGCACAGGTGCGTATGTTCAATGATATGCGGGTGCGTCAGGAGTTGGCAAATTGGCGTATAGAAATGCCGCATGTTATCTGGCAAAGGCTTCAGGATGCACGGCAAAGAAGATATCCTACTCCCCCTTTACAGCCTGAAGCGTAGCTCCATTGATAATAGTTATCGCATGAGACGTGCCGATACGGTCGGCTCCTGCAGTAATTAGCGCCAGCGCTTTTTCTTTGGTATCCACCCCTCCCGCTGCTTTTATTTTCATATCGGGTACTGCTTCCTTCACGATTTTTACATCGTCTACCGTCGGGTTGCGGGGTCCCATGCCTGAGCCTATTTTGACAAAATCAGCGCCGGATTGCTGAATGCACATTGCCACATCCTGCATAGCTTCTTTTTTGTTTGGCAGGGTATCAAAATACCCGGGATCAAGGATAAACTTGATGACAACCGGTTTGCCGAACATGCGCGCCGATTCGGTAACTTTAGCCATATCAGCGATAAAACCCTGTTTGTCACCGGATAAATAGAGTCCTAAATTGGGGACAATATCCAGCTCATCAGCGCCGTCGCTGACTGCTTTGTTAGCAGCCGCCATTTTGACGTCGGTGGCATCCTGTCCCAACGGAAACGATATGACACATCCAACTTTGGCATGCGTGGCAAGTATAGACTTAGCGAGGGCGACGTAGGTAGGATTCACGAAGGCAGTGTGGAAGCCATATTGTTCAACATCAGCACAGAGTTTTTTAATATCGGAAGGGGTTGCAGTTGCGTGATGGTTGGCAAAGTCGAGGTGTCGGGCAAGATCTTCCATGAATGGTAGTATAGCAGAGTTGTGTGGGATAGTTTACGGCCGTTTTTGTTTTTTGGCAGCTTGTGCTGCTTCATAAATTGCCAACTCTTCGTTAAGCGGACGCGGTGTCCAATTGGCAGGAAGGGTTATTCGGAGGCGGGAAAAGAATTTGGCGAC
>JACRMP010000001.1 GCA_016214885.1 Candidatus Gottesmanbacteria bacterium | reverse complement strand
CGTGGGGAGTATGCATTACTCCACGTTTATTCTCTACAATGTACTTGGCGGCGTACTTTGGGTGACACTATTCACCTTTTTAGGATACTTTTTCGGCAACATGGAGTTTATCAAAGAGAACTTCCACTATGCCGTATTTGCCATTATCGGGCTTTCTATTATTCCGATGATATACGAATATATCCAAAATAAACGGAATCCTGATGTTCCCGGCATTGCCACAAAGAAGCTGGAGAAGATAATTAATAAATAACTAACCGTAACGATTATACAAATTTACGGATAAGCCCCACACAGCGCCCCTGGATTTTGACATGGGTAGTAAAAATAGGCGACATGGTGGAATTGCTCGGCATAAGTTTAATTTTGTCCTTCTCAAAGTAAATCCGCTTAAGTGTTGCTAACCCATTGGGAAGAAGTGCTACCACGATATCACCGTTTTTGGCATCCTGCTGGTGCTGGATAACTACATAGTCGCCGTCGAAAATACCATCATCAATCATGGACTGACCCTTAACCTGCAGTACATAGTGCGGCTGACTCGAGGCGATCATGCTGGGAGCAACTGATATATAAAAATTAGGATCGGTATAGGGTTCAAGCGGCGCTCCTGCAGCTATAAATCCAAGGACGGGCAGATCCATAGTTGCATTGGATCCTGCCGGTTTGTAATTTTCGGCAACCACTTCAAGACCGCGGGCGGTGCCATCCAGCTTGCGGATAAATCCTTTTTGGCGAAGCCTGTCGACATGTTCGTGTACCGTTGCGGGGGAATGAATGTTTAGTGCTTCTCCAATTTCCTTAAGAGTAGGAGCGTATCCATAACGCCCTATGAATTGCGTGATAAAATCTAATAATTGTCGTTCTCTCGGGTAAAGAATTGCTGGCATAGTTTTTTTAAGGTATTTACAGGAACCGAAACTGTGTTACGATAATTCATAGTATTACGAAAATTAACCGAACTGTCAATACGTACAAATAGGGTATATCTATATCAATATCGAAATCTAACCGAACTATGAAGCCTTTTACACTCGTTTCTCCGTACAAGCCCACCGGCGACCAACCAAAAGCAATAGCGTCGCTTGTAACTAATCTTGAAAAAAATGTACCTGAACAGATACTGCTGGGAGTAACCGGTAGTGGCAAAACATATACAATGGCACAGGTTATCGAGAAAACCCAAAAGCCTACACTCATCATTTCGCACAATAAAACACTAGCAGCACAGCTGTATCAGGAGTTCCGTGACTACTTCCCCGACAATGCCGTTTCATATTTTGTCTCGTACTATGACTATTATCAGCCGGAGGCATTCATCCCTTCTACCAATACCTATATAGAGAAGGAAACGGAAATAAATGAGGAAATAGACAAGCTCCGGCTGGCTGCCACGACCAACCTGCTCACGCGCCCGGATACGATAGTCGTAGCCTCTGTTTCCTGTATATATAACATCGGATCGCCCAAAGAGTATGGCCATTTTGTCTTAGAACTCGCTCCGGGGGTAAATGTCACCCGCGAAAGTATTATGGAACGGCTTATCGATCTCCAGTATGAACGGAATGATTACGGCTTTCACCGGGGCGCTTTCAGAGTACGCGGGGAGACTATTGATATATTTCCCGCCTACGAAGATTTAGGCATCCGCATCACCATGGGTGAACACGGCGTTGTTTCCATAGATCGCCGTGACCCGCTGACCGGCAAAAAGCTCGAAGTGCTGCCGGCACTGGTTATTTATCCCGCTAAACACTATATGACCGACCCCAAAACCTACAAACCCGTATTTGCCCAAATCCAGAAAGATCTGGACGAACGGGTTGCTGAATTTAAAAAAGCAGGTAAATTTATTGAAGCCCAACGAATTCAGGAGCGGGTAACCTACGATCTCGAAATGATCCAGGAGGTAGGATTTGTGAACGGTATCGAAAACTACAGCCGATACTTCGACGGGAGAAAGCCCGGGGAAGCACCGTTTTCATTGCTTGATTACTTTAAGGAAGCAGCGGGCAAGGATTGGCTGTTGATGGTAGATGAATCGCACATGACTATTCCCCAAATACGCGGAATGTACCAGGGAGACAGGAGCCGGAAGCAGACACTTATCGATTATGGATTCCGGCTTCCTGCAGCCATAGACAACCGTCCGCTTCGGTTCGATGAATTTGAACGCAGGATGCCCCGGACTATTTTTGTATCAGCTACCCCGGATACCTGGGAGACTGACCGTGTGACGGCAAGGAGCGGAAAATCCGCCATAGCAGAGCAGCTTATCCGCCCTACAGGGCTCGTAGACCCGGAAATTGAAGTACGCCCCAGCCAGGGGCAGATAGATAACCTGCTTGCCGAAATCGAAAAACGGGCAGTCAAACACGAGAGGGTATTGGTTACTACTCTCACCAAACGTATGGCAGAAGACCTAGCCAAATTCCTGGAAGACCGTGGCGTTAAGGTGCATTATCTGCATGCCGATGTCCTGACGCTGGAACGAAGTGACATACTCGCTGATTTGAGAAGCGGTAAATATGACGTGGTGGTGGGTATCAATTTGCTCCGTGAAGGGCTGGATTTGCCCGAAGTATCACTTGTTGCGGTACTGGATGCGGATAAAGAAGGATTTTTACGCAGTAGAACAAGTCTTATCCAAACCATGGGAAGGGCTGCCCGTCATGTAAACGGCTTAGCTATCCTGTATGCCGATGTGATGACCAAATCCATGAAAGCAGCTATCTCGGAAGTAACCCGGAGACGTAAAGTCCAGCTTGCTTTTAATAAAGAACATAACATTACCCCTCTCTCAATTTCCAAACCCATCCGGGAGCGCATGGTCAGGAAGGAAGAGGAAGTTTATATAAACGAAGCCCTTGATTTACCGGCCGAAACTATCGATGCCATGACGCCCAACGACCGGCAGAAAAAAATTGCGGTATATACGAAATTGATGCGCAAAGCCAGCCGGGATCTCGATTTCGAGACGGCTGCCCGGTTCCGCGATCTTATAGCGGTACTGGAGGGGGGAAAGTAATTTCCGTGTTATAATGCCCGTGCCACGGGATATCGGTGGTCATTTTTGCTATGGAAAACCGCAGCAGAGCACTTACTTGCTCCCGAGGTCTACGTCCTCGCGTCGCAAGAGCGTGTCTGCACGGCAGGCATATGTATGGAAAATATTGTAATTAAAGGTGCAAGACAGCATAATCTCAAAAGTATCAACTTGGAACTACCCAAGAATAAACTTGTCGTGTTTACCGGTCTTTCCGGTTCCGGCAAATCCAGCCTGGCATTTGACACCATTTATGCCGAAGGGCAGCGCCGTTACGTAGAGTCCCTCTCCTCATACGCCCGGCAGTTTTTGGGCGTCATGGACAAACCGGACGTAGATACGATCGAAGGGTTATCGCCCGCCATATCCATTGACCAGAAGTCTACCTCTCATAACCCCCGAAGTACCGTGGGAACGGTCACAGAAATATATGATTACCTCCGTCTGCTGTTTGCCCGGGTAGGGCACCCGCATTGTCCCAACTGCGGCCGGGAAATATCCAAAATGTCTGCTGACCAGATCGTGAATGCCATCCTTGCCATGGCAGAAGCAGGTTTATCCGGATCTACCAAAAGCTATCGCATCGTCATCCTTGCCCCAGCCGTGCGTGACCGGAAAGGTGAATTTAGCGGAATGTTTGATAATCTGTCTGCCAAAGGCTACCGCATGGTGCGCGTAGACGGCAGGTTTATGGATCTGGACACGGACATAACGCTTATAAAGACAAATAAGCACTCCATAGATGTTGTGATCGACAGATTCAGCATCGATAAACCGAGTCTTAAGCCGGGTATGATAAGCAGTATCAGATCCAGACTTACCGAAGCAGTCGAGCAGTCGCTTAATCTCGCTGAAGGGCTCGTTATTGCGGGGGAAATAAAAGATAAGAGTTTCAGTCTTCCGGAGTCCCCGAAAGACGTCCACGACCATATATTTTCAGAAAAATTCAGCTGTCCGATTTGTAACATATCGCTTCCGGAAATAGAGCCACGGTCATTTTCATTTAACTCACCCCATGGTGCATGTCCTGAATGCACCGGTATCGGCACGATACTTACGGTAGATCCCGACCTTGTTATTAACCCGGAGCTTTCCATTACTGAAGGAGGGGTATTACCCTTTGCAAAAACTTTTTTCCACGACACTTGGTACGCACGTGTGGTGACGGCAGTAGCTGAAAAATACGGGATAAACCCCCGAGCACCCATGAAGCTTTTAACCAAAAAGCAGCGTGAGGTTCTTCTCTACGGCACCGGCGATGAAATCCATCACGTCAAAGGCAAAAACAGGTTCGGAGAAGAAACCGCTATCAATGAAACGTACGCAGGCTTTATTCCCGAACTCCTGCGCCGGCACAAAGAATCCGAGTCTGATTTTATGCGGGCAGAAATTGAAAAGTATATGCGCACCGAAATTTGTTCGTCCTGCAACGGCAAGCGTCTTAAAAAAGAAAGCCTCACGATAACCATAGGCAAGCTGCCTATCAGTTCGGTAACTGATATGAGTATAACTGACGCCCACGCCTGGGCGGAAAAACTTGCGGATCCAACTGCCAACGTGCTTTCACAAACAGAAGTCCGTATAGCAGGGCCGATCCTTAAAGAGGTATTAGCACGTTTAGGTTTTCTCCTTAGTGTGGGACTGGAGTATCTGTCACTGTCCCGTGGTGCTACCAGTCTGGCAGGAGGAGAGGCACAGCGTATCAGGCTTGCTTCCCAGATCGGTTCTGGACTTACCGGAGTTTTGTATGTATTAGATGAACCATCCATTGGTCTGCATCCGCGGGACAACCATCGCCTGATAAAGACTTTAGTAGCTTTAAGAGACCTGGGCAACTCCGTTATTGTTGTTGAACACGATCGCGAGATGATCGAGGCCGGTGATTATATTGTCGACTTCGGTCCCGGAGCCGGAAAATTCGGCGGATCAGTAGTAGCCAAAGGAACTCTTGATCAAATCAGGGCATCGGCAAAATCAGTTACCGGTAAATATTTATCCGGCGCCAAAACTATTAAAGTGCCTAAAACCCCGCCCCTAAGCCTCACGCCGCGTGCAATAAAGCTAAAAGGGGTATCCCACAATAATTTAAAGAACGTCGACCTTACCATACCGCTCGGAAAATTTGTCTGTGTTACAGGAGTATCGGGTAGCGGTAAATCATCCCTGATTGTAGAAACTTTTTATCCGGCACTTATGCGGCACTACAATCCGTTTTCCAAAGACCGCCCAGGAGTTCATGAGGCGCTTACCGGTGCAGAAGAAATAGATAAAGTGGTACTCATAGACCAGTCGCCAATCGGCAGAACACCACGGAGTAATCCGGCAACTTACACCGGGATTTTTAGCTTTGTCCGCGATCTTTATGCCAACCTTTCCGAATCACGCATCCGCGGCTACAAAAGCGGCAGATTTTCCTTTAACGTCAAAGGAGGAAGGTGTGAAGTCTGTGAAGGAGAGGGGCAGCGGAAAATTGAAATGCAGTTTATGGCTGATGTATATGTTACCTGCGAGGTGTGCGGTGGCAAACGGTATAACAACGAAACACTCGAGGTAACGTACCGGGGCAAATCCATAGCAGAAGTGCTTAACCTGAGCATCACCGAGGGCATAGAGTTTTTTCATGCGCACCCCCAGATATTAAGCAAACTCACCACTATTGCCGATGTGGGTTTGTCCTACATGCACCTTGGGCAACCTGCCACCACCTTATCGGGCGGTGAGGCTCAGCGGGTGAAGTTAGCCAGCGAACTTTCACGCAGAAGCACTGGCCGGACACTGTATATTCTGGATGAGCCTACGACAGGACTCCATTTTGCCGATTTGGAAAAACTTCTTGCCGTATTGCACCGGCTGGTAGCACTTGGAAATACCGTTGTTGTTATTGAACATAACCTTGATGTGATAAAAAGCGCTGACTGGGTGATTGATCTTGGCCCCGAGGGGGGGAGCAAGGGTGGAGAAATAATCAGTGAGGGAACGCCTTCTGATATAGCCAAAAACCAATTATCGTATACCGGTCAATTCCTCAAAAAGGTACTATAGAGGTATGTGGCAAACACTCGCCAGGGTTATCCTGAGTTTTTTCCTTATCGTCGGTATTACCCTAAGCATCCACCCGCCTGTGTATGCGACAGGAGAGTTCCAGGCAGATTATGACGTGCAGTATGCCATATCGCCGACGGGTAAAACCATTGTCACCCAGCAGGTAACGCTTACCAACAAATTACCTAACTACTATCCCCAGGAGTATTCGCTTATCTTAGACAGCGACAAAATAAATAACGTGATTGCGTACGATGATGGTGGCATTATCACACCCGCCATATCGGTAAAAGAAGGTAAAACCCACATAGGACTGAAATTTAATGTAAAAGCCATCGGACTCGGGAAATCCCTCCCATTTTCTCTGCGGTATGAGCATGCAGGTATAGCTTCCAAAAACGGCAGCATATGGGAAATATACGTACCCGGCGTCCTTAACGACCCGGATATAGGAAATTATGATGTAAGCCTGGCAGTACCTCCGACCTTCGGCCCGGCAGCTTATCTATCTCCGCCGCCTGCTAACGGTAAGTCCTGGACAAAGGCGCAAATGATCCGCGGGGGAATAGCGGGAGCCTACGGCACCAGCCAAAATTTTGATCTGACATTAACCTACACACTCGTTAATCCTGGAGTGGGTAGTGTAAATCAGGAAATAGCATTGCCCCCGAGTACAGCATTCCAAAAAGTCACCCTGCAATCACTTACGCCTTCACCGGTGACGGTTACCTCCGATGACGACGGAAATTGGCTGGCAAAATATAGCCTGGGACCGCGGCAAACCGTAACCGTTACAGCAAAAGTTAGCGTTGCTATATTTTTGAGCGCGAGAAAGGATTTCCAAACCATTCCACCCAAAACGTCGCACTATACGGAAGCGGCTCCCTATTGGCAGGCGGAAGATGAAACAATCCAAACACTTGCCGTCCAAAACCCCACACCGCGCATGATTTACGATTACGTTGCACGTACACTGGATTACGATTATGAAAAAGTAAATGCACCTACCACCAGACTGGGGGCAGTCGGAGCTTTACAAACACCTACAAAAGCCGTTTGCATGGAGTTTACGGATCTGTTTATCGCGATAGCCAGGTCGGCCGGCATACCCGCCCGTAGGGTGGTCGGGTACGCATATACGAATAATCCAAAACTACGCCCGTTATCACTTATTTCCGACGTCTTGCATGCATGGCCGGAATATTATGACGCCCAGCAAAAATTGTGGATACCAATAGATCCTACATGGGCAAACACCACCGGCGGAGTAGATTACTTTACTAAGCTGGACTTTAACCATATTGTGTTTGCCATAAACGGACTCGACAGTTCCACGCCATATCCGGCGGGATACTACCGTACAGCGGATGCATCTGGAAGGGATATTAGCGTTGAATTTGCGCCTACTGCCAAAGACAAAGGAGCAAGTGTTTCTACCGTCATAGAATTTCCGGGTCAGGTAGGAGCTGGCACCAGGGTAAGTGGCGCAATCGTGATTACCAACAAGGGAGGCGAATCCGCCTACAACATAGCGGTAAGCGCAGTGTCTGAACCGGGGAATATAAAAATTACCGAAGTCATCCCCGAACTGCTTCCGTATGCAGTTTACCGTGTTCCCATAACCGCCACCTTCGGGCAAACCGTCACATCACAGCCGGGGCAAATAAGGGCACGGGTAAATGACGTAACGCTTACCCAAAGTTTCCGCATACAACCGCTATATTGGATGATAGTACTTGGCGTGCTTTCGCTCGTACTGGCAGTTATTGTCGCAGTTAAACTTATCCGGTTTTTCCTATGGAAGATGTCCAAAAAACATTAGCCGCAATTACCCATGAACCCGGAGTGTATATATACCGGAACAGTGACCGTGTTGTTATCTATGTCGGCAAAGCGGTTGATCTGTCACGGCGTGTAAAACAATACTTTCAGCGCGACGACGCAGTTGGTGAAAAAACTGCGCGCTTGGTAAGTAATATCGATGCAATAGAAACAATCCCCACGACGAGTGAATATGACGCACTGCTCCTGGAAGCCAAGCTAATCCGGCAGTATATGCCGAAATTCAACGTCATATCCCGGGATGACAAAAGTCCGCTGTACGTAGTGATCACGCTGGCCGAACAATTACCACGGCTCCTCCTCGTGCGGAAAGGCGAAATCGCACAGTACGAAACCAACAAAAAAAATGCAGTCTACGGCCCGTTCCAATCAGGGTACGCGTTAAAGAGCCTACTCCGCCAGCTGCGGAGCATTGTTCCGTACTGCACGCAGAAGGAACGGCGGGGTAAACCGTGTTTTTATACACATCTTGGATTATGCGGTCCATGCCCCGGGGTGATTGTGCGGCTCACCGGAAAAGAAAAAGTAGAGGCTATTGCTGAATATCGAAAACATATGCTTAGGCTCCGTGCGCTTTTTGAAGGCCGCACCAGCTGGCTCGTACGCGAATACGAAAAAGAAATGCGCGCACTTGCCGACGCACTCCAGTTCGAAAAAGCCGGAATAGTGAAAGAGCGGCTCCGGTATTTGAGCGGCATATCAGCGTACCGTTATGATCCGCAGGTATTTCTGGATCAGGGTGCTGAAGATATTTATGAAGAAGAGCTTGAGGAATTTACCGGACGTTTTAGGAAATACTATCCGACAGTATCCAAAATCACCCGTATTGAATGCTTTGATATTTCCAATCTCTATGGGCAGCAGGCTGTAGGATCCATGACGGTGCTTATACACGGCAGGCCGGAAAAAAGTGAGTACCGCAAATTCCGCATTAAAACGGTAAAGGGTATTTCTGATGTCGCAATGATGAAAGAGGTATTGGAGCGCCGACTCAAACACACGGAATGGACTTACCCTGATGTCATCATCGTTGACGGCGGCAAACCCCAGGTAGAAGCTGCACGCGAAGTGTTTATACAACACGGTATTACCATTCCATTTGCAGGGCTCGCTAAACGTGAGGAGGAGCTAATTATTCCCCAGGAAGGGAAATTTGAGATTCTCCGGCTGCCGCTCTCCGGCAGGGCAATTAAGGTCATGCTGAGAATCCGCGACGAAGCACACCGTTTTGCCATTACCTACCACCGTAAGCTCCGCGCAAAATCCTTTCATGACGGGATGACGGACGGCGCTGTTTGACCGCTCCTTGTTGAGTTTGCTACCATAAATCATTATGAAGTATCTCTTGCGGGTTTTCCTTTTCCACAGCTTCTCCCTTTGGTTTGTTTCCCAGATATTACCCGCCCTCCGGATAAACGGGGGATGGCAGGTGTTGTTGTTTGCCGGATTTGTGTTAAGCCTGCTTATGCTACTTATCGCTCCCATCCTTAAAATCCTTTTTATTCCCATTAACCTGCTCACGTTCGGCTTGCTATCCTGGTTTATCAACGTCATTGTGCTGTATTTACTGACATTTTTTGTATCGGGAGTAAGTGTCACCGCGTGGACCTTTCCGGGTTGGACATTTGCTGGATTTGTGCTGCCTGAAATAGCGTTTTCTTCATTTGTTTCGTTTATTCTGGTATCATTGGCTGTCTCGATGCTCGTGAACCTTCTTCACGACATTTCGGAGTCATAAACCGGTATAAGCTATGACAACAAAACAACAACATCTGAAACGCGTAGTGTGTATCGGAGGGGGTACCGGAACATTTGTGGCACTTCGGGGACTCAAACAACACCCGCTTTCCCTGTCGGCTATCGTCACCATGAGTGACAGCGGTGGAAGCAACAGAAGGATACGGGATGAATTCGGACTGCTCCCCACATCGGACATCCGGCAGTGTTTAGTAGCCCTCTCAGATGAAAGCGGCGGCATTGGTATACTTCGCAAGCTTTTCATGTACCGGTTTGAAAAAGGTCAGGGGATTGCCGGTATGACATTCGGGAATCTGTTTATGGCAGCGCTCACTGATATTATGGGAAGCCAGGAAGAAGCTATCCGTCAGACAGGCAAGGTGCTGCGCATCAAAGGAGCAGTTATCCCGGTCACCCTCACCGAAACCAACCTCTATGCAACGTACGAAGACGGCACAACGGTCGGCGAGGAACACCTTATCGATGAACCGACCCATGACGGTACACTCAAAATAACCGATATATACCTGAAACCGAAAGCCACCCCAAATCCGGAAGCCCTAAATGCCATCATGAACGCAGATATGGTAGTGCTTGGCCCCGGTGACCTATATACCAGTCTGCTTCCCAATCTTCTTGTACCGGGAGTATCCGATGCGTTGAAAAAAACAAAAGCCAAAGTGGTCTATGTCCTCAATCTGATGACAAAATTCGGACAAACCTATAACTTTACCGCGTTAGATCATGTGAAAACCATTGAAGGAATAATTGGCGAAACGGTTGATTACGTACTGGTAAATGACGCTCCTCTTTCCAAAAAGGCGCTCGAAGTGTATGCCAAATACCGTGAGGTGCCTGTTTCTGATAACCTTCCCCGTAACTCCTACTACAGGGTAAAAACCGATAAATTAGTAAGCGGCACCATATACAAGAAAACATCATCGGATGCCCTGATACGGAGTCTCATCCGCCACAGCAGCGATAGACTTGCAGAGGCGCTAGCTGGTATTATAGGAAAGTAACCATATATGAAAATAGTTCTCCTTATACTCCAAGTTCTTTTGTCCGGAACGCTTATGGCACTTATCCTTCTCCAAAGCAGTAAAGGGGGCTTGGGAGGAGGATTAGGCGGGGGACAATTATACCGGACAAAGCGGGGAGCCGAAAAACTGATTTTCACCTCAACCATTGTTGTCGCTGTGTTATTTCTTCTGACATCGCTTATCAACGTAGCGGTAAACTAGACCATCGCCATTGCTATGCTTGCAACCAGATCGGTTCGTCTTTTTTTCTTAGTCGTCATAGAGCTTGCCCGCAAATATACCCGCTCACTAATTCTTGGTTTTTTTGCAGGGTTGCTGCTTTCTGTGTTGTTTTGGCGTACATACCCACTGATTGCACGGTCATTCTTTTATAACACCCAAAGAATCGGTATGGTGGGAGAATTCAGCCCGTCCACTTTGCCTCCTACTATCCAGCAGCTTATCAGCCGTGGTTTAACCGAACTTTCCCCTGACGGTAGCCCGATGGCATCTCTTGCAGAACGATGGGAAGCAACCAATAGCGGTAAAACATTTACCTTTACCCTGAAAAAGGATGTAACCTGGCACAACGGCAAAACGGTTACCGCTCACGACGTGAACTACAACATACGGGGGGTTACCCTTGTACCCACGGGGGATAATACACTTATCGCACATCTCCAGTACCCATACAGTCCGTTTCCGACGCTGTTATCCAAACCGATTTTCCTTCCCGGGTTAAACGGTATCGGCCCTTACAGCGTGGGGAGTATCCAGTTAAGCGGCGGTAGTGTAAAGTCTGTTTCGCTTTATCCGGCAAAAGGGGAGGATGCTAAACCTAAACAATTCACCCTTTATCAGACAGAAGCACAAGCGCAGCTTGCGTTCCAGCTGGGAGAAGTAGACACACTTATTGAAATGAGTACGGTCTCCGGCCTGGCCAATTGGGGGAATGTAACGATAACCGACACCACTAAATATGACCGGATCGTTACATTATTTTTTAATATGCGTAATCCGGAGCTGGGCGATAAAGCGGTGAGGCAGGGTCTGGCCTACGGTATTCCCGAGTTGCCGTATGAAAAAGCTGGTTCTCCCATCAGTAAAACTTCCTGGGCTTACGCCAAAAATGTTAAAAACTATTCATATAATCCCGCCGAAGCCAAAAAATTACTGAAAGAAACACGGCTGGCAACCGGATCAGGTCAACTCACCCTGTCTACTTTTCCTGCTTACCTCGATATAGCACAAAAGATCGCCGCATCATGGACGGCACTCGGTTTGACGACCAATGTACAGGTGGAAAGTACGGTTCCGCAGGACTACCAGGTGCTACTTAGCGCTCAGGATGTTCCTCCTGACCCTGACCAGTATCCCTTCTGGCATTCGACGCAAATGGGTACGAATGTAACCGGATTTGTGAACGTAAAAATTGATAAGCTTCTCGAAGACGGCAGAGTAGAATTAAATCAGGACAAACGGAAACTCATATATACCGATTTCCAACGAAGATTAGTGGAAGAAGCTCCTGCCATCTTTTTGTATTACCCCAAACTCTACACGATAAACAGAGGAAAACAATAATGCTATTATAGATTAAGAAGGGGATTACACGTATGATGCATGAAAAATTTATTTTTGGGGTATCGGGTATTATACTGGGAGCATTGATAATGTGGATTGGCTCGACAGTGTCGCTTCAGTCTGGCAAACCTTTATTCAGCCAGATGGGAATAAACCGAACTTCAGCATCGTCAGATGCACTCGATTCTCACTTTATTGAACAAATGATTCCGCATCATGAAGATGCAATTACTATGGCTAAGCTGGCGGAAACAAAAGCAAAAACAAAGGAAGTGAAAGAATTGGCCAAAAACATCATCCTATCCCAAGGTAATGAGATTAATCAGATGAAAGCCTGGTACAAAGACTGGTTTGGCCGTGAACTTTCTTCCAATAAAACGACCATGGCACAGCATGGAATGCTGGGAGGAACTGAAAGTATGCATATGGGAATGATGGGAGATGAAAGCGATAGCACAAGGTTAGCAAATGCAGCTAATTTTGATGTGGCATTCGTCGAGGACATGATTCCGCATCATCAGATGGCGGTCATGATGGCCAATATGCTTAAAGACGGATCCGGCAGGCCTGAAATGAAAAAATTGGCAGATGACATAATAGCGGCACAAACCAAGGAGATAAACGACATGCGGAGCTGGCTGCAAACGTGGAAATAACGCCGCTATAGGAAGGATATCCCATTAACAAGCTGGCTTTAAAACGATCCGGTCTTTAACTCGCCGGCGCGTTTATAAGATGCGAAAATAACCCCCAAAGGAGACACTGATGATGCTATGAGGGTATAGGCAGCGGGAATGGTGCCGTTGTCAAACAACCGTTTACCACTACCAAGTGTCACCGGAAAAATTTTAAGCCACAGCTCATCGACAAGATCATGTTTCAAAAGTGTCTGAATGAGATTACCGCTGCCATGCACCTGTAAATCAGGACCCGGTGATTCTTTAATTTTTTTGATTTGGGTTGCGACATCGCCTTTAATAAATACGGATGGCTTCCACTCGTGCTCCGTCATGGTATTGGATACCACATACTTGGTAGCAGTATTTATATCAGGCCAGTCTGCAGCATGGGTTGGCCAGTAGGAAGCGAATATCTCAAAAGTCCTGCGTCCAAGGAGAAATTCTGCAGGCCCTTTCATCTGCTCACTCATTATCTTGCCAGCAAATTCATCAAAGTAGGGGGTAACCCACCCGCCATGGGTGAAATTTCCGCTTGTATCTTCTGTTGGGCCTCCGGGCCCCTGCATCACGCCATCAAGAGATACGAAACTAAGTACGATAAGTTTTCTCATACATAATTAGTAATATAAATCACAATGAATTGCAACCCAAAAAATGAAGTGAGACGAGAAAAGATAATGAGTTAATTATGTGTAAGGTGCTTGGAAAATGACTGCTTGCTTCTGACAGGGCTTGGTGATGTTCGTCCCTCTTTAGCGGTACTCCATGAGTGACCACTCGTTGGTTTGATAGTGGCTTGTTACTCCCGAACCATCCGCCATCGGGCGGATTGGTTCTCGTCCTAAACCCGTATATACAAAAAATGCCCTAACGGGCAATTTTTATATATGCTGCGGGGCTTGGATTCGAACCAAGAGTACCCTGCTCCAAAGGCAGGTGTCCTACCATTGAACGACCCCGCATTCATGGGGCAAAACCGAGGGTTTTTCCCCAACGCTTTTCCTACAAAGAGTCGCGAAGGGAATAGATCGTAGCTCACACCTGCGCGACAATATTATACCTTATTTATTCACACTATTTCTTCATTATCTGAGCGGCGTACGGGAATTGAACCCGTTACCTTCTCCTTGGCAAGGAGACATTCTACCGGTGAACTAACGCCGCTTCATGGACGGGGAAACTACGTTTCCCTTCCAACCTCCCTTCCTACCAGAGTGTCGCAAGGGGTCTCGACATGACGCACACCCTTGCGACGGTATTATAGCTTATTCATAAGCTCCGTCTACATCTAATAGGAACCTCTTTGTGCAGAGGGCGTGAGTCGAACACGCATAACCTGTTTTTCAGACAGGCGCCTTGACCACCTTGGCTACCTCTGCTCTTTTGGGGCAAAACCGAGAGTTTTCCCCATCTGTGGACGATGAGGGATTCGAACCCCCAACCCCTTCGATGTAAACGAAGTGCTCTAGCCGTTGAGCTAATCGTCCCTCAATACAGCTATTTTAGCAAATATGCGTATGATGCCACAATGGTTGTGGTATATTTGACAAATCATATAAAATTTGTTGTTGTTATACATGATCGTATGAAACAAAAAAAGAAAATAATCCGCGCCAAAAAAACCAGGACAATTGCGATCCTGTATCATTACGTCCCCAAAGAAATAACTGACGCATATTTCAGCGCCGAACATGCATTGGTCGATAATCAGACAGATGATATTGTGCGCTACATGAAAACGCTTTTTCAGAAACGGGGATATAGGGTGCAGATTATCAAAGTTAAGCCGGATGATTTATCCGAACTAAAAAATCTGAAAGCTGATTTTGTTTTCAACCTTGTCGATAGTAAAAAAATGGAAGTAGAAATCGCAAAAATTCTTAGCCGCCTGCATATACCTTATTCCGGTTCTTCTTTTAAAGCGATACAAATATCCAATAACAAACTTCGCACCAAAAGGCTGTTCGAAAAAAACTCACTGCCAACCCCCAAATACACGGTTATCCGGCTCCATGACCGCATAAGCCGGAAATTATTGCCGGGCAAGTTTCCTATCATCGTTAAACCGGCGTTCGAGCACTGCAGTATCGGTATCACCAATAAATCCATCGCCACCACCTATGAACAATTTAAAAAAATAATCCAGCGTATGCGGGTTGACCACAAGCAGGCGCTCCTTGCAGAAGAATTTATCGCAGGCAAAGAACTCCAGGTAACAGTGCTGGAAACACCAACGAAAACCTACGCACTGCCTATAGCCGAAATCGCATTCCGCAGCAAAGGGAAAAATAAATGGAACATCTATGGCTTTGACGAAAAATGGACAAAGAATACAGCAGCCTACCAGAGCTGTCACTTTGTCGCCCCTCCCAAGGAACTTAAATCGGGGATAGACACGGGTATCCGGAAAGACTCCATCCGCGCCTTTTATGCGCTGGGATTACGCGACTACGCCCGTTTTGATTTGCGCTTTAATACCAAAGACAATATGTGGTATTTCCTGGAAGCCAATGCCAACGCAGGCTTTGACCCGGATCCGCGTGACGCCATGACGGCAAGTATCAAGGCACACGGCATGACACTCGATGATTTTGTGGTGCAGATTGTTCACAACTCGTTGCACTAATGTATAATAGATAACAGATATGAAATGCCTCCTTGTCTACGGAACGTTGTCAGGATCCACCATGACTGCCGCGGAACTTGCCGCTGCCGAACTGCGCACAGCAGGACATGAAGTGGATGTTATTGGTGTCGAAGAAGCATCACGGGAAAAATTAGCATCATACGGCGCACTTATTGTCGCATCTCCGAGCTGGGAAGATCAGGGCAAAGACGGCCAACCTCTGCCGGAAGTCCGCAAATTTCTCGAAACGGTGACTTCGGAGGATTTGAAAGACAAGAAAGTCGCCCTTATGGGACTGGGAGACACATCGTACCCGCACTACTGCGGAGCAATCGACATTATGGAAGAAATGCTCAAAAAAATATCGGTTACTCCCATAGTTACCTCGCTCCGCGTCGACCGCTACTACTCGCTGCGGGAAAATGAAGACAATGTAAAAACCTGGGCCGCCGGTTTAGGAAAATCCTTAGCCTCATAACCACGCGTTCACCTCTTCCTGATTTGATGCTATAATTAAGTCCTGTTTTCGCGGACGTGGTGAAACTGGTAGACACGCAGTCTTGAGGAGGCTGTGCCGTAAGGCTTGGAGGTTCAAGTCCTCTCGTCCGCACACTCGCTTTATGTGAACACGCATTTCCCCGGAGGTTTCCCGCTCATTACTGATTCTGCAATGTTTTATTCGGATTGTAAAATTGATTCACTACGCAGGTAGTATCTTGAGTAGTTTTGCATGTACGCTGTCCCTTTTTGTTAGTAGTACATTTCCGGTTGGCAAATGTTTTAATTTTCATACCTGCAGGACATGAAGTAGGTCCGGATGCCTTTGGTGCGCTATAGAGTGGCCCGGATAATGCAACAAACATAAGTCCGATAAACGCTATCCCAAAAATAAATACCACGATGGGTAAAATCGCATGAAAACGTTTGTTTCCTAAGGAATTAGAGTGAATTTGTATCATATGCATATACATTATCACACCGACAAATTGTTTTTTATGAGAAAACTTACAATGAGGAATTATGAAGCTGCGTTTTTATTACCAGGTTACCTGTCTTCGATAGCTGGTGCCCAGAAGAGGACTCGAACCTCCACGACTTATTTAAGGTCACTAGCTCCTGAAGCTAGCGTGTATACCAGTTTCACCATCTGGGCAATGTACTAAAAAACACCTTCTTAATCCATCGTCGCCCCGCAGCGCTTTTCAAGTATTTCTCTTTCTTCCGCGCAGTTACCCTTGTATCGAATTCGTTTGAAAACAATATTTTCCAGGGCATATATCTTTTTGTATATATGTGTTGACCCTTATTGTGTTCATTAAGCCTTCTGATCAAGTTGTCCGTTATTCCAACGTATGTTTTTGAATATCTAGTGCTGACTAGTATATATACAAAAAACATGTTTCACCACCTGCCTCGCGTCGACGAGCTTCGCGAGTCGAGGCGGGTCTGGGCGTATCAAAAATTATACCATAGTAAAGCGGTATGGCGCAGAGGTACAATCAGAATATGGATTCTCCAGCTCCCAGTGTATTACCAATAGAATTTATTGACCGGCTTAAAAAACTACTGGAGCCGGCCGCTTTTGACAGGGTAATGACGGCATTCTCTTCTGACCGTCCGACTACTTTCCGTGTAAATACACTAAAAACTACTGCTGCAACACTCAGGGAATCGCTTAATAAGCAGGGATTTAACATAAAAAATGTTGATTGGTACCCCGATGCATTTATTTTAGAAAACAAAAGCCTCCGCGAACTCACAGAGACCGAAGCGTATAACGCAGGCCAGTTGTATGTCCAAAGCTTATCGAGCATGCTCCCTCCGCTCGTCCTCAACCCCAGACCGGGTGAAAAGGTGCTGGATATTGCGGCAGCTCCCGGAAGCAAAACCACGCAAATAGCGGCAATGATGGAAAACAAAGGACAAATCACGGCAAATGATGCCAGCCGTGTTCGCATTTACCGGCTGGAAGCAAACCTCAAACTGCAGGGAGCGACCATTGCGCGCATCACCCATGAAGACGCCCGGGCGCTCTGGCAAAAAAGTCCTGAATACTATGACAGAACTCTTGTTGATGTTCCTTGCAGCATGGAAGGTAGATTTTCCGTTGCAGACCCCAAAAGCTACCAGGACTGGTCGGTTAAAAAAGTACGCGAGTTATCACGCCTTCAGCGCTGGATTTTGCGCTCTGCAGTAAGCGCCACCAAGCCAGGGGGCACCATCGTCTATTCAACATGCACCTTAAGCCCGGAAGAAAACGAAGAAATTATCGACTGGCTCCTCAAAAAAGAAAAGGGGAATGTTGTGCTTGAGACTATACAGACGGATTTGTTGCCGTTTGATGATCCTATTTTGCCGTCATGGGACGGCAAAACATACGATCCGACGCTCAAGCTTACTGCACGTATTAATCCAAGCAAGCTTATGGAAGGCTTCTATATCGCAAAGCTCAAAAAAGTTAGTAGTACGCTTCCCAAGGCTATGCGCCCGGAAAATGCGGTATAATAACCTTGTACATTTTAATACATGACTATTAGCCGAGGCCCGCCTCGACTCGCGAATACGCGGTCGACGCGAGGCGGTTGGCTAATCTTAAATACTTAGCCGAGGTGGTGGAATTGGCAGACACACGGGCCTTAAGAGCCCGCGGAGCTAAACACTTCGTGCGGGTTCGACCCCCGCCCTCGGCACCACGATGGACGAACACAGACACCAAGATGTGATTACGTACTTCACCCATGGTGAGGATCCGCGTATTCTTTTACTTTCCGGAATGCATGGCGACGAATATGAATCCGGCAATCTCCTGGAGGCATATCTTACCCAGCATGCACCCAGCCTTCCTGCCTTTCTCTACATCCCGCGGGTAAGCCCAAGTGCAGTTAAAGCGAAGACAAGAAAAAATGCCTACAGCAATGACATCAACCGCCAGTTTACCAAAAACTCAACAGATCCTGAAGCAAAAGCCGTTATGTCGCTGCTTGGTAATTACCGGTTTGATTTATGTGTTGATATCCATGAAGATCCTGACCGGACCATGGGCTTTTATCTGTATGACACTGAACAAATGACCGATGAGGAACTGGTAGCGTACCGTGCTGCTATCCACAAAACGGATGCGAAATTATATACCGGCGTTGATGATGTCGACGATGAGCACCTAAACCTGTATGTCGAAAAAGGATATGTTTCATTGGGATTTGAAAAAACGGGGGAAACAACCGGCTTTTCCAGCCGATGGTTGTATGAAGAAAACCGCTGCAAGCGGTCATTCACTGCTGAAATCCCGGGCAAAGCCACCCCGGCACTTAAATCCTCACTTATCCATGTGGTTATTTCGTTTTTGCTATCTGCCCATTTAACATAAGGAGTATATTTATGACTGATACACCCGATTCATTTTTTCAGCAGATTTACGCGCTGGTCAGATCCGTTCCCGCGGGTAAGGTGACTACCTACGGAGCCATTGCCAATGCGCTCCATACTAAGGACGCGCGGAGAATCGGGCACGCGCTGCATGCAAATCCCGACAGTGATCTGACCCCATGCCACCGTGTTGTTTTTTCTGACGGGAGATTGGCTCCCGGATATGCATTCGGGGGACCCAAAGAACAACTCCGTAAACTCGAGCTGGAAGGTGTTGTTTTTCTTACCGACACACAAGTGGATTTATCAAAATCACTATACACGTTTCCCGCATTATGAAAATAATTCTTGTTATGGTTACCACCGCTGACGGCAGAACTACCATGTGGCATGAGCCCAAGGTGCACGGATGGTCGTCCCCTGAAGATCTGGCGCACTTTGCCAAACTTAAATCCGAGCACCATTTGCTGGTCATGGGCAAGAACACCTACACCGCGATAAAAAAAACCATTACGCCTTCTTCAACGCTACGGCGCATTGTAATGACGAGTACTCCGGAAGATTTTCAGACGGAGACAGTACAGGGGCAGCTGGAGTTTACCGCGGAAACGCCTGAGGCGCTCACCCAGCGCATGACAGCGGAAGGATACGAGAGCATGCTTCTGGTCGGAGGAAGCCAGCTCAACCGCTCCTTTCTTGCGGGTAAGCTTATCAATGAATGTTACTTGACCATCGAACCAAAATTTTTCGGAAGCGGCAACAATTTATTTGCCCCCGTAGATGTAGATGTATCCTTGCAACTTATCAGCGTTACCAAGCTAAATAACAAAGGTACGCTGCTCATGCATTATAAAGTCATATGAAGCTACAGGAAAAGAAATACCGCGTCGATTCATTTAGCACCGTATTAAACTTACTCAATCAAAAAGGTGCAAAGAAAATAAAAGATATAGTTTCCACTCATTACTATGGCGTACATCAAGGTAATGATGTAGAAAAACTAGTAGAATACCCGGATAGATGGGAAATACATGTGTTTAAAGAAACGGGAGGGAAATTTGTCAATGGAGAACAGGTGTTAGTAGCAAATAAAGCAGCAGGGCTTGCGTGGCTCAAAGCAAAAGGGTATGAGAAAGTAAACATTATAAAAATGAATTACTCGGAATATGGTTATAAAAACGGGGTTATCGGCTTGTATATTATAAATGATTTTCTTAACTCTATTATTTTAACCTACCTTCCTAATCAGCATAAATCAATGGAAAAAGAATTTTATTTGGAAAATACTGAAATCATTTCTAAGCCATATAATAAATATTTAGAAAAACTTAATCGTGTCGAATCAGTACCGTTAACATGAACATAACACCTATAAGAACTGAAAAGATTACGGCAAATGCCCAAACACTCATCGCCGTTCTTGACAGAGTACTCACCGGTATACCTGAGCAGTCGGTGCTGGTAATAACCTCAAAAATCATATCCCTTTGCGAAGGCAATGTGGTGGCAATCGGATCCATAGACAAACAAAAACTTATTGAACAGGAATCAGAGCTCTACATTCCCCCAGAAAAAAGTAAATATGATATATCGCTTACCGTTACCAGAAATACGCTTATCCCGACCGCTGGGATAGATGAATCAAATGGTAACGGCTATTATGTGCTTTGGCCGAGAAACCCGGAAGCAACGGCCAGGGAAGTGCGAGATTATTTAGCAAAGCGGTTTAACATCAATGATGTTGGTGTGCTTATTTCGGACAGCAAAACAACTCCGCTCCACCTGGGGACAACTGGAGTGTCGCTTGCGTATGCGGGATTCTCTGCACTCAATAACTATATAGATACCCCGGATCTGTTCGGAAGAAAACTTAAAGTCACCAAAGCAAATGTAGCGGATGGGCTAGCCGCCGCGGCAGTATTGGTGATGGGAGAAGGAAATGAACAAACGCCGCTTGTTCTTATCACTGATGTTCCGTTCATCAGATTCGCAGCAGACGCCCCGACAAAAAATGAAACTGACGAATTGCATATACCGCTTGCTGACGACATATACAGTCCGCTTATTGAACACGCACCGTGGAAAAAAGGAGGGAAAAAATAGACAAAAGCTTTTGGTCGGGGTGCCGAGACTCGACGGAGGCAGTTTGCGAGACGCTTCTTCGCGTCGAGTAATTACTGCCAACGATCCCGTGTAGTCACGGGGAACTCGGAACAGGTCAGGGGAAAGTTTGTTGGAGAATAAAGTTGGTCGGGGTGCCGAGACTCGAACTCGGAACCTCACGCTCCCAAAGCGCGCACTCTACCAATTGAGCCACACCCCGATGACGCTATTTTAACAGAATACAGTACAATAATCCTATGACAGACTCACTCACCGAAATTCTTAAGCATAAAAAGGGTATAGACAGTTATCTGGTTACGTATTTAACAAACAAGAAATCTAAACTTGTCCAAATAAACAGCTTTGGCGGCGATGTAATCGACCGGCTTATTCCGTTTGTTACATCGGGTAAAACTACTCGCGGAAGCTTAGCGGTGTATATATACTCACTTTTTCAAAAAAATATATCTCCCGATATATACAAAGCGGCGTCTGCTCTTGAGCTCTATCATTCAGGCTTTCTTATCCACGATGACGTTATGGACCGTGATACCCTGAGAAGAGGGGGTCCCAGCATGTGGGAACAGTACCGTGTCAGTTCCGGTGACGTACACACCGGTATAAGCCAGGCCATAAATATCGGCGATCTCTGCTTCTTTATGGCACAGGAATTGTTAACTGATGTCCGGCTCAATGATGTGGTTTCTCGGGAGCTACAGCCGGTTATTATTGCTCAGATGCAGGACATGATGAGCGGCAAAAGTACTGCCATGTCCAAAGAGGACGTTATGTCGCTGTACCGGTATAAAACCGCCCGGTATACCTTTTCGCTATCCATGTCAGTAGGTGCAATACTCGCGGGAGCTACGAAAAACAATTTAGATGTCCTTGACCGGCTAGGAGAATCTATGGGATTACTGTTTCAAATCCGCGATGATGAACTGAGTGTAGCAGGCGACAGCACAATCACCGGTAAACCTACCGGCAGCGATCAGCGGAATGAGAAACAAACATTGGCGACCTTATTGGACAGCGACGAACTCAATGATCTCAAAGTATCGCTGCTCGAGCACTGTGATCATGAAATTGGCTTGCTGCCCATCAGTGAAACGCGCAAAGGCGAACTTACGGCATTGGTGCGTTTTTGCCTGACACGGAGTAAATAACGATATGAAACCCTGGCTTCTGGTGCTTATTATTTTACCGTTTCTCACATTGTTACTGTACTATCGCTCTCACCCCCTCGTATCTAAAGTAAAAATCCGCGACACCGTTATCGTAACCGAAGTCGCGGTCACCGAAGCTCAGAAACAAAAAGGCCTGGGAGGACGCAAAATTCTGGGAAATTCTTCAGGCATGCTGTTTCCGTATGATCATAAAGAACACTATAATTTTTGGATGCGCGGTATGCTGTTTCCTCTGGATTTTATCTGGATAGACGGCAACCGGATTGCAGACATCACGCTAAACGTTCCGCCTCCCGTCGGCGATCAGCAACCTGCAATGATTAAGCCTAAGGTTCCGGTAGACAAAGTTCTGGAAGTTAACGCCGGGTTTGTACGTGAGCATCAGATAACTATCGGAGACATGGTCCAATTTATGGACAAATGAAGAGTGTGCATTGGTGCGGAAAACACGATATAATATCGTAGTGCGTAACGGGTCCGTCGTTATTTACGGAGTTCGTCGACGCGAGGCGGGTGTAGCTCAATGGTAGAGCGCCAGTTTTCCAAACTGGTGACGAGGGTTCGATTCCCTTCATCCGCTCCAGTTAAACCTTGGGCAATACGTATGCAAGAAACAACCGATCCGCACGCGCAACACACAGAACATTCACCGGAACCTTCAGAGGACAGCACTGATATCCATCCGTTGTCAAAGGAAATGGATCACATGCTGAGCACTTATACGGACGGTATCCAGTCCGCTAAAAAACCCGTAACCCCCATACATGTCGACGAAATCGCCTCGCATATCGCGAAATTCTACGAGCAGGTACGGAAAGTTATCGATTGGAAAGAGGATAATGTGCTACGGAGAAGCGCTATTGAGCGCGCACTCAAACGGATCCTCTTTCCCAAACTTTCCGGCGTAACCCTTAAATCAGATATCGATACCTACCGGGTGGCGTACTCAGTAACTGCAGACCTTATCCGCGGCGGACACCTCCAAAACGATGAAATTCCTCAGGAACAGGTCATACTAGTAGAAACAGTCCTCAAGAAAGCGCTGTATGTACTCAAGCATGCAAAATTTCCCACCAATGAACTGCTTCCCATTAAGCGTCAGATAAACTTTACCTATTTCATTATTGAGTTAGCCGCCGTCGATATCGAAGAAATCCTCACCAATCCGGTCAAAGAAAGGGTGTTACTGGAAACCATGACACAAACGCTCACGGAGAGAATCCGTATCAGACCGGAAGACAGTATGTCTGCCGATGAGAAAAAAACCCACGTATTTATCGCTGCAAGCCGCACCTTATTCGACCTGGACGACAATTATATTCTCGCCCAGTTGATGAAATTTAGTTACGCTGATTGGCTTAACCCTTCACCCGAACTGTTGGAAAAACTTGCGACCGATATACCCACCATCTGGACGGAAAAAGACAAGGTGCTCGAACATGCCGTAAGCCGTCAGCTCTATTCCATTTGCGAACGCATTGACACCGTATACATGCTGTTAGGTGACGTGCTGGATACGCACAAAGAAAACCCGCAAAAAGTAGCGGCGATATTTTCCGATAAGATAAAACTCACGGCAGAAATTACCCAAGCGTATAACAAACGGTTCCTTTCCCTTAAAAGCCGGCTCATGCGCCTTGCTATATTTTCCACTTTGTCCGTTTTCTTATCCAACTGGGTCACTTTTTACATTGTCGAGATCCCGCTGGCGAAAATATTTTACGAAGGATTTAACCTGTTTGCTGCCATAGTAGACTTTGTAGTTCCCACTGCAGTTATGTTTGCGCTTGTTTCGATAATCAGACCTCCTGCAGAAGAAAACGTAACCCAGGTGCTTTCCACCGTCTACCAGTTTGTGTATGACGACGAAAAGAAAAAACTCTATGACGTATATATGAAGAAGCGCCGCAACTCTGCCTTTATGTTAGTAGTCGGCTTGCTCTACCTATTTATGATGTTCGGGGTTCTGGGTGGGGTAGGCTACCTCTTCTATATCGCCAAGCTGCCGATCACGTCGGTTATCTTTGACACTTTCACCATAGCTCTTACCTTTTTTGCCGCGGTGGGAATACGCAACAAATCCAAGGAGCTTTCGGTTGATGACAAAACACCCGTCTGGGAATTTTTGCTGGACATGCTATCCGTACCTATAGCCCGTATCGGCAGCATACTGGCCGCTAAGTGGAAAGAGTACAACATTATCGCCATTGTATTTACTTTTTTGGTTGAAACCCCGATGGTGGTCGTTTTCGACTTCATCGAAAACTGGAGCCAATACATCAAAGAGCGGCGCGCGGAACTTCATTAAATCACGCTTCCATAGTATAATTTGCATACTCGCCCCTATAGCTCAATGGATAGAGCAGATCACTTCTAATGATCCGATGAAGGTCCGATTCCTTCTGGGGGTACATGCGGAAGCTATTTATATTCCTTGCAATCCTCCTATTGCTGCCGGTTCCTGTTTTTGCCAAATACGACCCGCTGGCAGTGCCGAACAATAAATACGGTATCCATATCGTAGATCCAAACGGACTGGGTGATGCCGCGAAATTAGTAAACTCCGGAGGCGGGGACTGGGGATATGTCACACTGGTCATACAGGAGGACGACCGCGATCTGGGTAAATGGCAGAGGGTTTTAAATGACATGCGCTCGCTTCATTTAATTCCCATTGTCCGTATTGCCACCCACATAAACGGCGATTCCTGGGCGAAACCATATAACGATTCTGCTTCTGACTGGGCTCGGTTTCTTAACTCCCTAAACTGGCCCACAGAGAACCGTTATGTAAGCATATTTAATGAACCCAATCATGCCAATGAATGGGGTAAATCGCTTGATCCCGAGGACTACGCCCGCACGTTGGTGCGTCACGCTCAGAAGCTTCACGAAGCATCCGAAGATTTTTTTGTCCTGCCAGCAGGACTCGATGTATCAGCCGCATCAGATGGCCGGTCTCTGGATGCATCGGTGTTTCTATCCCGCATGTTCCAGGCAGAGCCTAAACTCGCAGACCATCTGGACGGCTGGGCATCACACTCGTATCCTAACCCTGCATTTTCCGGATCCCCGTATGCCACCGGACGGGGGACTCTCCGGAGCTACCAGTGGGAACTTAATCGCCTCAAAGAACTCGGTGTTACCAAAAAACTCCCGGTATTTATCACCGAAACAGGCTGGGTACACAGTGAAGGTGTAGTAGTAAATTCAGGGCTTCTTTCCTCAGCCGCAGTGGGAGCAAACCTTACCATTGCCGCAACATCGGTCTGGACGGATCCCGATATCGTAGCCGTCACCCCGTTTGTGTTAAGTTATCAAGGGCTGCCGTTTGATCACTTCTCCTGGAAAAAATTAGGCAGTGAAGATTTTTACAGCCAGTATCAGACATACCAACAGATACCTAAACAAAAAGGCCAACCCCGCCAGCGCGAAAAGTACACGCTGGATCATAAAATAATTCCGGAAACCCTTGTTGCCGGATCTACCTATGTATTGGAAGCACTCCTTAAAAACGAGGGGCAGGGAATACTGACGGAGCAAAACAAAGAGTACACACTCACGTTCACGTCAGACGCTAAAATGCTCATGGTATATAACCCTCTGCCTGTCATGGAACCCCATCAATTTGGCACACTCACCGTCCACCTCGAAACTCCCAATGCGCCGGGTACCCATGCGTATGCGTTAAACCTTTTGCACAACGGCAATACCATCACCGTTGAAGCGGGGACACTTACACTCGTTCCTCCTCCCTCGGTTACTGTCCGTCTCAATCTGGGCTGGCGCAATGACAGCAGTGCGTCCAACGCCACGGTACTGGTGTACGACAACCTGGCGCTCATCCACAAGATCCAGGGGGTTACGTTTAAAAACGGTACGGCAACGGTAGGAGAACTGCGTAACGTCGTTCCCGGAAATAAATACCGTATCGTTACGCTGGTACCGTATTATCTGCCCACACAATCCATTAGCGTCCTTAAACCTGATACCACGATAATCGACATGCCCAAAGCACTGCCCCTCGATTTTGACAGAGACGGTGCCTTAAGCTTCGGCGACATACTTGCCGTCGTTAAACTGCAGCCCAACTTTATCATGTCGCTTTTCGTAGCGCCCTGATACCTCATATGACCCTACCTCTCCATGCAAATCCCCGGTAAATGGGGTACAATATTGTCATTGGTGGCTGTAGCTCAGCCTGGTTAGAGCGTCTGCCTGTGGAGCAGAATGTCGGCGGTTCGAATCCGCTCAGCCACCCCAAGTGCCCTTGTAGCTTAACGGATAAAGTGCCTGTCTTCGGAACAGGTGATGGGGGTTCGATTCCCTCCAAGGGCGCAAGGCGCATTAAAAAATTGAGAAAAATTGATTGTGATTAGAATATAATTTGTTGCAACGGTGTGGCTCTCGATCTGAACCCGTTGTAACTCATTGAAGGAAAAGTGTTGGGGAAAAACCTCGGTTTTGCCCCATGAATAGGGCGCATAGCTCAACGGTAGAGCAGCAACCTCTTAAGTTGTCGGTTGAAGGTTCGAATCCTTCTGCGCTCACATATGATGAGGTTTGATTTAAAAAGACATCTGGAACAGGAACATAAAAGGACACCGCTTTCAGAATACCTGCGCGAAATTGTCTACGGAGGCAATGACGGCATTGTTACCACATTTGCCGTAGTCGCAGGATTTGCAGGTGCCGCACAGGATCCGGCTTCGAGTGTTATCCCCGTAATCTCGGTTCTCCTTTTTGGTCTTGCCAATTTACTCGCGGACGGCTTATCCATGGGACTCGGGAGCTTTTTATCATTGCGGGCAGATCAGGATGTATACCGGTCAGAAAAAGCAAAAGAAGCCCATGAAATTGCCCACGAACCGGAATCAGAATTTAACGAAACAGTCACGATACTTATGAACAAACGCTTCAGTGAAAAAGATGCAATAACTCTCGCTTCCATATACCGGACCAATCCCAAGTACTGGACAGAGTTTATGATGAAGGACGAGTTGGAAATGACTAATCCGGAAAATGAAAAGCCCATGCTGGTTGCCGTATCCACGTTTCTTTCATTTATAATCTTCGGCATTATTCCGCTGGCACCATACATGTTCGGTCTGACGGGCGGGGTATTTGCGTATTCCATAGGCTTTACCGTGATGGCATTGTTGCTATTGGGATTACTCCGCGCAGGGGTCACCCGGAGGAAGCCGTTACGGGGTATTTTGGAAACGCTGATGGTGGGGGGGATTTCGGCATCTGCCGCATACTTCGTAGGGACGTTTTTCCGTATTTAACGCACTAATTCCGCTTGTCAAGTTGACATAAAATATCCTTCATGTCACTATGACTATATGCTCAAAAAAGCACTGATTGTATTGTGTTGGTTTCCGTTGGCGTTAAGCTTGCTTGCGGTAAATTTATCGCTCCTTGTTACCCTCACTAATCGTGCAAATGCTGCAGAAACAGTAACCCCCAGACTACCTCCGATGCGTATCGCTGCGTCATCATACGGCACGGAGCAGGTACTTGGCGCCAGCGTACTTGCGGGCGATGCGAGAGCGCTGCTTCTTTCCAAATTCCTCACCCAGCATGAATCTCCCATTGCCGAATACGCGGAGTATATCGTGGATAGGGCAGAGCATTATGGCATAGACTACCGTTTAGTTCCAGCCATAGCGATGTGTGAGAGCAATGTGGGTAAACGCATGCCGAGCAAGGACTCGTATAACGCATGGGGTATTAGTGTGGAAACGGGAGAAATCAGCGGCGCTAAGTTTCCCAACTGGCTGTATGCCATCGACTGGGTGTCACGGTATCTTAATGAAAAATATTATTCCCGGGGGATTACTGACCTTATCGATATCGGTGCTATCTATGCACCTCCATCGGTAGCCAACGGCAACTCCTGGGCTACTTGTGTCGGCCACTTCATGGAAGAAATCCAGTAACGTAGAATAAATATTTCTCTGTCTCTCTATAAGTTTGGGTAGCATATGATTTTCTTCGAATATATAGAGTCCCATAACTATCTCATTTATTTTAAAATAGACTATTTCAATAGGATTTGATCACATATAATTGTATCCCATAGGACTTGACATCATACTAATTATAGGCTATACTCTCCCATAGATCCTAAGGTTCGCTACCTAAACCATAGCTTGCTTTAGGGTTATTAATGGATACTCAAGCTAGCCTCAAAACGAGGCTACAAACTGCCCGCTTGAGTAGCCGTTAACTACCAATAAACCCCGGTCCTCCCCGTAGCCTCTCCCACAATAGAGGCAGCAAGATTCTCTTTTTTCACCTTTGTTCCGATTGTCTCGGGATCAATGTGAGAAAAGATTATGAAAAATACCATAACAGTCATCATCACGCTTGCTATATTTGGTCTTATGGCCAAACCGGTCATGGCGCAGAATGTTCCCATGGCTGAAGCGAGCGCCCACCTGCCGGTTACCCATGCCATTATCGATGAACGGGTAACCAAGCTCAAAGCTTACCTTGAAACACATAATTCCCCATTAGCTGACCAGGCCGGACATTTCGTCGCGGAAGCTGACCGTCTCCAGATGGACTGGAAACTTGTTGCCGCTATCGCAGGCGTTGAATCTACCTTCGGAAAACATGTGCCGGCTAATTCCTACAACGGATGGGGATGGGCTATATATACCGGACAATCTGATGGCAGACACTTTGACGGCTGGAAAGACGGCATTACCGTGGTTTCGGAAGGCCTCCGGTATAACTACATGGACAAAGGACTTATCACCATCGAACAGATGGGAAAGCGGTATGCCGCTTCTCCTACATGGAGCATGAAAGTACGGTTTTTCTTAGATAAAATCGAGAACTTCAACCCTACCGGTGTCGAACATCTAGCCGTAACCATCTAAGGCAGGTATAATAGGGGAGCGTTACTATTGCTCCCGTGGCGAAATTGGCAGACGCGTACGCTTTAGGAGCGTATGGGGTAACCCTTAGAGGTTCGATTCCTCTCGGGAGCACACGACAAACACGGTTACCCGCCCCCATTGACCCTTCTGTTTTCCGGATGATACGATGAAGGGAATGAAGCTCCTGCTCATTGTTATTCTATCGCTTTTTGTTTTTGTAACTCCCCCGCCTGTTTTGGCGACCAGTCAGCAGGCATACCAGGACTACCAATACCAGTTCAGTGTGTACCGCCAACGGCACTCCGATTATCAGGTAGCACTCAACCAATATAAACAATTTAAGTCGTTGGCTGCCCAGCAGGACGCACTGGAGAAAGTTAAGCTCTATATTGCCCAGCGGGGGAATGTGGCAAAAACCTATTTTCTTTTCCTGAACGAAAAAATTACTGAGAACCCCGGTATGCTTGCCAGCGAAAAACAAACCTATCGTGCGATACTTACCAATCAGATTGCGTATATTGACCAGCACCTCATCCTGGCGCCGTCGATAGCATCACTTGAAGATGCCGAGGATGTTTCCGAAAAGTTTGTCACCAATTATGAAACCATGCAGTCGGCATACCGCCAGATTATCAGCGCACTGGAACTAGGATACCTCAATTACTTTGCCAAACTGTTTAATGACGCCGCTACCCATGTCCAGGCGCTTATCAGCGCCAGCCGCGCTGACTCAACACCTCAGAAACAGGCGATTCTCGACCGATGGCTTTTGGCGTTATCCAACAAACATAGTCTGTACCAACAAAAAGCAAACAACATACGTTCCACCATCCCCAAAATTACCGGAGACGTGCAGCAGCAGGAACGTTTGTTTCAGCAGCTCCAGGGAACAGTGAATGCAGCCCGTCAGGATCTTATAGAAGCAGGGTCTTATCTTAAGGAGCTCGAAACGGCTCTTAAATACGATTAATCATTATGGACGAACAACAACCACAAGCAACGCCTGTAACCTCACCGCCGGTAGCTACGCCCCCCGTGGCTGAACCCGTAGCAACCGTGACTCCTTCCGCTCCACCCCCACTCTCGGTGGCGGCGTCCAAACCACCCCGCAACAACTCGCTTTATATACTCATAGGTGGCGTTTTATGTTTGGCTATCCTGATTACCGGAGTGTTGTACGCCAGAAGTGTAGCCCCCGCTACACAGGAAGTTCCGGTGGCTACAACACCAACGGTTCTGCCAACACCGACCCCTCCGCCAAATTTGTCCCGCATCGCATCTACCAGCGCATTTGGAGCATTTGTACAGGAAATTGCCTCATTTTCCGCAACGCTGGAATCTTTTACCCTCCAGGACAGCACACTGGCACCCCCAATTCTTGATCTGGAACTAAATTTAACTAACTAAATATCCCTTTGCGGCAGGACTAAGGCTATGGTACACTCTCAACTATTATGACTAGCTCTATCCACAAAACAGACGACGCAACAATAGAACTCACCATCACCATCCCCTGGAAAGACATCCAGGATATGTATGAAGTAGTGGTTACCGAAACCGCTAGTGCTACCGAAGTAGCAGGATTCCGGAAAGGCAAAGCACCCAAACAGATCGTAGAAGAAAACATAGATAAAACAAAAGCCTACGAAGAAACCATCAAGCGCTTGGTACCTAAAGCGTATACCGAAGCGGTTACCGAGCAAAAAATCGCACCGATTATGATGCCCCAGATTGAGCTTAAGAGCGCTGAAGAGGGGAAGGACTGGGTGGTTACTGCCCGCACTTGCGAGCGGCCGGTCGTGACGCTCAAAGATTACAAGAAGGCAGTGGCTGAGCTTAAGGCCAGTAAAACCCCCAAAATCATCGTACCGGGAAAAGATGCTCCTGCGGATGAAAAGGCAAAAGGACCTTCAGTGGACGAAGTTTTGGATGCTATTCTTCTTTCCGTAGAAGCCAAGCTTCCGGAAATCCTTCTGGAACACGAAGTAACCCATCAGTTGTCACAGCTTGTGGATCAGACCAAAAAACTGGGTCTTACGGTGGAACAGTACCTTGCCTCAACAGGGAAAAATGCCGAAGGTATCCGCGCTGATTACAAAGCTCAGGCAGCAAAGAATCTTACTCTGGAATTCGGCCTCGAAGCCATTGCGGATAAAGAAAATGTGACAGTGAGTGACGAAGAGGTAAATAAGCTTCTGGCAACCGCCAAATCCGACGAAGAGCGCAAGGCTCTCGAAGGACAGCGGTACTACCTTACATCACTCATCCGGAGGCAAAAAACTCTCGATGGCCTCATGGCGTAACAATTTGCAAAGCTTCTGCCCTGACGGTATAATGCAGGCGCTATGGCTCAATTTGCCACCAAGAAAAAACAGACCCACTACAAGAACGATAACGTCCTCGAGGCGCTTGGTTCCGTGCCTACCAGCGTAGGCTCTACCACGGCGTCTGAATTCAGCAAAATAGGAGCTGATATCGTTAATTCCCTTATCGGCGGCACTCCGCGCTCCGGTGATCTTGCGCCAAACCAGACCATAGAATTCGGTGAAAAACCGGTGGAGCAGGCCCCCGTCCAGCCAATGCGCACCGAAACCATGCACCGGCCGAATGTGGATATTATTGAGATGGAAACCAAAAAGCAGCTGGATGCCATACGGGCGGAGCTTAAAGCACTCATAGTTTCCCTTAAAAACCTGCACAATGAAGTAAGTACCGCGGTATCCCAGGAGGTAGTGCACCCCGGTGTATACCACCTGAATTTCTATGAACAGTTACGCACGTTTATCCACGTATTACGGCAACAGGTAGAGGATAGTCGGTCATGGTTAGCCTCGTTTAATACCAGAAAAAAGAAAATGGGGTATTGGGGTATGTTCAAGAAACACGGAACCACCTTTGGACTCTCCAGTGAGCGTTCTCTAGCCACAAGTGCGGGCTAACCTTCCCAAAACCAGCTTCACCATATATAATGGTTGTGTCTGATATCGCCCATACGAACAGGGTAAAATCCGTTGCGGCGGAGTGATATATGCGGAGAGCCGTCGCAACACCTTGGTAGGAAGGGAGGTTGGAAGGGAAACATAATTTCCCGTCCATGACAGGGCGCATAGCTCAGCTGGCTAGAGCGTTGCATTCACATTGCAAAGGTCCGGGGTTCGAGCCCCTGTGCGCCCACCAATTACCCGACGCCACCCCACAACCCCTTACACCAAACCCCACACCCAATAGCTGCTTGATTTTTATAGTTAGATATATTACACTATAAGCCTTATATATTTATTCACCTCCGAGGTTAATATATGTATTAAGGCCGATAGAAAAGCATAATTATAGTATTATGAAAATAACTATCGGTTAATATTAATCATTCACCTGAAAGGTACGCCACGCAGACTGGCAAAAATACATATGAAATCATATCTCTTACCGATCGGCAGGGTAATCACAATTTTAAGCGTCGTATTAATTTCGTCACGCGTATTTGCATCTGCTACCCAAATCGGTGGCCAAATAAATGGCTATAGCTGTGTATCTGATGCCTCACGATGGAAGATCGAAACGGGAAATTCTGCAACTCTCCCAAGTGGATACACATTCGGAACAGTTGTTGTGAAATCCGGTGCGAACTGTATCACTGTTTATCCGACAAATGCCGCACCCACTTGCTACAGTGTTTCTGTGGTGGGTCAAACAGTCACGGTTACCAAAATCGGTAATGGCAATACCTGTCAAGATATCAGCCACCTGGAGGGTACATACACTTCACAAACAGGTCCTTCCGGATCAACGGGATCAACCGGCTCAACGGGATCCACGGGGTCTACCGGATCAACCGGTGCCACAGGCGAGACAGGGACAACAGGGTCTACCGGTTCCACGGGGGCGACCGGATCCACAGGGGAAACTGGCGCATCAGGTCCAACTGGCTCTACTGGTGCAACCGGTGTGGATCCTACACCTACACCGACAATTACGCCCTACACACCTCCAAGTCCGAATGGTGATGGAAAAAGTGACGGGAAATCCGACGGGCGCTCAAGCTGCCCAGAATGCACACAGACACCCACGGGCAATGTGCTCGGCGCATCTATAGGCGGGGGAGATATTCTTGGAGCATCCACGGACGGGTATGCAGCAACCGGTATTATCGGTGATGTAGTTGCCAAAATTGCCGGAATGATGGGAACAATTTCCGTCATGGCAGGCGCATTTATCAAAGGAAAGAAAAGAAGTTAAATATCACATTGAATTTAGAAAGGGGCTCCGCATGGAGCCCCTTTTTGGTTCTGATCACACTCTGTTACACTGAAATTATTATGAGAAAACAAAAAAAATCAAAACACGTACATCAAAAAAATGAACACCTGTTGGGGACAAGCCTTATCGTGCTGGGTATCGTGTTGCTTGGTTTTTGGGGACTTCATAAATTTTTCTATATCCGCTCGCTAACTCTTTCACTACAGCACACGCTGCAATTATCATCAAACGCATCGCCCGTATCGCACCCGTCCTCAATCCGTATTGGAAGCCTTATTAATGCGCCGATTGCACCAGCTGGGTATGTAAACGGCTCCTGGCTCATTTCGGAAAAGGCGGCAAATCACGTAACAAAATCCGCATCACCGGGGGAAAAAGGTAACATTATTATATATGCACATAATAGAGCAGCGTTATTTGGTTCGCTTAACCAGGTTCAGAAAGGAGAAGAAATTATCATACAGACGAAGGAAGGAAAAGAGCACTCCTACAATGTTGTAGAAATAGTAACTGTCGCACCAACGAATACCACACTACTCCTTCCCACACAATTTGAAATGTTAACTCTCTATACGTGTACCGGTTTTCTGGATAGTATGCGGTTGGTTGTCCGGGCTACACCAATAACCAAGGACCGCTGAATAAGATAAGAGGCCGTAAGACCAATCTGTTGCTTGCGTCACTACCTAATCCTGGTTATAATGCTCTGTAATCTATCTCACACTTGCTACTATCGCATCCGCGTATTTGACAAGCGTGCTATAGGGTACTAGAATCAACCTAAATAACGGTTGATGGTGAATTTATTACATCATGAATCGCATACGACGGGCAAATAAATTATTTGCAATTATTACCAGTATCCTCATGCTGGTTCAGCCAATTTTTCCTGTTCTCCCGTTACTCGTACCCCCCGTGTACGCGCAAGATGCAACACCGACAGAAACACCGACACCGACAGAAGAAACGTCACCCACACCGACCGACGAGCCAACAACACCTACACCAACGACGGAAACTACCCCGGCTCCGACAGAAACCGGGACTCCTACCCCGACTACCGAAGTTAGCCCGACGGTTACTCCTGACGTAACCCCAACCGCAACACCGACAGAAGAAGTAACTCCAACTCCGACAGAGCAGACAACGACGCCAACAACGACATCTAGTGAACCGCCGAAAGAAACCGGTCCGCCGGAGCAGGGACAGATCCTGGATGGCGCTTCCGTGACGGCCACGCCTTCGCCGACCGTCACACCGGAGCTTTCCGAAGACGGACAACTGCAAGCTGTTGTGCTTCAGAACGTAGAGGCAAACTCACTGAACTTGGATAACATCGACCCTTCTAACAGCGCATCACTTACAACTGACAAAGCTGATTACGCACCCACAGATACGGCGATCATTACCGGTACAGGATTCAAGCCGAATCATGACTACAACATCACAGTGAGTTCCGCGGATGAACCGGCCACATCGACAACCGATACGATTACAACAGACGTGGACGGCGCATTTGTGTACGCATATCAGCTCGACGGAATTTACCGCCCTAACTACAAGGTTGTCGTGACAAACAATGGGGGACACACGATCGCGGCGACAACGTTTACTGATTCTGCAGGTGTAGATCAGTATT
>JACRMP010000018.1 GCA_016214885.1 Candidatus Gottesmanbacteria bacterium | reverse complement strand
CTGCGTTGACACGGTCATTTTATCCGCTGGGGTAGAAGATAGATGATTATTCCGACGGAATAAATATCCAGCAGAGGATATAGGGAATTATACCGGGAACACCGCCCGGGATAAGGGCAAATACCCAGAGGAGGCGGACAAGCGTAACATCTACGTTGAGGTAATTTGCTACAGCAAGACACACACCTGCAATTTTTCTCCCCTTTTTTGGTCTGATAAGTTTTTTAACTGCCATATCCATATAGTAAAGTTATTTACCCGAACACGTCAACAAATATATATGTATGGCTTTGGAGGTGCTACTATAAGGGCTAATGAAGAGGTTTATACAACTTTTGGTTATATACTGTGGCATTTTTTTGTTGTTCACTGGTATTTTTTTGGCATTGTTCCACAGTCCTTTTAAGGCTAGCGACGTGTTCTTTTACCGCGGACTTATATACGTCACTGGTCTGTTTACAATTTTCGTAATCGTGACGGTGCTGTTGTTTATTTTCCGTAAGCTGAAAAACCCGGAGACACTGATTGCCGCGTCGTGTATTGCGGCATCGGTAAATCTTTCGGCCTTTATTGTTTTTCCAGTTACATTTGACCGCTCCATTACGATGTATATGTTGGATACCCTTGATAAGGAGAACTCTGCTACATGCCGGGGGTTGTCTAAGGAATCCCTCCAAGCCTCACTGATAGACACTTATATTATTGCCGGCGATGCATTAGAGAAGCGTTTGCGTGAACAACGGGAGATTTCTATGATAGAGCAGCATAATGGGTGCTATGCGACAACCGCGCGCGCCGGCTTGTTTTTGCGCTTCGCAAACAGTATCGGACGTCTATACAATATCCGAACCAGCTATTAGTGTTTTCTAAAAGCAGCATTCAAAAATACCGAGAAAGTCACGTCATCCGCCGCCTGAATGGTATGCCGCAGTATATAGCCTTTATGTGCTTCCATTAAGCGGATTAATTCCTCCGGCTGGTTATACAGTACGACGTATTCAACCTTGTTAGTGCGGACAAATTCGTCGAGTTTGCTAAAAAATACATTGTCAGGCAGTCCATGTGCATTGTGCATACGGTATACCAGGTTTCTTATGCGTAGATGATTGGCAAACAACGGGTAATCAAGCGTGTTTTCGACACCGACTAGCAAGAGGGAGGTTGGTCCCTGTTGGGTTGCCATAAATTCGGAGTAGGGACTCGTCTGCATTAAAAATTTTGCTTTTGCATAGGCCTCAGGAGAGCCTCCCCATGTGTTCTTTAGATGTCCAATATTTATAAAAATGAGCTGACCTGTAGCAGCAAGAAGCACGATCACAAAGAGTGTGGCAACCGGCTTTCCGATGTGCCGGTATATTTTTGTCAGATATAGCGGAAAAAAGGCTGTTACTGCGACAAAATACGATAACAAGTGTCTATAAGGAGTACCGGAAAGCTCTGCCCACCGTATTTGAACAATTTGTACAAGAACGGCGATAAGCAATATAGTGTAAATTCCATATTCGCGTTTATGATCATTCGAAGTGTTGCGCAGCCGGAATAACTGCATGGTATGCATCAAAAATAGCGCGAGCCAAAGGAATCCACCTAAGCCAAAGCGCGTATTTGGAGTGGTGAGTTGGTAGCGGTAGACGCCGAGCCATACTTTTTGTGTTTCCTCATATAGTTCTGTGGTTGCCCCAAAAAATACCGCTATGTGCTGTAACCAAGATTCCAATGCGGCAGCAATTTGAGGGAAAAAAACCGGAAACTCCAGGAGGGCAAACGGGAAACGGACAAGGTGTGTTACCGCCTGCTTAAATGACGGATAGGGCATATGCAGCTGCTGAAAAGCCTCTGTGCCAAACGCATTTCCATAAAGCACAATATTCTGATATATGAGCAGACCGTGTCCTGAGAAAACAGTAAAAAATATAATTCCTGCGGCTAGCCAAATTATCCTGGCGGCTTTGTTTTTTTCCACGGTGAGTACAACGAGGGGTACGGCAAGATATATAAGTGCCGTGGGTTTGATGAAAAAAAGCGCTCCTAGTGCTATACCGGCGGCAAAAGAAATGTGCGGCTGTATGCGGGGCAGCCGTATTTCGGTAATCAAAAAATAAAGAAAGCAAAGCACAAGTAATCCCAGCCATGATTCCTGTACTAGGGTGAAGGTAAAGTAGCGGATTATGATGGGTGTGGAGGCAAGCAACAACATGGTGACAGCCCGTATCTTTGGTTGCTTCGTAAACAAACCGGTAAATAGGTATATACCAAGTAGGGAAAGCGGGAGCGCGAGCCAATAAAAGATATTAGCGGCTTGTTCGCCGGTGTTAAACAGATTTGGCCATAGATATATGAGGCTAGCTCCCTGTGCAAAGACATTATTTCGTTCGTTGACCGACTCAAACCGGAAAACACTTTGGCTTTGTATCCAATACAGAGGAGTCGATGCGCGATACATTTTGTCATCGTACTCATTGATAGGCGTCACGATGCGTAACAAAAATGAAATTAATACCAGTGCTAATGTCATGGTCAGGCAAGCCGTTACGATACCGGACCGTGGGAAAACAAACCGTTGCCTAATCAACTGCAGTATACGGGTGATATGTGAGAGAGAAACATGAATATTGTGGAAGGTGATATCCGCAAAAATACATATAACCAAAACTCCCTGAGCGATCAAAAAAGCGGAATTGGTCAGTTGTCCGGTAAATGAAAGTGCCGTTGCAATGCTCCCGATATACAGTAGTGCCGCAGGAAAAAATGCGAAAAATATTTCCTTTCCACGGAATCCCATCCGCACTAGCCCGTAGCAGATCGTGGTGAAAGCAAGAAACAAACTATAGCCAAAAGATACCAGCGCAAAGCTAAACATATGACTTTTGTAGGTATATGTATCGTACAGCAGTCGGTGCAAATAGAGAATCCGGATTGACGCTGTAGGCGTCTACCTACGGTTCCAGTCTCCGGTTCGCATAGCACATGAAGGCGGTTTGTCTGGTATAATGAGGCTATCTTGCAAACATTCATAAACCTTCCGCCGGCGATTTCCGAAAGTGTATCACGGATTTTACTCCGCAGTGATGCGAAAGTTCTTAGTGCGCAGGCCAAAGAGCTTCACGAGAGGTACATGCAGGGCTTAAATCCCATAGAACCGCATATCCAGAAGCCTACCGATTGTATCGCCTATCTGGCACTTCGGTTTCCGGCTACTTACGCACAGATTGCCAGCGCATTGCTTCAGATAAGCGAACGCGTGCCTGAATGGCGCCCCCAGAGCGTTTTGGAGCTGGGGTGTGGTCCCGGGACGGGTATATTGGCAGCAAAATCAGTTTGGCCCGGCCTTGCTTCTGCTACCGGGCTGGACCAGGAACAGTTATTTTTGTCACTTGCCGAAGAAATCCTCTACGGATCCCAGATGGCGCTGGATGCTACATGGGTAAAAAGCACGGTGCTTAAATGGGTACAATCGGAAGAAAAAACGACGTATGACCTCATAATTGTCGGCAATGTCCTAAACGAACTGCCGCAGGAAGAACGGGATATACTCATCCAAAAAATTTCTTCCCGCAGTGGCGGTATTGTCGTATTCATAGAGCCCGGTACAAATGTCGGGAACACGCTAATTGCAGAGGTTGCCGGTATGGTATCGGGCGTCCAGCACCTCATTGCGCCGTATATAGACAATACGCTTGTGGAAAACGGGGATTTCTGGATCCACTTTTCCCAACGGTTCCAGCGACCTGAGTTCCAACGGCGGATTCGCCAGGCGATGCGGGAAAGCCCGCTCATGGCTTCTGATTGGGAAGATGCCAAGTACTGTTATGTGGCCTGGGGTAATGTGCCGGGGCAAAAAACCATTTGGGGCCAGTGTGTAGGCCACGTGGAGAAGCAAAAAGGATTCCTTACGATCCCAGTTCTCACAAAAGAGGGGGTTATCCATCCGAGGGTGCTTAAGCGGAACAAAGCAGACTATAACTATGCAAAGAACATCCGGTGGGGGGAACTTCTGGAGTCGCCCATTACCACGTCCTAATCCGCATCACCCAACCCCATCATCTCACGGGTCACCATCACGCGTTTATGGGGAAGTGTTATTTCCCAGCGTGAGAAAACAGTAGCTCTTCTCGCTAATTGCATTTCTATACCAGGGCGGTCATCATGATGGCCGAACATACGGCATGGGGCAAGTGCTGCAAACAGGCTCCGTGCACCATCTACAACTTCTTCCGGATCTTGGGTGTGCACGAGGCAGAGCCTCCGATGTATGATGACTGTTTCTGAATCGGGCATAGTGATTAGCCGCGATAATAGCATCTGAACGGGTAGTTGTGAAGTCAAAGGGGTTTTGTATAATAAGCTCATGGGAAGCATCGTTGAATTAAACGACACACTGCAGATATCCAAAGATCAGGGATTTCCGGCTGAGCTGGATATTGCCAAGCATTTAGATAAACCTTTCCGCACGGAAGATTTTTCCGGCAAAGTATTTTCGTTTCACCATAAATCCAATATCCGTATTTACCACATGCCGCCCGTGCGCAACTTTCTTGTAGAAAATGTCGGAGGCAAATGGATTTATTGGGGGTTAGTCCATATCCTCGAGGTGACGTTGGATTACCGTAACAAAGTAACCGGAGGCAAATTCGAGATAATTTATATCAATACTCCGGCAGAAATGAAAACCGCCCATCATCTTATTGACCAGAGCCCTGCCACAGCGTATTTTTCATGATTTTTGGCTATTGTGAGATAGCCATTTGTGTTTTTTGGTAAAACATATTACTATCGGTCGTAGATATGGGAATCGAAGCTGGCAATATGCCCCATCAGCACGGCCACGAGAGAGTGCCGCAGTTCGCGTTATCGGATACTGTAGAATCACCCCGTCCGCACGAAATACCCCTCACACTTCGCGATATCACCATGGAAGAAATAATTGACCGATTTAATACCCACTGGAATGCAGAAACGGTCAGGGTGCATATAGCAGACCGCGGCGATATGATCCATGTGCCTACTGAATGGCATGGGGCAAAAAAGTACGGTCAACCGAATTCCGGTGATGCACAGGTGTTGTTTGGTCCACTCCTTGTAGAAAATATAGAGGGAACCCGGCTTACTCCAGAATCATTTGTCGAAGGGCTCCGCACCCTCCGGTTTGTGTGTGAGGACGGCAACGGCAAACCCCTGACCGATGAGCAGGCAGTAGCCGCAATATCATCAGACAGAAGCTGTACCGTAGTATCCCCGGAAGAAGAAATACCCGTCATGCGAGCCATAAAAAATGATGCGGAGGGTAAGATAATTATTGAAGTCAGAAACGGTTCTATGGCTCCGGTTATGCAAGAGCTAACAAAGATCGGCAACGATCCTAACATGGATGCAGACAAGAAGCTCCGGTACCGTAAAGCCGTAAGTGACTGTCTGGGCGGATTTTTCACGAAGGGCGCGACAGCAGTACGCAAACGTCTTGGTCTGTATGAATATAAGCGGCTCACACGTTTTGATGATTGTTTGGCATCGGGAGCTACTATATTCGGTGACCAGGAGGTTGATGACGTGATGGGAAGAACAAGAACTAAAACACTGGAGGAAATCCGTGTGGCAGTAGCCTCCACCCAGGGGATAACCATGGCGATCAAGCGCGGGCTCGACCGGCATGTGCCGGTACTGATCCGTGTGGGGGCGCTGGCTTATGGACTGGGAAACAAGACAGTTGGTGCAAACTACCTTATCAATACCCAGCCGGAAATGGCCGCACTCGGCTTATTCACCGTTGGGGATATGGGCGATAAACTTTCTACGGGGCGTGAAGGCAGGATAAACCCGCATGTGCGTATTTATGGTGCCGGCAAGAACGAAACACGAATTTATCTAGGTGGTGGGCTCGCTATGCTGGAACTTTGGGAAGACAAAATACGTGAAAATAACAAGCAGCCCGATGCAGTGGTCTGTGTGCTGCAGGCTTCACGCGTAAATCCGCCTCCTGGGGTAGACGGCGAAATCCATGACTGGGGAGTGCTTCTTAAAGGCAAGAAGCTCCCGATGTACGATCCCACCCTTTAGCGCGTATATCCGCGCCTTTCCATAATACTCGACCGTACGTGAGGCTAGCCACAATGGTACAATGAGCACATGCTTATTGATAATGTACCCTTGATTGTTAAAGCCGGAGACGGCGGCAATGGCGCAGCCACCTTTGCCCGCACGTCTATGAAAGCCCGCGGAGGTCCCGACGGCGGCAACGGGGGCAACGGCGGCGACATATTGTTCCAGGGGTCTCCTAATGTAAACGATCTGAGGGAATTCCGTTATAAAAAAAAGATAGTGGGGTATAACGGTGGTCATGGCACCAAACATAACGGGTTTGGCAAAAACGCTCCGCATACTGTGGTATTTGTGCCGCTTGGCACACGGGTCACCAACACCGATACCGGAGAAGTCATAAACATCGAAAGTGTAGAAAAGCCGGTGCTTATCGCCCGGGGAGGTGCGGGAGGGTTTGGTAATGTTAAGTTTAAGTCTGCTACCAACCAAGCTCCCACCAACCGTGAGTTAGGGGGCGCCGGGGAAGTGAAGAATATCTTATTGGAACTTCGGTTAATCGCGGTCATAGGCCTTATCGGCCTTCCCAATGCCGGTAAAAGCAGCTTGCTTACCAAGCTTACCAACGCCACCCCGGCCATAGGTGCTTACCCATTTACCACCCTGGAACCTACTATCGGTATGTTTGGCAAATACCCTATTGCCGATATTCCGGGGCTTATCGAAGGAGCTTCACGGGGAGTAGGATTGGGAACGCGATTTCTTAAGCACATAGAGAAAACGAAGATATTGGTGCATTGTATCGATATAACATCCGATAACGTGCTCAAGGATTACGAAACCGTCCGTAATGAGTTCCGTGAGTTTAACCCCATGCTACTTGATAAGCCGGAGCTTATTTTTCTGAATAAGACGGATTTAGTTACACCGGAAGCCGTAAAAAAGGCGGTTTCGGTATTTACCAAGTTAGGTAAGCAGGTGTTTGCGGGGTCAGTCCATTCCCCGGAAAGTGTAGATAAATTAAAGCCTATCCTGCTTGCTCTCCTCCAAACACCCTAAATGCGGTATTTTTTCTCAGGATCTGTTATACTATACGGACAGAAAGGAGAAAACTATGAACGGCACAATCAAAACAAAAACAGATAGAGGCTTTGGTTTTATATCACGTGAAGGCGAGTCAAAAGACCTGTTCTTCCATTCCAAAGACTTAGTTGGCGTCACATTTGATGAACTTCAAGTGGGCGAAACAGTTACGTTTGAAGTCGTAGACGGTCCGAAAGGCCCATCTGCCAAGAATGTAAAACGAGCGTAAAAACTCATGTTTGGCAACTCGTTGTCAAACCACAAGAAGGCTCCGCGCAAGTGGGGCTTTTTTGTGGAAAAGAGCTGCGATGTTGCGATGTATCCAGGGTTCACTTATGATCGGGGAAGTCGGTGTAGTAAGTTATACAAAGATGACAGTCACGTCCTTCATCGAACGCAGGGTGTTCATGCACATTCCTTTATACCGCCGTGGGGCTCGCAATAGCCTCAGAGAAGCACATCCCTATATCCACGACCGCATACACGGGCGGCTACCTGATACACGGAAGCTGCCTTCCTCATGGCAATTAGGGTTTTTGTTAACGGTCAACAGCGTAGAACGTTGTCTGGAGTTTGTCGTAGAAGAGAAAATAGCCGGGTTGCCCCGTCTTAGTCGACGAAGGTAAGGGCAATCCCTTTTTTGTTGGCACGACCAGTGCGGCCAATGCGGTGGATGTAGTCTTCAAGTGTTTCGGGTAAATCATAGTTAATAACGTGGGACACATCCGGTATGTCCAGTCCGCGGCTGGCCACATCGGTAGCCAGTAACACCTGTATTTCGCTGCGTTTGAACTGCTCCAGTACATACTGGCGCTGGTTTTGGCGCTTATTGCCGTGAATTGCCCCTGACCGGAATCCGCGCTTCACCAGCTCATCTGAGAGCTTCTGGACGCCCCACTTGGTGCGGCCGAAGATCAATACTTTATCAAATTCCTTTTTGTTTAAAAGATCGTGGAGCGCTTCTATTTTGCCGACGTTGCCGGTTACCCGGATTACATCCTGACGGATAGTGACGGCTGTATCTTCCTTTTTCACTGATACCCGTACGGGATTTTTAACAAAATCTGTCAGAATTTCGCCGACTTTACCGGAAATAGTTGCTGAGAAGAACAGTGATTGACGTTCTTTAGGCAGCAGCGAGATGAAATACTTAATATCATTGATAAACCCGATGTCAACCATGCGGTCAGCCTCATCGAGGACGACATTCCGAAACATGGAAAGCCTGATATAGCGCGACTCAATAAAGTCTTTAAGCCTTCCGGGCGTAGCTACTACCACATGCGGATCATCTTTTAAGTCCTGGCGCTGGCGCCATTCGTTCGCTCCTCCGATAAGCATTGCGCTTCGGAGCGATAATCCTCTGGCAAAGTCGCGGAATTCTTTGTGGATCTGTACTGCGAGTTCACGGGTTGGTGCGACGATAAGCACCCGCTGGTTGCGGTCAAGGCTGATTTTCTGAAGCAGGGGAATCAAAAAGGCAGCGGTCTTGCCGGTTCCGGTGTTAGCCGTACCGATAATGTCCCTGCCGTCAAGAATAGGCTGTATTGCCTGATCTTGGATAGGGGTGGGGGCAGTAAAGCCCTTGGCGCGGATAGTCTCCTGCAATTGTGGGTTCAGTGCGAAATCGGAAAAAGCATGGGTTACCTTTTCGGGCTCCATAACCGCTGTTTCTGCGGTCAGCTTGCTCCGTTCGATTACGGATAGGATGACGCTCTTGGGAACTGAACGCATATGGCGCCCACCGCGGTCTCCGCCGCCACCGCCACGACCTCCACGGAATCCACCTTGGGGACGAAATGATCGCTGATTGCTTTTGTACATATTACTTGGGAACAAAGGTATTGAAACAAAAAAACTGCTTATGTAATGAAAAAAACCTGAAAAGGGGAAAAGACGCAGGTTATAAGAATATATCTTGGGGCGTTTTTTCTCTTAACTTCTCAAACTGTTAACTAAATAAGCAGATGTATTGTTTCAATACAAGTGCAGGAAAGAGTATAACAGAGTGTGAGATAAATAGCAATTTTGAGGTCACAATTGGTATAATGCAGCCATGTCAGGAGAACACCCGCGAGGAACTGTTTTCAGCGGAAATCATAGCGAAGCGGCTGCTTTTGCCCGGGAGAAAGTCGCTAAAGGTGAGTGGACTAGTGAAGAGGCTCTGGAATTTACCGAGAAGGTATACCGTCAGACAATGCTGGAACAGCTCATGGGGGTGCCGCAGCCGGACGAACCAGAAGAATTGCCGGAGCATAGACAGTTATTCATCAATCCCAGCCGGGAAAAAATGCGCCGAAGGGTAAGACCCAAAGCAGCCTGATCTATATTTTCACTCTTCTATTGTCGTACACTAGATGTGACAGTCCCATGTATAAAAATACGAAATACTGCTACGGATTTACCCTTATAGAACTTCTTATCGCCATAACCCTGTTTGGCGCCATATCTGCCCTGCTACTGGTAGCGATAAATCCCTTTGAGCAGGTAAAAAAAGGATCTGACACCGTGCGCCGCACGGTTGCGAGCGATGTATACAGGGCAATCAATAATATATCGATAAAAAGCGGGAACTATCCGTGGAAAAGTGACATCACCGGCGTTATCCTTTCCAGCACCGAGGGAGAGCAGGCAATTGCATCGCTCATTGCAGTAGGGGAATTATCGCGTTCGTTCGATAAAGTTGCCAAAAAAGATCTTGCCAAAGTTGCGCTTACCGCATCGGCTGACGGATCTACCCTGCGGATTTGTTTTATCCCGGAATCTAAGGCAATGAAAAATGACCCCAATACGAAGTATGACCAATACGGCAATGTCGTGGAATCATGTCCGGCCAGCGGATGTTATTCCTGTCTCACCAATGGCGCAGAAACAGCGATGGGGAACGCAACTAATGAGGTGTCCGGCGGATTAGCCGGTAATAATGTAGCGCCGGCTCCCCCAACTGCCACGCCTGTTGTGGTAGTGCCAACTGCTGTTCCCACCGTAATGCCCACCCCGACCATTGCCGTAACTCCCACACTCGCGCCTACACCCACTGCCACCCCTATACCGGTTGCAGGCCCGATAACCAAAAAGGTATATCTGGTGGTATTCAATCCGCAGTTGTCGGCCGCATTCGGCACTAACCAGAATCATATCCGATATTACGGCGCCAATGATCCATATACCCTTACCAATGAGGCTATAGCCTGGTTTAAGGCAATATCAAACGGCAGGATAAATTATGTATTGAGCAGGCAAACCGTGCTTAACAAATACCCGGTGCTTACTGACGGTTTCAGTTATACCGATTCTACATATCACTCCATGATTACGGGAGTTACTCCCGTGCACCAACCGGTGTGGGCGAACTATAACACTATCGTCACGGAAACCCAGGCTTGTGAGCTGTTTAATGCAGGCGAGATTGATGAAATGTGGATGTTCGGAGGATCCTGGTTTGGTTTTTATGAGTCCAGACTCGCGGGTACCGGTGCATTTTGGTACAACTCTCCGGCATTGACCGGCACCACATGTACCCGCCCCATGCCGATCATGGGCTATAACTTTGAACGGGGACTTCCGGAAATGATCCACGATTACGGACATCGTGCCGAATACACTATGCTCAAGGTGTACACTTCGTGGGCGAGAACACGTATTTACACGAATTTTGACCGCTTTGCGCTGGTGCAGGCAAAAGCCACCAGTTATGCATACAGCGGGTGCGGAACCACCCATTTCCCGCCGAATGCACCGGTAGATTACGATTACTCGAATATGGCGCAAAAACTTACTATGTGTGATGATTTCATAAATTACCCTGAGTTGGCCAAGGTTGCAGATATAGTTGCTGATATAGCAGACTGCCGTACCTGGAGCTGTACGGATATTGGTTTTTACGGGTACTGGTTTTCGCACTTCCCGCAATTTGCCGGTATTGGCCCCGACGGTAAGCTCAATGATTGGTGGGACTATATGTTAAATCCAAGCAAAGCGCTGTAAGCTATATATATGGAAACCACATCTTCACCTACCACGCCGCAGCCGATTGCCCAGGAACTTCCGTTAGCTCCCCAGCCGGAGGACAACAGGAAAAAAATTGCGCTCATCGTTTTTTTGGTACTGTATGGTATCGGCATGGCGGTTGTTGCGGGAGTGGTACTCATGCGTAATAAAAAACCGCCTGTTTCCGAAACACCCACGGGCAACGGCGGGCAGCTGACAATGCCTAAGCCTACCTCAGCCCCGTTGTGTCCTGACGCAGAGGTTGCCTACACGTTTGAGGAGGCTGCCGCTGATTCCGCGACTACCTGCGCCCTCTATCTCTCCCCGCGGTCGGAAGGATCCGGGGAAACACAGGGTGAGGTGGTTATGCATGAACCCCGTGTGGGAAGCGCCATAGGATCGTTACCATCTGATATTGCTTCAATAAAAAATCTCAAGGTGCTGCAGGCTAATAGAAATGACCTTATCAGTGTGCCTTCGACATTTGATCAGCTGCAGAGTCTCACCCACGTATCGCTTTCTACCAATAACTTCCGGGTTATCCCCCCTGATATTTTGTCTCTCCGGAATCTTATCGCCCTCGATATGAGCCGGAATATGATTACCGAAGTGCCGGCGGAGATCGGAGCGCTGTCAAAGCTCGAAAATCTTCTGCTGTATGGCAACCGTATCACGGCACTTCCGCCGGAAATAGGGCAACTGCAGTCACTCACCCTGCTGCAGCTTTCCGAAAACCGCATAACCCGGCTCCCTGACACTATACGGAATTTAACGAACTTAACTGATCTATACCTTGAGGGCAACCCGTTGGAGTCGGGGGAACTTGAACGGATAAAAACATTATTGCCTCGTACGGTTGTTCATTTTTAAGGAAAGGTTCCATTTTCGGGTATATTTCGTACTATTTGATATAGTTACGCCTAGTTGACCGCCTCTATTTTCGGGTTTATTATGGTTTTATACCATATGCCCGAAACCATTAACGAACCCGTATCCGTCACCCTCTGGAGTAATCACAAGACCCGAAAGGTATTGCCCTACGGGCTGTATTGGCATGGGAGACAGTACCACATCACTACTATTGGATTACACCATACCGTTTGGGAGGGGAGACGCCTCTATCATATCTTTTCGGTCAGCGATGGGAGCACTTTCTTTAAGCTCGTCATGGATGGCCAGAGTCTGGCGTGGACGCTGGTCGAAGTGGACACAATTCATTAACACTATATGGATTTTAATCCTACCCCCCCGACCACCATGCATGTGGACATCAATTCCTGCTTTGCAACCGTAGAGCAGCAGGCTAATCCGCTGCTCCGGGGAAAACCCGTGGTGGTTGCGGCATATGTAAAAGACTATGGATGTATTTTGGCGGCAAGCCGTGAGGCCAAAAAGCTGGGGGTTAAAACAGGTATGCGGGTGGCTGAGGGGAAGCAGCTGGCGCCGGGGTTAACGGTGCTTCCTCCTGATCCGCCGAAATACCGGGTAGTGAACCGGCAGATGCTGGGCATCCTCCAGTCGTATACCGCACACATCAGCGTCGAGTCTATTGACGAAATGGTGATGAATTTAGCCAACACTCCCGCCATCACGCGGCAATCTATGGCGGGTATTGCCCGGGAGATTAAGCAGCGTATCAAAAACGAAATAGGCGAGTGGATCACTGTTTCCTGCGGGATTGCACCGAATCGGTATCTTGCCAAAGTTGCATCGGGACTCCAAAAGCCTGACGGACTGGTGAGTATCACCCGCGAAAATATCCTTGAAACATTCACGCGGATGAGCCTCACTGATTTCTGCGGCATTAAAGAAGGCAATAGCAGGCGGCTTATGGCCGCGGGCATTATGACACCGCTGGCATTTTACCGGGCAAGCAGCATAGATCTTAAACGCGCGTTCCGTTCCATCACGGGTACCCACTGGTGGTTCCGGCTTCATGGATATGAAGACGGCAGTATGTATAAGGAGTTTGAAAAAGATCAGCAGGAGGACCAGAAGAGTTTCGGCCAGTCGTATGTACTGGGTACGGCTCGTGCGACGAACGATTCCCGGCTGTGGCAAATACTCGCCCAGCTGACGATGAAGATGGGACGGCGCCTGCGGGCTGACGGGTTTGCGGCATATGGCGTCGGCATTTCCACCATGTTTGCGGATCACACCCATTGGCACACCCAGGAGAAAAAAGCATTCCCCCTGTTTACCGATCTGGATTTTTATTCGGTGATGCGGATCATGCTTACCCATGCACCCGAAAAAGAAGTAAAGCTACTCGCGGTGTATTGTTATGCATTACACAGGGAAAGTACCGAACAGGCATCATTGTTTCCGGAGGATAACCGGAAACGGGATGTAACACGCGCCATAGACGCCATACAAAACAGGTTCGGCGATTTCGTCATCTATCCTGCCCGCATGGCCCGTATGGAGCAGAAAGTGCTCGACCGCATATCCTTCGGCGGCGTGCAGGGACTGCCTGATGTGGTATTTAAGGAAAAAACAACCCATGAGATGGTGTCTTGACACCCACACAACCAAAGGAGTACTGTAAATAACAAGTTAATAAATCAAGAGAGATGGGGAGAGACCTCGCTCCACGAACCATCCGACAACCGAGCTGAAAACAGACACGGTGCCAAAACGAGTCCCGGTGCTATACCACACTGCGGAATGATTTGCCGAATGTAGGGAAAATATTTACCCCGCTTGGCGGGGTATTTTTTTAGCTACACGCGGCAGGAAAGAGTAATCTTATGAAAACTGTTACCCACTTCACCTCGGAGTCTGTAGCCAGCGGACACCCGGACAAAATCTGCGACCAGGTATCAGACGCTATAGTGGATGCCGCCCTTGCCGTTGATCCCAAAGCCCGGGTTGCGGTAGAAACACTCGTTACCACCAACAGGATAGTGCTTGCAGGAGAAGTGACGTGTGCCAAAAAGCTGGACTATGAGGCTATTGCCCGCAAAACAATACGGTCGCTCGGATATACCGATAAGAAGTTTAACTTCTCCGACAAATCCCCAATTTCCGTATATATCCACCAGCAGTCGCCAGACATTGCCGTGGGAGTAGATGACGGCGGTGCCGGAGACCAGGGCATGATGTTTGGCTATGCCACGAATGAGACTCCTGAATATATGCCCATGCCGCTTATCCTTGCCCACCGGCTGGTGGAGCGCATGGATGAATGCCGGGAGAAGAAAATCCTGCCGTATCTAAGACCCGACGGCAAAAGCGAGGTGAAAGTGACATACGAAAACAACAAGCCGGTGGGAGTTGAGCGGATTGTGCTGGCGGTTCCCCATGACCCCAAAGTAAATAACGGGAACCTTAAAAAAGCATTATACGAGAAAGTGGTTAAACCGGTGCTTAAAAAATATAAATTAACGCCGCCCGCCATAGAACATGTGATCGTTAATGGCAGTAAGGGGCAGTGGGAAATCGGAGGTCCCGCCTCTGATACCGGAGTCACGGGACGAAAAATTATTGTAGATACCTATGGCGGATTTTCCCGCCACGGAGGAGGAGCGTTCTCCGGCAAGGATCCGACAAAGGTCGACAGGAGCGGCGCGTATGCTGCACGCTTTATTGCCAAAAATATTGTCGCCAAAGGCTTGGCCGACCGTGTGGAGGTGCGGGTAGCATACGTCATCGGCCAGCGCGAGCCGTTAGGCAAAGCGATAGAAACATTCGGTACGGAAAAAAAGCCGCTTGCCGCTATAGAGGAATTTGCCTGGAAGCTTATCGATCTGTCCGTGCCGGGTATACTCAAGGGGCTTAAGTTGAGGCGCCCGATTTACCGACAGACAGCACGTTACGGGCATTTCGGCAGGGCTGGTTTCCCGTGGGAAAAAGTTGTTTAGTATAATAATGTGAATTATATGGGAATTGAGCCTGAAACAATTACTAGAGCACCATTTGTTCTGGAGGCAAAAAGTTCACCACCTGGCTCATCGCGGTTCGCGATTAATACCCGTACAAACCCGCAAAGCTTGTGGGAACGGATGCGAACCGATGGCGATATCTTATCTGACTGCGGCAATGGATGGTTTTGCTTGTATCCTCACAGTCAGTATGTAAATGAAGATGATGGCGTCCATGTAATGCTAAGCAAACGGGATAAAATCAAAGGGTTAAATCTTGTAGATCTTACGGATCTAGACTTAATTCGATTGGGGGCCATGGTGCTTCCGGAACAAAAACATAATTCCCGGATAATATGGGGATTTAATGACCAACCCGACAGTACGAGAAAAACAGGACAAACATGGCTTAATCATCATACGCATGTTTTTGAGCTTCCGCACAACATGCTACCTGGAGTTAATAGAACTCAGTATCAGACAAGCGAGCATGCCGCCGGCGCACTTGAGGAAATTGTAGAAAAGTATTTTCAGCTTGAATCACGATATCTTCGGATGTATGGCGCGGATATCGTGAATAAAAAGAAGGAATCCCGGGTGTACCCCCGCGGAGGTCTCATTTTCCGTTTCGATAATGAGCCCAACCCAGTCAATCTTGCTCATTTTCTTACGGAGGTTCGAGGAGTTTACACAAATCTTCTCGGATCTGTAGGTAACATACTTGTCAAAAATCCCATAGATTGGATTCAATATTTCAGTAAGCCTAATCATTTTCCTGCGTTTCGTAATAAAACTGACCGTATGGATCAGGCTGAGCGCTTTTCACATGGTCTGAATTTATCACGGCATGCACGAAGACTGATGCGTCTTATTGCAGAGAATATCGATGACCCTGAAACTCCCGGTCAAAAATTAATACGGAAACAATCATACAGTATTGGAGGATTTACTGACGAAAATGGAGCATTCTGCATTGCTTTTGGTCCGAGACTCAAGCAGTCTATCGGTATTCCGGAACTTTTCGGTATTGCTGTTCGGCGTATTCATGTAGAGGTGACTTCGGATCAGCAGAGACGGTACAGAGCGAAGCAGTTGGCTCAACGATTATCTGATAATGCCCGGAACACTTGGGAATATTCGTTTGGTTCTGGCGCCCGTAAATCCGACGCGCGTCCTGATTACAACGTGTTAGAATAGGCACGATGAGCGAAACCCGACCGCTTGCAGATATACTGCGCCCCGCATCGTTAAATGACGTCATAGGTCAGGATCATCTGGTGGGAGAGTCGGGTATTATACGCAAATTTCTTAAAAGTGGATTTCTGCCGTCGATGGTATTTTGGGGACCTCCGGGCTCCGGTAAAACTACCCTGGCTCACCTGTTGGCAACACTTACTGACTCGTGCTTTGTCGCAGAGTCTGCAGTCACCACTTCGCTTTCTGTGGTAAGAACTATTATTGCCGAAGCATCCGAGCGGTTAAAAACAGGTAAACGCACGGTATTGTTTATCGATGAAATCCACCGGTTTAACAAAGCCCAGCAGGATGCGCTGCTCCCCCATGTAGAAAAAGGAACAGTGATTTTTATCGGTGCTACCACTGAGAACCCGTCTTTTGAGGTGATAAGCGCACTCCTTTCCCGCTTGCGGGTGCTGGTGCTTTCTCCCCTTGATGCAAAAGCGTTAACCAGTATCACGAAACGCGGTCTCACCTATCTGAAAAAAACTATCACAAAAGAAGGGGAAAGTTTTCTTCTTGAAGTGGCTAACGGGGATGCCAGGGCACTGCTTACCACATTGGAAATTGCCGCCTCGATCACCAAATCAAAGCAGCTGACGCTGCAAAATATAGAAGAAGCCGCCCAGCGGAAGATGCTCCAGTATGACCGTGTGGGAGAAGAGCACTACAATACGATTTCGGCATTCATTAAATCCATGCGCGCCAGTGATCCGGATGCCGCGTTGTATTATCTTGCCCGCATGGTAGCAGCGGGAGAAGATCCGCTGTTTATCGCGCGCAGGATGGTAGTATTTGCGTCAGAAGATATTGGGGTCGCGCAGCCCACCGCGCTTGTGGTTGCCAACGCAGTGTTTGACGCCTGTAACAAAATAGGTTACCCCGAATGCCAGGAAAATCTGGCGCACGGTGTCGTATATCTGTGTCTGGCGAAAAAAGACCGAAGCGCGTATGATGCGTACTTTGCGGCACTCGACGACGTAAAGAAATTCGGCAACCTTCCTATCCCGCTGGTTATCCGTAATGCACCGACAAAATTGATGAAGGATTTAGGATACGGCAAAGGGTATCAGGCATATCCATCCGAAAGCCTGCTGCCTGACAAGCTTAAGGGAAAAAAATATTTTCATAAACATGAATAAAGAAGTATCTGCCGGAGGAGTAATAGTCTGTAAAACCAAAACAGGTTGGGTAGTGCTGGTCATGAAAGACCTCAAAAATCACTGGACGTTCCCTAAGGGAAAAATCGAAGAGGGCGAAAATCTGGAAAATACAGCAACACGCGAAATTGCGGAGGAAGTCGGGGTAAAAAAACTGCAACTTATCGCACCTCTGAAGCCGACGTCCTATTGGTATTTCCGGGGTAAACCGATACGGAAGACTGTCCATTATTACCTGTTTATCAGTAAGACCCCCCAAAAGCCGGTCGTGCAGACCGAAGAAGGAATTACCGAAGCTAAATGGGCGCCGTGGAAAGAAGCGGAAGCTACGATCGGTTATCCCAAGACAAATAGACCGCTACTTCGCGAAGCGCAAAAAATATTGGCTGACATACACTAATTTATGCTCTATCTTATCCACGGGGACAATACCGAAGCTGCCCGCAATAAATTGCTGGAGCTCAAGGCTGCGGCAAAGACAAAAGAAATACGTACATTAAACGGTAAACGGATGGATCCCAATGCCACCGTGCAAGCGCTGGAATCATCATCGTTATTCGGCGGTGATGTGCTTGTGGTAGTGGAAGGATTTATAAGTTCTGCCAAAAAACGCGAAAAGGCGTTTGGGATAATCCTTGCCCAGCTTCTCGCCGCGGCCACAACCATTGATGTCGTTTTGTATGAAGAAAAGGAGGTAGAGAAAGGAACGCTCACCAAAATAGGATCTAAGGGTGAGATATTTTTATTCAAAACACCGGTGGTAATTTTCCAATTCCTGGATAGTATCCGCCCCGGTAACGCAAAAACCAGCCTTACCCTGTTTACCCAGGTGCTGACCCGCGAGCCTGCTGAAATTGTTTTTGCCCTGCTTGTACGCCGGGTACGGCAACTCATGGTGCTTGCCGATGGTTTGGTTCCTGATGGGCTGCAGGGATGGCAAGCAGATCGCTTGACTTCACAGGCGAGACATTTTACGATTGATGAACTCGTCGTTATGCATACATCGCTATTGGATATCGACATAGCCATTAAAACGGGATCCTCACCGTTTACTCTTGCCCAACGTATTGAACAAATACTCATTACTTTATAAGGAGGTTTTATGAATGCTATTCCTGATGTCGTGTTTCGTGGATATGACCTGCGCGGATTAGTCGGTAGTGAACTGGATGCGGAAAACGTTGAACTACTTGCCCGCGGGTACGCCACATGGCTTTTGCAGCGGCGTATTTATGACTGTGTTATCGGATACGACTGTAGATTATCAAGCCCGGAATTTAGAGACGCTATGGTTAAGGGTCTCACCGAGTCGGGTATTACGGTATACGATATCGGCATGACACTTTCCCAGATAACTTACTTTGGCGGATACTTTTTCCGTACCAAAGGACTTGTCATGGTGACTGCTTCCCACAACCCCAAAGAATACAACGGTTTTAAATTCGGCATGGGATTTTCGGAAACCATGCTTTCCGAAGAGATTATCGAACTCCGTGATCTGGTTAAATCCGGTAAGTTTGTGACCAGGAGTCCCAAGGGAACCGTGATACAAAAGGATATTAAACAGGACTACATCGACGACCTCAAGCGCAGGATCGATCCCATTAAAAAGTTCAAAGTGGTCGTCGATTCTTGCGCCGCTACCACCGGCATATACTTACCGGATATTCTCCGCTCTGTAGGGTGCGAGGTAGTGGAGCAAAACACTACGCCTGACGGCAATTTCCCGGTAGGAACGCCTGATCCCACTGAACATGAAGTGCAGGCAAGGCTTGCGGAGCGTGTGCTCAAAGAAAAAGCCGACCTCGGATTTTCGTATGACTGTGATGGTGACCGGGTGGGTATTGTAGATCACACCGGACGCATGATCTGGAATGATGTGCTTGTTTCTATTTTTTCTGTTGATGTATTAGGGTCGCTTCCCGGAGCTAACATCGTTTACAACGCACTTTGCTCCAAACAGGTTGACGAAGTAATCCGCCTCCACGGAGGTGTCCCAGTATTGTGGAAGACGGGGCATTCATTCATCAAGGCAAAAGTACGTGAGGCCCGCTCACCGTTCGGCGGCGAGCTGTCCGGTCACTTCTTCTTCATGGATAATTTTTACGGCCATGATGACGGAGCCATAGCAACGCTCAGGCTGCTTGCCTATTTGACCCGCGTCAATAAAACGCTCGCAGCTGTTATCGATGAACTGCCGCAGTATGTGTCCAGTCCGGAAATTAAGGTAGGCTGCCCTGACGCCATTAAGTTTCAGGTAGTGAGTGAAAAAATCGGCGGCGAGATGAAGAAATTGTATCCTACTGCTACCTATACCGAAATTGACGGGGTGCGTATGGACACGGCGAATGAGATGCTTATTGTCCGTGCCAGCCAGAACGGGCCATACCTTACCATCAAGTTCGAGGGCAAGACGCAGGAAGCATATGACACGCTCAAGCGCCAGGTGGGGGAAATACTCCACAAGGTTGCCGAGGTGGACTTCAGTTCGGGAGTAAATACAAAAGCACTGGAATAATACAATTATCTATGGATACCAAAACACTCCGTCCGTATCTAGTTGTTCCCAAGCTTATCGAACAGCCCACCTGGGGAGGCGTATATATCGTCGAATCCAAGGCGTGGCAGGAAAAAGCAGAGCTTAAAGGGAAAAAAATCGGCCAATCGTATGAGTTGTATGACAAGAGCAACCTGTCGCTTTCCGTGTCCAGTGCTGACCCGATGTTTGTAGGGGAAATTGCCGATAATAAGTCAGTGAGTGGACAGTCAGTAATACCTAATTCCCTCCCGTTGTCCCAGCTTATTGCAATGGACCCTGCGGCTGTGTTGGGTAAACGTATGGTGAGCACATACGGCACGGACATGCATTTGCTGCTCAAGTTTACCCAGGCACTTGGCAATTCGTTCCAGCTCCATATTCCGGATGGCGTCAAAAACGACCGCTGGAAACCGAAACCTGAATCCTGGTATTACTTTGAGCCGGGGCTTATCACCTGCGGCATCAAGGAGGGGGTCGACTGGGCAGCCTATCAGGGGGCTGTTACCAAGCTTGACGCAGAGACACAGCTTATTGCAGCCCGGGTACGGGACAAGTCCCTTTCCTATGATGAAGCCAGTCAGTTGATTGCGCAGTTAGTGAAGGAAACCAATCCGTGGCAGTATGTTAATGTCGTACGGGTAGAAAAGGGGACGCTTATCGATCTTTCTCCCTGCGGCATCCACCATTCGTGGGAGGAAGACCTTGCGACGATCCCCCTAGGCAACGTGTTATACGAAATCCAGGTGAACGTCATGGACGATGTGGCGACATTGCGGAGCTTTGATAAAGGAAAAATGTCCAAGGATGGCACACTCCGTCCGCTCCAGATTGCTGAGTATTTTGCCTACGCCGACAAATCACCCGCTGCAAACGACCCCAAAACACATATGCGGGAAGCCAAAAGTGTCGAGAAAAATGACCGGTTTTCCCATGAGCGGATATTGGAAACAAAATACTACTCAATGGACAGAATTACCTTTATGGCAAAAGATGTAGTCTTTGAGTCCCCCATGGATACTTTCCGGCATGTCTTTGTCCGTTCAGGATCTGTGGTGGTTTCGGCAGCTGAAACGCCGGTGACTGTTACAACAGGGCACTCTGTGTTTGTTCCGGCAGGCTGCAAGACATATAACGTCACGGCGACTCAAGCGAACACCGAAATACTAATATCTTTTTAGAAAGGGGATACATATGACCATTCCGACACTCGACAGCATTGTGCTCGAAGCATTGGATTTTTTTACCAAAACACCACCGCCAGCACTGGACATCCGCAGTTTTTCCCTGCCATTTGTGGTGGGAAGCGGCAATGCGATAAATACTGGCAAAATCCTGTTCTCCGGATCGGCCGCTATTTTTGCGGATGAAAGTAATTTCCGTGCTATTGCAGCGGCATACAAACCGGTTATCGATAAAGGGCTTATCACCGATGCCGTTGTCATATCCGCCTCCGGCGAAAAAGATTCCGTATGGGAGTTGGAGCTGGCTCGCGACATGAAGCTTAAAACAACACTGTTAACCTGCAAGCCGGAGTCTACGGGAGCTAAAATTGCCGACAAGGTGTATTCCTATAAAAGCATTGCGGAACCGTATACCTATAATACCTCTACTTACCTTGGGATGGTGCTTTCTTCTACTGGGGAAAAGCCCGAAATCATCAAACAATTTATTACATCGCTTAGTCTTCCTCAAGGATTTAATGATTACGCTACGTATACATTTGTTCTTCCTGATAACTATCTCAATGTAGGCCCCATGGTGGAGATAAAGGGCGATGAATTATTCGGTCCCCATGTGATGGTTCGTGCGTTCCCGCAGGGACATGCGCGTCACGCAAAGTTCGTTCACCCGTGGGATAAAGAGTTGGTTATTACCCTCGGAAGCGAGAACAAATTTTTCGGGCTCCCTGAACATCGATGGGATATTGCTCTCGATGAAAAGACAAGCTTCGGTACAGTTATTGCCCTTACGTATTACCTATGCGGCCAGATACAGAAAGCCAAACCTGACTACTTTATGCAGCATATTGAAGCGTTCTGCAATGATTATGGCCCTAAAGCGTACGGGAAGCCGGAAAAATTTGATGTGATTGTGCCAGCTAATCAATAACCGTTGAGCCTAGGGCTGGGCTCTTGCGTACTTATCCCAAATTCTTCATACTGGATGATATGACCAATAAATTTGTCGTATGGTTTAAAGACGTTGACCGTGATGATATCGGAATTGTTGGTGGGAAGGGTGCTAACCTCGGAGAAATGACCAAAGCAGGGTTTCCGGTTCCCAATGGGTTTATTGTGACTGCACAAGCGTATTTCCATTTTTTGGACGAAGCACACCTTCGTGATGATCTTTCGGATTTGCTCCACGGTCTTGATGTAAGCAACAGTAAACAACTTGCGGAAACAGGCAAAGCTATCCGCAAGCTGATTACCGGGGCGAAATTTCCCGCCGACATAGCTTCCGATGTGATGCGGGCGTACTTTAAGCTCGATACCGGATTACTACGGCATTCACTGGTAGCCGTACGTTCTTCTGCAACTGCGGAAGATTTACCGGAAGCCTCCTTTGCCGGCCAGCAGGCAACCTTCCTTAATGTGCAGGGAGAAGCAAATCTTTTGGAAAAGGTGAAAGAAGCGTGGGCATCGCTGTTTACCGACCGTGCCATATTTTACCGGGTGACGCATAAATTTGATCATTTTAAGGTAGGTATTGCTGTACCCGTACAGCGCATGGTGCAGTCGGATCTGTCCGGCATTATGTTCACGATAGACCCGGTAACTAACGACAAATCCCGGATAGTGGTCGACGGCATATACGGCCTCGGAGAAATGATTGTGCAGGGAGCGGTGACCCCGGATCATTACGTCGTCGATAAGACTTCCGAAAAAATTATTGAAAAAGAGGTAAACACACAGGAAAAAACCATGACCCGGAAGGGCACCAAGACGCTTATTACCCCGATCCCCAAGAGCATCGGCTCCAAGGCAAAACTTACCGATGCGCAGATTCTTGCCCTTGCACGGGTTGGCAAAAAACTGGAGAAACATTATTTCTTCCCGCAGGACATTGAATGGGCGATCGAAGACGGGAAAGTATATGTGGTGCAGACGCGTCCGGTAACAACAATCAAAGCAAATGAAGCCGCCAAGGGGATAGCGCTTGCCGGTAAACAGGAGATATTCCTGAAAGGCGATGCGGCAAGTCCCGGAATTGCCAGCGGCCCGGTGAGAATTCTTTATAGCCCGAAAGACCTGGGCAAAGTCCATGCTGGTGACGTACTTGTCGCCCAGATGACCAACCCTGATTTCGTCCCGGCCATGAAAAAGGCGGTTGCCATAGTGACAGAACGAGGCGGTAGGACATCCCACGCTGCTATCGTCTCCCGCGAGCTTGGCATTCCTGCAGTAGTGGGAACGACAAATGTATTAAAAACAGTAAGTGACGGCATGGTAATTACCGTTAACGGTTCTACCGGAGAAATCTATAAAGGAGCCGTTAAGATTTCGGCTCCGGTAAACCTGAATAAAAAGCCCGCAGAGCGTATCAAAACCGCGACAAAAGTATATATGAATTTGGCTCAGGCAGGCAGGGCGGCGGAGGTAGCTAAATATCATGCGGACGGTGTGGGGTTGTTACGTGCCGAATTTATTATGGCAAGTGTCGGTATTCATCCTAAGAAAATAATTGCCGATAAAAAACAGCAAATGTTTATTGATCTAGTGGCAGGACAGATTGCGACTATTACGGAAGCGTTTTCACCGCGTCCGGTTGTATACCGCACCACCGACTTTAAGACAAACGAGTACCGCAATCTTAAAGGAGGCTCAGCCTACGAGCCGGAAGAGCCCAACCCAATGCTGGGATTTAGGGGAGCTGCACGGTACATCGCCGATCCCCAGGTATTCGAGCTGGAGCTGGAAGCGATAAAAACAGTGCGGAATAAAATGGGCCACAAAAACCTGTGGATTATGATTCCGTTTGTACGCACCCCCGAGGAGCTTGCTGAAGTTAAAAAGATGGTAGCTGCCAGCGGACTTTCCCGGTCAGGCAACTTTAAGCTGTGGATGATGGTAGAAATCCCTACCAATGTTATCCGCATCGAGGATTTTCTGGCGGTAGGCATAGATGGAGTTTCTATAGGCAGCAACGATCTTACGATGCTTACCATGGGCACCGACCGTGACAACAGTGAAGTAGCCCATGACTTTTCTGAGCAGGATCCTTCAGTGATGTGGGCGTTCGAGAAGGTTATTAAAGCATGTGCGAAAGCTGGGGTAACGACGTCTATGTGCGGACAAGCTCCTTCAGATTACCCGGAGTTAGTGGAGAAGCTTGTGCAATGGGGGATTACCAGTGTTTCCGTAAACCCCGACGCGGTGGATCATGTGCGGGCGACCGTTGCCTCAGCGGAACACCGCTTTGTTAGCAGAAAATAATCAACTAACTATTTATGGCCGAAGTAAGTACCAGAATCTATTCAGTGATTGCACGCGAGATACTGGATTCCCGCGGCGATCCTACCATCGAAACCATGGTCGTGTTGGAAAGCGGATACCGTGGAGTAGCCTCGGTGCCTGCAGGTACTTCTCTGGGGAAATACGAATCGGTGGAACTGCGTGATAAAGACCCCAAGCGCTACGGCGGCATGGGAGTGCTTAAGGCAGTAGCCCACGTGAACGGAACCATAGCAACCACGGTAAAAGGCATGGATGCATTGAATCAGGCAGTACTCGACAAGGCGCTTATTGATCTTGATGGTACAGAAGACAAGCATGTTCTGGGAGCTAACAGCATCCTCAGTGTCTCTATGGCGGCCGCTGTTGCTGCTTCTAATGCAAAGCGTGTGCCGTTGTACCGGTATATCAATTATTAACGGCGGCAAACACGGTTCAGGAAATCTGGATTTCCAGGAGTTTCATGTCGTACCGGCATCCAACAAGTCGTTCACCCAGGCTCTTGAGATGGGGGTTGCCATTTATCAGCAGGTACGTCAGATACTCAAATATCGGAATGCCGTATACGCCGTGGGGTACGAAGGCGGATTTGCCCCGAATCTATTTACAAACCTGGATGCATTGGAGATTCTGGCAGAATCTATTAAATCTTCGCCGTACACATTCGGTGTGGACATATTTTTCGGTCTGGATCTGGCGGCCAATAGCTTTAAGCATGAACGCGGCGGCTATCAAATAAAAGACAAGCCAGCTCCGCTAAGCAATTCGGATTTTATTAAATATCTAATTGAACTTAATAAAAAATACCGCCTTCTTATCCTGGAGGATCCGTTAAGCGAAGATGATTGGAACAGTTGGGGAGCCCTTTCCAAAGAAATTGGCAAAGAAGTACTGGTTGTCGGGGATGACTTATTGGCTACTAATCCCGAACGCTTAAAGCGGGCAATTTCAGAAGGGGTATGTTCGGCAATTCTCGCTAAACCAAACCAGATAGGATCCCTTTCCGAGTTTTTCTCCGTCATCGCCATAGCCAAGCATGCAGGCATTAAGACAATTGTTTCCCACAGAAGCGGCGAGACCAACGACAGTTTTGTTGCGGATCTGGCCGTTGGTGTACAGTCAGATTATGTAAAATTCGGAGCCCCAGCACGCGGTGAACGGGTAGCCAAATACAACAGATTGCTCCAGATAGAGACAGAATTATTTGCCCATGGGTAAGCCATTTGTTCTCATTATTCTTGACGGCTGGGGCTTGGCACCTCCCGGCCCGGGTAACGCCATATCTCAAGCCAAGCTCACCCATATTCCCCGGCTATGGGCAAACTTTCCCCATACCCAGCTTTCTGCATCAGAACAGGCAGTGGGACTACCGGCAGGGGAGGACGGTAACACGGAAACGGGGCATATAAATATCGGGGCGGGGCGGGTTGTGTATCAGGATTTACCCCGGATTAATATGTCCATTAAGGACGGAAGCTTTTACACCAACGATGCATTTTTGGGTGCCATACGGTATTCCAAAGCACACGGATCCAATATCCACCTGATGGGACTCCTTTCGGATTCTGGAGTACATGCCAGCCGCGAGCATCTGTATGCCCTACTGGAGTTAATGAAGCAGAATCAGTGTTCATGCCCCGTGTATCTCCACTTGTTTACCGATGGGCGGGACTCCCCACCTAAGAGCGGAATCCGGTTTATCCATGAAGTTGAAGCTAAACTCGCCGAATATCATAACGTAAACATTGCAACCGTTATGGGACGCTACTATGCCATGGACAGGGATAGAAGATGGGACCGTACTGCACGTGCCTACCAGGCGCTCACCGAGGATATTCCGTCCAAAGCTAAATCGGCGGCTGAAGCAGTGGAGGCAAGTTATGCGAAGAATATTACCGACGAATTTATCGAGCCGGTGATTATTACTGACGATAAAGGGGTTTCATTGCCGCGTATCAATACACACGATTCGGTAATATTTTATAATTACCGGATTGACCGGCCGCGTCAGCTTACCCGCGCGTTTACCCTCGAGAATTTCGAAACGTATATCCCGAAAGATAGCTTCGATCCGTATGCCGTCAAGTACTACCATAAACATGTAGTGGAGGACGACTTCCGCCAGCAGCCATTTGTGCGCACCATTAAACTCTCTGAGTTGTTTTTTGTCACCATGACAGAATACGAGCGGCCAAGCTCAAGTGTGGTTGCCTACCCGCTGCAGCAGGTCGAAAAAACATTGGGACAGGTATTTTCGGAAGGCGGCCTCCGGCAGTTACGTGTTTCCGAAACGGAAAAAGAGCGCTTTGTCGGCTATTACTTTAACGGTATGCGTGAGGTGCCGTTTTCCCAGGAAGACCGGCTTATTGTACCATCGCCGCGGGTGCCGACCTATGATTTGCAGCCTGGTATGTCGGCAACAGAACTTACTAATCATGTACTCGATCGTATGACCAGCAACGTGTATTCCTTTATCCTCATTAATTTTGCCAACCCCGATATGGTAGGTCACACCGGCAATATTCCCGCAGCAATTAAAGCCTGCGAGATCACTGATGAATGTGTGGGTCGTATAACTTCGTTAGCGCTTGCCATGGGAGGCTCTTGTATGGTTACCGCAGACCATGGTAACGTGGAAGAAATGGTGGGACCGTCCGGAGAGATGGATACGGAACATTCCATGTTTCCGGTTCCCGCCATAATGATAGATAAGCGGTATGAAAACCAGTCGCTCAAGCTGCCTTTAGGCAAGCTTGCCGACATAGCACCCACAATATTGGCCATGCTGGGATTACCGGTTCCTGCTGAAATGACCGGAAAAAATCTGCTGGCTGATACATAACTATGAAAGAAGAAATTTACAAAAAGCCCAAGCAAAAGAACGACTTTCCCCCGAATCTGGAGAATTATGAGGAAGCCGCAGATACGTTTACCTGGAAGGACGCGCGTCCGTATGTGGATTGGGTAGACGGAGGCTTAAATGCTGCGTATAACGCAGTTGACCGCCACGTGCAGACGTGGCGTAAAAATAAAGTTGCGCTTTTTTGGGAAGATGAAGCGGGGGTCGAAAAAAAGTACACGTTTGAGGATATATCGCTCCTTTCCAACAAAGTCGGCAATATTTTAAAAGACTTTGGTGTCGAACGGGGAGATCGCGTGTTTTTGTTTTTACCAAGAGTGCCTGAATTATATTTTTCGTTCCTGGGCATTTTGAAGATCGGGGCGGTAGCCGGAACACTTTTCTCTGCATTCCAGGAACAGGCACTGGCAGACAGACTGGAAAACTCGGGCGCCAAAGTGCTGTTTACCACAAGTGAGCTGAAGCCGCGCGTTGATAAAATCCGTAAAAAACTTCCCGCATTGGAGCATATCATCGTTATCGATGACCCGTCGTTTATCAAAAGCGTCGAAAGGGCTTCCGATGAACTGCATATTGCGAAAACCGACCCAGATGATTATGCCTTTATGCTGTATACCTCGGGAACGACCGGCAAACCCAAAGGGGTTGTGCACTCACACCGTGCGGTAATACAAGAGCATCTTACCGCCCGTTGGGTACTGGATCTGCGGGATGAGGATACCTACTGGTGTACTGCAGATCCCGGCTGGGTTACGGGTATAGCGTATGAAATATTGGGAAGCTGGAGTAACGGGGTGGCAGCCCTCGTATATGCCGGGCGTTTTGATCCGGACCGATGGTACAAGCTTCTGGATAAATACAACATATCGGTTTGGTATACTGCTCCCACGGCTATCCGTATGCTGATGGCAGCAGGCATGGATGTCGTCAAAAAGCACAACCTCACCCATCTTAGGCATTTATGTTCCGTGGGCGAGCCGCTTAACCCTGAAGCAATCCGCTGGGGACTTAAGGTGTTTGGTTTACCGTTCCATGATACTTGGTGGCAAACAGAAACCGGAGCCATCTGTATTGCAAACTATCCCGCTATGGATATAAAAATCGGTTCCATGGGTAAGCCGGTTCCGGGGCTTACCGCGGCCATTGTAGACGACAAAGGACACGAAGTAGCTATCAATACCGAAGGAAATATCGCCATAAAACCCAAATGGCCCTCCATGATGCACACGATATGGAAACGTCCGCATAAGTACAAAAGCTACTTTACCAACGGATGGTATATAAGCGGTGACCGGGGACTCAAAGATAAGGACGGATACTTTTGGTTCATCGGGCGTGCCGATGATGTAATAAAAACTTCAGGAGAACGTGTGGGGCCATTTGAAGTAGAATCCGCACTTGTAGCCCATCCTGCAGTGGTTGAGGCGGGAGTAATCGGTAAGCCTGACATGATGCGCGGCGAAATCATTAAAGCCTTTGTTGTACTTGAAAAAGCCACGCTCGAAAAAACCAAAACTAAGCCCCAGGAGGAAGCGCTTAAAGAAGAACTGTCAGTATACGTCAAAAAACATCTGGCCGGACACGCGTATCCCCGGGAGATTGAATTTATGGATAAATTGCCTAAAACACGTTCAGGCAAAATTATGCGAAGGATTCTTAAAGCAAAGGAACTGGGTCTTCCTATTGGCGACACTTCTACGCTCGAAGATTATTAGCCTCTTTTGTGATCAATATTTAGTGCTCCATGCTTCTCATCAAACGTAAGGATATCGCCTGTCGGGGAAGTGATTACCCAGCGATACGGGCGTTCCATGGTTACAGACCATTGTGTAGCAAGAAGAGCCCGAAGAAGATCTCTGTGCTTGTCTTTGACCAAGTCCAGTGATTCTGAACGAGCCAGATCCATTCCTAAATGGGTTACTTTCTCCATAAACCCGATTTCTGCCATCACTTCTAGACTCATAGTATTACCTATTATGACAGATATGGCCGTGGATTGCAAAAATTAAGAAGCGATGCGGAAAAGTAGAACGAACTCACCTTTTGGATCTGCATAGCGTATTTTGGCCTCATCCAGCGTACCTGTCCACACTTCTTCAAACTTTTTGGTCAACTCACGGGCAAAGGTGATCTCTATGTTTCCCAAAACCGCAGACAAATCTTCAAGCATTCCGGTAAGTTTGTGCGGCGATACATAAAAAACATATGTCTCTTCGATACGGCGGTTACACTCTTTAAGGGATTCCAAAAGCCTAACACGGTGCGCTTGTTTTTCCGGAGGGTATCCAAGATACATAAACTTATCGGTAGGGAGCCCTGCTACTGTTAATGCGGTAAGGAGCGCAGATGCTCCGGGAATACTGTTGACGGGTATCCCTTTGCGCCTCACCTCACGGACAAGAATATAGCCGGGGTCATTGAGTAGCGGGGTTCCCGCGTCAGAAATAAGCACAACCGTAGCGCCCGACGCAAGGTGTTCAAGTAATACCGGTGTCGATTGTTGTTCCGTGCGGTCATCATACCGTATAAACGTAGGTGGTTTATCCAACGATATCGAAAGTCCCGTCAAAATCGGCTCATACCGTTTTTTAAGTTCGGATAAAAGCGATCCTGCACGCCTTGTGTCTTCGCATGCGATAACGTCAGCACTAAATAAAGCACGAAGTGCCCTTAAGCTTATGTCTTCCAGATTTCCGATAGGAGTCGCCACAATACTGAGTATTCCCATGTAGAACAGTATACCATTGACGTGCTATTATAGATTTCTTATGGAAATTCTTACCGCATTCCTGGACTTTATCCTGCATCTGGACACGCACTTAACTGACCTCGTCAATCACTACGGCGTGCTGACCTATGGCATCCTTTTTCTTATAATATTTGCGGAAACGGGATTTGTAGTTACTCCGTTCCTTCCCGGGGACTCATTGCTGTTTGCCGCGGGTGCCATATCCGCCCTGGGGTCACTGAATATATGGTTCATGATTATCCTGCTCATCATAGCTGCTATTTTGGGGGATACGGTAAATTATTGGATCGGCCACTTTTTCGGCAAAAAGATTGTTGATAACCCGAAAATTACCCTCATCAATCAGGAGCATATTGATAAGACGGAACAATTTTATAAAAAACACGGCGCCAAAACGATTATCCTGGCGCGGTTTGTGCCGATTGTACGCACATTTGCTCCATTTGTGGCGGGAGTGGGCTCCATGCACTACTCAACATTTATTCTTTACAATGTAATCGGCGGCGTACTTTGGGTGACACTATTCGCCTTTTTAGGATACTTTTTCGGCAACATGGAGTTTATCAAAGAGAACTTCCACTATGCCGTATTTGCCATTATCGGGCTTTCTATTAT
>JACRMP010000019.1 GCA_016214885.1 Candidatus Gottesmanbacteria bacterium | reverse complement strand
CCCGTTCCCCGGTATTCCCACAGCTTTGCTGTAAACCGGAATTCGTTATACCTCATGCAGTTACTTTAAACGTATCAAAATCATGGAGTATCTGCCCGGAGTGCGTAAGAGGATTTACCTTTTCATACGTTTTTACTATCTCTCCTTTGGGATTAATTAGTACGGTGCTGCGAATTATTCCCTGAAACACCCTGCCCATAAACTTCTTTTCGCCCCAGGCATTATACGCTTTGATGGTTTCGGTACTTTCATCGCTTAAAATCGTGAAGTTAAGGTGATATTTATCGGCGAATTTTTTGTGGGAAGCTACACTATCTTTCGATACCCCAACAATCACCAACCCGCGCTTGGTAAATTCTCCTATATTATCGCGGAAGCTGCAGGCTTCTTTGGTGCAGCCCGGCGTATCGTCCCGCGGATAAAAATACAGAATCACCCACTTACCCTTATACTTTTTGAGCGTGTGCGTTTCCCCATTCTGATCCGGGAGTGAGAAGTCGGAAGCCATGGTCATACCTCTATTCTACCACCGGAGTAAATATGAAGGTTTACTTACGCCGCCATCCGATCCTCGGAAAGGCAAATTTTTTCTCGGGAAGTCTTTTGATAATCTGTTGCGCTGCAAACTCTAGCGCCTTATCCTCTCCCCCTATCATTGACTCAATCGTTTTCCGGTGATTCATTGCCATCGATTTAAAGCGGTCATAGTCCGGATGGTTCGGCCCAGCAATAAGCACTTTGCGCATTATCTCGTAATGATCATGAAGCGCACGCGACTCATCTACTATTTTTACATCTTTGCCACCTTCTGCCATATGCATCTATCATATTATACGCCTGCAGAAAAACGCAAAACCCGCCGGAAGCTTTCCGGCGGGCATTTGCACTACGTATCAATTTGTCGTCCAGTGTTCATTGAGCCCGAACCCCGGGACACCAACTTTTGTCATTAGACCGTGATCACCACCATTTTCGTTATAGACTTCCTGAATAGTTTCGTACGCTCCCCAAAGAGAGCCGCCCGGACCTACCCAAACGATCTTCACAAAATCAGTGTAGTCATCTCCGACAATATGGTTAGTAAGCCAGCCCATGCTGACGCCGTTTACCACGCCATCCACTAATCCCCGATCCAACTTATGGTCACCATTGCAGTCAACGTTGGCAAGCCACGCATCAGACCATTTCATCATGAGTTTATCGTCAACATAGTCGCCCGTACTACCCCAATACGTACCATCCAACGTTCTGTCGGAACTATCGTAGGTACCATTAAACATATGAGCTTCGTAGTTGTATCCGAACTGGTCGTATCCTTTTTGTATAGGATTACCCGCTGAATCAACGATCTCCCCGGAAGAAATACCGGTGCAGGAAACATCTTTCGCTTCCACACGCATTACCGGTACGAATAACAAAACAAATAACGCAAAAATAATCAGTTTTTTCATTTTTCACCTCCTTTCGTTTTCCAAAAAAAATCCGCCACTCCGGCGGATAGATGATCAAAAAAAGAAGTCCAGTTAACCATACCGGGAAAGTCTAGCACTATAAGATATACGTGTCAGTGAGCAATCTCACACCTAAGTTCTACTGCATTAGCTTCACACTTGCCTGCTCCATAGCATCCAGCACCTTCTCTGCCTCTGCCCCTTCCAAAAAATACGGCTGGCCGTAATCCATAATCTTCACCGGTATATACACGACGTCAACAAGATTACCTTCATAAAATACGTATTTGCCCACCACACCCAGCTTGGTTTCCGCGCTCCATTCTTGGTCAAATACAAAGTTGCCGTGCGCATAAATAATATACTTCCCCTTGTACAGTTCCACCGGCTGGATCCAGTGGGGGTGGTTGCCGAGCACCACATCAGCACCGCTATCTACCGTTAAATGCGCAAGCTCCCGCTGGCGCCCGGTGGGCATGGTCACATATTCGGTTCCCCAGTGGTACGCTACGACCACTACATCAGCATTTTTCCGGGCTTGGGCAACATCTTCCTTAATCTTTTGCTCATCCGCCCACGGCACCCCTGCTTCGGGCGCCCCGATATCGTTATATGCCAGAAACGCAAAGGTAATTCCCCTCACTTCTTTGTACGAAATCCCTTCCGAAACGGACATTATGCCCGCACCATCAAGAATCTTCCGCGTTTCCTGTATTCCTTCCAGAAAGTGATTGCCGACATGATTATTCCCGAGTGTTGCCACATCTACCCCCGCATATACCAACCCCTCTGCAGCTCTTGCATCACCGCAAAACAGCATACCCTCTACCGTAATGGGACACGCAGTAAGAAGCGGCGTTTCCAGGTTGATGACGGTTAGGTCGGCACTAGCCAGAACTTCTGCTGTTTTCTCAAACGGCCAGCGGAATCCGTGCCCGGTTGCCATTTTGTAATTAACACTTCTTGCCGGTATCACGTCGCCGGTTGCTATCATCGTGACCACTTTATCCTGGGGCAATTTATCAACCAACGAATGATCTGAAGAAAAAATATTTGAGAGAGTAATAGGCGGAACAGGAACTACTGTGGGTGCAACCACTTCTTCCCCCAATATATAAGGGAAATCAAAAGATTTTCTGTTTGCTTTCCCCAACTGCCAGCCAATGCCGGCGACAAAAAGAAACAGCAATATAAGTGCGGGGATGAACCGGTGCATTTTTTCCATCATGAAGTTTTTTTCTCCCGCCTGATTGTATCACGTACCTATCACACCACTATTACTTTGCGGTAAGAGTCGTCCAGAATGCACGGAAGGCAGCGGTAAGCCTTTGGAATATATTGCCGGGCGGCGCTGCTATTTCCGGAATCTTATTTTCGCTGGGCTTTAGGTTCTTGCCGCCATCGCGGGTTCGGAGTTCCTCAAATGCACGGAAAAATTCCTCCGTGGGATAAGCGCCTTGGAGAAGTATCGCCTGGGAAGGTTTTTTGACATCCACAAACACCATAGCGGGTATACCCGCGGCATCTACCTGGGACAAAAGCTTCTGCCCCAATTCTTTATCAACCGTAAGCCTCCGTTTATGCGTGCTGTTATTTACGTTTGTCACACAATCGGCATACTGTTCGGTCTTGGCAATGCCAGGATATAATCCAAGCGCGGGATACGGCTTAGCGTCGTTTGCCACATATGCTTTTATATTCGGCCAGAATGCGTTCTGTTCACCGAGGCAGCCTGAAGAAACCAAGACATCTGATCTGGCTTCACGGTATACCAGGAGGAAATGTACATACCACACGCGTATTTCCGTAGGATACTTCGCCATCAGCTCCTGCAGTTGATCCACGAGCACCTTGCCGCTCCGGTCGGTTTCCGAGGCATCCGCCAGCACAAACACATCATATTTTGCCGTACTTGAACCTGTGGGTATACCAATTTGGGTTAAACTTTGGATCGTTTCCGGTTTTAGGTTCACTGACCGGAGGACTGACTCGCTTTGCGCATTCACTGTCCCGGCACCTGCAAATACCGCCAACATCACACTGATAATAGCCGTAACTATCCTCATAAAGCCCACTAAGTATAGCATGGTGTGTTATACTCTAGCCGTTTATGCAAGATATCGTCACCGTCGATGAAGCAGCCACATTCCTCCACAAACACCCTGATACGATACGCCGGTGGATAGAGACCAAGAAGCTTAAAGCGAGGCGCCTGTCCGCTGGCGGACACGGCATATATGCGATTCTGCGTAACGATCTTCTGGAACTTATTGTGTCGGGCTCTTTGGAAGCCAAAGAAAAACCGGTTGTACACCCCAAGGTGCCGGATAACCAACGCACTCTTCCGCTCTGACGGTTACCAACTCCCTCCGCCGCCTCCTCCGCCGCCGCCACCGGAGAACCCTCCGCCGGAAGAAAATCCCGACGAATGTCCCGAAGAAGAATGTGCAGCTATAGATGCTGCAAATGACCTACTCATCCCGCTCCCCAGACTGTGGGCAAATACCATACTGTTAAAGCGCGTACCACTTGATGACTGGTACCAATCCGGATTTTTGATCCCCAACCCCTTAAACCTGCCCGCCCAGATTTCTTCCACCCCAAATGCCACGGCAAACGCCAGTAATTTTTCGAACATCATCTGGTTCTTGGCCTGGAATGCGAGCTGTTTATCCTGGCTGGCTAGAAAGTTCTTAAGACTCCGCGCCACTGCCGCCTGCTCGGAACCAAAGAGTGTTTTCCGCGGCATATGCTGACCGAAAATAAGCGACACCAACAAAAGCACGGGGTTAAAAATGATAAGCGACAGCACTGCAAGCGCTATATACCACCCCCGCAAGGTATTGGGGTTGGAAGGGAAAAATTTTTCGTCAACAAGTGATTCATACAGCATCGTTTTTACCTTCTCCAGGGTTTTGGTAAGGTCGAGATCTTTTACACTCACGGTGTCCCCGCCGGAAAAAATACCGTTTAACAGCTCTATTTCAAAAGGACGCACATCATGCTGCCCCTCCCAGTCTTTCATTTTTGCCAGATCAAAATTATTCTTTTTGGTTTCGATAATTTTGAGGTACCCCCGCCTCGCAAGATCTACAATAGATGCGTATATATCGCGCAGGTCTGCCCGTTCATCGATTAATGTACCTGTCTCTGCCGGAGTTAACGCGCGATGATGTTTATTTTGCGGAGGACTAAACCATGCCGCCACTTCTCCCATCGCAGGCTTGGGATCGCGCCCGCCCGTCCACCATTTCCGTATGACGACGACCGGCGCCACGATATACCAGAAAAATGCAGCAACAGCGATAAGGATAAGAACAATTTTCCCCGCCAAGGTGTCAAAAAACGGCACCAGCTCCCGCGGCTCCAGTACAGCAGCTAATCCTTTAGGGAAGCCAACCACCACCGTTAATCCTTCGTTTGGCTGAAGTGCTTTTGTCGTGGTAACTTTCACCCCCTGCGAATCAACAACTGCTGCGGTACAATTTTTTTCCGTACTTCCGCTTACCCCGGTAAAACAATCGACGTGTATGTCGGTTGGATCCACTTTCCCCGGAGGAATAGATACAAAAACAGAAGCCTTGGCTACCGGCACATCCCACGCATTTCCTATCGCATTCCAGTACAGTTCGTCATGGCCGGGGAAATACGTAAGTGCCCCCGCCGCGGTGTAGTTTATCTGATAGGTATGGCTGCCGGTGATGGTAGTATCAGGATCGCCTATTTTCCACTGTATCGTGTCTCCCTCCGTCGTTTGGGAAAACATGTACGGCGCATTATCTTCATTAACGACAGACACATCCGATACGTCTATAGCAAATTTTTTACCTGCATCGTTAGTTTTGATGTAGAAAAAGTCGCGGAATATCCCATGACGGATGAGGCTGGCAAAGTCGTATCCAATCACCTCACCGACTTCCACTTTGCCGTCCGGACGGATAGACACCCTCACATCATAATTACTGATATGTTCAGCATTGGAAAACCCATCGCCCGGATGAGCGGAAACAATGCCAGGCAACAACAGCGATGCCGCGGCAAGGACAAAAAACATCAGATACTTCATCGGAGGTATTTTTCGATATTGGCATTATGCTCCTCGAGGGTCACGGCATAATGCACCCCTCCTGCAGAATCATGAAGATAATACCAATAGGGAGTCTTTTTGGGATACACTGCCGCCCGAATAGAGGCAATGCCCGGATTGCTTATCGGACCGGGAGGAAGTCCCGGATTAGCATAGGTGTTGTATGGCGAATTAACCTTTTTATCTTCGTCATAGAGCGTTTTCTTCCACCATGTTTTTTCCTGTGACTGGTATCCCAATGCAAACTGCAGTGTAGCATCCGCCTGAAGCGGCCAACCGGCTTTAAGCCTGTTTAACAGCACACCCGCAATCACCGGCCTGTCTTCGTCGGTATGCCCCTCACGCTCCACAATGGACGCTAGGGTAAGCACCTCATCGAGTGTCATACCGCTTGCCCGTATATCAGCACGCATCTCAGGTGTTACTTTTTTGTCGAACGCTGCAGTAAATATGGCGATAATGGCTCCTGCCGTTGCATCCTGCGGTACAAGGTATGTATCCGGGAACATGTAGCCTATCTTTGCCACTTTCAAAAATTCGCTCTCGGGGATATCCAGATTTTTGGATAATGCTGCGGCGATCTCTTCGTTGCGCCAGCCCTCCAGAGTCGTTACCCAGGTATCTTCGGATCCATGCGTAAGCTCACGGGCTACCACCCGGCTATCCATCGCGCGGTTGAGTCTAAACTCACCAGCCTGAAGGGAGCGCTCAATTCCCATGAGCTTAATAAGGACAAAAAATGCTGTCGGACTGCGGATAAGGTTTTCTTCTGCAAGATTAGCAGCAATAGTGCGCACGCCATCCCCTGCATTTACGCGGAACGAAACGGGGGTTGTATCGGCATCATCGGCAGCTCTCGTGCTGTCAAACCACCAGGCGAAAACGCTCCCCATAGAAACAATAAGAACGAGGAGAAACACCACAACTCTGGTCATGACTGCATTATTTGATTTCATTGAGAAGTGCACGGCGGTATTTATTGGTCGCCGGATCGTACATATAGATTCGCCCGCAGGTACACACCACCCGCACAGGTTCTTTACCTTCACCTTTCGGGAGTGGCTTACTGCATCCCACGCATTTGCCCTGGCTCATCAGCCAAGCCTGAACGGGGGCTAACATATTTTTAAACATACATTTATTCTACCGAATAAATTGGCATCGTTTTAAGCGTTTCCGCCGCTTCCTTAAGCCGCCATTTATCCGAACTATAAACCGTAGCAAGTATATCACCTTTGTCCACACGCTCTTCAAGTTTCCGGTTCAGATAGATACCAGCCTTCTTATCCGTCGGGCACCCCAAAATCCGGCAGATTACGGTAATTTGCTGGTTATTCATGGCCGAAATCATGCCCTTTTTCGGTGCGCGGAGCTCATATATTTGCCTGCCGGGAGTAAGCTTGCCGCTTGTCACATTCGGATCCCCACCCTGGGCTTTGATAATCTCGCGCATTTTAGTTAGCGCCTTACCGCTGGTGAGTAATTCACGTGCAGCTTCTTCTCCGTCCATATGCTTTTTCCCCGGCGTATCCGCAAAACATATGGTAAGCAGTTTTCCCGCTAAGCGGAGTGCCTTTGCTTCCAGTGCCAGAGGTCGTTCCGGCACCTGTTCCAATACCTGGAAAACGTCCCGCGCTTCCAACACGGGACCTATACCCCGTCCTGCATTCTGCCGGACTTCGTTTATATCAATTACCACATGCATCTTAAATTTCTTTCCCAGCATCATAAACTTTTTAGCCATCAGCTCCGCATCTTTAAAGTGCTGGATTTTCATGGTGGGTCCTACCGGAAGGTCAAGCACAAGATGATTTGCACCTGAGGCAATTTTTTTAGCCATGACAGACACAATTATTTTGTCATACGACTCAAATGCGAGCGGGCGCTCTACCTGGATTAATATGTCATCGGCAGGAGCCAATCCCACATGACCGCCCCACACGATGCATCCTCCGACTTTATTTACGATATGGGTTATCTGTGACGTGGTAAATGTCACAGGAGCCACCACCTCCATCGTATCCGCGGTTCCTGCAGGCGATGTGATGGCACGCGTCGATGTTTTGGGGATTTTGTATCCTGCCGCGGCGATAATGGGAACAACAATCATGGTGGTACGTGTACCGGCCACCCCTCCCGCTGAATGCTTGTCTGCCACAATACCGGGGAACTTGAGCCGGGGGCCGGTGGCCACCATGGCCTTTGTCAGCGAATACAATTCTTCATCGGAAAATCCCTCCTTAAACCCAGCTGCGGCAAAATATGTTGTCAGCACCGGGCTTAGTTTTTCGTTGGCGATCTCGTCCATGATCGAATATATTTCGTCGTAATTAAGGCGCTTTCCCACCAGCTTTTTTTTGATTGCGTCGATAGCTTTTTGTTGTGATGTGTTTGACATATCAGATCCTCACTAATTTTGCTTTTACATTCAGCCGGTATAAGTATGTACCCGGAGGCACACAAGTCACAAGGGTTATATAACTGTCATCAAACCGCTGTTCGAGCGGAGACAAATCCGTAGGCTCAACGACAATTTTTTCCGTCACGATATATTTATAATCCAGCCCGTCATACGATACGTTGATGGCATCCCCTATTTTTATCGTCGGAAGGGTAGCAAATATCGTCTTGTAATCTTTAATCCCGCGGAAAAACTGCGGCAGGGTGGAGTGACCGAAAATAACGGTATTGCCGTAATCCCCCGGACTGGCCGTTCCCCCGTAATGGATCAGGCTTTTGCCTAGATCATCGCCTGCGATAATAACCGATGCGTCAGCTATATTCAGCGCGGGGATAGATATTGTATAACTGTTCACCTGGGCGGAAACTTTTTTCTGTGGCTTGGTAGGAAACCAGGTATTGGGATCGGTCGTATCTTTGGCGCCATTAGCATAGACAAGAGCCGCCCCGGTACTTAATCCATTAGGATCAGACAACGGACTCACCGTTTTAGCCAGTACCACCTGGTCAACAAAGAAAAACGAAAGAATTGGCCACAATGTCCACACGATGATGAGTACTCCCAGTGACATGAGAACGTACGAGAACACAACCGGTCTGGCTACCGGCACTTTAGGTACTGCTTTGACGTAACGGTACATTGCCATAAAAATCCTCTTATGAATTATTATATATGCTTTTTCAAGGAAAAAGTGAGAGCTGCAGGATTCATCTGGCTCCGCCAGATGCTGCGTCGAGAAAAAACCGAAGGTTTTATCACGAGAACCCTACTGCACCATGACAGTTATGGTGATGTTGCCGCGGCTAGAAGGCAGTCGCGACTTGGTAGGAGACATGCTGAACCGGTACTCTGCCCCCGCCACCCCGTTTGTTTCCCGGAGAATTGCCGTTGCCTCGTCAACCGGTTTGCCTACCAGCTTGGTTTTGAGGCCATCCTCGTCGATGAGAGGAAGCGATACAGCGGTTAATTTTGCGGTAAGGGTAATTGTGCCGTCTTTTTTCACCGTTACATTACTTGTAGTTATATTGGTTTGCTCGGGTGCTAAACGGTATCCCGACGGAACCTTCGCTTCCACCAACGATTCCAGCACTGCCTTAATGTCGCTGTCAGCTATACTCACGCCGGACACGGTAACCGTCACCTTCCCGTGCAGTTCCTTTGCCTCCTGATTAAGCTCAGCGCTGAACACTTTTTCCGATACGGCAGTTTTTACCGTGGCGTCGATGAGCCGGTCGCCCGAGGCGCCCGTCGTTAACAGCTGCTGCTTGGCCTGTGTGACCAGCTCTCCGGTAATTGCTTCCACCAGAGCATCCTGATCAGCGCGGGAAACAACCGTCACCTGTTTGCTGGTGCCCCCCGTAAATGCCGACTCGTTCCGCGCTGACACACTGGTAGCACTTACCCCCGCAAACGTAAATTCACTGCTTGCCGACACATTGCCGTTGGGGCCTATTTCTTTTGCCGTTACATTCGCAGTCGCTTTCCCGAATGTTATCGACCCGATACTTTCACTTGCGGAGGCAATACTTACATCGCTATCAAGCGTAAATGCAATACTTCCTGTGGTAAGGGTAGTCCCCTTGGGAAAAGTCTTGCCACTGGTTACCTTGTTATAAATAGTTACCGTTCCTTTAGCCGGATCACCGATATTCTTCTTGCCGGTCACGGCAATTGTTTTCTCACCCGACACGGAATGTTCCTGTGTTTTGCCTGGCACGGTTTTACTTGCGGGATCAGCGACGGTCGATTTCGGATCTACCGTAACAACGGTAGATTCATCTACCGAAGACGACGCAACAAGCACCGTAATAGTGGCCTTGGGTAAGGTATAGAGCAATGAAAAACCAATGACAATCATGACAATAACTATCACTGCCGCCGCAATAAATTTTCCTTTTCCTCCCGGCAGCTTCCCGGAGAATGAACGTAACAATCTCAATACGTCAAATGACATACGGGGCAAACTCACCTTCACTGGCAGTGAAAATGAAGGTTTTCGTCCCATAGGTTCCTGCGGGGCAACTTTTTTATTTACTGCTACATGCTCAAGGACGTCTTCGTGACGGAATCCCAATGATTCCGGAGTGACTACTTCTACATTAGAAAGCTCGTCATCAGCGCCCGTCACCACATTCTTTTCTTCTTCTTCAAACTCATCCTCTTCGTCTTCGATGGGTTCGTCTTCGTTATCCCCGGGCTGTAACTGAGTGGCGTCGGATGATGCGCTCTCTACACCCGCTTCGTCATCGGCGTCTTCATCTTCCAACGTTTCATCAATAGGCTCGTCAGACATACTTGCGGTCGGCGGCTGGCCTTTCACTGCAGCGGGCTGCGCCACCACGGTAGCTATTTCCCCCTCATCTCCCGGTTCGGACTCCGGATTTTCGCCTATTTCATGAGCAAGCTCGCTGGCTCCCGCAAGCGACACTGAGGTGAGCAATGTTTCCACCCCGATAATTTCAATCTTGGGGAAACGCACAAAGTTGGCCCGCAGCGGCCAAGGGTGCTTACGGAGTTTTGACCGGGTTTCTTCGAGCACCATGGAGTTACCGCCGTACAGCAGAATGCGGGACGGCAGTACGTCACTGTCCCGGATATTTTTGAGCTCGGCTTCCAGCACCTGTGCCGGATCGTCATTGATAACGATCATATCATCATGCGTCAGCTGCCCCACCCTAAACAGGGTAAGTCGGGCGACTTTTCCTGAGCACCCCAAAAGAATAGCACTTGAGGGAACTCCTTCGTCCTTTTTTATGGAAAAAGCTATCGCCTGGAACAGGGGAACAAATCCCACCGGAGCAAGCTCCAGCATTTTAGATAATTGCTTTAAGTGCGGGCGTACCGACTCCGTGATATTCCCGTCAGCAGTTAGATACACTCCGGGCATGCCAAACACCGTTTTAGTAATAGGCTTAGTTACCCCTACCTTATCTTCTGCAGCAGAAAGCAAACGGTCAACGACCTGGATCCTGGCTTCCCACGTATCCTCTGCCACTACCGCATGGGCAAAGCTCGCCACATGGGGAACCCCTGCTTCATCCAGACTCCACACAGCGACCGCAGCTGCATCAACGTCGAGGTATAAGGAAAAGAAATAATCCTTCGTTTCTTCTTTTTTGGACAGAAACCCATTAAGCACATCTGGAAGTTTCATTGTTCTGGTGTATTAACTAAGCTTAGCGTAAATCCTTCGCACTCCTGCACTGCTCGCGTCCTCTTTTTGTATTGTAAAGTGGCCCAGAGTACCTGTAAAGGCGACGTGCGGTCCCCCGCAGAATTCCGCAGAAAAATATTCACCGGGAGCAACCGCTTCCGGCGCCTTATCACCTGTTAATCCGACCATATAGACACTCACACGGTCAGGATATTTGGCGCCGAACTCCATTTGCGCGCCGATCTTTTCGGCGGCCTCGCGCGGCATTTCAGCGCGTGTCACCTTCAGATTTTCTTTGATTTTTTCGTTCACCAGATCCTCAACTTTTTTCAATTCCTCCGCGGTAAACTTCCGGTTAAAGCTCACGTCTATCCTAAGCCGCTCGGCTGTTATGTTGCTTCCCCGCTGCTTGATAGTGGGATCAATAAGTTTCTGCAACGACGCCAATAATAAATGATGCGCGGTGTGCAGCTTGGTCGTCGCTTCCGAATGGTCGGCAAGTCCGCCTTTAAACATACCCGCTGCCGCGGTACGGGACAGATCCTGATGCTTACGGAATTCCTTAAGAAACTCATCGCGATCCACTTCCTGACCGCGGTCGAGTGCCAACTCATAGGTAAGTTCCCACGGGAACCCATAACTCTGAAGCAAATCAAAGGCAACAGTGCCGGTTATGGATTCGTGCTTTTTGAGCTCTGCCATCCCGGTTTTTAATACTTTTTCAAACCGGAGTATTTCCTCCGATAAAATCGCGGCTTTTTGGGTAAATTCGGCGTCCGTTGCTGAAAAATACACACCGTCATAAATGTTTCCTACCGCAAGGAACACCGCTTTCCCCAACTCTGACTTGACACCCGCGCCCCCCAGCTGATGCATTTTGACAACTGCGCGCCGTATAAGCCTCCGAAGAATATAGCCCTGCTGCTTGTTGGCAGGATATAGCCCTTCACAAATCATAAATGTCGCTGCCTTAAGGTGGTCAGCAATCACCCGCATGGCCTGTGTCTCACGGGTATCGGTGCCGTATTTTTTGCCGGCAAACTGTTCGATAGCGGCAATAATGGGCGCAAAAAGATCGGTGTAGAAAACATCAGGGTTATCATTTGCTGCCGCGTTCATGCGTTCCAAACCACCGCCGAAGTCTACATTTTTTTGTGACAGTTCTTTCAGTGTTCCGTCTTCCTGCTTCTGGTACTGCATAAACACGGAATTGGCTATCTCCATAAACCGTCCGCAGTCACAGTTGGGATGGCAAACTTCACCCGCAAACGCAGATTTTTCATGCAGCCCCAATTGAATCCCAAAATCAAAAAACACCTCACTATCCGGTCCGCCCGGCTCACCCGGCGGCATTTTCTCCGGCTCGCCGGATCTGCTCCACCAGTTCTTTTTGGCGGGATAGGTAAAAATCCGCTCTCCGACTTTGGCGTCTATCCCTACATCTTTATACAGCTTCTTCCATATCTCAATTGACTCCGTATCCATAGGCACGGCATCGTTCCCTTCAAAAACACTTACATACAACCTTTTGGGATCAAGACCCAGCTCCTTGGTGAGAAATTCGAATATCCAGGGAAGCTGTTCGTTTTTAAAGTAATCCCCCAGACTCCAATTGCCAAGCATTTCAAAAAATGTGGTGTGACGGTTGTCTCCTACTTCCTCTATATCCTGAGAACGGAATGATTTCTGGCTGTCTACAAGCCGCACACCTGCAGGATGATGCTCCCCCAATAAATAGGGAATGAGCGGCTGCATACCTGAGCTGGTAAATAAGGTAGACGGATCGTTTAAGGGGATAATGGGAGCAGAGGGGATTTCCGCATGTCCGCGGCTTTTATAAAACTCTATAAATTTCTTCCGTACATCAGACGATTTCATGTAGAGATTATATCATGCTGATGCGCAAAAAATGACAGTAGCACCTGTGTATGTAACCATTCATGTTAAGAAAAATGTATCTACTCGCATTTTCATCCGCGGAAGGTATATACTAATTTTGTATTCATAATTATATGAAGCGGCTGCCGTTTTTTTATCTTGTACTTATTGTCATTATCGGTCTCCCGATTCTGCTTTGGGCGGTCGCTTCAGAAAATACCGAACTACGGAGCCGTGCTGACTCAACAATCACTCCTACCGCCACACCGTCTGCCACCCTCACCCTCACCCCCACACCGACGAACAGCCCGCCGCGATGCAGCGGATTATCCGTAAGTCCCGGCTCGGGTACCAAACCGCTTACCGTAACATTTGCCTGCGCGGGGTACGACCCGGATAACGATATCACTGCAGCGGAGTTCGGATTCGGCGGCAGCGAAAAACGGCTGGTAGAAAAGGGTGCGGGTCAATTCGGATCCATCACCACAACCTACACGTACACACAGGCAGGCACATACCACACGACCTGCCGGGTGCGCGACAATAATCAGGTCTTTTCCAATTACCCGGACTACTGCAAATACAGCGTTGTAGTTACCGAAAACGCGCTTACCCCCACACCCAGGCGCACACCTATCCCTACGCCGACTGTAGTAACCACCGAAGAACCGCTCATCTTTTTCGGCAACAACAATCCAACCGCTACACCAACCATGAAACCTGCAGTTATCTCCCCAACTGCCACGCCGGCTCCGGTAAAAGCTGCCAGCTGGTGGACAAATGAAAAAATTGCACAACTGGTTATGATGGTAATTGTAAGCGGAATTACGATCATCGTCGCGCTCCTTCTTCACGGCTTTTTCGACAAACGCTAGATATAGCGGTACAATACCCTACACATATGGGCTACATGGTCGAACTTAATACATTACTCCGCCCGCCCGAATCGTTTGATTTTTCCTCGCTTACTCCCGGAAGTTCACACACCGTCACCCTCGACCGTGAACGCGCGTTTCCGCTTCATATTGCCGTACTTGTGGTGGATAAAGAGTGGAACTTCTACGGGTACGCAAAAGCGGACAACCTAGAGGTTGTCTCCGGAAAAACAACAATCACGTTCGAAATGCTCACTGTTTTTTCAGCGGAAGAAACAATGCTTTACCGCAGCAAATTTCTTGAGGCAGCCAAAAAAACCGGAGAAGTATAAAACTATTATGCAGATCGTAAAGCAAAAAAAAGCGAAACGGGTTGACGCCTCTCCGACGACATCCGTCGAGGAATATGTCATGAAAGAAAACCGCATAAGCGGAGCCACTGCTATAATCTCCGGCCGCTATCCGGAAAAAGGACTGGCAACAAACACCATATCAACAGAACTTGTACTGGTTTTAAGCGGAAACGGAGTCATAGGCTACCGGGGGAAAGAAACGCAGATAGAAATGGGAGACTGTATACTACTTAAGCCAAAAGAAAAATACTATTGGAACGGACACCTGGCACTTTTTATTGTCTGCACTCCCACCTGGAGATCAAAACAACATCATGTCTTCGCATAAAAACCCGCACGATATATTTTCCCGCGTGGATACGACGCTTACGCTGTCACAACTACTGGACCTCGCAACAAACGCATACAACCTGGGTGGGATTCAGAAGTCAACACCGATCCTCACCGGCTACCAGGACTGCAACATTGATCTGGAAACATCACACGGCAGGTTTGTGGTAAAGATTTTTTCATCAGAAAAAACAAAACAGCGGATATCCGATGTGTTGGCAGGTTATATATCCTGCCGTAAATTAGGTATTAATGTACCTCTCCTCCGGGAGACAACAGGTAAACAAACACATCTTGAATTGTCCGGTGTTGCACACCCGCTGTACCTATCGGTGTTTGAATATTTTGAAGGGAAACCGCTCACCAAAACACCGGTTACCACCGAAGACTTGATTGCTATTTCCGGAATGATTGCAAAAATCCACCAACTCCATAAACCCATCCCCAACTATTACGACACCCTGGGGATAATAAGTGTTGCCCGTGAATATAAAAATAAATCAGAGGCGCTCTCCTCCGATGAACAAACAAAGATTGTGCCCGTCATCAATAAATTCCAGCGGATAAATCTGAAAGCACTTCCGCAAAGCATCATCCACGGCACTCCGGAAAAAGAAAATATATTAAAGAGTGCCGGAGGCGAACTGTGTCTTCTGGACTTGGGGTGCATGGACTACAATGCCTCGGTTCTGGATATAGCGGTTTTTATTGCAAACTTTACGCTGTATGTATCCGAAGAGAAACGCGCCCACATAATCCGCACAATAATTGATGCATACAATGCAATCCGTCCGATAACCCCTGCAGAGATGACTATCCTTCCCGCACTCATCCGCGCCCAATATGCCGCTTATATAATAGGTATGTCATTCCGTATGCGCAGAGAACACGACATGACCAAACAGACGCAGACCTGGCTTGACCGCGGATGGGATGGTCTCCGCTCATACGCCGCCGTACGGAAAATTCTCTAATTCATTCCATGAACCCGCTTGTCTTTGCCCTTATCACTTACTTCACCTGGGGGCTTGGTGATGTGGTAAATGCCATAGCTGCTAGATCGCTCGGTGCTGAGCGGGCACTGCTGAGAGTTATCATCATCAGTGCGATTCTCTTTATCCCGCTTATCCCCGCTCATCTAGCGGAATTATACAGACTCACCCCTTTGCTGCTCATAGCGGTAGTTGCCCTGGGCGGGCTCCAAGTAGTCGGCAATATTGCCCTCAATAAATCACTGCGTCTCATCAATGCGCCGCTGGCGCTAACGATCTTTTCATCGTATTCAGCACTAATTGTCGTGCTTTCCGTTCTTTTTTTCCGCGAGCCTATCACAGTGAGTCAGATCATATGTACCGGAGTTATATTCTCCGGTATTTTTCTTTGCACCTATACACCGGTCAACGAAAAACAGACTCCCGATTATAAAAAGGGCGTGCTACTGGCCGTCACCGGTCTCGTATCTATCGGATTATTTTTTACTCTGGTTAAACCCGTTATTGCCGTTATCGGATGGTTCTGGCCAATTTATGCCGTCACGCTTTGGATTCCGGTATTACTGTACCTCCACAAAAAAGAACAACGGAGCAGCAGTTCTGTATCCTGGAAAACTGCGGCCATGCCTGTCATTCTCACCGCATTGTTTCTGCGGGTAGGGGATTTTTCATTTAACGTGGCGCTTGATAACGGACTTATAGCTGTAGTTGCCCCCATAGCAGGAGCGTATCCTACCCTCTCGGTAATCCTTGCGTATTTCGTGTTCCGGGAAAAACTAACTCTCCGGCAGATAATCGGCATATTCCTTGCGCTCATTGGTATAATTGCTCTAGGGGTTATGGGAAACTAATCACCTATGAAACAAGCCATACTCGTATTGATTTCCTGCGCCGACAAAAACCAGGCCGAACAAATCGGTGAACATCTCCTTAAAAACAAACTGGCAGCCTGTGTGCAGATTGTAAAAAACACCGATTCCATGTTTCTCTGGCCGCCGGGGAAAAATCAGATCGATTATGCAGATGAAGCGATCCTCTTGGTGAAAACTCTGAAAAGTAAGTGGATGCAACTGGAAAAAGCGGTAACCAAAATTCATTCGTATGAAAACCCGGAAATAATTGCCCTACCCTTAACGCACGTAACTGCCAAATACCTTGCATGGCTCACCAGCGAATTACGGTAAATCATCCAGCACCGTAGTCACCCGGGGAACGTAAACATAAGCCAAAGCCATACAAATAAGAAGCGATAGCACAAATACCCCGAACACCACAGCTCCCGGAATAATCCCAACACTTGCCTGCCCGATGGCTGCAGACAATGTTGTTACCCGTATCGGAAACATGTAGATACGCGCCATCCATGCGATAAATATAACCAGCAACAGCACCATATACTGCCTGCGTAGCCGCCAGGCGAGTGATTCAATTTTTGACATCGATACTTTGGGGTGAGTAAGACTGGCCGCCAATTTTTTTCTCCAGTCATCCGGTATTTTCTCCTCAGCGCCGGTGAATATGGGAGCTAAAATATGTTCTTCCATAAGCCGGGTACGAGAACGGAGCATGGCATAATACCTATATCTGCGCGCCTCTATATACAGAAAAAACTGCGCAACGAGATAATTAAGAAGAATGATAGTGTGCGGCGCCTGGGCTTCGCCGAAGGCAAATGACAGCATAACGCCGGTAACTACAATAACCCAGTTTGTCGTCACATCCATCCGGCTTCTCCAGTTCGTTTCGCGGTATACCTCAGCCCGATAATAATGGAAAAGAAATCCAAAATATTTTTCTTCGATATCCGTGTTTTTTACCATACCCTATAATTATATCACGCAGTGTTTGTAAGCAATCCCATCGAAATCATATCGCACTAAGCGTATACTCTTTGCATGTTGTGGTTTTTTCTGGCTCTCGCCGGAGCTTTTATTTTTGCTGCCCAGGAACTCCTCATGCGGGTTCTTTCCATTAAGACATCTCACCCCCGGATATTTGCGGTAGTATTTAATTTGTGGGGATCGGCATTTGCGATTCTTTTTTTTCTGCTTCAGGGCGGATCGTTGTCTCCGCTTCTCACACTAACCCCCGGGCAATACCTCCTGCTTGCTTCTACGGTTATCCTCTACGGACTATATGAACGCACACAATTTTTTGCCCGTCAGGGAATGGATGCATCTACCTTTTCCATTATTTTCCGTCTCAACACCGTCATTGGATTTATGGGTGCCATACTTTTTTTGCGGGAACCGCTTTCAGGAGGAAAAATTTTCGGGGTAGCGCTCATCATACTCGCTTCTCTTCTGTTGGTTTACAAAAATCCGAAGTTTAAGCTTTCTACCGCATTCTGGTACACCATTCTCTGCGCCGTATATTTGGGTTTAACAAGCTTTTTGGATAAACCGGCATCAGCACCGCTTCCTCCAACACTCTATAGTTTTGCTGTCTGGTGTTTCCCGGTAATCATCATCGCAATGCCCAAGATCACACAACATGAAGTCACCCGCGAGCTCCGTATCGGCGGATGGAAAGTGG
>JACRMP010000037.1 GCA_016214885.1 Candidatus Gottesmanbacteria bacterium | reverse complement strand
AGTGTTGCGGCTTCTGGGCTTTCTTCTCCGGTTGTTGTTACCCGGGTTATGGACCCTAAGCTTATGGAGTTAAATGGTCGGGGGTATCTTAACGGTCACACCCCATTTTCTGCATACCTGGCATTTTTGGGGCTTACGGTAGCCGCTATTTATGGAAACGAATACGTTATCGTATCAAACGAACGGAGTGCGAACGAAGGAAATGTGATGTACAGAGGGCTGGAGGTGAATCACCAATACTCCAAAAGTTACCGTTTTGAGGAGTCATTCCGCTCGTACGCAGCGGATGCCTTTTATGAGCCGGCATCGTACTTTAGTTTTCTCCGTCCCTTAAATGATGTGCAGATTGGGTTATTGTTTGCGTCGTTCCCGCAATATTTCGGATCGTTCCGTAGTTGTAATGTGGGGAGCAAAAAAAATATCTGGTGCGGCAAGTGTCCCAAATGCGCATTTACTTATTTAGCGCTTTCCCCTTTTGTTCCGCAGGCAACACTTGTCAGAATATTCGGCAGTGATTATTTCCGTGATGAAAATATACTTACGCATATACGGGCACTGGTAGGGCTTACTCCTGTTAAGCCGTTTGAATGCGTGGGAACACGGGATGAAGCAAAGCTCGCTCTGCTTTTGGTGATAAACAAGTGTAAAGATGAGGCACGGGAAATCCCCGAAGGACTCCTTGCGATTAAAAGCGATTTACAAATCATGGACGATGATTTGGTATTGCTCGAGCGCACCGTGTTAGAGGAATGGGGCGACACCGCAAACCTCCCGCCGGAGCACCTTACCATTTTGCGGCATTATTGGGAGAAGCAATTAGCGGAATACCGGAAGAAGGTATAGCGGCTATGCAGGAAATACGTGGCGAATCAGCATTGATTTTGGGGTTTGGACGCGAAGGAAAAAGCGTTCTGTCATGGCTTCACGTCCACTACCCTACGCTCAGAGTGGGGGTGGCTGATAAACACATTGCCCCCGATCTTATGTCCGGGGAAACTATGGAGGGGACAACGGTGTACAACGGTGAAGGATATCTGTCCCATTTGTCCGAATACGACACGGTGATTCGGAGTCCCGGTATATCCCCATATTTGCCGGAGATTGTTTCGTATCTTGCCTCAGGCGGACACATGACGAGTGCCACGAACATCTTTTTTTCCAAAGTAACAGGGACAACAATAGGCGTTACCGGCACAAAAGGGAAAAGCACAACATCAAGCCTGATTGCACATATTTTGGAAAGCGTTCATGACGATGTGCGGCTTGTCGGTAATATCGGTAGGCCGATGCTGGATGCGCTTGATTCTGCAACGGACAAAACAGTGTTTGTGGTGGAGCTTTCGAGCCATCAGTTATATGACTGCCGGTACAGCCCCCATATTGCCGTTATGCTGGGAATAGTCTCTGAGCATCTGGATTATTACCCTGACCTGGTAAGTTACGCAAACGCGAAGGCAAACATTGTCCGCTTCCAGACAGACAGAGACCTGGTGGTGTATAACCCGGAGCACACTATCCTCCGGTCTTTTACGGATGCTGCTAAGTCAAAAAAAATTACCTACAGCGTGAAATATCATCCTGACAGCTTTACTGCTATTCATGATGGTATTGCCGAGGTGACTATAAAGGGCGCCCGGACACAAGTAATAACTATGTCTGATGTGCCGCTTTTGGGTAATCAGGAAAACGTGTTGGCGGCTATAACAGTCGCCTCCCTCATGGGTATGTCCGCGGTAGCTATTGCGAGCGCAATTACGCCTTTTAAATCGCTCCCCCACCGGCTGGAGTTTGTCGGTGAGTTTAGAGGGGTGAGGTTTTATAATGATTCACTTGCCACTATTCCCCAGGCAACCATTCATGCTTTGGGTGCTTTGGGTACAAAGGGAACCACGCTTATCGCAGGTGGCTACGATCGTCATCTGGATTTTTCTGAGCTGGGGGCATTTTTGCGGAGCCACACCGTCTCAGCGGTTATTCTTTTTCCGGATACGGGTAAAAAAATATGGGAGGCGATCGGTGAGGTGCAAAAGGGATCGATAAAAAAGTTTGATGTAACAACCATGGAAGAAGCTGTGCGCCTTGCGTATGCTCACACCCAAAAAGGAGCAGTGTGCGTGCTTTCTCCGGGAAGCGCAAGTTATAATTTGTTCCGGGACTATGAAGACCGCGGTAATCAGTTTAAGCACTGGGTCCGCGTGCTTGGTGACGGCACGGTGTGATCCGGAAGTACACAGTACCTATAAGGACCTTCTATCCCCTTACTTGTACTCAGCCGGTTAATTCGATATACTATATGTATGCCAAAACGGACATACCAGCCGAAAAAACTTAAGAGAAAACGAACTCACGGATTCCGTGAGCGAATGAAAACCGTCAAAGGGAGACTGGTGCTTAAGCGCCGCCGTGCGACGGGACGGAAAAAACTTACCGTCTAATTTTTTCATGCTTCCAAAAGAACTGCGTCTTCCTTCCATACATATTGCTCCTCTCATGCGCCATGGCAAACGGGTGCGCAATGAATCAATGGAAATTATTTTCCAAAAAAATCAGGGTGGTAAACGGTTTGCCTTTATTGTTTCGACAAAAGTAGATAAACGAGCGGCGGTAAGAAACCGAATAAAACGGTTGATCCGTGAGGTCGTTCACCGGGAATTGCCGCATATTGCCGACTGCGTTGATGCAGTTGTTGTGGTGAAAGCCAAAACATCCGAGACCTATGTCACGATGAAACCCGTACTTTTTGCCCTGTTTGGCAAGGCCGGGCTACTAACACTATGATCAAACAACTATTGCTTGCTTCAATCCGCTGGTATCAGCGATATCTTTCGCCTGACACAGGAATCCTTAAGTCTCTTTGGCTTGTTGATAGCGCATGCCGATACCGGCCAACCTGCAGTGAATATATGTATCAAGCCATTAGCCGCTATGGTATAATCTACGGATTGTGGTTAGGGATGCTTCGGATACTCCGGTGCCATCCTTGGGCAAAGGGCGGAATGGATCCCGTTCCCACTAAATACTATTTATGATCAACCCTACTCTTTGGAACCAGTTACTCGTGTGGCCCATTATTAACCTTCTTGTCGCGCTGTATAAGTTTTTTGAATGGATGCATATTCCGGGTCCTTTGGGTTTTGCCGTGATCGGGCTTACCGTAGTTATACGACTCATCCTTTATCCTCTTATGGCCGCGCAAATGAAATCAGCCAAGAAAATGCAGCAGCTCAAGCCGCACCTCGATGCTATAAATGTAAAACACAAAGATGATAAAAAAGCACTTCAACAGGCACAAATGGATTTATATAAACAGCACAACATAAATCCTGCTGCCGGTTGCCTCCCCCTTCTTGTCCAGATGCCGGTGCTTATTGCACTCTATAACGTGTTTTATCAGGTGCTGCAAAACGGTGACCTTGTTAAACTGACACAGGAAATAAATCAGGTGGTGTACTCCCCCGTTCTTAAAATCGGCACGCTTGATTTATCTTTTTTTGGTACGAATCTCGGGATAAAGCCAAGCCAGTGGCAGTCAGACGGGTATTGGCTCCTGCTTATTCCGGTTATTACTGCAGGACTTCAGTGGTGGCAGAGCAAGCTGATGATGCCGCAGGTGAGTCCGACAGAGGCGACAAAGAAGCTGGTCGTAAGTGGCAAAGATGAGAAGAAGCCTGAAGATACGGCAGCGGAAATGCAGAAGCAGATGGCGATGATTACTCCCATCATGTTCGGAATTTTCGCTTACCAGTTTCCGCTCGGTTTAGCTCTCTACTGGAACGTTTTCGGACTTTTTGGTATTATGCAACAACTCCAGATAAATAAGGAGAAATAATATGGATGATATACAAGCCGTCACAAGTATCGCAGAAGAACTATTGGGTAAGCTGGAAATAGTGGGAACTGTTACGGTTACCACCGATGAAACCGATGCGTTCCGTGTAAATATCAGCACTGAAGAGACGGGGTTGTTAATCGGGCATCACGGAAAAACGCTGGAAAGCCTTCAGGTAATACTGGGAATTATTGTGTCCAAAAAACTTGGCCGTTGGGTAAAGACATACGTTAACGTCGGCGATTACCGCGAGAAACGTGAGGAAGCGCTTATGCATATGGCACAGCGCGCAGCCGAACGGGCGCTTGCATCAGGCAGACCAGTTGAACTTTCCCGCTTGTCCCCTGCTGAGCGGAGAATAATCCATCTAACTTTGTCAGGTGATGAACGCATCATCACCGAATCATCCGGCGAGGGTGATGAGCGGGTGCTTCTTGTTAAGCCAAAATTGGAAGACGCAGTATAAAATACCGTCTAGTTCTGCAGCGTTTTATTTACCCCTTTCAAAAACTAATACGGTCGGTGGGCAGTATATCGCTGCGATAACGAACAATAAGCCGTTAATTATTGTTCTCTTGCTATAATAGCCGTAATGGCAATCCACAGGAAATTATTTTTTCTTCTCATAGTTTTTCTTCCTACACAACTAGGGTTACATGTATGGCCTGAGTGGTCATATGTGTTGGGTAGGCGCATAGATTATTTGTCTCCGACTATTTATTTCACCGATATACTTATTATTCTTACTCTCATTTATTGGGGGCATGAAAGTTTACCAAAGCGTCGTCAGATTTTGTATTTACCCACATGGAAGTCTATCGGCATAGGTATTGCCGTCGTGGCACTTATCTTCATTAATATATATTTTGCAAAGAGTCCGCAGATTGCTATTTACAAATGGGCAAAAGTCATCGAGTATCTGTGCTTGGGTTGGTATATTATCCATTCAAGGGTAAAGGTATCTACAATACTATTACCTATCAGTATTGCTGTAGTGATTTCATCTTTACTTGCCATTTGGCAATTTATTCTTCAGCATTCATTAGGCGGAGTATTCTGGGTAATTGGCGAACGGACGTTTGTTTTGGACACGCCCGGAGTGGCGCGGTTTACCCTTTGTTTACCCAATGAATATTCCTGCAGGATGTTGGTTCGTCCTTATGCGACCTTCCCACACCCAAACGTGTTGGGGGGGTTTCTTGCGGTTACACTTCCCTATCTTGTTTACCCGTTGGTATATAACAAAAAAAATCGCTGGCTTACTACTGCCGTTGTATTGGTGGCGCTTATCGGCTTATTTATATCGTTTAGTAGAAGCGCCTGGTTTGTCGGTCTGCTTGCCGGCGGCGTATCCTATGCCATACTTCGGAAGAAAGCATCTTTGGATACCTCATTTTCTTTCATAAAGCAGTACATCAGTCCCCTGCTGCTTGTTTGTTTTTTTGTTATCACCCTCATATTGTTTTTTCCTGCGGCGTCTGACGAGTCGATAGTAAGACGTCAGGAATTACAACGGTCAGCAGTTGCTATTTGGCAGTATTCTCCGATTACCGGCGTAGGGCTTGGAAATTTTCTTGTTTCGTTACCCGGCGTTTTTTCCAACAGAGCCGGCAACTTCTTACAGCCAGTTCATAATATATATATGTTATGGTTTGCGGAAACCGGATTAATGGGTGTGTTCGGCATTTTGCTGATTCTTTTGCTATTTAGACAGAGGCTAATGCAAATGTTTTTTCATCCCGGTGCTTTGCGAAGTGATTACGTGGTGCTACTGTTCCCTGTTGTAGGGATGTATCTATTGGGATTTGTTGATCATTACCCGGTGACGCTTCAGCAGGGCCAACTACTTTTTACCCTTTGTCTTTCCTTATTTTTAGGACGGCGGACGTAATACATTATAGCTTTTCTGCTACAATGACCCCATGTTGAAAGATTGGTTTCCTAAGGGGTCGTTACGGAGAGTCATCGCCGGGAACACCGTAAGTCAGCTTATCGGACGGATTGTAAGTTCGGTTACCATTGTTATTGTCAGTCTTCTTATTGCTCAGAAATTTGGTCCTGAGGGCTATGGGGATTTTGTAAAAATAACAACGTACGTCGGATTTTTTTATCTTCTTGCAGATTTTGGGCTTAATGCGGTCTATCTTCAGCGCACTGTTACTAAAAACGGCGCACTATCCAAAACTTCATCCGATCAGTGGCGGCTTCTGTTAGGATTGCGGCTTGTCGTAAGCGCGGTCTTGGTGGTTGTGGCGCTTGTCATACTTTCGTTTTTCCCCCATACCCTAGGTCAGGGATATACTCCCCTGGTGCGCCTGGGTATTATTTTGCTTGTTCCGGTTATTATTGCCCAAGCGATAACGACGACAACCAACGCGTTGTTTCAGAAGATGCTGCGCTATGACTATTCTACGAATGCACAAAATGTGGGGTCATTTTTTTTGGTCACAACCGCCTTAGTGCTGACGATTCTATCCCCCATAAGCGGACCCCTGCTCGGTGTTGTTTCTGTTTTTATGGGTAGTTTGGCGACTGCCATTGTTGCCTTGTATCTTGTTCAGCGTAAGTTACCGGTAATACGTCCGACATTTAACGTTGGGCAATTTTTGGGATTACTTAATGAAAGTGCACCACTCGGGTTGGCTCTTGTTTTTAATCTTATATACTTCCACTCTGACAGTGTCATCCTCGCGCTCAGCCGGTCTACCGAGGAGGTAGGTATTTATGGATTAGCATATAAAGTTTTCGAGCTTCCGCTTGTCGTCCCAATTTTTTTTATGAATGCTGTATACCCTTTGCTTTTGCAGGCACAAGGAGGTAACCCCGGCGGACAGCGGGTTATTTTTATTCGGTCGTTGCAGTTTTTGTTGCTGAGTTCACTTACTCTTATTCTGGGGTTATGGTTTGCAGCCCCACTTGTGACGTTTGTCCGACCCGATTTTGCAGCAAGTGTGGCTCCACTCCGCGTATTGATTATTGGGCTTCCTATTTTTTTTGTGTCAGCTTTATTTATGTGGTTTATTATTGCGCAAAAACAGCTAGTCGCATTGCTAATCATTCACGGTATAGCGATGCTTGCCAATATCATAGGTAATATTGTATTAATACCGGTATACGGTTATATGGCGGCGGCGTGGATAACCGTTGGATCAGAGTTTTTTGTTCTGGTCGCCACGTCATTTTATGTTTTGCCGCGTGTTTATTTGACCGATCAGAAAACCATGAGCTAAAGCTCGCGGATGAATGATCGTCCGCATCCGCCAGCCAGCGGAGGGGGTGAGAGAAATTCATCAGTTTTATAGAAATCATGGGCGTTAGCCCATGGAATTTAATAAAGGGGGATAGTATGCAGTTAGTTATTCATACCGATGGAGGAGCAAGAGGTAATCCGGGCCCCTCCGGTATCGGGGTAGTGATAGAAGAGTGTACGTGCGCTTCACCTCGTAATTGCGGCGAAAAAAATAAAAAGCTTATTGCCGCTTTTGGTAAACGAATAGGGGAGGGGACTAATAATACCGCAGAGTACACAGCGGTCGTTGAAGCATTAACTTATTTGCGAGACAGCGGAAAAAATTACAGCGGCTCAACGGTTAGTTTTTATCTCGATTCAACGTTGGTTGTAAACCAGTTAAATGGTCTCTATAAAATTAAACAGCCCCACCTGCGCGACCTGCTTATGAAAGTGCGGTCGTTGGAATCGGAGTTAGGGATAAATGTTACTTATGGTGCGGTACCCCGTGAACAAAATAGCGCGGCCGATTTCCAGGTGAACAAAGCGCTTGACGAATCCTGATCCAATTCCCACACCAGCCATGCTGCCTCATGTGATGTATCCGTGTGATTACACGTTTACGTCTAATCGCTTCAGTTGTTTTCGGTGCGGCTGTTTGTCATAATACAGTTAACGGTAGTTAACCCCTTCTATGACCTCATCTGCTCAATTTACAAATGATAGTGCTGAATCGAACGCGCCATCGGCCCGTATACAGGCGCAGGATGTTTCATGGGTCCAACCCTTGCGGGAATATCTGGAACAGAATGGCTGTCGCGTGGCGGTGAATCGTGAAACAAACAGTGCTCCTTGGTATGTGATCGGGGTAGGTGACACTGACTTCGTGAAATCTTTTTTCGATGCTCCTTCATGGGGGAATGCAAAAAAATTGGCAATTGTATACGAAGGGGATGAGAAGGATCTGATTTCACTTAAGTCACACAATGTTAAACAGTACTATATTGATGCCAGGCAACTAACGCCGAAGGAAGTGCAGGAAATATTTTTGTATTTTTTCACAGGGAAAGCCAATAGTATAAACGCCCGAAAAGAGCCCAGCGCCCCCAGAAAGGCTAGTGTAATGCCACATGAACCGCCACGTGAGCCGTCGCCTGACATGGAGAAAAGGGGGAGGAATGACCGTGTGCGGGTTGATAGTGCTATGCGGCAAATTTATCAGCAAAAGGAATTTCTCGGAAGGCCGAGTAATAGTATGAATATACAACGGGTCGGCGTTGTTATTACCGTATTAATTTTTTCGGTATTGCTGCCTTTTATATTCTATTTATTATCCGTAGTGGCAACGGTAACGTTGTTGGCGTTAAGCGGAAAAACACTAACCGATGGGAATACCCGATTTACTCCTCCGCTCATAGCGTACAGCAACACCTATTTACAGGCGTCGAGGGGATTGTTGGCGTTGGGGTCTCCGTTGCTTCTGCTTATTGGACAAAGCGGAATTGTTGAAGACCAGGACAGACTGCTATCTATTCTTTCGCAAATTGCATCAACGGAAACAGGAGTGCTGACAATTTTTCAAACAAGTAAGGTTGTTGCTGCCGGCGTTTTGTTTCCCGACGATAAAACACAGAAAGCGGGAGTTTCCGACGTAATTAATTTGGCGACAGAGGTTTCGCGTGTTTCCCAACATCTCGCGCTTATATCCGCGCAGTTAAATTCATTATCGCAGTCTCAGCGTTTTCCTTTTCAAACGAAGACCGTGTCGACGTACATGTCGAAGGGGCTGATTAAGCTGACAGAGCTTAGAGGAATAGTTGGATATACCGATCGGCTTCTTACTCTGTATCCAAGGATAGCGGGGTTTCGAAAAAAACAGACATATCTGGTTCTTCTTCAAAACAGCATGGAGCTTCGTCCGACCGGAGGATTTATCGGCAGTTTATTAGTTGTATCATTTATAGACGGCAAGGTTGATGTATTAGAGGTACAGGATGTGTATACCGCCGACGGGCAACTGAAAGGACATGTTGACCCACCGCTTCCTATCCGCGAAATTATCGGGCAGGAACATTGGTATTTGCGTGATAGTAATTGGGATCCTGATTTCGAGAAGAGCGGAGCAATGGCAGCATGGTTTTATGAAAAAGAACTGGGCCAATCTGTTGACGGCGTTATCGCCGTGAGTCTTCCTATGGTGACCCAGCTTCTCAGGATTACAGGACCAATTGAGCTTTTGGATTTTAATGAGCGTATTTCAGAAAACAATTTTTTTGCAAAGTCCCTGCTTTATACGGAAACGGATTTTTTCCCCGGTAGCACCCAAAAGAAAGATTTTTTGGGGGCTCTGATCAGTGCGGTGTTGACGAGAATTACTACCGACTCATCGTTATCTGCAGGTGGCTTGCTTTCTGTTTTGACTCAATCCATTCAAGCGCGTGATTTGCAGTTTTACTTTCCTGACTCAGAGCTGCAATCGCTGGTAACCCAGTGGGGGTGGAATGGCGGAGTTGCCATCCAGGAGTGTCAGGCTCCGTATAAAGATATGGATTGTGTAGGTGATGGTGTTGGAGTTATTGACGCGAACCTCAGTATTAATAAAAGTAATTTTTTTGTCACAAAAGAAGCAGTTTCGCAGATAGCAATTATGGAGAATGGCGACATTGATCATACATTGACCATGAATATACGGAATAGTGCGCATGCACAGGAAAGCGGGGGAGGAGGGTATCAGAGTTACATGCGGTTAGTTATGCCTTCGGATGCGCAGGTTCGGTCAATTGCGCTTGATGGGGTCGAAGTTCCTATCCGGGATTTGGGGAGTGTGGTGCCTCCACCAGCACCATATTGGATTAACGAACAGATTGGAGATCAGCGGGTGATACATGTGCCATTTCTCGTTGTACCACGGCAAACACGTCAGTTGTCGATCAGATGGGTGCGACCCGGAGCGGTCGCATTTAAGGGGCAGGGAACGTTTCAGTTCACCTTGAGGAAGCAGGCGGGTGTAGCGCAGTTTCCCTGGCAAACGGTTATTGCTTATCCCCAAAGTTGGGGGGTCGTTAGCGAGGCGGGAGTTGCAAAACCGGGTGTACTTGAGTACAATACAGATCTTACGAAAGACGCGTCATACAGAATGCTCTTCCGCAAAAACTTATGAAAAAACATACCCTTCAGGGCTCAAAACGGGACGTCAAAAAAATTAAACCGGACAGTCTCCGCAGGGAAGGTCTTATTCCCGCTACGGTTTACGGAAAAAAAGTAACAAGCGAAAGTCTCTCACTTAAGCTTTCTGATTTCATAAAGGTGTATGGAGAAGCGCATGAGACCGGCCTTGTTGAGCTTGTGATTGATGGCGGAATGAAACCTGTGCTAATTCATCATGTACAAAAAGACCCGGTAAAGGATTCTATTCTGCACGTAGAGTTTCATCAGGTTGATCTTAAGGAAAAGGTTCACGCAAATGTACCACTGGTAGTAACCGGCGAAGCTCCTGCAGTTGCTCAAAAAATCGGAGTTGTATTATCACTTCTTTCTGAAGTTGAGGTTGAAGCACTTCCAACTGATTTGCCCGAGAAGCTTGATGTTGATGTGAGTGGATTGGCAGAAGTTGGCCAGGAATTAAAGGTTTCGGATATTAACGTACCGTCTGCAGTAACTATTTTGACTGATCTTGCCGTTATTGTCGTGCGCGTAGGCGAGCTTGTTAGTAAAGCTGCCGAGGAGCAGGCTGCCGCAGATGCCGCAGTAGCAGAAGCAGCCTCAGCTGAGGGGGCAGAAGCAGCGACTCCTGGTGTAGAATCAGCGCCTGATGCAGCGGGTACTGAAAAGAAGCCTGATGAAGAGAAAAAGGCAGAAGGCAAATAACTGTTTAGTTTTTGCTCAGTAAATCTTCCAGTTGCATAACTCCCGGATAGTTGGGGTCTAGTTCTTTTACCTTATTGGTGTGAGACCGTGCTTCATTTAACAGTCCAAGTTTAAAGGCAAGTATTGCCGCGTTAACGTGGGCATCCCGGTAGTCCGGATGTGAGTTTATTACTTCGATCCAGAATGAATATTCTGCTTCATTGGTTTTGGTATTTGACCCAGAGTCCGTATTCGTTGAGTCGGTAGTTCCCAAAACATCGGCCGCGCGTGAAACAAAGGTTGTCCAAGCCGGGACATTTTCGGGGTTACGGTGAAGGGCAGCTATATTTATGCCAATTCCGGCAATAAGCACTATCCATAACAGGAGTCTGCCGCCAAGCTTGATCACCGGGCTAAATCGGCTTGCGGAGAATAATCGGGTATAGTGCGGGAATAAACCCTTTTCCTCAGGGGCTGCCGTCGCTGGCGGAGATGTCTCAATTGGGGGGGTCCGTTTCGTCATGGGATTATCATGTAGTGTAGCACAACATGTATCAAATCAGGTATACAAATGATAACAGCGTTTCTTCTTGAAGAGCCATGAATACTATGGTATTCTCCATAGATATGACAAAGAAAGCACAAAACAAAAAGAGTGTCGTTGCCGTTCCTCCTTCTTATGAATCTCAGGTGTCAACACCTTCTGTAAAGGGGAGTTTCCCTTGGCGTTGGATTCTTGGCGGACTTTTTGTCCTCTTTTTGGTTCTTGTCGCAGTTAACAAGGGTTGGGTTGTAGCGGCTGTTGTAGATGGCCAGCCAATTTTTTCATGGCAGCTTAACGCAACATTGCGGACGCGGTATGGACAGCAGACGCTTGAGGGGATGATTGGTGAGACACTAATCCAGAAAGAAGCGAGAAAGACAGGAGTCGAGGTGTCTGCAGAAGATATTGCCGTCAAACAAAAGGAAATACTTTCCAGCCTGGGAACCGAAGTAAGCCTTGAGGATTTTCTTAAGTTTCAGGGGCTTTCCGAATCTGACTTCAACCAACAGCTGATAATTCAACTTACCGTGGAGCGGTTACTTACAAAGAATCTTGTGATTACCGATGGCGACATTGATAATTATATAGCAACAAGCGGAGCTACGCTTACGGCAACAGAGCCCGCGCAGCTGAGGGAAGAGGCAAAGCGCGCTATTATAAGTAACCAGGTGAGCGAACAGCTACAGCCATGGTTTATGGAACTCCGTCAGAAATCCAAAGTCATGAAGTTCCTCTAATATGATGCCCTGGTATTTGGGTAACCCTCAAGGTGATTTGCCTCATGTATGGAGGGTAGGCTTAGAGATTCTCACTGTTTGGTCTTTGGTTTGGGCTGGTTTATCGCTTTGGCATGCTGCCAGAAGAAATGATAGGGGATGGTTTATTTTTTTTCTATTTGTACACACCGCAGGATTAGTTGAGTTTGTTTACCTCATGTTTGTGGCAAAAGTATTTACCACATCTTCCAAAAGATCTCTCCGCCGGCGAAAGTAAGCGGTGGGTATTCTGTATGTCGTTTTTTTAACTAGAAAATAGTGTATGTACTATGAAAACCTGGCAAAAACTTTATCGTAACCCTGAACTTTGGGACCGCTACTTCATCCGTGAGAAGGTGTTGAGGGCAATACGAACGTTTTTTGATACGCACCAGTTTCATGAGGTGGAAACGCCGCTTTTAATCGCCAACCCTCCTGCCGAAAGCTATCTGGATGTATTTGAAACCAAGCTTTTGGACCGGAACAGGAAGGCAAAACCAGGCTATCTTTCTACATCGCCGGAAGTGCCTCTCAAAAAACTTATGACAGCGGGCTTGGGTAATTGTTATGCCTTAACCAAGAGTTTCCGCAATATGGAAACACAGAGCAAAACCCATAACCCCGAGTTCACGATTTTGGAGTGGTACCGGGTGGGCGTGGATTACAAGGAGATTATGAGCGATTGTGAAGCACTTATCCGTTTTATTCATCATGAGATTCAGGTGTCTGAAGAAAAGAAAGCAGGGGTGTCGGATGCGCTCGTATATCAGGGGAGAAGCGTCGACATTCAATCAGCCTGGGAGCGGTTAACCATGGCGGAAGCGTTTGCCAAATGGGCAGGTACTGATTTTGTAGAATTTCTCGATAGGGAAAATGCGGGTAAGATAGCCATGGCGAAGGGGTATACGGTAACACCAGAGAGTACATGGGAGGAGTTATATAACCAGATTTTTCTTAACGAAGTGGAACCTCATTTGGGTCGCGGGAGGCCGACTATTCTCTATGAGTTTCCGGGGAGCATGGCAGCACTCGCGAGAAGAAAGGCTAGCGACCCCCGGTTTGCCGAACGCTTCGAGTTTTATATTTCGGGGCTTGAGCTGGGGGATTGTTACAGTGAGCTTACCGATTGGAAAGAGCAACAAACGAGGTTTGAAGATGAACTAAAAGAAATTAGACGCACCGGAAAAACAACCTATGATTATGATCATGATTTTATAGAAGCGCTGAAAGTGGGGTTACCCGACTGCAGCGGCATTGCCGTTGGTGTTGACCGGCTTGTCATGTTATTCGCGGATGCGCCGAGCATTCAGGACACATTATTTTTCCCCGTCGAAGAAATGTTTGAGACCGGAGCATAATTGCCTCAAGCGGCGGTTTATGGGATAATATGGGCACATCCCAACGGGGGATTTTTATTTTTTAACCTATGGCAAAAATTACCACCGCACAATTTAAAAAAGGCAACTTTATAGAATTCCGCAGTGAGCCGAACCAGATTTTGGATTTTCAATTTGTAAATCCAGGCAAGGGAAGCGCATTTGTTCGGGCAAAGCTGAAAAGCCTTAAAAGCGGCAAGGTCATTGAATTCACCTATAAATCCGGGGAATCAGTGGAAGAACTCCCTATAAATACGAGAGAGATGCAATATTTATATAAAGAGGGAGACTCCTACGTTTTTATGGATAATTTCAGTTACGAGCAGTACAACATCGCCGAAAGTCTTTTGGCTGATTTCATTAAATACCTTAAACCAAATGACACCTATCAGGTGTTGGTGTTTGGTGATGATGCTGTGGGAGTGAGATTCCCTAAAAAAGTTTGGCTTAAAGTGACAGAGGCGGACGACGGGGCCAAGGGAAATACAGCAACGGGTGCTACGAAAACGGTTGTTGTTGAAACGGGAGCGGTTATCACCGTCCCCTTATTTATCAAAGAGGGTGATGTTATCGGTATTGATCCTGAAACCGGTTCTTATCTTGAGCGCGGATAAGTGGTGCCTGATTTTAATTGTGTTCCCCGCGTAAATTGTATTACACTTAACCCATGAAGTTACGCTTGCCGCCGCGGCTGACCCCGATGTTTCGATGGCATGTCTCTACATCTGCTGTTATTTTCTCTGTTTTTATCGCCGTTATCGTGGGCGCTTCACTATTTGCCACTTGGGTATTTCAGGGACAAAGCGCCATGCTCCGTGTGCAGAAAACGCAGACAGAGGTCGAAATCAACCGGCTTCTGTCAGAATTACAGGCTATTAAAAATGAGGATCAGTTTGTCCGGAATGATGCCCTTGCGTTAGAAATTAAGAATATCCAGACAACCTATCAGCAGGCAGTGAATACCTATGAATCGCTTATAGAGCTGCGGGGACTTACCCGTGATACGGGTAAGCTGGAAGAGCGTTTGGCCGACTCATTACATACGCTGTCACAGCGCAGTTGGGCGACTGCGTCTTCACAGCTGGCACTTCTCAATAAAGATATTGTCGCGGCGAAAGAAAAAATTGCCGCTAGCTTTGTAATCCCGGTGAACGTACCGGAAAATAACGCTCTGCCTTCCGGGGGATTTAGCAGGCAATCGGTAAAAACTGATATCGGTACATATCTTGTAGATATTGTGGCGGGAGACATGGGCTCAACGCGCATTATCGTAGACACAGCCTCTGACAGCACCTGTGCGAGGGATTGTCCGGCACTGTCCTTGGCGGACTATGTGGGGAGAAGCGGGGCATACGCCGGGATTAACGGATCGTATTTTTGTCCTGCTGATTATCCGAGTTGTGCTGATAAGAAAAATTCATTTGATACGCTGCTTATGAATAAAAACAAAGTGTATTTTAATTCAGAAAACAATGTGTACAGCACCGTGCCTGCAGTCATATTTTTGCAGGGCTCCATGCGGTTTGTAGGCAGATCTATGGATTGGGGAAGGGATACCGGTCCTGACGGGGTGCTTGCTATGCAGCCGCTTCTGGTGTCAGGAGGAAATAATAATTTTGGGGGGGACAGTGATCCGAAAAAAGGATCCAAAGGAAGCAGAAGTTTCGTGGGGAATAAAGGGACAATTGCCTATATTGGGGTAGTCCATAACGCGTCGGTTGCGGAAGTGGCATTTGTCCTTAAGGCAATGGGATTTGATAATGCCCTTAACCTGGATAGCGGAGGGTCAACCGCTTTATGGAGCGGGGGCTATAAAGTCGGACCCGGGAGAAATATACCGAATGCCATCTTGTTTGTAAGAAAGTAATGAGGGTACAATAAAGTGGTATGGACGAGTCTCCTAATCAGGATCTGCAGAAAAAACCGTCGCTCAATTACGAAGAAACGCCTATTTTGGAGCCTGTTGCTGAAGACAGTGTTCCGACGAACCCACGGGCATTTAGCCCTGAAAACGATGATCGTGAGTCCGTCATTCCTGAAGCCACACGGCTGTTTAATGAGAAGGACTCCACGGTGGCAGCACCTCCAAAAACAACAATACCGGAGCATCCCGCTGCCTCTAACCGTTCCAAAAAGGGAACGCGGCATATCGGCACCCTACTTTTTGTCGTGCTTTTGTTTGGATTGGGCATTTGGTTAAGCAGCCAAATCAGGTCATTTTTTGCGCCTCTCCCCAGTGATGAGGTAGTGGTGCCCACGTCATATCCTACGCCTGTTGGCGAGAGTGTGACAGCCCCCTCAGCAAGCGTTTCAGGTACCCCGGGGGTTGCCCAATGGCAAACAATGGAGATAATAAGCGGAGCTACCAAAAAAGCGATTCCCGGTGTCTCTTATCAGCTTCCGGGAACCGTGAAGGCGCCCACCTGCGATAGTTCGGGTTGTTCTTCGCAGGGGACAAATTTACCCGGCGGCACCCGGTTTACGGTTGCACCCCGAGGAAAGGGACAATTGTTGCCGGACTTCCGGGGCGCAATTTTAACCGATGCATCCGGGCGTGAGTTCACGATGAAGCAGGTAGTGTTTGGAAGTACCTATGCCTATGAATATAGCGGAAATTTTACCGGTCGCACCGGCGGAGGATATACATTCACAGCTATCCGGGGTGTTTTAATGCCTGTTTCTGAAACGCTTGCTATTGAATTTAATCATTTTTCGCCTGCAGGAATTATTACGAATTTCAGTACGGACGATGCGCTTTTTAATGAGATTATCGGTTCGTTTAAGGGTGCAGCAGTTGGCGTTCCCACACCAACAATTAGCTTGCCCGCTGCCACTCCTTCTGCGACGCGATCAGCTTTTTAAGCAGCTTGTTATGAGGTCTTCCAGGGTGCAGTAATGAGAGGAGAATTTTGTTTTTCTGTTAACTTCCCCCAGATTTCTTCGGTCACAAACGGCATAAACGGGTGGAGGAGGGTCAAAAATACCGTAAGCCCTTTTTCGAGTGCAGCTAGCGAGATTTCTCCTTTTTTCCGTTGTTCTATAGCTACGTCACAGTACCAATGCCAGAATTCATTGTGTGTGGTTTCTGCAGCCAGCCCTATCCTAAATGAATCCAATAATTGGGTAACACTTTCATGAACTTCATTGAGTTTTATAAGAAAGTGTGCATCTTCATTACCGGGTTTGTCAGTAACTGAGGTGTTATTCTGCCTCTCCAGATACACATACCGGGCGGCATTCCAGATTTTATTGGAAAAATTACGCATACCGCGGATGGTGCTTTCACCAACCGCTTTATCCTGACCCGGTGTTGAGCTCATAACCAGGGCGATACGTATAGCATCAGCGCCGTATTTATCGACCATATCGAGCGGGTTTATAACGTTTCCTTTTGATTTGCTCATTTTTTGGCCTTTTTCGTCACGGACGAGTCCATGAAGATAAACGACCCCAAACGGTGATTTCCCCGTAACATAAATACCAAGAAGCATCATGCGCATGACCCAGATGGGGAGAATATCATAGCCTGTTTCCATAACCGAGGTGGGGTAGAACATGTCAAAGGCGGATTTTCCATTGGCCTGAAGTGTGACAACTGGCCACTGACCGGACGAAAACCATGTATCAAAGGTGTCGGTTTCTTGGATCCATAGTCCGTCTGCTTTAGGTTCATCCACACTCACCACCCAGGGTGCGCCCCCGTCCGCCCACGTGCCGACATCTATCTGCTGAAGATTATTTTTAATGTGATCAAGCCCAAATTCACTGACCCACTGCGAAAGCGCACCGTGTTTTTGCGTTTTTTCCTTATCAAGAAAACTGACGGTAATTTGATGCTCATGCCCCTTCACGTTATACCAAACAGGTATCCGTATTCCCCACACAATTTGTCGGCTAATATTCCAGTCACGGATATTGTTGAGCCAGTGGCGGAGGATTTTTTCCTGACCAGCCCCCATCACCGTAGTTTCTTTGGTATCCAGCGCTTTGAGTGCACCTGTGACCAGTGGCTTTGTTTTGATAAAAAATTGGGTAAGCGGAAGCGGCTCCAGAATGGTTTTACATCGGTAACAGACTCCCACATTGTGGGAGTAGGTTTCGCTGGGTTTAGCCAGTAAACCCTTTTCGTCGAGGTGTTTTTCAATCAGCTCCCGGGCGGCTTTAATTTTCATCCCTGCGTACGGGCCTGCAAGAGCCGTAAGTCTGCCTTGTTTATCAATCACCTGCTGGGGGGCGGGGATTTCATCAAGGTGCCGCTGCCATACGTCAAAGTCATTAAAGTCATGGTATGGGGTAATTTTTACAACTCCTGTGCCGAATTCGGGATCGACGTACTCATCGGCGATAACCTTCAGTTTAAAGGTGCCTAATAATCCGGTGACTTCTATTTCCTGGCCTACATACTTTTTATACCGTTTATCTTTGGGATGTACTGCAACTGCTGTGTCGGCGAACTTTGTTTCCGGTCGGGTGGTAGCAAGTACAAACGGGCCGTATTTAATAAAGTAAAGCTTCGTCGTTTCCTCTACGTGCTCCACCTCAAGCTCTGAATATCCGGTTCCGCATTTGGTGCAGTAGTTGATAAGTTTTTGACCACGGTAAATCAGCTGGTCATGGTGCAATTTGATAAACGTATCGAGCACCCTTTGTACGATGTCCGGATCGAGGGTAAATTTGAATGTACTCCAGTCGGCTGATGCTCCGAGTTTTTTCATCTGGTTTACTGCCACTCCGGAGTTTTCCTGTACATAATCCCAAATCATTTTATATAGAGTATCCCGGTCAAAATTAAACCGGCTTTTGTCCTGTTTAGCCAGCTTTTTCTCAAAAACGAATTGGGTTTCTATGCCGGCATGGTCGGTGCCCGGAAGCCAGAGAGTGGGATCGCCTTTCATCCGGTGATAGCGGATGAGAATGTCCTCTATTGTAATGAACATCGCGTGCCCTATATGGAGGGGATCATTCGCGTTTGGCGGCGGCATGATAATGCTAAATGGGGACCCGTTGCTATCCTTTTTTGGTGCAAAAAATCCGCCGGTTTCCCACATCCGGTAAATTGCTTCTTCTGTCGTTTTCGGATCAAAGTTTTTGTCCATAAAAAAACCCGTCGCTTATATATGATTATAAGGACGAGTCAGCAAAAACGCTAATTCGTGGTACCACCTTACTTGCTTCTTACTTATAGCGGTTACGGGCAAACCCGTCCTGATTATTAGTCTTTTCAAAGATGTTGATCAGGAAGCTCGTCTGATGACTGGTCAGACTCAATCGCCTTTCGTATAGTATACCTCTCTTTTTAGAGCTCGTCCAACTTGACGTGTTCGACGTGTTTGTCGGTTATGAACTCCAGGTATTTTTCTGTGGTAGAAAGACGCTTGTGGCCGACAAGTTTGCTTATCGTGGTGATTGCTGTTCCTGCCATGAGGTGATGGGCGATAAATGTGTGCCTGAGGTCATTCACTTTTGCATCTTCAATACCCGCCACCTTAAAGTACCGGTCTATGGCAGTGCGGATGTTTCTGATTAAAAGGGGTCGGCCGGTTTTTGTGATAAACAGCGAAGGTGACTTAGCTTCGCTACTTCGCACTTTAAGCCAGCTGTCGAGTGCTTCTTTGGCGGCACGGTTGAGTGGCACCATGCGTTCTTCGTGGCCTTCTTGGGCTGCAATATGAAGCTCTGTGTCTTTAACGTCAGCAATCCCAAGATTAGCGAGTTCACCAATGCGGAGGCCTGTTTGCAGAAACAGTTCTACGATGGCATGTGTCCGTATGTCGCCGCGGCACGCGTCACGTAACGCACGGTATTCAAGTTTGGAAAGAATGCGCGGCGGCTTGACGTCATATTTCGGGTGTTCTATGTCAGTTGCAGGATCTACCGTTATGCTGCCGCTTGTTTTGAGGAAGCGGTAAAATGTCTTCATAGAGTTTATTTTCCGTGAAACGGACTTCGGGGTATAGCTGTCGACGGCAAGCTTCTTGAGAAAGGCTTCTAGTTCTTCCTTGGTGATCGTAGTAATGTCTTTTTTACCGGTATTTCCCAAAAATGCTACAAGCTGCTCGATGTCTTTGCTGTATGCTACGATGGTAGCATGAGCACGCCGCCTCGAGGTGAGGTACTCCACAAATTGTTTATGAGCTGTTTTCAGGTCGAGTGTCATGGTAGGTGATCCAGGGTGTCATACACAGTTCAATTGAGGCAGAAAAGAGCTTGGGTATGGAACCTGTTACTAGAAGCCTATAATATCATATACTAGACCTAAACACAATATGATGATGCGTTCACCTATCCATACTATCCGGATTGCCGTAGCTTTAATTAGCCTCGGGTTGGCCATATCCGCCGGCCGTACGATAGTAGAACTCTGGCAGCGGAGGGATGTTGTGGATGTCCGCAAGCGGGAACTTGCTAAAATTCAGGCAGAAAATAATACCTTACAGGATAAGCTTAAAGATATGGGGAGCGATGCGTACGTTGAGCGTGTGGCGAGAGATCAGCTGGGCATGATTAAAGAAGGGGAGACCATCGTTATGCTCCCTGAGGGTGCCGTTCAGGGGAGAGAATCCGGGGAGGAAAAAAATATACCCAACTGGAAAAAATGGTGGAGCCTGTTCTTTTAGTACGGGTGCCAGCGGCAGGGATCGGACCTGCGACAAATGCCTTATGAAGACACTGCTCTACCACTGAGCTACGCTGGCGTAAGTCATCGTATTTTACCAGATTGAGGGGGGAAAACAACGGGATTAGTGCGTTGTAATGTGAATTCGCGACTGGCTGAGGCTTGTGACCCCGTTTAGCTGGGTTTTCATTTGCACCTGATAGAGCTTATTGCCCGTGTCGAGGGTGATAGGGGATGAGATAAGAAGGATGGGTCCTGCGCTGTCGGTTACGACTTCCGAATACCATACCGGATGTTTATCCGTCGCGTTAAAGAGTCTGATCCACACCTTCTGACTGCTTACCGGTTGGGAGATAGTCGCTTCGAAAGTGACTTTTTTCATTTTTCCATAGGATGAAGTATCTACATATGCGCTGGCTCCGGCTACATCTGCCCAATCACTTGCTGCACTGGTACCCGATCCCAGCGGGACAAAGTATTCCTTTACACCGCTAGTGGTTGTTGTTTTGCCTGCGACTTGATTTATGCGGGTAATACAGGCGGCGGGGCATGTATCGGCAGTCGTTGTACCGAGAACATTGCCGGTATGAAGCAATTTCCATACCAATATGCCGTCGAGTACTATAACGTTAAAAAACAAAAAGACAATGAATGCGGGGATATAAGAAAATAACGCGGCTGATCGATGTGGTTTCATAGGCTGAGTTTAGTGTAGGTGAACCTTTCCGACGGGTCAAATGGTATAATGACTCCATCTAACCTTTCTGTTCGTATTCTGTTGCTTTAGTAGGATAGGTACGCGATAGATGGGGATACCTTAAGGAGGTGAATTTTTTTATGGCAGCTAAGTTATTTGTTGGAGGATTAAGTTGGGATACGACAGAAGACACACTTCGCAATCATTTTGCGCAAGTTGGACCGGTAGCAAGTGCACAGGTTATCACCGATAAGTTTACGGGTAAATCCAGAGGATTTGGTTTTGTCGAAATGACAAATCCTGATGACGCACAGAAAGCTATCCAGGATTTGAACGGAACACAACTCGACGGCAGATCAATCGTGGTAAATGAAGCTAAACCAATGGCTCCCCGCGAAAACCGCGGTGGTGGCGGTGGTGGCGGATATCGCGGTGGTGGCGGTGGAGGATTCAGCGGAGGACGAGGTGGCGGAGGAGGACGGGGAGGATTCGGAGGAGGAAGACGAGACGATCGCGGTGGACGTGGCGGTGGTTTTGACCGGCGCGACAACCGTGGTGATGACCGCGGAGGAAGAGATTGGTAAGTGTTACACGCGTATAACAATACATCACCCGGAGGAACCTCCGGGTGATGTATTTATGGACAGATGAAGCGTGTTTATCTTCTTTTTACGTGACCACGACTTAATTTCATATTCTCGCTTCAGCGCCTCAGATTTGGTCAGAACACGTTCACTGTATACAATGCGGATTGGTATATGGGATTTAGTGTATGCGCCACCGTTCCCTTTACGGTGCGTTTCCATGCGCTTATTAAGGTTATTGGTGACTCCGGTATATAGGCTATCGCCGCGGCAAAGAATAATATAAATAAACCACATAGACGTATTATACTCAGCTTGAGGCTAAGCGCTTATTCTGATATACTTAAGCCGTTTGGTGAATTAAAAACCGCGGGGTAGTGTAAAGTTGCACAGGAGGCTCATAATCTCCTAGGCCGGGTGCGATTCCCGGCCCCGCAACACAATTTGTGTTGGTGTTATCGTATCGCTGTTTACTTCTTCTGGTAACGAAGCTCCTTCTGTATAATAAAACTACTTGCCGTTATGCCAGTTACCCAACCTTATTTAGAAGTAACAACTGCAGCAGGGTGCTCAAATGCCTGTTCGTTTTGCCCCCAGCGGTTAACGCTTCTCCGGTCCCGTGAACTTCATTCGCCTTTAATGATGACCTATGAGGTATTTAAGGAGTGCGTTGATAAGGTGCCGAAGACTGTCCGCATCGGATTTGGAGGATTATCGGAGCCGTTCCAGAACCTCAGGTGTTTGGATATGATTGCTTACGTCAAAAAGAAAGGGCATGAGGTTACGGTATATTCCACATTAGCGCGGCTGACCGAAGATGGAGCCGTGAGGCTTTTTAAGCTGCTCTCCTTGTCTGAAGACGGCACCGACAAACTCATTATCCATGTATCTTCCGATGAAATGATTGAGCGCATTCCGGTAACGCCAACAGCAATTCGCGTGATGGAGATAGCGGTGCAGCACCTGACACCAAACGTAAGTTTTCATTTTCATGGAAAATCTGTCCACGCGAAGCTAAGACCGGTGTTGCAGAAGGTAGGGGTTGAATACCAGCCGATACACACGCGGGCGGGTCTTAATCCTATGCTCCGTGGCCGGAAAGTGAAACGGCTCCGCGGCAGGCTGTCGTGTCCGCTGCATTTAATCAGTAATATTCTTACACCTTCAGGTGATGTGCTTGTGTGCTGTCAGGATTTCGGGATGAAGCATATAATCGGTAATCTCCGTAAAGATAGTTATGCATCACTTTTTTCGAGCCCGGGTATGATGGTAGTAAAAAAGGGGTTAGAAGATGAGCGGGTGGACACTCTTTGCCGGACGTGCGACTGGGCAATTAGTGAGAATGCCACTGCTCATTTTTATAACGCGAGTAAATTGCGGGATAGGGTGGTGATGGGCGCTAAAATCGGTTTATACCGGACATCCCCCAAATTGTACCGTCTATGCCGGAGTTTTCTTGGATCAGACGCCGGCGCCAGCGATGAAGAACTGAAGCGGTTTTATTCCTGAGGTGACGGAGGATTTGTCGTACGTTTTTTTTGTTTGTATTTTATAATCATAGGAATAAAATACATCACCATTCCCGTTGTTAACTGTGCTCCAAAGGCAATAGCAAACCATGATGCAGTTTGAAAATGAAGAAGCCGGATACTTTCCTGATTAAAAAAGGCCAGCCATTGAGGATACTTCATGGCGAGTCCTGTGGCCATCTGCACCAGTCCTAATGTGACGACAAACCATAGACTGAGCCGGTGGATTTTCCGGCTGTAATACGAGAGCTTTCCGATGTCCATAAAAACATTGTAGCAGAGTCATTGCGGGCGGAGAATTGACCCGTTATGGTATACTTGTCATCAAGTTAATAAAAGCGTTGATCCGGAGGGTTGGAACCGGGGAAAGCTGACTCTTAAATCAAGTACGGAGCCGAAACCGTAAAAAGACAGGAGCGAGTGTCGTGTATATAACGGAGCTCGTCAAGAATGAGGTTATCCTCAGCTGACGTGCTTCCTTCGGGAAGCATTTTTTTTGAGATAACAAATAGCAGGGTGGCACCGCCATCCGCCAGCAGGCGGAAAGGCCCTTGCAGATTTCCAAGGTATGTCTTTGGGGATTTGTAAGGGCTTTTTTGTGGGTGATAAGGAGGATTATGCATCAAAAAATACAATTGGTTGATATACAAAAACTTGTAGCACATGAGCGGACAGACCGCGCCCGTATTGTCGAGGTGCGAGCACAAATTCGCAGACGGGGTGCGGTTCGAAGACCGGTGATTGTTGATAGAAAATCGAAAGTTATTTTGGACGGTCATCACCGTGTTCGGGCGTTGCAGGAGATGGGGGCAAGACGCGTACCGGTTATGTATGTTCGGTATCAGGACGCAAGGATAAAGGTCTATTTACGAAGAAAAGAGATATTGATGGATATGCTAAAGGATTATGTTATCAGACGGGCAAGGTCACATATGCTATTTCCATCAAAAACAACGCGCCATTTTATCGGTAAAGGCCGAAGCGTATTGTTCATACGGGTAGCAGATTTAATGACATAACACAGTATGTATATTTATTTATTTTGGAAAAGCTTAGGAAGGGAATACTGGCGGCACAAGGCTGTTTTTTGGGTATTGTATTAAACATTTATCGAAAGGAATATGGTATGAAAAAAAATATATTAAAAAAGCGGGAGATGCCGGATGCATATCTGAATCTGCCCTATTATCTGAATAAGTACTTGGGAGAGCTGCCGGAGCCGCCGCTTGATCCGAAAACGAAGAAGCCAATAGGACCGGAGGCACTTTTGCGGTTGTTTCCCCTGGAACTTATTAAGCAGGAGGTTTCTTTGGAGAAAGAAATTCCGATTCCTGATGAGGTGAGGGAGCTGTATGCATCGTACCGGCCGTCGCCGCTCCTTCGTGCAAGCCGTCTGGAAAAGATATTGGGAACGCCTGCCAGCATTTATTTTAAATACGAGGGGGCTTCGCCTGTCGGGAGTCATAAGCTCAATACCGCGCTGCCGCAGGCATATTACAACAAAAAAGAAGGAGTGAGTCTGCTTACTACGGAAACAGGAGCCGGACAGTGGGGGTCGGCTCTTGCGCTTGCATGCCGGTTTTTTAATATGAAGTGCAAGGTGTTCATGGTGAAAGGTTCGTATGAACAAAAACCGTACAGAAAAACGGTGATGCACCTGTACGGAGCGGATGTCATCGCAAGTCCGTCAGTGGAAACACAGGCAGGAAAAGCATTTCTTTCCCGGTTACCGGGCACTATGGGGTCGTTGGGGATGGCCATATCGGAGGCGATTGAGGTAGCCGTAACTACTCCCGGAGCCCATTATGCATTGGGTAGTGTGTTAAATCATGTGCTGACTCACCAGACTATTATCGGTCTGGAAGCAAAACGGCAGATGGAGAAGGGCGGAGTGTATCCCGATGTTGTGGTCGGCTGTTGCGGGGGAGGGAGTAATCTCGCTGGAATAAGTTTTCCATTCCTGGCGGATAAACTTTCCGGTAATGCGTCCGCACTCCGGGTGGTGGCGGTTGAACCAGAGTCATGTCCATCGCTTACAAAAGGCGAGTACCGGTATGATTCAGCTGATACGGCAGGTATGACGCCGCTGATGAAAATGTACACCATGGGGAGCGGGTTTGTTCCTTCGCCAATTCATGCCGGTGGACTCCGGTACCATGGTGATTCGCCGTTAGTGAGTTTTCTTTATTACAAAAAATTGATGGAGGCCACAGCCTACGGACAACGGGATGTTTTTGCTGCGGCCAGGAAGTTTGCACAAGCCGAAGGTATCATTCCTGCGCCTGAGTCGGCGCATGCCATACGGCAGGTCATTGAGGAGGCGAATCGTGCCAAAGAAGAAGGAAAAAAGAAAACCATCCTTTTCAGCCTTTCTGGGCATGGGCTGTTAGATCTCGGGGCATACGAGGAGTTTTTGGAAGGAGGAATGGTGTAGTAGGTTTTACCGATGGCGCCCCGTCATTTTCTGACGGGGCGCCAAGAAGTCTAAGTAATGCTATTATCAAAAGGAGGAAACATATGAAACGATTATTATCAGGTATCACTCCAAGCGGGGACGGATCACTGCATATAGGCAATTATCTTGGGGCAGTCCGGCAATTTATTGAGCTGGCCAAGTCCCATGAAACATTTCTTATGGTGGCGGATCTTCATGGGTTAACGACCATCCAGGATAAGTTTAAGCTACAGCACAATATAGAAACGCTGGTGCTTAATGAGTTAGCGCTGCTTCGTGGCTTCATGACGGAGAGTGAGTTTAATAACATTATTTTTTTCCGTCAATCCGATGTGCCCATGCATACGGAATGCCAGTCAATAATCAACAACGTAACACCGCTGGGTCTTCTTAAGCGCGCCCATGCATATAAGGACAAACTCCAAAAAGACGTGATGGAAGACGATATCAATGTTGGCTTGTTCAGTTACCCCATGCTTATGGCAGCCGATATCCTTTTATATCAGGCGGACTTGGTGCCGGTAGGAAAAGATCAGAAGCAGCATGTAGAAATTACGCGGGACATAGCCGGATACTTCAATAAAATTTATAAGAAAAATGTTTTTAAGTTGCCTGACCCTTTTATCCCCGATGAGGTGGCGGTAGTGCTGGGAACTGACGGACAGCGGAAGATGAGTAAGACGCTAGGTAATGTAGTTTCGATATTTGAATCCGAAGATGTGGTACGAAAACAAGTGATGGGTGCATATACTGACCCCACAAGGAAACATGCAACTGATCCGGGGCATATTGAGGGAAATATGGTGTTTACCTATTTAGGGTTTTTTGGTCACCCTACTGAGGTTGCAGCACTTAAGGAGCAATATAAAGCAGGGAAGGTGTCAGACGTTGAAGTGAAAGAGTACTTATTCAAAAGCCTCATGTCATTTTTTGGTCCGGCCCGCTCAGCATATGAAGAGTTAAAAAACAACCCCACTTTGGTAAAGAAGATATTGCATAGCGGTCAGGCACGCGCACTTTCCGTTGCGACACAAACGATGAAGGGTGTTCGGGACGCCATCGGCGTTACAACAACATATTCATTTTTTGAATACCAAAAATCTACCTCAGGCACACATATTTCTATTGATGAATTTGCCCGGGTTGAAATTCGTGTGGGGCATGTAGTGGAAGCGGCGAACAAAGAGGGGAGCGACAAGCTTATCCGGCTTGTCGTAGATGTGGGGGAAGATAGTAAACGGATTATTTTTACCGGAGTGCGGGGATTTGGTTATACTCCCGACGACTTTACGGGGAAGCAATTTTTCTTTATCACCAATCTCGCGCCGCGTAAAATGATGGATGAAGAAAGTCAGGGGATGATCCTTGCCGTGGACTCGCCTCGCAGCGAAGCGGGCGGGGTGGATAATAAGCCGCAGTTTATTTCAGCAGAAGGAATGGCCGTCGGCGCAAAAATACGGTAACGATCATTCTTCACCTTCTATGCCGTGTGCAACCTCTGCACGTATCATCGCACGAAAAAAGTTACCGGCTTCTGATTCAGGTAAGTTTTCGGCTACTCCTTTGAGACGCGCTATAGTCATCAGAAATTGGTGAGGGTCATGTAATCCCGGTTGTGTCATGAGCCGGTCAAAAACTCCCTGCATGCTTTCGGCGGAGGCGCGTTCAAAGGTGAGGGCCGCGCTATTTCTTAGATTTGTGCTACCGGCAGTAGTCACCATACCGTCTTGTTCGGTTAATATGTCGCGCCGTTGTAGGCGATTTTTAACGCGAGTAAAATAACACAGCGTTCTGGCCTGCTGGGTACCCGCTTCATGCTGATGTTGCGGATGAATAAGAAAGTACAGTGCTCCTTCAACCATGTCCTTCATAATGGCGCCCGTTTTTGATTGTGCAACAGCACACTGCCAGAGTCAATTTGCCGGGAGGTGAATAGTCATGATTAACATGCTATACTTGTCGCTCGTATGGCACAAATACACCCCGTAAGCGGCAAGAAAAACGGAAAGAAGTCCAAGAAGCAATTCCCGTTTCCGATGAAACTCAGTTTCAAGAACGTAGTTATCGGATTGTTTATCCTCTTTTTTACTTTTTCTTTGCTGGGGAGCTTGAGTAATCAGGCTGCACAGTCGGAAGCAAAGCCCTTATCCAAGGTGATTGCAGATGTCCGTGAGGGGGCAGTAAAAACGATTGATATCGAAGACACGAAGCTTACGGTCACCCGCAAGGATGACACGACGTATACTTCCACAAAAGAATCCCAGGATTCACTGGTGACCCTTCTTGAAAAATCAGGCGTAGACCCCAAATCCGTAGAGATAAATGTAAAGGATCTTTCGGCGGGAGCCATCTGGATGGGGATTATTGCCAATGTTCTTCCCCTGGTGCTGACTGTCGCATTTTTCCTGTTTATTTTCCGGCAGGCGAGGGGAGCGCAGGATAATATTTTCCAGTTCGGGCAAAGTAAGGCAAGGATTTGGAATAAAGATTTACCCAAGGTAACCTTTAAGGATGTAGCTGGTGTTGATGAGGCGAAAAAAGAGCTGGAAGAAGTGGTTGATTTTCTTAAGAACCCCGCAAAGTATAAGTTGCTCGGCGCACGTACTCCTAAAGGAGTTATTTTGGTGGGTCCATCAGGGACAGGAAAAACACTTCTTGCTAAAGCCATGGCAGGGGAGGCGAGAACGGCGTTTTATTCCATAGCCGGCAGTGAGTTTATGGAGATGTTGGTCGGCGTGGGGGCCGCACGTGTTCGCGATCTTTTTGCACAGGCGAAAAAAAGTGCACCGGCGATTATTTTTATCGACGAAATTGACGCGATTGGAAGAATGCGCAGTGTAGGTGTGATGGGCGGTCATGATGAACGGGAACAAACGTTAAATCAGATATTGGTCGAGATGGATGGATTTGAGCCGAGCACTGCAGTTCTCATTGTGGCGGCCACCAACCGCGGTGATTTGCTTGATCCGGCGCTTACGAGACCAGGGAGGTTTGACCGCCGGGTAGTACTCGATCTTCCTGATCTGGAAGGGCGGAAAGATATTCTTAAGATTCATGCACAAGGCAAACCGTTTGATAAAGGGGTTGATTGGGACAAGGTGGCTAAACGTACAGTGGGTTTTTCCGGCGCGGATATTGAAAACATGCTTAACGAAGCAGCAATACATGCAGCCCGTGGTGCCAAGAAAGAGATTGATATGAAGGATATTGAAGAGGCAGCCACTAAGGTGAAATTGGGGCCGGAGAAGAAGCGGTTGCAGACTGATCTTGACCGGAAAATGACAGCATATCATGAAGCGGGACATGCAATTGTTAATTACTATAGCCCGCATCTTGACCCTGTACACCGAATTAGTATTGTTTCCCGCGGCATGGCCTTGGGCTACACTATGGCCCCGCCCGAGAAAGACAGGCTGCACGAGACTAAATCACGGTTAATCGATGAGATGGCGATGACCATGGGAGGCAGGGCTGCAGAACAGCTGATATTTAAAGAAATGACCAGCGGAGCATCCAACGATATTAATCAGGCAACACGCATTGCTCGGTATATGGTGATGGAGTTCGGGATGAGTGACTTGGGGCCCATTAATTTCGGACCCCAAACAGATGCGACGGAGTGGGGGAAGGCGTTTTATGAACAGCAGACAATATCCCAGGAAATGCAGTCAGCCATTGACCGTGAAGTCAAAAAGTTTTTGGATACGGCCTATGAAAAAGCGCTTGAGCTTGTTAAAAAACACCGCAAGGATCTTGATAAAGTCGCCGAAGAGCTTATCAAAAAAGAAACGCTTGAAGGTGATGATTTTGTTGCTCTGTTGGGCGGGGATAAAAAGCGTCTGTAAATTTAGGTATCTTCATGAACCGATTAGTACTTATTGACGGTAATGCCGTCATGCACCGGGCATATCATGCGCTTCCGCCGCTTACTTCTCCTGAAGGAAAACCTGTACACATCGTGTATGGGTTTGTGTCCATGATCCTTAAAATCTTTCAGGCTCTCAAGCCTACCCACATCGCTGTAGCCTTTGACCGCCCCGGACCGACGTTCCGGGAAAAGTTATTTAGCGGTTACCAGACACAGCGCCCAAAGATGGAAGATGATTTTATATCCCAAATTCCTTTGGTGCATGAAACAGTGGCCGCATTCCACATTCCCATCTTTGAGATGGACGGGTTTGAGGCAGATGACATGATTGGCACCATTACAGACGCTGTAGTGCGTTCTAAGGGGGGTAAACAGCACTCCATCGACCAAGTGGTTATCGTGACCGGTGACCGCGATATACTGCAGCTGGTGACCGATGACAAGGCGCTCGTGTATATGCCTACCAAAGGGCTTTCCGAAGGAAGGCTTTATGGAGAGAAAGATGTGGCGGAGCGTATGGGGGTATTGCCGAAACTCATCATAGATCTTAAGGCGCTTATGGGGGATGCATCGGATAATTACCCCGGGGTTGCCGGAATCGGACCCAAGACTGCTATCCGTCTGCTTACTGAATATGGGTCGGTAGAGAAGATTTACCGACATATTGACGCAATAGCCAATCAAAATGTAAAAGCTAAGCTGGTTGCCGGGAAAGATAGTGCGCTGCTCGGAAAAACGCTGGCCACTATACGGACAGATGCGCCGATCGTTTTTGATCCCGAAGCCGCACGTATTAATAGCCTTGCTACACCGGAAGTGCGCCTGGTTCTGGAGCGGTTCCGTTTTCCTTCCCTTATTAAGCGCCTGTATGCCCGTGATGGTTCAGATACGGCTGTTGCAGCCAGTATGACAAAAAAACATAAGGCAAATAACCCTCAGACGTCACAACAGCAGCAGGAGCTGTTCTGATTATGCGTATAGCTATTGTCCATGATTATATAGGTGAATACGGAGGAGCAGAGCGCGTGTTGGAGGCGCTTTCCGGTATTTGGCCCGATGCCCCTATTTACACAGCGTTTTGGCGTCCTGGTGAAGCGTGGAACCGGTTTAAAGGAAAAGATGTCCGGGTTTCATGGGCGCATTACGTACCGTTTTTTGCTACAAAACTCCATAGTCCGCTCCGGTTTTTGGCTCCTCTGATTTGGAATTCTTTCGATTTTTCCGGATATGACGTGATACTGGGCAGTGCGAGTTGGTATATCACCAAGGGGTTTGTGAAAAAAGGATCCGCAAAAGAAATTTGTTATTGTCATACGCCTCCCCGGTGGTTATATGGGTATTCAACGAGTATTGAATGGCAGAAGCATGCCTTTGTCCGGTGGTATGCAATGATTGTGGGGTTTTTTATGCGTCAGTATGACTGGAAAGCAGCCCAGCGGGTTGATTATTTTATCGCTAATTCCCAAAATACCGCTCGTCGCATCCACAAGTTTTACCGGAGGGATGCTGCCGTTATTTACCCTCCTGTTACGATACCGCCGGAAAAAAAAGTGAAAAAAGAAGATTATTACCTGGTGATTTCACGCATTGTGGGCGGCAAAGGACTGGAGCTGGCTGTTGCTGCAGCTACCCAGTTAGGGGTCAGGCTTAAGATAGCGGGTGTTCCCGCAGGCTACGCTTCCGAGCTAAAAAAGCTCACCGCTCACGCAGGGGAAACGGTCGAGTTTTTGGGGCATGTTTCGGACGAAGAGCTTATCAGATTATACGCGGGCGCTCGTGCGTTTTTGGCAACGTCTTCAGATGAAGATTTTGGCATTACCCCGGTAGAGGCGATGGCAAACGGCACTCCTGTGATTGCGTTCAGGGGAGGGGGATACCGTGAGTCAGTTATCGAAGGCGTTACAGGCGTATTTTTTGACAAGCCTACCGTCGCCAGTCTGGTGAGTGCCATAGCAGCATCACAGAACATTCGCTTTTCACCGCATGTATGCAGAACGCAGGCGCAGAAATTTTCACGGGAGCGTTTTGTACAGGAGATAGAACAATTTGTAAGGTTACATAGGGCTAAACGGTAGCCCGTGTGACTGCATATTGTTTTGAGAATTGTTGGTTGTGTGGTAGCATAATAGCCACCGAGTGACATTTTTAAACAAGGGGAGTATTACTGATGGTACAAAATCCTGACGTTTTCGTTCTTTCATTAGGCGGGTCACTGATTGTCCCCAACGGGGGCATTGACGTCGCATTCCTTAAAGATTTCCATGAGTTCATCCGTGAACAAGTCTCCTCCAAAAACAGGAGATTTTTTATAACCGTAGGTGGTGGCGCTATCACCCGCGATTACCAGCGGGCTGCCCGTGAAGTAAGGAAGCATGATTTAAGTGATACCGATGCTGATTGGCTGGGGGTGCATGCCACCCGTCTCAATGCACAACTAATCAGGGCAATATTCCAGGATTTGGCAGATCCCCGGGTGATTAAGCACTACGAGATTATTCTCAAAATCCAGTCACCGGTGGCCATTGCTGCAGGTTGGAAGCCGGGGTGGAGTACTGATTATTGCGCAGTAACCGTTTGTCAGGATTATGGGCTTACGCAGGTGGTAAACATGACAAATGTCGATCAAGTGTATGACAAGGACCCCAATAAATTTAAGGATGCTACAGCAATCACCAATATTTCATGGGCAGATTACCGTAAAATGGTGGGAGACGTGTGGAAGCCCGGCATGAATGCGCCGTTTGATCCTATCGCAAGTAAGTTGGCGCAGGATCTGGATATAACGGTGAAAATTGTGAACGGAAAGAATCTACAAAATTTAGCGGTTGCTCTTGACGGCGGGGCGTTTGTGGGGACGACTATCACGTAAACCCATCATGTTGACTTCTCTAGCACTTCATAATTTCCGGAGTTATACCAAAAAAGCATGGGCATTTTCTCAGGGGGTAACCTGTATCGTGGGTCCTAACGCCGCGGGAAAAACAAACGTGCTCGAGGCCATCATGCTCCTTGCAACCGGCAAGAGTTTCCGGGCTGGTATTGACCGCGAGGTTATCCGCTGGGAGTCGGAGGTGGCGAGGGTAATAGGGCAATCCGGTGACGAAAAAGTTGAGATCGTGTTGACCCCGGGCGTCGTGTCTGGACAGAAAAGCCCGCTTAAGAAGCATTTGGTTAATGGGATACCCCGCAGGGTTATTGATTTTGTCGGCAACGTACGGGCGGTGCTGTTTTGGCCAGAGGATCTGGAGATAGTAACCGACAGTCCGAGTATACGGCGGAGATACCTTGACACGGTGCTTGTGCAGGTAGACCGTGAGTACCGCCGCAACCTATTGTCCTATGAGCGGGGAGTGCGTCAAAGGAATAGGCTGCTGGATAGCATCAATGAAGGAACTGCTTCGCGGAGCCAGTTGCTGTTTTGGGATCAGCTACTTATACGCGCCGGGGGGTATATTACCCAAAAGAGAGGGGAATATATTACATTTGTAAACAGTACGGCACTCGCCGATCATCATTTTATGATTATGTATGATAAGAGTGTTATTTCTGAAGCCCGCCTTCTTCAGTATAAGGACGAAGAGGTGGCGGCAAAATCAACGCTCGTCGGTCCCCATCGGGACGATTTCGGATTGTTTAGTCAGCACCATACGCTCACAAGTGGATACCGTGATTTGAATAAGTTCGGCAGCCGCGGAGAACAGCGCCTTGGAGTTTTGTGGCTTAAGCTCGCTGAGCTTTCATATATAGAGAAAAAAACAGGGGAGCGCCCCATGTTGCTTTTGGACGATATATTTTCTGAGCTTGATGAAGAGCATCGTAAGCTTGTCGGAAATATTGTTGATAGGCAGCAAACCGTGATTACCAGCGCAGACATTGAATCAGTGCCTAAGCACATAAGGAAATCTGCTGATATTGTTGCGTTATAATGCGAAGGCCATCGGTATTTTATGAAAACACTTTCTTTCGAAGGTATCCGTTCACTCATGCTTCCTAAAACAGGATCCCATAAAGGGCAAAACGGAAGGCTCCTTATTATCGGCGGGAGTCATTTGTTTCATGCTGCAAGTATTTGGGCGCTGGAAGTCGCCTCCCGCGTTGTTGATCTCGTCCATTATTCATCGGTGCCGGAAAACAATGAGATTGTAATGAGCGTTAAAAAACAGTTCCGTAACGGTATTATCATTCCTCGGGAAGAAATCGATGCATATATTACGGAGGATGATTGTATATTGATCGGCCCCGGCATGGTTAGAGATGACGAGACAAAAATACTTACCCACTCACTACTCACGCGATATCCCGACAAGCAGTGGGTTATTGATGCCGGAGCTCTCCAAATGATGGAGCTATCTGATATTCCCAGGAACGCAATTCTTACCCCGCATCATCAGGAGTTTGCCGGACTGTGGAAAAAAATGGTGCAGGCGGGTTCGCCATATGCGGAAGCAGAAAGTGATGAAGATAAGGTAAGAGCGTTTGCCAAAACATATCATTGTGTAGTGCTCCTTAAGGGGATGACGGATATTGTTTGCAGTGGGGGAGATTGTGACGGGGGCGTTTGTGTACCCGGTGAGGTGGTGCGCATCAACGGGGGAAATGAAGGAATGACCAAGGGGGGAACGGGTGATGTCCTGGCGGGGCTAATAGCGGCGCTAAGTTGTTATAACGACCCGGTGCTTGCCGTGCTGGCAGGTAGTTTCATAAATAAACAGGCGGGAGATGCGTTATACAAAACAGTTGGGCCATTTTATAATGCTTCTGACCTGGCGGCGCAGATACCTAAAATCATGCGGAGGCTCTTTATTTACACATAGTCCGCGGACTATGCCAACAGTGTTTGCCGTTTATTTCCGTATATTCCCAATTGGTAGGCGTGCCATTAAATTTTTTAGTTTCTCCCCAATACCAGCCTCTGATAAATTCATCGCCGGAAAACCCCAATGCTACGGGAACTTCGGTGGGGGTAGCGTTCAGAACAACATTGGTAGGTTGCTGGGGAATTGGCTTCCGGTAGGTGAAAAATAAGGTAATAAGTACGGGAATGCAAATGACAAGAATTAAAGTAATAAGCATCCAGGGGGGGACGCGGTCATCGTTTCCCGGCCCCTTCGGGATGGTGACGTGCGTTGATTGATCCATTAGTTCGGATTCCGTCATATAAGTATAGTAACTCACCCTATAAACAGAGTAAAGTATGGGTGCACATATGCCAATAATCGGTATTGCGTTTGCGTAGCAATGCGGGTATTATACAGGAATAGTGCGGGAATTATGTAAAGCGCGGATTACCTATGTATCAACCTCAATTTGCGATAACCAATAAAATCCTTAAAACCATAGGGATCATCGAAGCCGCGAAAGAAGTCATTGAAAACAGCCCGCTCGTTCCTGCCTGGGAGGCAAAATTCAGGGAAGATGCGCTGGTGCGTACGGTGCATCATGGTACTCACATTGAAGGAAACGACTTATCCAAATCAGAAGCGGAAAAAGTGTTGGCGGGACACACGATTGTCGGGCGGGAGCGGGATATTCAGGAGGTATTAAACTACCGGAATGTTTTAAAGTTCATCAATGAGTTTCAGGGAAAAAATATTACGGAAGAAGTAATCAAGCACATGCACGCATTGGTCGCCCACAGGATTCTTCCGGACGATCAGGTAGGGGAATATAGAAAAACTCAGGTTGTCGTCAAAAACGCGCAGACCGGTGAAATAACGTTCCGTCCACCCCCTTCGGTAGAGGTGCCGTTTTTGCTGGCTGATTTTGTGGAGTGGGTGAACGCGCTGAATGGTGATGATATCCATCCGGCACTTAAGGCGGGCGTTGTACATTATGAACTGGTGCGGATTCACCCGTTTTTAGACGGAAACGGTAGGGTGGCACGCGCGGTGGCTACCCTTATCCTGTTCTGTGAGGGGTACGACATCAAGCGATTTTTTTCGCTTGAGGAGTATTATGATCGTGAGCCTCTGCATTATTACGAAGCGCTTCAGAGTGTTGGCGCATCTTCTGGTAGCCTCAACGCGTGGCTGGAGTATTTTACCGAAGGGCTGGCTATTGAACTCACGCGTATTAAAGATAAAGTAAAGTCGCTTTCGACCGATCTTAAAATTAAAAAATCATTGGGCGGTCAGCAATTAGCACTTACCGAGCGGCAGATAAAAATTATTGAGTTTATGCAGGAGCAGGGCTTTTTGCAGAATAAAGCGTTTTTTGAACTTTTCCCCCAGGTTTCTGAGGACACGGTCTTACGTGAATTGAAGGACTTATTAAAAAAAGGTATAGTCAAAAAAGAAGGATCTACCAAAGGAGCGCGGTACGTGCTCCGAACCTAAGGTATGGATATATCAAGTCCCGCAATCACCTATGTATTGCTTGTTATCCCGACGTTTTTTGCCTTAGCTGTCATGTTCCAGGGGATAAGTAAAATGGCAAAAGCGGAGAAAGACGGATCTGTCGCGTTCGGTTTCGGCGCATTTCTTCTGGTATTAATTGCTGCCGCGTATTTTTTGTTTATCCGGTAATATACCCGTATGCAGTTTTCCAGGCTTGCTTCGTATCTTAATTCTCTTGAAGAAACGAGTTCCCGTAATGCGATAACGGAGATTTTGGCAACGCTTTTTGCTGAAGCAGAAGCTGACGAAATCGGCAAACTTTGTTATCTGTTGCAGGGGAGAGTGTGTCCGTTATATGAAGCAATTGAGTTCGGCGTTGCGGAGAAATTTATTTTCCGGGCAATAGCTTCTGCATATGCTACTGACCCTGATGAGGTGGCAAATCAGTTCAAAAAATTGGGTGATATCGGCAAGGCTGCTGAAACGCTTCATAGCGGAAGAGCTTCGGATATGCATGTCAGTGAGGTATTTGTCAGGCTTTACGACCTGGCAACGACGGGGGGTGTTGGTTCCCAGGAAAGAAAAATAGGCCAGCTTGCAGACGTGTTGAAGCGCGTAAACGCGATGAGCAGCAGGTATATCGTCCGAATTCCGCTGGACAAGCTGCGGCTCGGATTTTCTGAGATGACCATTCTGGACAGCCTTTCGTGGATGCTTGCAGGGAATAAGTCGCTCCGTCCGCGCCTTGAAGAGGTATATAACGTACGCCCCGATATAGGATTTATTGCAGAAACGGTTAAACGGGAGGGAATAAAGGGCTTGTCACACGTGCGTGCCCGCGTCGGGTCGCCGGTGCTTTCCCAGTTGTCACAACGACTTCCTACTGCCGATGAGATGATCGAGAAAATGGGAACCGTTGCTGTGGAGCCGAAATACGACGGCGTCCGGGTTGAGCTTCACTTTAAACGGGGTAAGTGGGTGCGGACCTTTTCCCGGAATCTGGAAGACACCACGGCCATGTTTCCGGAACTATCAGAGGTAGGTAAGGAAATACATGCTGACGAAGTAATTCTTGATGGGGAAGCAGTAGGGCTTGATCCCGCAACCGGTAAGACCGTTTCGTTCCAGGAGACCACTACGAGAAAGAGAAAGCATAATATCGAACTTTTCAGTAAATCAGTGCCGCTCAAGTTTTTTATATTCGATATTCTTTATAAAAATGGCGAGGATCTTCTTGAGGTGCCACTGTCGGAACGCCGCAAAATACTGGAAGCTACGGTGAAACCAGGAACCCTCCTCGCCGTTACCCCACAGATGGTAACTGACAGCGCTCAGAAGCTCCGTCAGTATCATGACGATCAGCTAAAAAAAGGACTTGAGGGGGCCATGGTTAAAAAATGGGATAGTCCCTACGAGCCAGGCCGGAGGGGATTCAGCTGGGTTAAGTTTAAAGAAGAAGAGGGGAAGACGGGTAAACTAACCGATACGATCGATGCGGTGGTTATGGGGTACTATGCCGGAGAAGGAAAAAGGACAAGTTTTGGTATAGGAGCTCTTCTTGTCGGGGTGCGTACAGGAGAGCAGTTTGTTACGGTGACAAAAATCGGCACAGGAGTCAGTGATGATTTATGGAAAGAACTCAAAAAGAAGCTGCATGCCATACATACCCGCGAAATGCCGTCAGCGTACACGAAAGTGAATAAAGCACTTATTCCTGACGTGTGGGTAAGCCCCCAAGTAGTGGTTGAGCTTGCGGGTGATGACCTTACCAAGTCGCCAAATCACGGGGCAGGGTATGCGGTACGGTTTCCGCGACTGGTTAAGATCCGTACGGATAAGACACCCGCTCAGGTAACAACGGTTAAAGAACTTACCCAGATGTTTGATAACCAGATGAATCACACTAAAAAATAATCTGCGCCAGTAATGCCGTTTATATGGTGTTTGTGCTGGCAGAAAGCCCCGTTACTAGGGTGGTAAGGTTGCCCCAGATGCGTAATCCTCGTATAATACCGATGAGACGACTACCTATGAAGCAGGTCTTATTTTCAATAATTATTCCGACATTAAATGAGGAGAAGTTCCTTCCGCGCCTTTTGGAGTCGCTTGCCGCGCAAACATACAAAAATTTTGAGGTGATCGTCGTCGATGGTTCTTCCAAAGACAAGACGGTTGCTGTCGCCAAAAAATACTTACGCATACTCCCTTCCTTAAGGATTATCCAGACCAAAAAGCCCAGCTTACCGCTTCAGCGTAATTTGGGCGCTTCTGTAGCCCACGGACAGTGGTATGTGTTTGTCGATGCAGACAGTATATTTTTGCCTTATTTTACCGACAGGGCTAAGGCATTTATTGAGGCTCATGACACCCGGCTTTTTACGACTTGGTTCCGTTCCGACACCGATGACCCGAAAGACGGAGTTTACACCCTTTTTGGTAATGTTTATGTTGAAGCAACGCTTATTTTTAAAAAACCCCTCACTCCCGGTCCGCTCACTATTGTCCGGCGCGATGCGTTCCGCGAAGTGGGAGGATATGACGAAGAGCACGCGTTCCATGAAGACGTCGATTTCGGTCAACGGTTAAAAGCCGCAGGTATTACCCTGTATGTTTTGCGAGAGACACTTTTCATCTGGTCGTTGCGAAGATTCCGCAAAGAGGGGACGCTCAAGGTGTTAAATCAGTATGTTATCAGTTTATTTCCCATCATTCTGTTTAACCGCTCCATGAAAAAAATGCCGGGATATATTATGGGGGGTCAGCTGTATGGAAAGAAGAAGCCGCTCAAAAAATCTGCACTCAAGAAATACCAGAACAAACTGCAATCCTTTATGAAGGAATTATTTGCGTAGACCCCGTGATATACTAACTGCACATCATGCATATTCTTTTGGTTTCTGATGTGTATTTGCCGACGGTAAGCGGGGTTGCCACCTCAACCGACTCAATTGCCCGGTATATGGCCGGTAAAGGGCATCACGTGACGGTAGTTTGTCCAAAGCCCCTTATCCCATATACGCCACGTCTTGTCCCGGGTATGGAGCTACTTTTTACCCCGGGAGTTACCGATTCACTTGTCGTGAATAAATCCATGACCGTTTTTCCTCTAGGTTTTGGCGTGTTGTGGCGGGCATTCCGTCATAAACGCATCGATATTGTCCATATACAGGAGCCGGGTTCACTTGGGGTGACCGCACTGTTTTTGGCAAAACTGTTCCGTAAGCCCACCGTAGGAGCTGAGCACTTTTCCTGGTCGCAGATAGAAAAGCTGGCGCCTCCCGCTATCCGCTGGATTAGCGTGCCGTTCATGAAGCTGTATGTCCGTGTTCTTTATGCATTTTATGATGCGATCATGGTACCTACGAAAACTGCGGCTAGTGAGCTCGGTTTAATTATGGGAAGATCCCACAACATTTACCCGATTTCTAACGGGGTGGATACAACGGAGTATGCTCCAAGAAAAGGTTCATACACCGCTCTTCGACGAAAGTATAAGCTACCCGTCGACAGGGTGATATTCCTGTATATCGGACGACTTGACCGGGATAAAAATATAGAAACAATTATCCGGGCTGCTAAGGGAGTAAAAATTCCCATACATCTTATTATTGCGGGGGTAGGGAAGCAGCGGGAAGAGCTTATGGGACTCTCTCGCTCGCTCGGAATGAAAAATATTACTTGGATAGGGGAAGTCCATAAGAAAGAAATTATTAATTTATACCAGCTTGCAGATGCGTTCGTGATCATGTCGCCCGTGGAAACGCAAAGTATCGTAGCGCTTCAGGCAATATCGTGCGGGTTGCCGCTTATTGCCGCTAATTCAGGGGCGCTTCCGGAGTTAGTGAACGGTAAAAACGGACGGCTCATTGATACATATGATGTGACCGGGCTCATACATACGTTTGAATACTTTGCGGCACATCCTAAAGAGCTGATAAACATGGGGATGGAAAGCCGTACGGCAAGTCTTGCCCATCATAAGCCGGTGGTCTTAACGTTATTGGAAACCCTTTATAAAAAGCTTATCTAACGGGTACGTATGCCGGAGGTTATCGCTGATCTTCAGTTGCACTCCAGATTTTCCCGGGCAGTTTCTCCGGCAATGACTCTGTCTACTATTGCCCAGTGGGCACGCCGGAAAGGGATAGGGTTGGTCGCTACCGGTGACTGGACGCACCCGATGTGGTTTAGGGAAATTGAACGGGATCTCGTGGAGGCTGGTAACGGGCTTCTTGCGTTGAAAAATAACACAGAAGGGGATCCGTTATTTTTGTTGGCTACTGAAGTATCCTGCATTTATTCACAGGGAGGGAAAGTGCGCCGCGTACACACCCTAATTTGGGTGCCAAGTATTGCTTCGGCAAGAAAAATAGGCCAGGAGATGACAAAAAGAGGCTGCAATTTATTAAGCGACGGCAGGCCGATTGTTGGCCTAACGAGCATACAGATTGCCGATTTGGTTTTTGCGATAGAGCCGGAAGCGCTTATTATCCCTGCCCATGCCTGGACGCCGTGGTTTAGCGTCTATGGAAGTTTGGGTGGATTTAATAGCATAGATGAAGCATTCGGTTCGTTTGCTAAAAATATATACGCTGTCGAAACGGGGTTGTCGAGCAATCCGGCGATGAACTGGCGAATTAAGGAGCTAGACAACCGGGCTATCGTGTCGTTCTCCGATGCACACAGCGGCCCAAAGTTGGGGCGGGAAGCGACCGTTTTTACCATAGTAGGGAATCTTTCTTACCGAGCGGTTTACGAAGCTATCAGAGGGCTTGGCGCTTCATCAATTGCTTATACCATCGAATTTTATCCCGAGGAGGGGAAGTATCACTATACGGGGCACCGGTCATGCGGAGTGCGACAAACACCTGATGAAACCCGGCAAAAAGGTGCTACCTGTCCCGTATGTGGGAAGCCACTTACCGTAGGTGTTATGCACCGGGTAGATGATTTAGCGGCGCGGACCGACGCTGAGGTGGGACTCTCGGTTATTGCACGCACACCCTTTGGTACTGATACGGTAATGTACGGAAGCACGGTCTTTCCCCGCCGGCCGCCGTTTGTGATGCTGGTGCCTTTGGTGGAGATAATAGCCGAAGCCCTGGGATCACCGGCAACGAGCCCCAAAGTGGATTTACCGTACAAGCGCCTTACGAGTGAAGTGGGTAATGAGTTTTTTGTCTTGCTCCGGGCTTCCCTTCCCGATATAGCAAAAATAGCAGGGGAGCGGGTTGCCGAGGGGATACATCTTGTGCGGCAGGGTAAGCTCGTCATAGATCCGGGGTACGATGGGGTTTTTGGTGTGGTTAAAATTTGGGGTTCTGACGGGTCGAAGATAGTGAGTGGTGACAAGGAGCAGTTGGCGTTACCGGTGTAAATATATCAGCGTGATTGACGCATCGAAAAAAAACATGGTATGGTGGAGTTAAGAATTGGAGGTGATATTAGATGGCAGATAAAGGAAATGAAAACATGATGGCAGCAGTTAGCTACCTTTTGGGGTTTGTTACCGGTATTATCATGCTGCTTTTGGAAAAGCAGAGTAAATTCGTTCGCTTTCATGCAATGCAGTCTACCGTGTTGTTCGGTGGAGTGTTTGTTGCAAATATCGCGCTCGGATTTCTTCCGATAATCGGATGGCTCCTTGGGTTATTGTTGAGCTTTACGTCATTTATCCTGTGGATCGTGTGTATGTGGAAAGCATTCCAGGGAGAAATGTACAAGGTTCCTTATGTTGGAGATCTTGCTGAAAAGCAGCTTTCCAAAATGGGAAAATAAGTTGTGTGTTGATCAACACATGATTGGCACCAGGTAAAAAGCAAGGTGACTCGATACGGGTGCTAATCACGTGTTACTCAAAAACAGACTGGATGCGGGTATTCTTCTTGCCGATAAACTACTGGCGTATCGGACGCCACCTGTTCTTATTTTGGGATTAGCCAAGGGGGGTCTTGTGACTGCCAAGGGTATATCAGGGGTCCTGGGGGTAGCGTTCGATGTCCTCGTCGTTAAGAAATTATCAAGCAAATTGGATCCTGAATTCGCGCTTGGGGCAGTGGCACCCGATCATGTAAGCCTAATCCACTGGAAGGACGCTCATAGGATGGGGGCAGATGAAGAATATATGAAGAAGGCGGTTAATGACCTTTCAGCGGACGTAAAGCGACTGATGGCTGCTTATCGCAGGGATAAAAAACCATTAGCAGTTGCCGATAAAACCATCATCATTGTGGATGATGGTGCCGCGACAGGAGCAACGATGGAGGCCGCAATACTTTGGGCAAGGAAAAAGCGGGCGAAGAAAATTATCGCGGCACTTCCCGTAGCACCGCATAGTGTGGCGACAAAACTCCGTCCGGAGGTGGATGAACTTATTATTTTGCATGAAATGAAAGAATTTTCGTCCGTAGGGAGCTGCTACGAAGAATTTGGTCAGGTCACCGACGGTGAGGTGGTACAATTATTAGAGGGGGATACTGTATGAAACTTATTGTCGGATTAGGAAACCCGGGAGACAAGTATAAAGATACCCGTCATAATGTGGGGTTTATGGTGGTCGATAAGCTTGCCCATGAATTAGGGGGCGCCGATGTGGTGTGGGAAACATCGCAAAAGCTTGTGGCAGAGATGGCTAAAACAGGGGAAGTAGTGCTCGCTAAGCCGACAACATTTATGAACGCAAGTGGGGTAGCGGTGAGAAAAATCATTGATTTTTATAAAATGAAACCTGAGGATGTTTGGGTCATCCATGACGACCTCGATCTTCCACTGGGGAAAATCCGCATCCGAGTGGGGGGCGCCTCGGCTGGTCACCATGGTATAGACTCAATTATTAAAGAGTTGGGGAGTGACAAGTTCGTGCGGGTAAGATTAGGAATCGGAAAAGTAAAAAGCGGTGGTACGGTGGCAGCTGACCGGCAGTTGCATCAGTCTTCGGTTATCCGGTTTGTCTTGTCCAAGTTTGGCAGAAGTGAAGCGGGGGAATTTAAGCATTTGGTTGCCCATGGGGTAGAGGCGGTGCGGGTGGGGTTATTTAAGGGAATCGACCGCGCAATGAATAGGTTTAACTAACCATGCAAAAAGTGAGCACCATCCTCTCCTTATTTAATCCTATTGAGGATAAATATATATCCCGTGAGTTTCAGGCGTATGGGATATATCTTGCCGAAACACTAGGGGACTATAAGCATAAATCACTTTATATCCGTCTGGCAAAAACCGTGCCAAGGGCGATATTGGAAAAAGCACTGTCGTTTGTGAAAGACGCCAGAGCCACAAGCAAAGCAAAATTATTTATGTGGAAAATGAAAGAGCTGAGAAAAAGCGAATAGTACAATGATTATATGGAGAGCATTAAGGCTATCATCCGGCAAAAACCGAGGATTTTTATACATATCACCCTCGTTTACTTGTTAAGCGTCGGTATTGTTAAATGGTTCACCCAGCCATCTGTTGAAGCGATATGGTTCTTTTTGGGCGGAGCCATAGGGCTTTTTTTCCTGGATGCCGCTGAAGTGTTTTTTGCACTTCAACCTTCACCGTTCCGATCCGTTGTGTTTGGAGCGCTCTTTGCTATAGTTGCTTTTTTTGTGGTGACCAGTTCAACCGGAACAATAGGAAGCGGACTTGTGTTATCTATTTTTCTGCAGATGTTGCTTTGGCAGGTGGGTGAGTGGCGCATGAAAGGAAATACCGATAGCTGGTACCGTATGGTAGCAGGCGTTGTGCCCGTAGCAACGCAACGGTCTATTATTATTATTTCTGCCGTTTTGTTTTTTGTGGAAACATTTATATTTATCCGTTAACTATGATTCCCGAGGGCTCATTGTTGTGGCAGTATCTGAGTGTTACCCAAAAGCAGCTGGCAACCGATGGGCAATTGCTTTTGGAAGATAGGGAGCGGCATCCCAATGAGTACCTCAGCGACTACTCCTACCTCGTGTTTCCCTTTGCCAAGTTGTATGAGGGCTTTCTGAAGCAATTATTTCTCGATTTATCGGTTATCACTGAACGTGAGTATCAGAGTAAGCACTTTCGTGTAGGGAAAGTGTTGAGTCCGAATCTTGTACGGAGGCTGGGGGAGAAGAGTGCATACGGGCACATCTCAAAGCGGTACGGTAAAATTCTCGCTGATACGTTGTGGAATACATGGAAATCGGGAAGAAATCTTGTGTTCCATTATTTCCCCCATAATGTGAGCCGGTTAAGTCATAGTGAGGCTAAAGACCTTATTGATATGATCATCATAACGATGACGGACGCCGTTGATTTGACCCGCCCGAGGAAAAATAATAAAGCGCCGCTTGCATAGGGGTTAGTCGGCGGGGTATCGTAATTATAGACATGAAAAATAGTATATCTGCCCAAGGCAGCCAGGAAACCGTTAGTGTCACGGAAAAAATGTACCGGGTGTGGGGATGGATTGTTTTGGTATGGGCACTTTACCGGTATTTTTTTAAGCTTCCGGAGTGGGCGGACGAGTTCATATTTAAACCCATGGTATTTGCACTTCCGGTTATTTGGTATGTGCGTACCCGTGAGAAGCGGGGACTGTCGTCGGTGGGATTAACCGGGAAGAATTTGTTTACGAGCATATATATCGGTTTAGGTTTTGGATTTGTGTTTGCGATAGAGGGATTGTTTGCCAACGCCATTAAGTACGGGAAAATCGAGATTATGCCCATTGCCGCATTCCAGGAGTATGGATTGGGAATGCTGCTTCTGCTGTCTGCCGCGACTGCATTCTCCGAGGAATTATTAAGCCGTGGATTTGTATTCACGCGTCTCATTGAGGGAAAAAAAAGCCTCATTTATGCCGCGGCTATATCTACGCTTATGTTTGTCGTACTGCATGTGCCGATTCTTGCGTTTTCGTCGAAGTTAACGGGAGTGGTACTCCTTATGTTTTTTGTGACCGACTTTGTATTGGGGTTTGCTAACGCGCTCCTTTTATATAACACCGGTTCTCTGATCGCCCCGATACTTGTCCACGTTTTTTGGAATATGACGGTAGCTCTCTATCTTTAGGTCGTAAGCCAGCCGCCATCGACATACAGAGTGGCTCCGGTGGTGTAGGCTGCTTCCTCTGATGCAAAATAGACAACCGCTGCGGCAATTTCTTCCGCTGTTCCCATTCGTTTGATGGGGAGGCGCGCAGTTAAACCGGTAAGTTGTGCATCTGTCATATTTCCGGTCATCTCTGTTGTTACGCCGCCGGGACCTATGGCATTAACGGTTATTCCCATGGGGCCGAGTTCGCCTGCCAGTGCCTCTGTAAGTCCGATGACGCCTCCTTTGCTGGCTACATAGTGTGATATCTGCGGAAAGCCTACACCTACCCCTCCTGAGGCAATGGAAGCGATATTTATAATGCGTCCCCATTTTGTTTTGGCCATCTCACGGGCGGCTGACTGCGCTGCATAAAAATACCCCTTGAGGTTGGTGTCCATCACCTTGTCCCACGCTTCCTCTTTCATATCCAGGAAAGGGGAGTAGTCAAGATATCCCGCGTTATTGACCAAAATATCGAGCTTGCCGTATGAAGTAGCCGCAAGAGTTACCATTCTATCCACATCCGCACGCTTCGTGACGTCCATGCCGACAGCCAGCGCTTCATATCCCTGGTGTTTTATTTCTTCGACGAGGGTTTCCAGTTTATCCATGCGGCGGGCGGCGGCAACCACTTTGGCTCCCTGGGAGGCTAAGGCAATTGCTGTTGCTCTTCCAATGCCGCTAGATGCTCCGGTGACTATGGCAACTTTTCCGGTAAGGTTAAACATACAAGTTCCTCCTTTTTAAATTAGCTTTTTTCCAGTGTATGACTTTTGAGGAGCAAGAGAAAGATGATAACCATGTTGACTGCCGATATGGCACACCAGGTACATACTCCTTTGATCACCGTAAGCTCCACGTAGGTAAACCACGAAACAAATAAGACGCCAAATGTGGCTACACCCAACATGGTTTTCAGCATCCAGGATTTGCGTTTGGCTGTCCGGAGAAATGCCAGTGTTGTCAGAGCGGCATAGCCGACAAGTCCAACTGCGGGAACGGGGATAGTGCCGAATAAGTAGCTCGCGGGACTTTTCCGCACTAATTCACAACCACTGGTGACACAAACGATGCCGGTTTTCCGGATAAAACTCTGGGTGACGTAAATGGCGATGACAATACCAATGAGTGAAAGGAAAAATATAATTCTATTAAGCATGAGAATGCGTGTTTCTGAAGATGATTTAGGCATAGTATAAGTATACATATTTTGTGGAGAAAAAATGTTAGACACCTTACACACAAATTGTGACGTATGGGTGTATACTAGTTGTTAGATATGGCTAACACAGATCCTAAGGCAGTCAAAAATATTGACGGATTCTTCGCGCATTATTCGTCCATGACGTACAAAAAAGGTGAGTTTATTCTGCGCGCCGAGGATATGCCGTTTGGCGTGTATTACCTCAAAACCGGATATGTGCGGCAGTACCTGCTTTCGCCGTCAGGGGAAACGTTTATCGTTCATATTTATAAGCCGGGATCATTTTTTCCGTTAACCTGGATACTGAATGACACGCCGAACGTGTATCATTTTGAAGCTATCACTGCCGTCTCTGTAGTGCGTGCGCCGAAGGATGCATTTCTTACATTTCTTAAAGACCATCCCGAAGCGCTTTTTTATGCAACCCAGCGGTTGGCGTTAGGGCTTTCCGGTTTTGTAAGTAGAGTTGCGCAGCTGGTGCTGGATGACGCGTACACTAAAACAATTCTTCTCTTGTTGTATTATGCGGAAAATTTCGGGGAAGTAACCCCCAAAGGGATTGCACTTTCCATCCCGTTGACCCACCGGGAAATTGCCTCATGGATCGGCACCACCCGGGAGACGGCGAGTCTACAGGTAGAAAATCTGGTGAAAAAAGGATTCCTTGCGACCCGCGGAAGGCTGCTCATCGTGAAAGACCCCGACAAACTTAAAGCGGAAATCCGTTAAATCTTCGCATTTTTGAGCCGCAAAGAGTTTCCTACAACAGAAATGCTACTGGCCGCCATGGCAAATGCGGCAAGTGCAGGATTGAGAAGCCATCCGGTGATAGGGTAGAGAGTTCCTGCGGCAACAGGGATCAATACTACGTTATACGCAAAAGCCCAGAATAAATTCTGTTTAATGATTGAAAGGGTTGCTTTGGAGAGTTTGATGGCAGTAACGACGCTTCGTAAGTCCTTATTAAGCAGCGTAATGCCGGCAGATTCTATGGCGACATCAGTGCCTGTTCCCATCGCTATCCCTACGTCTGCTCCTGCAAGAGCTGGCGCGTCATTAATACCGTCACCGGCAAAAGCTACAAATGTATTTTTGGCTTTGAGTTCTTTGATTTTTTGTGCTTTTTCCTGTGGGAGGACGCCTGCGAGTACATTATCGATGCCGGCTTGTTTCGCTATAGCGTTTGCAGTCCGCTCGTTATCTCCGGTAATCATCCAGACGCTTATATGTAGTTTTTTGAGAGCAACAACCATGTCTTTAGCATCATTTTTCAGCGTATCGGCAACTGCAATAAGACCGAGGAGCTGTTTTTCTGATGCAAGAAGCATCACGGTTTTCCCCTGTGTTTCCAGCGCCGCAATTTTCTTTTCGTGAGTGTTATAGATAACTGACTGGCGTGTCATGAGTAGTCGGTTCCCCAGGGCGAGTGATTTGCCGTTAACACTTCCCGTCACGCCGTGACCGGCGATTGCCTGAAATGCGTGAGGTTTGGTAAGCGTCAGATTTTGTTCCGTGGCTGCTGTTACGATTGCCTCTGCCAACGAGTGCTCTGAGCCTTTTTCGAGTGAAGCGGCAAGTGACAGCACCTCACCATCGCTTGTTTTTGCGACGGAAATAATATCGGTGACGGTTGGTTTACCGCGGGTAAGCGTACCTGTTTTATCAAAGACCGCAACCCTGATTTTGTGGGCAGTTTCCAGCGCCTCAGCATCTTTAATAAGCACTCCGCGCTCCGCGCCTCTGCCGGTACCGACCATAATGGCAGTTGGTGTGGCAAGCCCTAGGGCGCACGGGCAGGCGATGATAAGCACCGCAATAAGATTTACAAATGCCTGGGTGGGGAGGCCAACGTCGTACCAGATAACAAAAGTAGCGACGGAAAGCATGAGCACCACCGGAACGAAATAACCCGAAACAACGTCAGCAAGCCGTTGGATAGGGGCCCGTGAACTTTGGGCTTCCGACACCATCGTGACAATTTGAGACAGTAGGGTTTCGTTACCGACTTTGGTTGCAGTAAAGAGGAATGTGCCAGTTCGATTTATCGTCGCTCCGATAACAATATCTCCCTGTTTTTTATCGACCGGAATGGATTCGCCGGTAACCATAGATTCATCAACGGAGCTTGATCCTTCGGTAATGGTGCCGTCAACCGGAATTTTTTCACCCGGGCGCACTCTGATACTATCTCCCTTTTTTACCTGATCTATGGGGATATCAATTTCTTTGCCGCCCCGAACCACTCTTGCTGTTTTTGCCTGGAGATGAAGGAGTTTTTTGATGGCATCAGACGTATGGGCTTTCGCCTTGGCTTCCAGGTAGCGCCCGAGCAGAATAAGCGTAATAATTACGGCTGCGGTGTCATAGTACATGGTCATGGGAACACCGAGCGCTTCCAGAGGCTCAGGAAATAGAGTGGTGAGTAGTGAATAGCCAAATGCCGCAGTGGTTCCTATCGCAATAAGGGTATCCATACTCGCCGTTCTGTTTTTGAGTCCTGACCATGTTGCCTGATAAAACGATTTACCTGCCCAGAATTGCACGGGAATGGTGAGAAGGAGTAGAGTGGCGGGAGCCGCTAAAAACGCATAGATGGAGCTGATACCGGAAAAAATACCGGTAAACCACTCGGGAAAGCTCCCCAACATAATGAAGGCGCTTAATATCCCCGAAACGATGACTTTTGTTTTCAGCTCGGCAAGTTCGCGGCTTTTGGCTTCTTCTTTAATGTCGTCGGGTGTCATAACGGAACCGGATGCAGTTTTTTGGGGTGTGTCCCCTATAATTGCTTTATAGCCTGCTGCTGCGACGGCGCCTGCTAAAGCATTGGGTGTTGCCACAGAGGCATCAAATTCAACGCTTGCCTGTTCAGAACCATAGTTTACTGCAGCCTCTGACACTCCTGGTGTTTTTTTGAGCTGGCGTTCGATAAGCCGGGCGCAGCTGGCGCAATGCATACCGATAATGGGGAATGATGTTTTTGTCATACAACGATAATTTTTCCGTGATACATATTCATACCGCAGTGAAGTGTGTAGATGCCTGGTTTGGTGGGGGGTATGGTTATTACCACCTCTTTATCTAGTGGTAGGAATTTCTTTATCTTAAAATCAGGCAGTACGATTTCTTCCAGACAACTGTTGGCGTCAGTGCGCGTAAAGGTGAGCGTTGTCGGTTTATCGCGAGGGATAGTAATGGTGGACGGTTTGTACCCGCCTTCCACGAGAACACTCCAGACGTTTTTTGGTTGCACTAATTCATCTTTTTTTCCAAAGAAAAACCAATAGATAAATCCTATTACGGTAGCTCCCAGCAGCGTGACGATTAGTTTATCCATGTTGCTTCTCCATAACCTTCATAACTTCCTCTATTACTTCATTTGCATTTCCATTTTTTATTTCTTCTGCAACACAGGTAACTAGGTGATTGCGGAGAATTTCCTGGTCGGTGCTCCGAAGCGCTGCCTGGACAGCGAGCGACTGGTGGATGATATTTACGCAATAATCACCCTGCTCCATCATGCGGATTACCCGGTTAAGGTGTCCGCGCGCAATTTTCATGCGGTGAAGTATTTTTAGCTGAACGGATTGATTGCGTGGTGTTCCTTTAGGCATATATTTCCGTTTTACTCCCGAAAATACCGGGTTGACTTTAATCCCCCCTATGGGGATATAATGATCGTATCATGTTTACCATTGTTGTCAAGCGGTGTGTTATATTTCCATAAGCGTTATGCCAAATCTTTGGATCATATTTACTACCGGATTATTTGCAGGGGGACTTACCTGTATGGCGGTACAGGGAGGAATCCTTGCCACTGCGTTAACCCAGGAAGAAGAAGAGCACCCCCGGCTTTCCCGCGTGATGGGAGTGGGGGCGTTTTTGTTGGCAAAGCTGGTCGTGCATATGATTTTTGGTGCAATTCTGGGATATGCAGGTTCCCTTATCGGATTAACCCCCCGAGCACAGGCAATAGGTATTGGACTGGCTTCCGTATTTATGATGGGGACGGCGTTATCATTTCTTAATGTGCACCCCATATTCCGGTATTTTGTCGTGCAGCCGCCGAGGTTTCTTACCCGGATAATCCGCGGGCAGGCAAAAGCGGGAGGTGTGTTTGCTCCGGCTATGATCGGGTTGCTTTCTATTTTCATCCCATGTGGTACTACACAGGCAATGATGGCACTTGCGGCAGGAACAGGAAGCCCCTGGTGGGGTATGGCGGTGATGGCGGTATTCGTGTTGGGAACGGCGCCACTATTTTTTCTATTGGGGCTTTCCATTGACGTTATCAAGGCTACGCTCAAAGAAAAGTTCGGGGTTGTGGCCGCATCGTTGGTAATGGTTCTGGCGCTTATTAACCTTAATGCCGCACTCCGGTTATATGGTGCACCGTTCACCATGGGCTCATTGGTCCGCTCGGCATATTGCACAGTGACCTTCTGTAAAGTTATACCTACAGATCAGGCACCCACGACTACGCCGGTCATTACGTTTTGGCTCAATGGGTACAAGATAGAAAACCCTGTAATTCCCAAAGGAAGTGAAATAACGCTTACGCTTACCAATACTGCAGGACAAGGGTGCATACAGGCGTTCACCATTCCCGCGTTGGGGGTTTCCGAAATTGTCCGTGTCGGGGAAACGAAAACACTTACTTTTACTGCTCCTACAAATACGGATGAGCTTGCCTTCAGTTGTAGTATGGGGATGTACGGTGGTACATTTTACCTGCGATGAAAACAAAAAAAACATATCAGATAGACGGGATGCACTGTGCTAGTTGCGCCATGCTCATTGAAGGCGAGTTGGAAGACCGGGGGATAGTGGGAAGGTGCAGCTTTGCAAAACAAACACTCGAAGTAGATACAGAGGACGGACAAGCTCCCGATAAAGCGGTAAAAGAAGCGGTAGAAGCGGCCGGATACCAATTACGGCAGTAGTGTTTTTGCCGGACCCTAATGAGTTTGGGGCGTATAAACGCTATATATTTGCCGGGGTTTACAGATAAACACCTGGTGATATACTGGGGATCCGAAATAATATTGTTCATTTTACGAGGAGGCTCTATGGCAGATGTAACAGATCAAACATTTGAAGCAGAAGTTATGAAATCCACGGTACCGGTACTTGTGGATTTTTGGGCGGTATGGTGCACGCCCTGCCAGATTCAGGGGCCTATTGTCGAAGACGTTGCAACAACGCTCGGTGATAAGGTTAAAGTGGTAAAGCTGAATGTCGACGAAAATCCTGTGTACGCTCAAAAATTCGGCATTATGAGCATTCCGACGATGATGATTTTCAAAAACGGCGCTGTTGCAAAGCAATTTATCGGCGTAACAAGTAAAGATGTTTTGGTGGGTGAGTTAACTAAGCTCATGTAACCGGCTCGTTATTTGCATACATGATATACGATGTCATTATCATTGGTTCCGGTCCTGCCGGATATACAGCGGCACTATATACGTCCCGTGCGTTTTTAAAGACCGTGGTGTTGGCGGGGTTTGAGCCGGGAGGGCAACTCACCACTACAACTGAGGTTGATAATTTTCCGGGTTTCCCTGAGGGGGTGTTGGGACCAAAACTGGTTACTGACATGAAAAGTCAGGTGGAGCGTTTTGGCGCCGAAATCAAACAGGAGGCTGTAACCGCCGTTGAGAAAGAGGACGTGTTTACCGTAAAAACCGCGGGTACTACGTATCAGGCAAAAACAGTGATTGTCGCAACGGGAGCTTCCGCAATGTATTTAGGGCTCCCCAGCGAAGAGAAGCTTCGTGGCAAGGGAGTATCAGGATGCGCTACCTGCGACGGTTTCTTTTTTAAGGGAAAAGTTGTTGTTGTGGTGGGGGGCGGGGATACCGCAATGGAAGAGGCGACATTTTTGACTAAATTTTCTCCGAAGGTGACGGTTATCCACCGGCGTGATGAATTCCGCGCTTCGGCTATTATGCTTGACCGTGCAAGGAAAGACCCCCGCATTTCGTTTCTTACCAATAAAATTATTGAGGAAATATTGGGAGAAACTGAAGTGACCGGTGTCCGAATCCGCGACACCAAAACCAATGAGGTGATAGATTATCCGACGCAGGGGGTATTTTTAGCTATCGGACACAAACCCAGCACGGGGTTTCTTAATGGCCTGGTCGATCTGGATCCCAAAGGATATGTGAAGGTACAGCGGACTATGAGTCCGCTTGATCCGCAGACTGCGACGAATGTCCCCGGCTTGTTCGCTGCTGGTGATTGTGTAGACCCTCGGTACCGGCAGGCAATCGTCGCTGCCGGCCAGGGGTGTATGGCCGCGATGGATGCAGAAAAATATTTAGAATCCCATGGCAGCTAAAATTACGCTTCAAGTCCTTAAAAAGGAGAAGGTCACCGACAAAGTGTTTTTTGTCACGTTCCGCCCGGTTTCTCCGCCGATTATTTCGTTCCGTGCCGGCCAGAATATGATGCTGATGATAGCTCCCGGAGTGAACCGCACGATGTCTATCGCCAGTCCGCCATCGGCAAGCGACATCCTTATGGTGCATGATGTGAGTCCGATGGGACCGGGGTCGCAATGGACCGTCGGTTTGACGGTGGGAGATCAGGCAACCATCGTCGCGCCAACAGGAGGGGTGCTTTCGTTTCTTGATACCCCGAAGCGTAAAGTGATGGTAGCGACAGGCACCGGTATCGCTCCGTTTCATTCAATGATTTTGGATGCGCTTGAAAAAAAGAATGAAACGCCTATGGTGTTGTACTGGGGGCAGCGGTATGAACATGATATATATTGGCGGGATGAATTTGATGCGATCGCAGGGGCGCATCCGGTTTTTTCCTGGAAGCAAATACTTTCGCGGCCAACCCCTGCCTGGCAGGGGCTTACCGGACACGTGACTGAACATGTCCTTCATTTAGAAAGGGATTTGGCGCAATCAGAATTTTACGTCTGTGGCAATAAGGCGATGACGGAAGAGGTGAGGGCGCGTCTCATCGAGCGGCATGTGCCGAAAGAGCAAATTAAAACGGAGCTATTTTATTAACCATAGTATAAATACTGAGTACTTTTTTTAAGGAGGTATATATGAATGCTATCAATCCATTTGAGTCAGCCATGAAGCAGTTAGCCAAAGCACACAAGGTGCTTGCCGGGTCAAAGAAAAAATTGGGCAATATAGACCAGAAGGTAGCCAGACTCCGGGAGCCGCAACGGGTTATAAATGTGACTCTTCCGGTTATGATGGATGACGGGTCGCAGCGGTTGTTTCAGGGCTACCGTGTGCAGTTTAATAACGCGAAGGGTCCGTATAAGGGGGGCATCCGGTATCACCATAATGTGAGCCTCGACGAGGTCAAAGCTTTGTCATTTTGGATGGCAATGAAATGTGCAGTGGCAGATTTGCCGCTCGGCGGAGGAAAAGGCGGCATTATCGTCGATCCCAAAACACTTTCCCAGGGTGAGCTTGAGCGGTTAAGTAGGGCATACGGCAAAGCTATCGCAGATGTAATTGGCCCTGATACCGATGTGCCGGCACCGGACGTCAACACCAACGGGGTCATTATGGGATGGATGGTAGAGGAGTTTATTGCTTCGCAAAAAATAAAGGCAAAAGTATTGGGTAAAACACTTACCAAAAAAGATATCCTGAAGCTGAAAAGTACATTTACCGGAAAAGCGATTACCAACGGGGGGAGCGAAGGGAGAGAAGAGGCGACCGGACTTGGCGGGCTGTTTGTGCTGCAGGCGATTATTAAAAAGCTTAAGTTATCGGGCAAGCTTACCGCGGCAGTGCAGGGATTCGGCAATGTTGGCTATAACGTGGCTAAGTTTCTGGAGGAAGCGGGGATAATGGTGGTTGCGGTATCGGACAGCAAAGGAGGCATTTATGTGCCTGAAGGGATTAATCCAGCGCTCACCCTGGACTGTAAGAAAAAGAATGGGTATCTGGCGGGTTGCTATTGCTCAGGCTCGGTGTGTGATCTCAAAAAAGGACGCCAGGTGACCAATAATGAGCTTCTTGAGCTGCCCGTTGATATTCTGGTGCCGGCGGCGCTCGAAAATGCCATTACCGCCGAGAACGCGGGGAAGGTGAAGGCTAAGGTGGTGCTTGAGATGGCAAACGGTCCGACCACGCCGGAGGCGGACACTATTTTATATAAGAAGGGGATCCCGGTTATTCCGGACATCTTAAGCAATAGCGGTGGCGTCACGGTGTCGGCATTTGAATGGGAGCAGAATAGAAAAGCTGCCCACTGGACGAAAGCCCAGGTAAATAAAAAACTTGCCAAAAAAATGGCGGATGCGGCGGGAGCGGTCTGGGAGGCCTCAGTGATGTATAAAACTGATTTACGCACTGCGGCATTCGTCGTGGCTCTGGAGAGGATTTTAGCTTCCATGAAGAGCTGAGTATTTGATCCTATAGGATATTTATGTATATAATATCGGGTATATAGTTGACAATGAAGGCAGAACGCCCCTAGTATGGGTATATAAACACTGCCTCAATTGAAAGGGAGGATTATGGCTGAAGGATTTGAGAAAACAACGTTCCAGGAAGCGATGAGTGAAAGCGCCGTCGGCAAAGCCGTACGGGGAGCAATAGGGGAAGTACAGCAAACCAATAAAGATTATTGGGAGATCCGTCAGGATATCGATGGGCGGAAGAATGCCTCAGGAAAAGGGGTGTACAAGCATTACGTTGAGAATATGGACAAGATTCTGCATCATATGTATGCAGGCAAAGAGCTTGGACTGGTAGGGAAGATAGCGGAATTTTCTCAACGCACCGGCGCACGTGTCGAAGCGGCAGTTGTTTCTTTTGGAGCCGCTACTTTGGATATTCCTTATAACATTCTCACCTGGTTGCCCCGGAAATTAACCCCGTTTGGTCCGCCAAGAGATGCCTTTAAGCGGCTTGCCCTTGCCCGATTTGACGTGAAGCTTGGACTTCATGCGGCGGGAGCGGGATTAATGCGCGGTGAATTGGGGCTTGTCAAAGCGGTACGGACGGGGGCAGAAGCAGTGATGAGCGCTCCGGAAATTGCCGTACGCATGACCAAAAAGAAAGTCGATAGGGTTGTAAACTGGATCAAAAGTCCGTTTGCGGAACAAAAACCCACCAGGCTTAAGGCGAGGCCATAATAGTGTTCTAGTGAAAGGAGTTTTTTATGGATGATAAACTTCGTGCAGTGGTAACGAGGGTCGAGATGTCGAAGCTTGCGGAAAATGAAAAAGAGGACGTATATACGGCGCTTGCCGAGGGGTTGCAGTCCACGGTATGGCCGATCCTCATTAAATACATGCCGAAAGATCAGCTTGATGATCTGGCGGAAAATCCTTCTAAAGTAAACCTGGAAACTTACGGCAAACTTATCGAAGATTCCGTCAAAGACGGGGCAGCCCTGAAAGAGATCGAGACGCTTATGCAACAAATCCTTGATGCCGTTGATAAAACATTAACGGAGCAGGGGGTGCCACAGGCGCCGGTTTTGGAATAAAAGGGGAACCGCCTTCTGTCCGGCGGATAAAACACTATGGAACAACGGCCACATGGGGAAATGAAAGGGTTATCCGGCAAGGGAATTGTCGACCGCATTAAAAGCTGGTCGCATGATAACCTGACGCTTAACGGGCGTGCGGATAAAATCTATCTTAAAAAATACAACAGTATCGCAGAAAATCTCCCCAAGGATATTACTGAAAGCCAGATGGCACTTCTCGAATTACGGCTCAGGCAGCAATCTAAAAGTGCGGCAGTAGGCTCCGTAATCATTGATTCCCTCGTTGCCGGCGGCGCCCTGGTGGGAGGGGCGGCGGTGTATGGGAAGCTAAATGACCGTGCTATAGCAGTAAATGGCCGTAATGCCGCTGCGCGCATGCGGGTAGACAACCGTTCACGGACCGTGTTCCAGGCGGTGAAGGATGTTTCCTATAATGCCGTTAAAACCGGGATGGATGTCGCGATGTTTGGGGTTAAAGTAGTTGTAACACCCATTGAGTGGGGAGCCAAAATTATGTTTTGGCCGATCCGGAAGGTGGGGGAGGGTGGCAAATACGTTTGGGGTCTTGTCGGTGGACCGGCAATGGTTGATGCAGCAAAGGTTGTTGGGGGTGCCGCGGTGGAAGCAGTTAAGTTACCTTATACAATGTACAAAGATTTAGAAGCAGTTGAGAATAAAGTAGGTGAAGGCGTAAAAAAACTTCAAGAGCGGGGAGCGCAGGGAAAAGCGAAGCGCGCATATGAAAAAGCCCTGAATGATTGGCATCGGCTTACGGTTGCATTGCCGCATGAAAAATGGCCAAAAAAACCCACACCATTGGATTTTGTAAAGAAATAAGTGTGCTATAGTGATTAAAGGAGGAAATATGGAAGAAAAACTTAAGGCAATTGTTGAAAGGATAGAGAAGTCACAGCTGTCGGAATCCGAAAAAAATGAGCTCTATGTCCTCATTTCCGAAGGCCTCCAGAGCACTGTTTGGCCGATTATGGTAAAATATATGCCACAAGAAGACCTAGAGTACTTGGCAGCTGATCCGAAGTCACGCGTGACTGTTGAAAGTTATGCAAAGCTTATAGGGGATTCCATCAAGGATGGGGAAGCGCTGAAGGAAATAGAAGAAACGATGACCGGGGTACTCGAGAACGTAGAAAAGGCATTAACAGACGAGAATATATAATAATTTAGTTAGTTCATGAAGGAGGTTGTTATGACCGAAGCAGGTATGTCACCAGAACGACAAGGTTGGTTTGCAGGGCTTAAAGAAAAAGTCCGCAAGTCATTCACCATCCAAGGATCCAAAGAGAAATTTTATCAGAACAACGCTGATCTTATTGCAAAGGCGACGGCAAATCTTTCCCCGGAAGACAAGCAGGCAGCATTTGCCCAGATTGAACAGGACGCACTTTCATCTGCAAAAATTGACGTGGCCACCCATTGGGGAGCGACTGTTTTGGGTGTCACCGTTGCCGGATTGGGCGGGGGACTTATCACCAATGTCGGCGGCATGCGGGATAGGATTGGTCGCATGGGCGGAATGGGTGAAAAAATGGCAAATGCCGGAAAACGCGCCCACGATAGCCTCCGGTCAATGGTTGGGAAGTTTAATTTCTTCCGTAGGGAAGGAAGCAGTAAAGGGCCAATTAATGTGGACGCTGTTTCTGAATCTATTAAAGCAGCAACAGGATATAGGAAGCGGGTGGAAGCGCTTGATCAGGCAATTAAAAGCGGTAAATACCAAGGAGAAGCGCTGATACGTTTGAAGGAAAAACGTCTTATTGCCATGAGAGATCTTCCTCGGGCTGAAACGCTGCTTTCCGGGCGGCCTGAACTGACCAAAGTGGAGGAATTATCTAAGCAAATTAGAGAAGCCATGAAAGCTGGGAGACCAGTGGATGACTTGGTAAGACGAAGAAATGAAATGCAGAGCGGTCTTCATGAGATTTTGGCAGCAAGAAAAGCGATGGGATTGAGAGGGGTAGAAGCAGGGCAGAAGAGTGCATATCAGATAAAAATTGAAGCAATAAAAAAGCGCGCCGCAAAAAAAAAGAAAAAGTAACGTTATAGTAAATACCGCTGTATTGTGGCCGTATGGTTTATCGGTGGGTTCCGTTTTCCCATGGGATATCACGGTGTATCTATGACCTCTGTCAAATGACAACGTATCCAAATGTGTTTACAATAGTGATATGACGGCAGAGGTATCAAGTAAACGCATTGAAAAGCCCCAAAGCGAGGTTGCGCCTTTTGCGATATCACCCGAGACATTAGTTTCTGCAGCGCGGGTAGCGCAAAAAGTCTCCAAGAACGAATCACCTGACCCTAATGAACTTAAAGATTTAACGACTTCAGTGGGTCACGACCTCATGAACGAAGGTTTGATTGCCGGCAAAGACGACTACAAAGCGGTTATGGCCCAGGCAGAAGCTGCTTATGCCCGGAAAAAAAGCGGCCTAACTCCCGAACCTTCAACTTCCCCAGAATCTCCAACTGTTATCAATATGCAGGAATACCGTGATGTAATGGGGGAGTTATTCACCACCTATAAATTAGGCAGCGGTAATTGGCAGACAGTAACCGGCATATACGCTGCCACCGACCTGGCAGGCAGTGTTATTGGTGGCTATCAGACGAAGCCATGGATAAGTGAAGATGCCAGGAAGGCGTTTACCGACAAGGTAGAGAATGGTTTGGAGCTCCTGCAGGCGCGTCAAACGCCATTACAGGAGCTTGGAGCAACGCTTAAGCGTCTCCCCGGGGAAACGAAAAAGAAGGCGCTGGGATTATTGCTTTCCGCTACCTGGCCGTGGGTTGCGGGAACCGCACATTGGTTTGTGGGGAGGCAGGCCGAAAAATTTGCCCATAAGCTCATTGTTCGTGAAGGGCAGAATCTGCAGCGCGCGGTAAATACCCGGATAGCGGAATCGTTATTTATGCGGGATTTTGAGTTTCTTCACGATAAGCCGGCGGGGGAGATAATGGAGATTATTAATAACGGTAAGCTATCTACCATTGACCTTGTCCGCACTACCTATACCGAGTTTTTGCCCACCATGTTTTCGATACTCAGCCAGTTGCCGAGACAGTATGTGACGGGAAAATTGGAGTTTGCCTCGACGCTTATTAAAATGCCGTTTTTGCTGATGCGCAGTGAACAGAACGCAAAACTAATGCAGAAGAACAGAGCGGCAGAGCTGGCTAGAATGGATAAAGTGAACACAAAGCTTATGACAACGCTAGCAGGCCTTGAATCCGTCCGGACATCAGGGAGTGCAACCAGCGGTGCTGATAGTATGCTCGATTTATTGACGGAACGGGACACGGTGGCAAGCAAGGGGCTCCGGCAAAAGCTCGCAAGCCAGCGGCAGATGAATATGTTGTTTGATGCGATGGATGTTGTGCTGCCGTTTATGAGTGAAGCTATTGAATTTAATCAAAAAAGGCCGCCCGGCAAATTATCAGGAGAAGGCGCATTTAATTTCGGGGTCGATGCGCTTTCCCGGGTAATCAATTCCAAAAACCAACAGATGGAGATGAGAGCAGCATTTGCCGGTCTCACGCGTATGTATGTAGACAACATCATCCCGGATATCCAGGATATACGGCGCATGGAAGAGCTTCTGGGGAAATATGATACGTTAGACCGCCCCAATGGTCCAAAAGAACGGGCACGTATACCCGTGACAAAATTAGCTAATACGGACATCCATATCGAAAACCTTTCCTACAAGGGGATAGTACGGAATGTATCGCTGGATATACCACAAGGCTCGTTTGTGACAATTAAAGGCGAATCGGGGACAGGTAAGACAACATTTATCCGCAACCTTGTGGGTCTCTATACCCCCGAATCAGGCACAGTGGCAATCGGGGGAATTCCCATTGATGGTATCAAAAAATACGGCCCTGAGGCGCTGGCTACTATGGTGGGGTATGCCAACCAGAACCCGCAAATTCTGGAAGGGATGACGCTTAAAGAAAACCTGCTGTTGTGGTCGCATAAAAACGTGCCCGATACCGTTATAACGAAAATACTTAAAGACCTTCGTTTAGAGCATTTGCAGGATCGTCTGGATACTACGACAAAACATTTTTCTGGCGGAGAGCTGCGGCGGATTGGGATTGCGCGGGCACTGCTTAAGAATCCAAAAATATTGGTGCTGGACGAGCCGACAGCGAGTCTCGACGAAGCATCAGCCCAACAGGTGATGGATATTATCCAGCGCCTGCGAAAGGAACGCCCCGATATGACGGTAGTAGCTATTACCCATGATCCGGTGTTTGAGAATATTTCCGAGAAAATTATTGATTTTGAGAAGATAAATATACGGGATACTGCTCCCCGAATAGGGGCGAAACCGACGCTTTCTGATCATCAGGTGCTGGAGGCTATCGCCCGGCCAAAACGATAAGGGCTGTTCGCTTGCGAAAATGAGAGAAACGCCCCATACTGAAGCTATGAATGATTTTTCTCCTGAGACCCTCGAGAACAGAATGTCTGTTTCTCCGGAGTTGGGGAATCATATCGGTGATGCAAAAGCAGCTGTAGAAGCAAACCGTGCGCTTATTGGTGCCGACGTGACGACCAATACCGAACAGATGAGCCTTCTGGCATCGCTCGGCGGGTTGTATAAGGATATGTTCAAAAAAAGGATGGGGATCGCATTTAAGGATGTGAAAGCTGCATTAGCCATAATCCCGTTTGTGCCGCTCGCCAGTGAGGGGATAGCTCTGGCAAAAGGGGGAGCCAAGATTGAGAGTTTAGCCTCTAAGGTAAACAAAGCAGCTTACGCAGAAACTGCAGCTATTAAAGCACAAAAAACAGCATCAAAGGCTGAGCGGTGGGCGGGGTGGTTTAGTAAAAGCGAGAGGGCCAGGCAAAAGGCAGATGCGGCTAAAGCAGCATTGGCAGTAGCAACACAGGAGGCAAGCCAGGCGACAAGAGTGGCAAAAGCGGGTCTAGAGAAGGGGCTTAAAAAAGGAGTGGCCGTCGAAGGTAAGGTTTCCCAGTTTGTAAGGAAGCACATTGTCCATGATCTGCGGGATGCTGATTATGTATTAAATTATGAAAAAGCCGTAAAAAGCGGTAAAGCGTTAACGGACGCAGAAAAAATATTATCTTCCGCCAGGGGAGAGGTGACGGCTACAACATTTGGGGAAAAAGCAGGACATAGACTCAAAGTTGCCGGTAAGCATACACTCCTTCATTCGTTGGGGCCTATTATTGATCCCACACCTGATGTGCCCAGTGTTGTGGTGTTTGGTTCATTCGGAGCAGAATTATTCGGGCAAGTATGGGCAGGGCTTATTCCTCCTGCGTGGCAATACCTTCATAACCGGTATGAAGAAACAAAAATGAGTTTTGAGGGGGCTAAGAAAGCCAAAGATATTATTGTTTCGCACTTCAGTAAAAAAATAGATAAATTGAAGAATCCGCAGGTGGCAAAAGCGGCTGAGGTGTTTACACCCATGCCGCAGAGGGCTTCTGTATGAATAAAAAAATTGCACTAGTAACGCTAATTGAAGCAAGTATTATTTTGTCCGATGAGGATAGATTAATGCTTTTGGATTTGGTGCCGGGTTTAACGGATCGCCAGACGGATGCATTGGGGAAGTTTTTTGCTGCGGAGCGGCAGTTTATCCTCGCTAACGAAGATGATGTAAAACAAAAACTCGACATTATGCTTGCCGAACTTGAGCGCGGGGGCAGTGAGAAAGTGTATATAGGGAGCGGTAAGGCTCAATAATCAATTAACCCATACTATGGCAGAAAGTATTACACAGAATTTTCACGGCAAGACTGATTGGGTGTACGTCGGCAAGGGATCAGCAGAACGCAAAACCCCTGAGAAAAAAGCCGATACGCTGTTTCATAAGTATTTACAGGAGGTGTTTGATGTCGCAGCCCCCATAGCATTAGCTGAGCGGGGAGAAGCGGGAGCGGTACAGGGAAATCTTGCCATGATGACCGCCGAAACCATAAAAAATGTCAATGAAAAAACGACGTTCGCGAGCTTGGGTGAGCGCGTGAATGCACTGGATGCCAAGCTTCGTGGGAGGGAGCTGCCGCATAAGCTGGGAAGGCTCCTTACCTTTTTTGTGTTGGGGGCAGGATCATTCGGATTAGATAGAATGGGGGATCTTATTGCACAAAAAAAGCTGTTCAAGCTGGAAAGCGCCCGGGTGTGGCCTTTTAAGCCCATAAACCTTAAGGAAAGCGGCAACAAAGCGGCGCTTGAAGTAGGCTGGGAGTTTGTCACGGATGCGCTGGTAGGGTCTGCCGCCGATGTGGCCACCAGGGCCGCTACAAACCGGGACAATATCGGATTTGTTTCCCCGCTATCGCGGACTATAGCTGCGGTAGGCAACACGATAGTGAATGCGACTGGCGTTATGTTTGATGCAGGAACCAAAAATATACGGGTAGTAAATTCATTCGTAAATCCCGGCTTTATAGAAAGTGCGTTCCGGTTCGGCGGTGCGATTCCTGTGGTAGGAGCACTCGTCGAGCGCATGTATGCAAGCGCAAACAGGCAGCTTATCCAAGCTAAAGGAGTTATGCCGTTTGCGACAAATTTAGCCTACAACATGCTGATTGCTAAACAATTCAATACTCCTTCAACTAACGGAGGGCATACATAATATGGCAAATATCCAAGCATTTATTACTGCAGTAAATAAAAGCAGGGTGTTATCTGATGACCAGAAAAAGGAGTTATTGGATCAGCCGGAAACCCTTCCCGATGATTATCGAAAACGGGTGGAGGACATGCTTGAGGCGTTTGATACGCATTCCGTGTACCGGGAAAAAGCATTACGCACTGATCTTGCGAAGGCGCTACGCGCATTTGAGGAAGAAGTAGCGGCGAGCGATTTAACTGAAGATGAAAAACGGGATGTATTGGATAAGGCAAAAAAACAATCAGCGGAGTTTTTTCCGCAACACGACGGTGTTTGACGGGACTGTCAAACTCCTATACGCTTAAATAACGCTATGCAACAACATGCCGAAATACCGCAACATTGGCTGCCAAAAGAGGCTTCCGCTCCTTTGCCTGAAAAAATAACCAAGGAGCAATCGTTGTTTATGCGATTGGGTAAGGCCGCCGCAGATATGGTGAGCGACATCCGTTCGGCAAATGACATGGCAAAACGGAAGTTTGACGGCGACAGTGCACTGATGCGCGTGGCCCGCGGGGCGCTTACCGGAGCGGTGGGAGCGGGGCTAGAGTTGGCAACCGATGATATGTTCAGTAAGGCCTGGCGGGGGGAAGGCCCCATTTTTGAACGGTTTGTCATGGGGGAGAGTGCCGGTAAAAAACTTGCTGCATTGTCAGAAAAGCATCCGCGTATATCCCATTTTGTAAAAGAAGGAACACAGGATGTGGCGCTCGCTGCGTTATATAACTTTATTGCTTACCGGTCACAGCCAATTTTTACCCAAGTTGAATCACCGCATGTTTTGCGTTCATTGGCTGCGAATGCCTTTGAAGCCGGTTTTGTGCAGAGTATTCCAGATGAAATGAAAGGTGCTGCTTCCCGTATTAAAGAGAAACGGGTGGAGAAGTGGAAATACCGGGGTGGATACCGGGGGAATAAACAGCGTGCGCCAAAAAAGTATCCATTTGGCGTCGAAGGGTCTGTTATGCAGATGAATGATGCATTAGGAATTCATAAGCCGGGGCAAAAGCAATTACTTCATAAACGCACTCTTACATCTGTTGCAGAGCGGGGAATGGTCGGAAGTATTTTTAATCTCTCAAACCCCGTTACCCAACTGGGTGTAGAAATGATGTGGAATGGGTTATCGACATTTGCTAAGAATTACAAAGAGCTCCGTCAGACCAGAAAATTAAAGGATTGGTCGGGCGGCAAAGCAGGTGCCCCTAATAAAGGGGAGAACGTGTATTACGGCAATTCCTATAATAAATACAATAAAAAGAGGGGGTATGATGAACGACTTGAGGATTAACAAAAAAATTCAGGCAACCAAATTATTCAGTGATGCACAAAAAGTCGATGTGCTGGTAGCTATGGCAGAAGCCAGCGAAGAAGACAAAGCACAGCTGGAAGCGGGGATTGATGCATTTGACCGGGAGTATCAGGCTGCCATTACAAAACACACCCAGCAGATTCGGTCGCTTTTGGGCCACACAACAAAAGATATGTCACTGGAAGAAAAAAAGAAGCATGAGGAATCACTCGGTTTGATTAACGCCGGATTGGGCCTCCTTTCCGTATAAGCGGCATCCCCAAGTAGCTATTGCTATAGGACACTTTTTGTGGTATACTCCTTTTATTCCCAAACTATGTGTTTGGGTTTGTTGTATAACCTATGCATAAAGAAGCAGCACCAACACGAGCATATACCCCGGCAGAACAGGGGTTCCAGCGTCTGCTTATCCCCGAAAAAAAACATGAATCCCAGCCTGGAGACAGCCTTAAGCGGCTAGGAATCAACACGACTATCCTCGTGGGAGCCACTGCAGTTGATTTTGCAGAAAGCCACCTTGTCGACAAAGTAATCCGTGAGCCGATGCATGACCGCATTCATGAGCTTAAAGCTAAAGGTCCTCAGTTTAAAGAAGCGGCTAAGTCCGCACAAGGTAAGCAGTTTGCTTTGGAATTTGTGGAAGAATGGGCATCGGACAGCATATATGCCAGCGTGGCTAATGCCTGGGTTCGCGCTATGACCGGCGTTGATGATGCAAAGTATGTTTCTGAAACATCCGCGTTCCTTGCGGAGTGGGGGAATGTGATATCCCAGGTATTCTTGGCCGACCGGCTTTACGGAAAAACAAAAGTACATCACGGTCATACCGTGCCGCAAACTTATGGCAAGATCAAGCTTGCCTACGCATCAGCTGATTTCTTTAATCCGGTAAACGTGGAAGCTGCGTTCCGTATTGTCGAAGAGTTGCCGATTGTAGGAAGCGCAGTTACCTGGCTTCATGAAAAATCTGACCACCTGTTAGAAACCGCTACCTCAAAGCTCGGTCAGAGTATTTTTGGGAAAGCCATTACCGGGTTCCACATCGGGAAAAACATAAAACCGTTATAAAGAGCGTCAGGACAGGCTATTGCTACATATTGTTATAGGATAATAATATGCTATACTGTCGCTGATGCCTAAGTGAGGCATCATTTTTGTATATGACTGTCGAAACCTTATCAGTAAAAGTAACTTACCCCACTACTGCAGAAACAGTAAAGCCTGCAACCCCGCCCTCAGGTGATGGGGCAGCCGCATGGAAGAAGGCATATATGGAAGACCGGAAAAAGCACTGGGAGCAAGTATTCCAGGTTGGTGAACATTCCCCGTATGACAAAAAAAAGAAGCCTCCGCAGTTTGATGCGCTCCGCGAAGCGCTGTATGAAGCGATATATAAACCGGGTAGCTTTGTATCTCATATGGGGCAGCACGTCCGCAAGATAGACGCGGACTTCCGCGGCGGCAAAGACATCGGCGGGGCAAAAGAACGCCTGGAGCGGGTAGCCGCATTTTCCGGGGTAATTGCGCTTTTTACCGCATTTGATTATGCAACCAGTAAGCCGCTTGAAAAGCTATTTCCGGTAGTTAAGAAAGATGCCAAGCTCATGACTCCTGACGATTTGCGCTTCAATGCGCGCGTTGGCGGTATGAAAAAAGTTGTTGAGGTATTAAATGATAAATATGCAACCGCACTCGGTAATATGCTTGTCGAACATCTTTCAGGGAAGAGGGGTTATATCCACGAGGTGGCCGACAAAGGCGCTGATACGCTGCAGGTAGGTTTTGAAAAGACCAACGATTTGGTAAACGGAGCTACCCTCGAAAGCTATATGCGTATTATATCGCAGGTGCCTATTGCAGGCGCCTTATTTGAGCAGGTGGTGACACGCCTTTCTATGCTTCAGGAGAAATCATCGCTGCATACTGCTACCGGCAAGATGCTCTACATGGGGCTTGGGGTGTTTATCCGGAATAACCGGGAGGCCGATAAAATGGATGGCGCTGAACTTTCAGGACTCCTCGCGAGATCAATAACATAAGCCGCATCTTCTCCTCCGATTAGGGGGTTGACAGCAAATTATCACGCAGGTACAATACCTTTTGCCTTTGTTCACCAATAATTCGGTGATACGGAATGCGGAGGCAAGACTTTTCTTTTTCATGAGAATCACCACTTCATACAAAACCAACCGAAACCGGCGACGTTTGCGTGTGATGTAGAACTTCTTACAAGGAGAGAGTCCTGATCCCGCATAAAGGCGGGATTTTTTATTCCCTTTTTGCACATTTAACAATTGGATCAACGGAGAGAACTGCTCAGGTTCGCTTTCGGATCCCCCTGAGTAGGGAAGGGCCCGAAGTTTACCTGGTTGAACGCTTCATTTGCAATGAAGAGGCAGGCGGTTCGACTCCGCCCGGGTCCACAAAGAAAATGCTCGTGTATCGAAGGAGCCTACTATTTATATATAGCCGGCGTCTTCGCGACAAGAGCGCGAGTTGCTCTTTAACATGACTTCCAAATGACTTTTGTACAGAATAGGTGAAACTCCTGTTGTACAAAATTTGATAGTAAGTATGAGGTAGTTGCCGCGTAAGGGGGAATGTTCCCACTTATCGTGGCCATTTTTTGTCGAGGAGACAGGGAATCAGGGTTTTACCCTGATATCTTTTGTTCTCCGCAACGCTACAAGTCGATAATGGATGCCTTGGGCTGTTGTGCCGAAGAAGGACGTAGTTGGCAGCGATATTCGTCGGGGAGGAGTCAACATCCTGCGATCCGGCGGTTTCCGAATGGGGAAACCCGCGTCTTTATGACGCTGCCATGCAAGAAGGCGACCGAAAGGTCGAAGATATTGCATAGGTAGGGCACCTCCTGAACTGAAACATCTAAGTAGGGAGAGGAAAAGAAATCGAATGAGATTCCGTTAGTAGCGGCGAGCGAACACGGAAGAGTCTAAACCATACCGCAAGGTATGGGGTTGTGGGGCTCCTAATATGGGAGAAACATGGATAGCAGAACGTGCCGGAATGCACGACCATAGAGAGTGAAAGTCTCGTATGTTAAATTTATGTTTCCTCTAAGGAGTTCCCAAGTACCATGGAGCACGAAGGCTTTGTGGGAAGCTGGGGGAACCATCCTCCAAGACTAAACACGCAACAGCACCGATAGTGAACGAGTACCGTGAGGGAAAGGTGAAAAGCACCCCGGAAGGGGAATGAAATAGTACCTGAAATTGTCGACTAACAAACAGCGAGAGCCGGCCGCAAGGCAGGGTGATCGCGTGCCTATTGAAGAATGAGCCGGTGAGTTATTTCGATGTGCGTTAAGCTTAAGCCAGCTAAACTGGCGGAGGCGTAGGGAAACCAAGTCCGAATAGGGCGCTTGTACATCGAACTAGACCCGAAACCGGGTGAGCTAACCATGAGCAGGGTGAGTTCCGGAGAAATCCGGAAGGAGGCCCGAACTCGTCAGAGTTACAAATCTGTGAGATGACTTGTGGTTAGGGGTAATATGCCTATCGAACCCGGAGATAGCTGGTTCTCCCCGAAATATATTTAGGTATAGCGTCTGGTTATGTGGAACTGGGGTAGAGCACTCAAAGAAATGCCAAGCGAAAGCGAGGTTTTTCTATGAAACTCCGAATACAGATTCCGTTATCCAGGCAGTCAGTCATGCGGGGCTAAGCTCGTGTGGCTAAAGGGAAACATCCCATGACTTTCGTCTAAGGCCTCTAAGTCTTTGCTAAGTGGTTAAGGAAGTCGCGGTTTTAAGACACCCAGGAAGTTGGCTTAGAAGCAGCCACCTTTTAAAGATAGCGTAACAGCTCACTGGATGAAAACTGCGGCGCCGAAAATGATCGAGGCTCAAGCAATGCGCCGAAGACAGAGACTTTTATATATATTCGTATGTATAGATTTGGTAGGGGAGTGTTCTGTTTGCAGTGAAGCATACGGTGTAAACCGGTGTGGAGCGGACAGAAGTAAGAATGCCGGCATGAGTAGCGTTAAAAGGTGAGAATCCTTTTTGCCGAATGCGCAAGGTTTCCGAAGCAACGTTCGTCGTCTTCGGGTAAGTCGGATCTAAGGCGAGGCCAATCTATGTTGGCGTAGCTCGATGTATAACGGGTTGATATTCCCGTACCGATTGTGTGTTGATTAAGACTCAAAGGGGTAACGAAGAGGAATGGGTGTGCCGGCTGTGATGCCGCTAAGTTCCAAAGCAGTGAGGATTGGTAAATCCGTTCTCATGTTTAACTGAAGGAACGATGGGGAGTCCAAGGAGCAATCTGCGGGCAACGTACATAGTTTCGCTTCCAAGAAAAGCCTCGTTGAGGAACACATAGTCGTCCGTACCGCAAACCGACACTGGTGCGCTGGTGTTAGAGTACCAAGGCAAGCGAGTGAGAGTAGTTCAAGGAACTCGGCAACAAAAGCTGGGCGTAACTTTTTGGAGATGCCCTACCCGGATCGTATCCGGGTCACAGTAAATGATGCTATGCAACTGTTTAACTAAAACACAGGTCTCTGCGAAGCGGAAACGCAACGTATAGGGGCTGACACCTGCCCAGTGCCGGTAAGTTAAGAGTGGTTGGTGACCTTCGCAAGTTGGAAGCTAGCTTCTCAAGCTCCGGTGAACGGCAGCAGTAACTATAACTGTTCTATGGTAGCGAAATTCCTTGTCGGGCAAGTTCCGACCCGCACGAAAGGTAGAATGACATAGCAACTGTCTTGAACTATAACTCGGCGAAATTGAAATGGCTGTGAAGATGCGGCCTACCCACACTTGGACAAAAAGACCCCGTGAAGCTTTACTGTAATTTGACACTGAGGACGTGATGTTGACTGTCGAGCATAGGAGGGAGCCTTCGGGCAACAGTGGAATACCTCTCTTCGGCATTACGAATTCTTACTTATTCCGGCATAAAAATCCCGGAACAGAACACTGTCAGATGGGCAGTTTAACTGGGGAGGTTGCCTCCAAAAATGTAACGGAGGCGTACAAAGGTTGGCTAACCCTGAATGGAAACCAGGGCGTGTCGTGCAATCGCGGCAAGCCAGCTTAACTGCGAGACGTACAGGTCGAGCAGATACGAAAGTAGGTGATAGTGATCCTCGCATCCCTCGTGGGAGGGAGCGGGCTTAACGGATAAAAGCTACTCCGGGGATAACAGGCTGATCGCTTCCGAGCGTCCACAGCGACGAGGCGGTTTGGCACCTCGATGTCGGCTCATCCTATCCCGGGGGTGGAGAAGCTCCCAAGGGTCCGGCTGTTCGCCGGTTAAAAGGGTACGCGAGCTGGGTTCAGAACGTCGTAAGACAGTAGACCGTGGCGGATTAGACACCGTCACAAAGAGCTGTCGGTTTTCCGATGTTTTATCATGAACCCCATTGAGAATAATAAAAACTGTTATAAAAACGAAAACAATCCGTGACAGGGGTGACCCGGTCGCGGGTGAAATCTGACTATTTGCTGGAAACTCTGAGTATCCGGTGGTACCTCGTTCGAGGTGAAAATCCATCCGGTGCAGACAATCAGCAGGAAAGACTCCGCATAGTGCGGAGAATCCTCAACGACTATATGTCAGACTCTAGAAATAGGGAAGATATAGTCTGAACACCATAGCGATATGGTGAGTGCGAAGCACCACAACACAAGGTGTGTTGTGTAACAATTTGTCGGTCTCTATCCAGTGTGGGCGTTAGATTCTTGAGGGAGGCTCTCCACAGTACGAGAGGACCTGGAGGGACGAATCCCTGGTGTGCCTGTTGTCGATCATTCGTGACGGCAACGCAGGGTAGCTATATTCGGTCGGGATAAGCGCTGAAAGCATCTCAAGCGCCAAGCCCATCCCAAGATGAAGAATCGTTATCAGACCCGTTGGAGATGACAACGTTAATAGGCTGGGAGTGTACGCGCCGCAAGGTGTTTAGCTTACCAGTACTAATCGGTCGATGTTGTGGGGAACAAAGGAGCGGATGCGTTTATCTTTCGGTGAACGCTGACGGCTTTGTTTTTCTCGACTTGAAATGAACTCGATTAAGTTGGTCATTCTCCCTTATGTTGCAATTACCTTTATAATAGAAAAGACGTTTTATCTTTGAGCCTTTCGGTCTCTTACGCGATGTGGCACCACCCTTTCCCATTCCGAACAGGGAAGTGAAACACATTAGCGCCAACAATACTCGTTTCGCAAGGAACCTGGAAGATAGGTCGAGGCCGGGGGACTCAAAGATAAAACGAAAACAAATTTGATTTGGAAGTCATGAAAAGCAGGAATCCCGCAGGTATTGCGGGATTTTTTGTGCAATTTGGTTATTGGGTGTATAATACGCTCTAAACCATGGTAGAACGAGGTCCCATATCAGCCCCACCCAGAGGAAAAGAACTTATCAACCGCGGCTTGGATAAAGTGGTTTCCGGTGTATTTCTTACGGCCGGAAATGAGATTGTCCACGGGGTGAAGTTTGGCATTGTCGGAGCCATGATAGGCGTGCCTGCTGGTTTTATCAGCGGCAATGTTATAGAAGGGGTGAAGACCTGTGCCACATTGGGGGCAAATATCGGCGTTTTATGGGGATGGCACTCAGCGCACGGGGAGTTTAACAAGGATGCTGCTAAGAACGGTAATCCACCGGTACGCTGGTATGACTGGCTGGGAGCCACTATCATCAAATCCAATATTGACCACAAAGAACGCCCATTTAATCGGTCAAACCGTACCGAACAGTTGTTGTGGGGGCAGTTATTTAATCCGACTTCAACAAGTGGTATGAAAGATGTGCTGCACGGCGGCTTCCAGGTCGTATTCGGATAACCCTACTGAAATGGTATTATTATATTGCTATGTCTGAACGGCCTTCTTCTCGCGAACGCGAGTCCAAAAAAACAATTGCGGACCAGGTGCAGGCGATATTTGAACGCCGGGCGACAAAAGGGGAGCGCAAACTCATCCTCGAAACCTACGAAACCAAGTTAGACGCGCTTATCCAAAAACTTCCGAAAGAGCAGCAGGACAATGTAGCGGTTAAAATACAGAAGATCCTCACCACTATCCGCGGAGTATTTGCCGAATACGGCGCACGGATTACCGATTTTGCCCGCAAAGTATTTCTTTGGCCTATGATCAGGAGTGCTACTGATTTTCCGAAAGATAAGTATTATCAGATAGAACTAGGACGCGCTAAAGCATGGGGGGAATTTGCCCGTGACACAACAAAAACCGCAACAGCCGAGCGTACTGCATTCAGGGATCATTTTCTGTCTACAGCGGTTAGTCATGCCGGAGTGGGCGGTGCATTGTTGGGGACAGCGGGTATCATCGGAGGCGCTGCAACAGAAGGGGCAAAGATAGGAGCCGTGGTAGGTCTTGGTATACAGGGGGCGGCGGTAGGTGCTGTTGCCGGAGGCATATTGGGCGGCGCGTATTCTGCAGGATTATTCTTTAAGGATAAAATCATGGGACCTCCCGTAGTGTTTTATGATTTGTTAGCAGGTGCAGGCCGAAACGGTGTGACGATCAACGCTCCTACGAATGTACCGCAGCAGATACCCATGATACCCGGCGCCGTGAGTGCATAATTATGGATGATATCGATACCCTGATTACCGGAATAATAACTGCTGTTTCGGAGTCTAAGCTTCCGGAAACCGAAAAAGCAGATGTGTTGGCACAATTAACCGTCGGTATGCACCGGTTAGTGTGGCCAATTTTGTTGTCCCATGTGCCTCAATATCTTCTGGATGACGCCACGGGTAGCCCTGAGCGGTTTACGATGGATGACTATGTGGAAATGATTGATGTGGCGCTTAAAAACCCGGCAACCGCTAAAGAGATGCACGATGAACTCAAAGGAGCGCTCACGGAAGTGTCCGCTCTTCTTACAAAAAGCCTCTAGTTGAGGAAACCCCAGTAATCCTGTATAATCCCATGTATCCCTAAAAGAAAGGCGGATTTAATGAATGGCAAAAACATCTACAGACAGTAAAACACCAGCGGAGGGTGACAAGGCTCCGAAAGCAAAAACCACGAAAGCAGCCTCCAGCATGGAGGAACTTCTCCAGAGCACAGGATACCAGCTTAAAGGTCTCAAAAAAGGCGACACCGTAAGCGCCATAATCACCCGCATGTCTGCGCGTGAGATAGCTCTTGATACCGGCAGTAAAACCGAAGGTGTCGTGATGGATAAAGAGATCGAAAACTACCGCGACATGCTTTCCAAGCTCAAAGTTGGCGACACCGTAACCGCGCAGGTTATTGTGGCAGAAAACGACCGCGGACAGAGTGTTTTATCTATCAGAAAGTCACTTCTCGATAAGCGCTGGACAACACTTTCAGATGTACAAAAGAGTGGAGAAGCAGTTGACGTAACGCTTCGGGATTTGGTTCGGGGTGGGGTGCTTGTTGATTACGGAGGAATCCGTGGCTACATCCCCATGAGCCAGCTGGATGCTACTCTTGCCAAACAGCTAGATAAGATGGCTGGGCGCCGCATCAAAGTAAAGGTTATTGAGGTGGATGCTGCAAATAACCGCCTCGTATTCTCACAGCGGGCACTTACCGAAGAGGCGGTGCTTGCCAAGCAGAAAGAGCTGTTTGATGTGATCCCTGTTGATAAGACTGTTGAAGCAACGATTACCGGCGTTGCTCCGTTTGGGGCGTTTGCAAAGTTTACCGTAGAAAAAGAAGGTGTTAAGCATGAAGTGGAGGGGCTTATCCATATTTCCGAGATTGCCTGGGAAAAAGTTGATGATCCGAACCAGTACATGAAGGCCGGAGAGACCATCAAGGTAAAAGTGGCAGGTGTTGATGAAAAGACCGGAAAAGTGACGCTTTCCGTCAAGCAGCTGCTTCCGGATCCATGGGAACACGTGCTCGATATGTTCGAAAAGGATAGTCAGGTGAAGGGCAAGGTAACCAGAACAAGTCCATACGGCATATTTGTAGAGCTTACCCCTGGGGTGGAGGGGCTTATCCATATTTCCAAGGTCACTCCGGGAACTGAACCGAAGGTGGGCGAAGAAATCGTCTGTCTCGTCGAAGACGTCAAGCCTGATGCCCGGAAAATCAGTCTTTCCATGGCGCTCACGGAAAAGCCTATTGGATATCGATAAAAAGAGTGGGGCGGCACCTACGGTTCCTCCCCAACGATCCTCCCTTTAGTTGATGCGCAATGGCAGCAGTTCTGCTGCCGAATACATTGCGCATAGTATATTTCTGACAATAAGCTTGTAGTATTGACGTGACGCACTAGATGTACGTACAATGAGTCGTATGACAGAAGCACCACAAGGCATGGGGTTTAGAGCACAGATGCGCGAGTTGCTATCAAAAGAGCCTGTTTCCCTTGTTCCCGTTACCGAGCGTAATATCAAACGGTTTGATGCAACGCTTACTGATCTTTCCGCAAAAAGCGCTACAGAAGGCGGCATGTTCCCCATTACCGGAAAAGCGGGTGAAACAAACCAGGAGTGGGCGAGCAGCGTCAAAGCGCTTTGGCTCATTGGTCAGAAAGAAACGGATTTTTCGGATCCTTCTAATGTCGCAGGGTTTGTCAACGTATATGCCCCGGAGCATAGCGGCGCTATCAATGACTGGCTACTCAAAAAAGGTATGCGGGCATATGATCCTGGCGCCGTGGTAGAGCTTTCCTCCTTTGTCAAAGGTGATAACGCCGCACTTGAGCTCAGCGCAAATAAACAGGCGCTTGCCAAGGTGTTTATGGATGATGCGTTTAAGGATGTCCGTGCGGTAACCACCTGGGTTACCCATACTGCTGAGAATAAGCTTGATCCCAAGGAATTTGCGGAAATGAAGCAGCTTGGCGGGTGGTCGCTCGGCAGTCTCAAGTACGATGCTACCGAAAACGTAGACAGCACTTGTTTTCTCATTACGAGACGGCAATTTATGGATGCGCTGACAGGTACGAAGCGCACATAAGCCTGTTTTAGGGTGTACAATACCTCCGTATGAAGCTCCGATCATCCTATGTTTGTCAGCAGTGCGGTTATGAAACTCCCCAATGGTATGGAAAATGTCCCAACTGTAATGAGTGGAATACGCTCATAGAGACAGTAAAAGAGGTGGGAACTCCTTCTAAGGGAGGGATAGTCCGTGAGAGAGCTCCAATGGCAACCCCGCTAAAGCTGTCCGATGTCCGTCATATAGAAAAAAACAGGATAAAAAGCACTCTCACCGAATTTGACCGGGTGGTGGGAGGGGGAATAGTCCCTGGAAGCGTTACTCTTCTGGCAGGCGATCCCGGAATCGGAAAATCAACGCTACTTCTCCATGTTATCGGGGCGATCGGCGGGCTATATATATCGGGGGAAGAGTCGGCAGAGCAGGTGAAGCTCCGGGCGAAGCGGTTGGGTATTGAAGGAAAGAATATATCGATACTCCCGGAAACAAATGCAGAAAATATAGTGGCAGCTCTTTCCGGCATGACGGAGAAGCAATTAGTTGTTGTTGATTCTATCCAAACTCTTTCCTCTAGTGAACTTGAGGGAATGGCAGGATCGGTAGGTCAGATCAGGCATAGTGCCGAACTCCT
>JACRMP010000036.1 GCA_016214885.1 Candidatus Gottesmanbacteria bacterium | reverse complement strand
CTGCCATGAATGCATTCGCTACCGGGCGTGACCTAAAGCACGCGGTTGTGGTGGCAACAACAGGGCTACTTACCCGGCTTGACCGCCGTGAGCTGGAAGGGGTCATCGCACACGAGCTTTCCCATATCAAAAATTATGACACACGGCTCATGGCAGTAGTTGCGGTGTTGGTGGGGACAGTCGCTTATATGGCAGACATGTTTTTGCGGCATCTTTGGTGGGGAGGAAACCGTCGGGACCGTGATAATGACAATAGTTTGAATGGTATTTTTATGGTCGTCGGTATTGTCCTCGCCATAATTTCGCCGATACTTGCCATGCTTATCCAGATGGCAGCAAGCAGGAACCGTGAGTATCTGGCTGATGTGACGGGAGCCAAGCTCACCCGGTATCCGGAAGGGCTTGCCAGAGCTCTCGAAAAACTCGGCCACGACAAAGAGGTGCTGGAAGCAGCGACCAATGCTACTGCACACCTTTACATCACCAATCCGTTTAAGGGCAAAAACTTCGGCGCATGGTTTGCTAACGCATTTAACACACATCCACCGCTCGAAGACCGCATCAAGCGCCTCCGCGCGCTGTAATATATGACAGACCCAAGTGAGCTATTAGCCAAGGGCCTACTCGCCGGATTTGCCGGCAAGAGTGCGTTTGGCACCTCTTCCCGTGGTGCATTTACCGTTACATCCTCTGAAGTTTTATTGCCTGAAGATGCAGCGCAGTATATTGACCAGTGGGTCGGCAAGCGTTCGGGTGGCGGTCAGGAGATTGTGCAATCGGCAGGTGGCGCGATGACCCGTGTGTATGCGGGCGGTACCGTACTGCAGACCACTCTTGATACGTTGGGAATAACTGATGATCAGATTATGGCGTATCTGAAAGAGAAACTGTCCGCACTCAATGGGCAAACCCGTTTGATGGCAGCAGTTCCTCCCATCCTCGATGGCGACTGGCAATATGCGTATGAGCTGATGGATACGGATGGGGCACAGATTGTTACCGGGAAGGAAACAATTTTATACAAAAATACGCCCGTATTTGTCCACGTATTTGTCATGGCCCCGGTAAGCTAATTTGCCTAATACCACCTCCTGCGCGATAATGAAGCTATGGATCGCGTTGACCGCCTCATTATCGTACTTACTAAATTTGTCTCGTTTATCAGCAAAACACTGGGGTTGGGAGCCGGGGAAACCTGGCCGGGGGAGATAGCCCTCAAGCTCCGTCCGCATATAGCAGGCGCCATGGCCAAGTCCCTTAGTAAAGGAATTATTCTGGTGGCCGGGACCAACGGCAAAACAACAACATCCCTCATGATCAAAACTGTGCTGGAATGAGTGGGAGATGTTGTGATTCATAATGCGACGGGGGCAAATTTGCTGAACGGTATTGTATCGTCATTTATCCGTAAAGCTGACTGGCTGGGCAGAGTGGGCGCTGATGTGGGCATTTTTGAAGTCGACGAGAATTCCCTGCCGATAGTGCTGACATACATGAAACCGTCGCGGGTTGTACTCCTTAATTTATTCCGCGATCAGCTTGACCGGTATGGCGAGGTGGACGTTATCGTGGAAAAATGGACCCAGGCGTTAGCTAAGCTTCCCCGTGCCACTCAATTTATCCTTAACAGCGATGATCCCGGTATCGCTTCGTTGGGATCGGCGGTAAAAGGAAAAGTTTTGTACTTTGGCATTAATGACCGGAAGAAGTTCCTCAAAATCGCCGAGCATGCTACCGATTCCACATTTTGTCCCAGGTGCGGCAAGCGATTGGAGTACGAGGGGATGTATTTTTCGCATTTGGGGTTGTGGCAGTGTCCGTCATGCGGTAACAAGCGCCCGACCCCTGATGTATCCGTATGGCCAACAGCGCTTCCGGGATTGTATAACCAATACAACACGTTGGCTGCAGTTGCCACTGTCACTTCTTTTCCCATTCCGTATGCCACAGTGAAGCATGCGCTCGTTGGCTTTATGCCCGCGTTCGGACGCCAGGAAGAGATTGCGGTGGGCGACAAAAAGGTCAAAGTGTTTCTGTCCAAAAACCCCACAGGATTTAATGCGTCGCTTAGGACAGTGCTGGAGATGGGATCTGATCACATTCTGTTGGTATTAAACGACCGGATTCCCGACGGCCGTGATGTGAGCTGGATTTGGGATGTGGACTTTGAGATGATCCCCAAAAATACAAACGTGACGGTAAGCGGAGACAGGGTATTTGATATGGCACTCCGCATGAAATACGCAGACACGGGGGCGACGGTGAAGCATGACCGCGATTTGTCTCAGGCGCTCCATGACGCGATAGAGATGACGCCAAAAGGAAAGGTGTTGTATGTGCTGGCCACGTATTCAGGCATGCTGGAGGTGAGGGGGATGCTTACAGGGAGGAAAATATTATGACCAAACCTGTAAAAATCGCATGGCTGTACCCGGATCTTATGAGTACCTACGGTGATCGCGGTAATGTGTTGGTGCTTGCTAAGCGGTGTGTATGGCGGGGGCTAAAAGCGGAGATAGTGCCGATAACATTGGAAACCAGTACAGCCACGCTCTCCGGCTGCGATATCATATTTATGGGTGGAGCTCAGGACAGGCAGCAGAAGTTAGCGGGATCGGATTTCCTGCGTCATAAAGGCCCGGTGGTGAAAAAAATGGTAGAAAAAGGAGCTCCCGCGCTTTTTGTGTGTGCCGCGTACCAGTTCGTGGGCAAATTTTATAAACCATACAAGGGTGATCCTATTCCCGGGGCAGGCATATGGGATCTATCTACCGAACACCCCGGTGACCAGGCAAAACGATTAATTGGTAATACAGCGGCGGAAATCATTAACCCGATAGAGCTCGCAGGTACCGTTATGGTGGGTTTTGAAAATCACGGCGGATACACGACATTAGGTGCTTCCATGAAGCCGCTCGCGCGTGTCATAAAAGGCGGGGGCAACAACGGTACTGACGGGTATGAAGGTGCGACGTACAAAAACTCGATAGGGTCGTATTTCCACGGGCCATTGTTACCCAAAAATCCCACAATAGCCGACTGGCTCATCAGCAGGGTGGCAGGGGATTTAAAACCGCTAGATGACACACTGGAGCTTCAGGCAAACAATGCAGTGAGGTAAACCTATGAAAAAACCCATTAAGTTTATTTATTTTGATGTTGGTGGCGTCCTTTTGGATTGGCGCGCAGGGCACCAAAAGGTGGCAAAGGAATACAATGTACCGTATGAGTCGATCCGTGAAGTGTTTGAGGCTAATTGGCAGAACGCATGCCGCGGGCTCCTCTCCGGTGATGAATATATGGGCATGTTTGCCCGCGTGCTGGGGATAACGGGAACACTTCCCGAAGTTGCGGATTTTTGGACAGACCATTTCAGTGTTATTACCCAAACCCATGCATTGGTTGCGGAACTTTCGCAAACTTACCGCATTGGTATACTCTCTAATGCGGAAAAGGGCTCAATGAAATACGCATTCCAAAAGGGGCTTATTCCGAAGGCGTCCTGGGAGGTGACCATCGATTCGTCCCAGTATGGGGTGATCAAACCCGAGGCGCGGATTTATGAAATAGCGGAAGCGGCGGTAAATGTCTCCCCCGACGAACTATTTTTTATTGACGATGTACCCGCGCACATTACTACAGCCGAGTCCCGCGGGTGGAAGGGCATGGTGTTTGATACCGATGATGTAAAAGGGTCGGTGAAAATAATACGGAAACATCTGGGTCTTGCGGCAAAAAAATAATCCCGCTGCGATTTACTCCACGCCGATAAACATGATTTTGGGGTAAATATTCTTAATCTCTTCCATGAATTTTTCTGACAGGTTCATCGAGAATTTGCTGTACTGCCCCGCTCCCATTTTTGCGCACAGTTTGCGCTCATAATCCCGTATGACATCCATAACGGTACTTCCTATGGCATTGTATTTTGCCTGGTTTGCGGCGGGATTTATGACATAGGCGTCATGGATGGGTTTAAATTCATCAAAAAGTTCCTTGTTTTCTTCCAGCATTTGCTGAACGGCGGCGCGGTATTTGGTCATACGTAGTACTGTAGCAGGATGAAACCCACCTCATCAAGTATGTACTTCACGAATGCGGAATTTCCGTTATAATGGCTCCATGAAAGGTATAGCCTTTTCCTCATCTGATGTACAAAAGATTGCCAAACTGGCAAATATTCCTGTTACCGACACACTCGCCGATGATCTGGCCGCCGGATTTACCAAAACGATGGCTGTTGTCGACGAGCTCACCAAAGTAAACGTAGAGGGTGTAGAAGCCACCAACCAGGTTACCGGATTGGAAAACGTGCTCCGCGAAGATGAAATTGACACTCAAAGGATATTCACCCAGGAGCAGGCACTCGCCAATGCCAAACGCACCCATAACGGGTATTTTGTCGTTGATCAAATACTTGAAGATTGATTTATGAAACTCAATTCACTTACCCTTAAGGCAACCATCGACAAACTTAAAGCCAAAGAGATATCCCATGCGGATCTTTATAAAGATGTCCATGATGCGATTGCCGAGAAAAACGGGCTCCTGAATATTTATTTATCACTCGATCCTACGGCGGTTACCAAAGCGGAAGCACTTCTGGATACGCCTCTTGCAGGGGCTCCCATTGCCGTCAAAGATAATTTTCTTACGGTAGGGCTGGAAACGACCGCCTCGGCAAACGTGCTTAAAGGATTTAAACCCCCGGCAGAATCCCACGTAACTACGAAACTTAAAGCCGCAGGGGGAGTGATTGTCGGTAAAACCAATATGGATGCCTGGGCGCACGGAAGCAGTACCGAAACAAGTGATTTCGGACCCACCAAAAATCCCCGTAACCCCGAGTATCTCCCCGGAGGTTCCAGCGGTGGGAGTGCAGCAGCAATTGCCGCAGACCTTGCGGTAGGCGCCCTGGGAACGGAAACGGCAGGGTCCATACGGCAGCCGGCATCATGGTGCGGGGTGGTAGGCCTTAAGCCGACCTACGGCAGGGTAAGCCGGTCAGGAGTGATCGCCATGGCATCGTCAACCGACAGTCCCGGTCCCATAGGAAAAACAGTAGAGGATTGCGCGATCCTTCTTACCCATATTGCGGGCAAAGATCCGTATGATGCCACCACACTTCCCAAACCGGTTCCCGACTATACAGCGCACATGCGCGATGGGGTAAAAGGTATGCGTATCGGTATTTGCTACATGGATCACCCGCAGCTAAAGGGTACTGATGTCGACCGCGCGGTAACCAAGGCGGGTAAAGTTTTTGAAGCATTGGGAGCCACGGTAGAGGTTGTTCCGCTTTCCAAAACATTGGAAAAAGGGAAAATCCTCACCCCTGATTACGCAATCGGCGTATACACGGTGGTGCAGCGATCAGAAGTGTCGAGTAATTTGGCAAGGTTCGACGGCATCCGTTATGGCAACGACCGTTCGTTCTTTGCCCACGAAGCATTAAACCGTATCATGCTGGGAACGTTTACTTTATCGAAGGGGTATGCGGATAAATATTATGTGCGCGCCCAGCAGGTTCGTACCCTGTACCGTCAGAATTTCGCAGAACTTTTCGGAACCTACGATATATTATTGGCCAGCCCTTCGCCGGGGTACGCGCTGGCGGCAGGAGCATCCAGCGGGGATCCGTTGTTCGGGGAGCTGCAGGATATGCTGGTGGAGCCAAGTTCATTGGTTGGTAATACCGGTATCAGCGTGCCGTGTTTTACTGATCCGAAAACAAATTTACCCCTGGGACTCAACATCATGGGAGATCAATGGCAGGAAGAAAAAATTCTGAAAGCCGCGTATGCGTTTGAGCAGGCTACGGATTGGAATCCGTGGGCGAAATAATTATGAATACGTACGAACCGGTCATAGGACTTGAAATACATGTAGAGCTCAAAACCAAGAGCGGTATGTTCTGCGGCTGCCCTGCCGACCATTTCGCCAAAAAGCCCAATACGGGTACGTGTCCGGTGTGTCTGGGATTACCGGGGGCGCTCCCTGTCCCCAATAAAAAAGCGGTAGAGTGGACAATTATGCTGGGGTTGGCGTTAGGCGGCACCATCGCCGAGGTATCCAAATTTGACCGTAAACACTATTTCTATCCTGATCTTCCAAAGGGATACCAAATTTCCCAATACGATCAGCCCCTGTGCCGCGGCGGGAAAGTGTCCACATCATTTGGTGACGTGCGGATCCATAGGGTGCATCTTGAGGAAGATACCGGCAAGCTCCAGCACGCGACAGTGGCCGGTAAAAAGGTGACGTTAGTCGACTTCAATCGTTCCGGGGTTCCCCTGGTGGAAATTGTCACCGAAGCAGATATTCACAGCAGTGAACAAGCTAAAGAATTTCTGAAAAAACTTCATCAGATTGTTCGTTATTTAGGTATATCCGACGCGGATATGGAAAAAGGCTCCATGCGCTTGGAACCCAATATTTCCATCCGGAAAGTCGGGGAAACAGGGCTGCCCAATTATAAAGTGGAAGTAAAAAATATCAACTCATTCCGGTTTGCCGCTGCAGCCATAGATTATGAAGTTAAACGCCATACGGTGATTCTGGAAAGCGGCAAAGTGCCGGCACAGGAAACCCGCGGGTGGGACGAAGCAAAAAATGCCACCGTTTCCCAGAGGAGCAAAGAAGAAGCAGCTGACTACCGTTATTTCCCTGAACCGGATATCCCTCCCCTGCGGTTTACGAAAGAATACATCGACACAATAAAAGCAAACATGCCCCAGCTTCCTGATGCTTATAAAAAAGAAATAAAAGAAAAGCACGGATTAAATGATAACCAGGCAAAGGTGCTAAGCGAGGATTTCGGCAAAATGAAGTTATTTAAGGATACCGTTTCACTTCCCTCAGTGAGCCAGGCAAATATTTCTGGGGCAACCGTAGCTAATTGGATTATTAATAAAGTTCCTGATACTTCGGGTGTTACCCCTACATATTTAGCCGATCAAATCATAAAAAGTAAACAGGTGACACAAGTCGATGATAGCGTGCTGGTTTCTGCCATAGATCAGGTGATTGCTGAAAATCCCAAAGCGGTAGCTGATTTTAAGGCGGGTAAAGAGCAGTCCAAGATGTTCCTGTATGGTAATGTACTTAAGCGGCTAGCCGGCAAAGGCGATAAACAAAAAGTAATGGAGCTTCTGGTTGGGAAATTATAATCATGGCAAAATTCGTACACCTTCATGTCCACAGCGAATTTTCTTTGCTGGATGGATTGGGAAAACTGGATCAGCTCATTGCCCGTACAAAAGAACTCGGCATGGATACGCTGGCGATCACTGATCACGGCGCCATGTACGGGAGCTTTAAGTTTTACCTCAAGGCAAAAGCGGCAGGACTTAAGCCTATCATCGGCGTGGAAACGTATGTAGCAAGGAGAAGCCGCCTCGATAAAGAGGGGAAGATTGATACCGATCCGTATCACCTCGTGCTCCTTGCAGAAAATGAAACCGGCTATCGTAATTTGCTTAAGCTCGTGACCCGTGCACATCTGGATGGCTACTATTACAAGCCGAGGATCGATTGGGATTTGCTTAAGGAGCATCATGAGGGACTGATTTGTTTATCCGCCTGTTTAGCAGGACAAGTGCCCCAGCTGCTGATGCAGGATAAAATCAAGGAAGCAGAAGAAGTGGCAGGTAAGTATGCGGAGTTGTTTGGCCCTGATCATTATTACATCGAACTGCAGAAGCACCCCCATATCCCGGCCATAGAAGAAACGAATGGTAAGTTGGTAGCATTAGCGCGCAAGTTAGGGTTGCCGTTGGTCGCCACCAATGACGTGCATTACGTGAATGCCGATGATGCGGAGGCGCAGGAAATTCTGCTTTGCGTGCAGACTCAACGCACTATCGTCGAGAAAAACAGACCGCTTTCTATGATGGAGTCTCCGGATTTTTACCTCCGGAGCCAGGAGGAAATGATTGAGCTGTTTGCACAGTATCCTGAGGCCATAGAAAATACCGTAAAAATTGCAGACATGTGCGATATAACGCTTTCGGTGGGTAAGTGGATATTACCCAGGTTTCCGCTTCCTGACGGCAAAAAGCCGGAAGAGTTCCTTCGTGAGATGGTATACGAGCGCCTCCCGGGGAAATACAAAGACGTAACGCCGGAAGTTACCCAGCGCATCGAGTATGAGCTCGATATCATCACCAAAAAAGGATATTCGACCTATTTCCTTATCGTGCAGGATTTTGTCAACTGGGCCAAAAGCCAGAAAATAGCAGTGGGACCGGGCAGAGGATCAGCGGCAGGCAGCGTGATTTCGTACATATTAAATATTACCGGTATCGATCCGTTCTTTTTCCGACTTCCGTTTGAGCGGTTCCTTAATCCTTACCGGCCGAGTCCACCCGATATCGATCTGGATTTTGCCGATGACCGCCGGGACGAGGTAATAGCGTATGTCACCGCCCGGTATGGTGATGACAAGGTAGCCCAGATTATCACCTTCGGTACCATGGAGGCCCGGGGGGCGGTAAGGGATGCGGGTCGTGCATTGGGTATGCCGTACGCACAACCTGATCGGATTTCCAAAATGATTCCGCCCGGCGCTCAAGGCGGCAGCATGACGATCGATAAAGCTATTGATTTGTCGCCGGAACTTTCTGCCGCATACCGTTCGGAGCCGGAAACTAAGCGGCTTTTGGATGTTGCCAAAAAGCTGGAGGGTGTGTCACGTCATGCCTCAGTGCATGCAGCAGGGGTGGTTATTGCGGATAAGGCGCTTGTTGAATACACCCCGCTTCAGCGGGAAAGCAAAGGGGATAGGGTTGTCACCCAATACGACATGTACACCGTAGGAGAAGATGGTGTGGGACTCATGAAGATGGATTTTTTGGGACTACGGAACTTAACCATCATGGCAGGAGCGCTTAAGTTCATCGAAGAAGTTAAAGGCAAAACGATCGATCTTTACTCCATACCCCTTACGGACAAAAAAACATTTGAGATGCTCTCTCTTGGGGAAACGACGGGTGTTTTTCAGCTTGAGTCGGCAGGGATGCGCCGGTACATAAAAGAGCTAAAGCCTACCACTATTTTTGACCTTATGGCTATGGTGGCGTTATTTCGGCCGGGGCCCATGCAGGTGATTCCGCAGTATATCGAACGCAAAAATAATCCCAAGAGTATAACCTATCCCGACCCCAAGCTTGCCGATGTACTCAAGCAGTCGTATGGACTTATCTGTTATCAGGACGATGTGCTCTTAACCGCCATTACCTTGGCCGGTTATTCATGGGGGGATGCTGACAAACTGAGGAAAGCAGTAGGCAAAAAGATTGCTTCCGAGATGAAGAAGCAACAGGAAAAATTTGTGGAAGGCTGTGTGAAAAACGGCATTGCCCGGAAAAAGGCAGAAGACATATTTCATCTTATCGAGCCGTTTGCGGGCTACGGCTTTAACAAAGCGCATGCTGCATGTTATGCCGTCATCGCATATCAGACCGCATATCTTAAAGCAAATTTTCCTGTTGAATATATGACGGCAGTACTTACCGCAGAATCGCGTGCCAATACCGGGGATACCAGGAATGAGAAAATCGCGATGATTGTGGCAGAATGCAAACGCACAGGACTTACTCTGCTTAAACCCGACATAAATAAGTCAGATATCGAATTCAGCGTACAGGACGGCATGATACGGTTCGGGTTGTCCGCCATCAAAAATGTAGGGGAGGCGGCAATCGACAGTATCCTGAAAGCCCGTAAGTTAGAGGGGCCGTTTGTAACATTTGCAGATTTTTTGCGCAGGGTGGATGTATCAAAAGTGAACAAAAAGACCTTAGAGAGTCTCATTAGGGCTGGTGCTCTGGATGAGTTTGGTTCACGGTCAGCACTCATGACCGCTCTGGAAACCATGCTCGATCAGGTGCATAAGGATAAAAAAGCCGCCTCTGCCGGACAGTTCGGTTTGTTTGATGAAGGAAGCGATGCAAAGGAAAAAGCAGTGACGGAGCAGCTGCCGAAAGTAGAGGAGCTATCCAGCCACGAGTTGTTGTCGTTTGAGAAAGAGTTATTGGGGTTTTACCTTACCGCCCACCCTTTGGAAAAAACAATCCAGCAGCTGTCGGGGCGAGAATCCGTTACGCCGCTAATTCAGGTGACTGAGGAGCGTGTAGGCGACCGGGTGCAGGTGGTGGGGTTGGTGATCCAGGTCAAAAAGATCGTAACCCGCAAAAACAACAGCGAGATGGCATTTATCCGGCTGGAAGATTTAAGCGGGAGTATAGAGGTGGTAATTTTCCCCAAGATTTATGCTCGCAGTGTTACCCTTTGGGTGCGTGATGCCGCAGTGATGATATCGGGTAAAGTGGATCAGAAAGACGACCGGCTGGTTATTCTTGCCGATGACGTGCGTCCCATTGATACGGGAGCTTCGTACGCCTGACGATTGACTGCCAAAAGAAAAGTGAGTTACAATTATTTATGATAGACGAAAAAAGCGGACACTCGGAGAGTGAGCATTACGACGTAATTTTAGAAGACGTCGAAACAGGTATCCGCCCGCGAAAAATAAAAACGCCCGACAAAAAAAAGTCGGCGGTAGGAAGCGGGTGGCAGTATGCATCGCTTGCCGGGGAAATTGGGTTTGATGTAGCGGTTCCCATGGTGGTCGGACTTATAGTGGGAACAAAATTAGATGAACGGTGGGGAACCCAACCCAAGGTCACGCTTCTTTTGTTTGGGCTTGGTTTGTTGTTTTCATGTACATCACTGATACGTATTGTGCGGGATGTACTGCGTAAGCGATAATTGCGTTTTGAGCTTATATTATGGGGCTACATATTTCATTGGCGGCTGAACAAATAGCGACATTCTACGGAATGCCCATTACTAATTCATACCTGACTACCCTCATAGTCATGGTACTTCTGATTGTTTTGTCCGTTATGGCTACCCGGAAAATGACCATGATTCCGGGCAACGCACAACTCATCGCAGAATCCATTGTTGGTGGTTTATATGATTTTTTCTCTGCAATAGCAGGCAAGCACATCAAGCAGTTTTTCCCTCTCGTGGCGACGCTGTTTCTTTTTATTCTTGTGGCTAACTGGGTGGGTTTGCTGCCCGGCGTAGGCACCATCGGGTTTACGGAAACTGCAGAGGCTAAAGAGGTAGCAGTGGCAGAGCCGGAAACAGTTTCCGAGACTGCCCCCGCAGCGGCAAAAGTAGACGATCACGCACCAGTTGCCGTAGACGGGGAAAAGCCTGAGGAAGCGGGTACCTCTGCCGCCGCAGAAGGCGAAGAAGCAGGAGCTCATGGCGAAACCAAATTTGTACCTCTTTTCCGTGCCGCCACCGCTGACCTTAATATGACACTGGCGCTTGCCCTCGTATCCGTAATCGCCATGCAGTATTTCGGATTCCGGACTCTGGGAGCCCATTACGCAAGTAGGTTTGTAAACTTTAAGGATCCCATCATGTTTGGTGTGGGTATCCTGGAATTAGCCTCCGATATATCCAAAGTAGTCTCATTTGCATTCCGGTTGTTCGGAAACATATTTGCGGGAGAAGTACTGCTTGCAGTACTGGCGTTCCTGATTCCGTTTATCGTGCCGCTCCCGTTCCTTTTTATGGAGCTTTTTGTGGGAGTCGTCCAGGCACTGGTGTTCTCGATGCTTTCAACTGCATTCTTTAACGTCGCGGTGTCCCACGGCGAAGAAGAGCATGCGGAAGCCGCGCATGCGTAAGCATGATGTATATTGCGTAAACAGGGTTTGCAGGTATACTTATACACATAATTTAGTATGTACGCGTTAAACACGTACAAAAATGAAAGGGAGGTGATATCAGAATGGAAGAAGCAATTGTAAAAACAATCATGATGGGTACCACCGTTGCTGTTGGAGGTATTGGACCTGCTATCGCAATCGGTATCCTGACGGGTAAAGCACTTGAAGCTATGGGACGAAATCCCGAAGCCGCAGGTGAAATCCGTACGAGTATGATCTTGGGCGTGGCTTTTGCTGAAGCTATCGCTATTTACTCACTCGTCGTCGCTCTTATTATCAAATTTGTATAAGGAAAGGATCCATGGACAAGCTAGGTATTGAACCAACATTATTGGGAGCTCAGGTCATCAACTTTTTGGTGATCCTTATTGTGCTCCAAAAGTTATTGTACAAGCCGATCCTAACCATGCTTGAGAAAAGAAAGCGTGAGATAGCCGAGGGTGTCGAGCTGACCGCCAAAATGCGGGAAGCAGAAGAAAAGCTGAAGCTAAGTCACGAAAAAGCCCTTGGTAAGGCACGCGAGGACGCGCTTGCCATTATCGAAGAGGCGAAAAAGCAGGCAAAAGAAACAGAAAAAGAGCTTGTTGTGGAAGCACATCAGCAGGCAGAGGCGATCATTGCGCGGGCAAAAGCCGAAGCCGAGGAAACTAAATTGGCAGCCAAGGCTGCTATTTCCCGTGAAGCAGTTGAGCTAGCGGTTGTTATGGCCAAACGGGTGCTTGCATCTGTTATGGGTGCCAAAGAACAGCATGCTCTCATTGCCAAACGGGTAAAAGATCTTGAAAGCTGGGGAGTGCGGGAGGAAAAGAAGTCCGCGTAAACCGGTTATTCCTATGAAATCTGTTTCCAAAGACGCCAAAGGATTTGTTGAAGGGGTCATGAACCATCTGAAGCAAAGCGGTAAAATCCGCTCTGTATCTCCCAAGATACAGTCATTGCTTCTTAAAATGACCGCAAGCGCGAAGCGCGAGCATCAGGCCACTGTGGAATCGGCAGTCAAGCTGACGGCCGCAGAAACGCAGTCTATTGCCCGCATGCTTTCGCGGTTGGCCGGCCATGAGGTAAGTTTGACCAGTGTGGTTCGCCCCTCCCTGATAGGAGGGCTCCGGGTTACTATGGCAGACTGGGTCATGGACGCAAGTGTCAGTAGTGAGCTTAGGGACATGGCAACTATCGTTACCGTTTCATCATAAAATCTATGAAAACAAGCGCCGCATCACTTATCGCGAAAGAACTCGTTAAAAAGCTGGAAAATTTTGAGTCCGGTGTTTCCGCCCGCCGGGTGGGATACATAACGACGATCGCTGATGGTGTTGCGAAAGCATCAGGGCTTCCGGGAGCAAAATACCTGGAGCTTGTGACATTCCCCAATGGTATTGCAGGAGTAGTTATCAATTTAGAGGAAGATGAAGCAGGTATCATCATCTTGGGAGATTATCTGAAGCTTAAAGAGGGCGACGAAGTGAAAAGCACCGGCACCCTGCTTTCTGTTCCCGTAGGAGAAGCATTGCTCGGCCGTGTCATAAATCCCTTGGGGGAGACAGTAGATGGCAAGGGTAATGTGACCCTCAAAACGCGTTACCCAATGGAACACATTGCATCCGGGGTCGTACACCGCCAGCCGGTTTCTACCCCGCTCCAGACAGGTATTAAAGCAATCGATGCTATGATTCCGATTGGTCGCGGACAACGCGAGCTTATCATCGGTGACCGCAGTACCGGAAAAACGGCTATTGCCGTAGACACCATCAT
>JACRMP010000010.1 GCA_016214885.1 Candidatus Gottesmanbacteria bacterium | reverse complement strand
ATCCCCGCATTCTTAAGACAGCGAAGTTAAAGGTGTATGCCTTTGGGTTTGTAGCCGACGTTGTCTTTGTTATACTTCTTGCACGCTATGCGGACCGATTTCATTATCAAGCGTCTTTCCCGGAGATCGATATCACTCCATATTCTCGAAAATGGAGAGTTGGAAGTGCGGGCGCCCCGGTTTATTCCGGAATTTATTATCCGTCAGTTTGTGGCGGCCAAAGAAGATTGGATAGAACAAACCCGATTGAAACTTAAGACGCTGCCCAAAAGCAAAAAGCCAGTGTACAAAGAGGGGGAAGTCTTTCGTCTGGGCGGAAAAGAATACACCCTCCATATTACTGATGGCAATGCGGTTGTTCTCACGCCTACCCGATTATATTTTCCCAAAAAATTCCTGAGCCGTGCCAAACATCACATGGAACTATTCTGTAGAAAATTCGCAAAACAATTTTTGACAGAGCGGGTGAGCGTATACGCAGAAAAAATGAAGGTCACTTGCAGGCGGATTTCCATCCGGGATACAACGAGCCGCTGGGGATCCTGTTCGAGTACCGGCACCATCAGTTTTTCGTACCGGCTTATATTAGCTGAGCTTTCTATCATCGATTATGTGGTAGCCCACGAACTTGCCCATGTCACCCATCATCATCACAAGCCGGCATTTTGGGCGTATCTTTCCCGGTATTATCCCGGATATATAACCGCAAAAACATGGCTGCGGCGGGAGGGGCATACCCTCAAAATTTAGCTTCAATCTACCCGTTTTTGGTTGTATATGATCTATTTTGATATAATCAGTATATGTCAAGGCAAGGGGTGAGGATTAGTGTCCATACTTCGATGGGAAACGAACTCCTTCGTGAGGCGGGCATAGTTGCACCGGGAGAACGACCTGTGCGAACTGCCGTGCTTCATATTCATCTGGACAATCCCTCGAAGCGGTTTCGTAGAATGATGTCTGATTTGGATAGCATGGTATCCGGACATACAGCATGGTTCCGGGGTAAGAAATGGCAGGTCGCATCAGCAGAAACCGTCGAAAGCACCCGGCATCAGGGGCACATAAAAGACAAAGGGCACGCTTTTGAGTATTTCTTAGAAGACACCGCGGATCAATAATCCTACAGAATTATGCCGCCACTACTATTGTTTTGGCGATTTTGTCATGCCATCCCTGCTTGCGGGGATCCCATCCTATTGAAAGGAACCCAATTCCCAAAACAAACAGTGATAAATAGCTGGCAAGCTCCCGGAGGAGCGCATCGGAATAGGAGACGCGTTTGCCATTTTCTTTCACAATCTTGAGCTTCAGTACCATTTTTCCGATTGTTGCACCATACGTGCCGACCATCCACACAAAATATGCTGTCCATGCAACGAACATGGCGACATTCACCCATGTATCTTCCATATCAACACCGGGAATTAGCCAGAACACTATGTATATGAGGAGAGTGTCAATAGCATAAGCCAATAAACGTTTCCAGAACCCGCCGTATTTTTTCATAGGATTTTCCTTTCGTAGATATTGTAGCACCAGATACTGCAGGTAATACAGATGGGGATAATGGTGGGATCTGTTACAATAAAATATATGAATACAAAAACAATAAGCGTCGCAGTACTGGTGCTCCTTGGTGTGTACTTTGTGTTTTTCCACACCAATCCGTTCCCACTAAATCACGAAGCGATAGGGCTGCCCCCATATCACATGGTGCACACGATTTTCGGTGTGGCACTGCTTGTGGGCGCCGTTTTTCTCGGGAAGAAAAAGTAGGCCACTCCGGTTCTTGCAAAAAAATAGATTTTCCCGTTAAATACTCCCGTGTATACGTATTGTGTCGTTCTTCCTGCCCCCTGAGATATGGCAAATGAAGATGAACCTATCCACATAGAAAAAGATGATGATCTGACCCGTGAGATTGCGGAGTTTCACCATGAGCGCGATACGGAAGCGGTGCGTTCAGGTACCAAAGCGAATAATACGCTGAAAGGTACGAGGGATAAGGCATGGGAAGAATCAAAATATCAACTACCTGACGGCATGACGCTTTTGGAATTTCTCACGCGTAAAAGAAAGCGGGAACGCCCAAAACGGCAAAAATAACATTTTTTTGATAAATGTGTATACTATGCATATGCTCATTCAACTACTCATAAATGCACTGGCATTTTATATTACTGCGTATATTCTTCCGGGGGTAACGATCAGCGGGTACACGAGCTTGTTTGTCATTGCAATTATTTGGGGTATTCTTTCCGTAGTGATAAAGCCGCTGCTTATCATACTTACCCTGCCGATTACTATTCTGACACTGGGGTTATTTACACTTGTCATTAACGCGGTTTTGCTTCTCATCACCAGCAATATTGTGCCCGGTTTCCATATAGAAGGATTTGGTACGGCGGTAATCGCCGTAATTGTCCTGTCTATCGTAAACAGCTTCCTCAACGCATTACTCAATAAATGATTGCTTTCGCGTTTTTTCTCTGCTATTGTGCGGGAAGGTGTTGCTCCTGTCCCACCCAAAATAATCATGCGCCGTGAACATGTAGCATTGCCGGCTTCCGCCCGTTTTTTCAGCAGCGCTATTCTGCTCGACCAGCCAAGAAGTTTGTCCAAGCGGCTCGCTGCATGGCAGTCGCTTAATACGGCATTGAACCTGGATGAATCTGGAATTAACCCGGATATAGCACTGGCAGACACCGTGTCAAAAGCCATAGAGGCGAGAAACAACAGCCGTCCAAAGCGCATTTTTGCGGATGCAGTTGTTATGGTAGGACATCAGGGATCAGGCAAAGATTACGTTGCTGATGCCATGGCGCCGCTAGGGTATGTGCGGATAACCATGTCCGATATTGTTAAGGCAGTAGCCCCCGCACTTGGGTTTAATCCCGATACCACCCAAGGAAAAATTGATGCAGGCCATGCCATGCGGCGGATATTCGGCAAGCGTATTTTCACCGATTTGGGATTCATGGACGCTTCCGAGCGGGGAGCAAGACGGGTCATCATGACCGGCCCCCGCTCGTCTATAGAAATACGTGCAGCCCGGGAATTCGGTGCGCGGATTATCAGTCTCGTGGCGGATACGGACAAAAAGAAAGACCGTGCAATCCGTCTGGAGCGCGTTGTTAAACCCCGCCAGACCGGTGACGGGAAACAGCGGAATATGACAAAAGAGGATTTTGTCTCGCGCGAACGTCAGGAAAAGAGGCGGATAAACAGACTCATGAAGTTATCTGACCGGACGGTAGTAAACAAAGAAGAAATGGGGGTAAGCGCGGTGATCCGGAATATACGGCGGTGATATTACCTCATGCGGGTATATAAATTGTAAACACCTCTCCTATTTGATATACTTTTATCCGGTTTATGAAGACAGCCCCAACATTGTCAAACGTAGCCACTCCTTCCGAAAAATCCTCATCCTCTCGTCTGCTTATCGGATTACTGCTTATCATCGCGGGATTCAATATCGGGGTGTATAAAACAGGATTTGGTGTGGGGTTTGGGGTATTCCAGGCATTGGCCGCTTTGGGGGTATTTTTTGCACTGCCGCGTCAAAAAATGACGTTACTGTCAGCGGGTTTAGCTGCGGTAAGTATTGCTTCAGGTTTGCTGATAGGACTCCGGGATAATTTTTTTGTGCAGGGGATGTGTCTGGCTGTTTCTGGAGCATCGCTTGGTGCCCTCATGCTTATCGCCAGTCTTCCCGCTGCTCCTGAAACCATTTGGCAGTGGATCTCCGCGCAGATTAAATATTTATTATTTAGTATTTTTGCACCGTTCCATTTTCTACAGAACATGAGCGACCGGCAGGATACCATTAAAGAAAAATCCGGCTGGCTTAATCCTTATCAAATCATCAAAACAGCAATCCTATCTATGATTGTATTCGGTGTATTTTCGGCGCTACTGATGGCTGCTGATCCGATATTTAAGCAGATCATCGAATCTGTTATGAAGCAGGCGGTAGGACGAATTATTTGGTCGCTTTTCATCGCCGCCGTGTTTGCGAGTCTATTAGCGATTAGCCTTCCTAAACAGGAAGAGAAGTATCCCCAGCTCCGATTTCTGTCGATTGCAGACGTAGTGGTGCCGATTGTCGTTCTGGTGGCGTTATTCGGAGGGTTTCTTTTTATCCAGGGGAAATACCTTTTTGCTTCGCATGAAGTATTCCAGCAGTTTAACATCACCTATTCTGAGTATGTCCGCAAAGGATTTACTGAGCTGCTAACCGCCGCAGGTTTTGCCACTCTATTAAGCTACCTTTTGATACTCAAAAAACGGGCGACGGGAAAAGTATATCTTACTTGGCTCAATGTCATTTTGCTTATTGAACTCGCGTTGCTTCTTGCATCGGCCTGGAAGCGCGACCTTATGTATATCGATGTATACGGACTTACCCGTATGCGCATCATCGGTGAAGTATTCCTTTTCTGGTTAGGCGGCAATCTCGCATTATTATTCTTTTTGGCCACCTGGAAACGTATGGAAGAAAAGTATGTGTTGGCAGGGGCTGCTCTGTGCAGCCTGGCCGCGTTGGGGTATTTCACCCTGGTTAATATGGATATGCGCATCGTGTCTGTCGCTCCGAAACGGGAAAACGTAAAGGATTTATTTTATCTTGCTAATCTTTCTGCCGATGCCGCTCCGGCGTGGGAAGAGCTGGTGGTATCTGCCGAAGGATTGTTCGAGGGTATTAAAGATAAAAAACAATTGGACGATACGGACAAATCCCGTCTGGCAAATGCCAAGCTCGCCATGCTTTCGTTAGTCGCCCAGCGTGAACGTTTAGATAAAAAATTCGGCGGATGGGAACGGGTGAAGAAAACATACCGTGACGACAACACGCTCAAGATGTTTGAGGATCCATCCAATATTTCCATGCGGCAACCTGACCCGGATCATAAAATAATTGATGCGTATCTTAGCGAGCAGCGTGTATGGCAGGCACATACATTATCGGAAAAGCGCGCCTATCAGCTGATGGATGCCAAACGGGACACCTATTTCCATAGGGTGGATGTACTCCTTTGGTCGATTAAGATGTACCAGAAAAACAACCGGATAAATTTGTACGAGCAGGAGCGGTGGATACTATATGACTTTAAGTACCCATTTGTCGATCTTAAAATCACCTACCGCCCCCGGTATGACGAATACCATGTTCCTACCCCAACGCCGACGCCTTCGGGCGTGCGGTTTAGGTAAGTTGGTGTCCCTGCTTGTCGTGGAAAGCCTGGTTTGATATACTTCAACAAGGAAAAGCGTTTGACCCTGCTATCCACAGGGGAGGCTGAGAAAAGAAATTTGCGAAAGCAGAAAGTAGACTTCTCCGGGACAGCCCGTTACAGCAAATCAAGAAGTAATGAAGGTGGTACCACGATCGGCTTTTTTTGCTGACTCGTCCTTTATAGTAATATGAAAGGGCGGGTCTTTTTTTATGGCAACATTACGCAAAAATAATTTTCAGGAGAAGCTCAATATCCCCGAAAGCGAACACGAGGTGCTTACTTTTTGGGAAGAGACAAAAGCGTTTGAGCGTTCGGTGAGCGAGCGGCCCGCAGATAAGCAATATGTTTTTTATGACGGCCCGCCGTTTGCGACCGGATTGCCACACTACGGCCACATCCTCGCTTCTACGATAAAAGACGTCATCCCGCGTTACTGGACGATGAAGGGGTACCGGGTCGACCGCGTGTGGGGCTGGGATTGCCACGGGATCCCTATAGAAAACATGGTAGAGAAAGAATTGGGTCTCGTTGGCGGAAAAAAGGGAATAGAAGCGATGGGCATTGATAAATTTAATGATGCCTGCAGGCTGGCTATTTTCCGTTTTGATAAAGAATGGGAAAAAGTTATCCGACGTATCGGCCGCTGGGTAGATTTCCGCAACTCTTATAAGACCATGGATGCGACCTTTATGGAATCCGTATGGTGGGCGTTTAAGGAACTCACGAAAAAGGATTTAGTATATGAAGGCCGGAAAGTGATCCTCTATTGTCCGCGGTGTGCAACCCCGCTGTCTATCTTTTGGCATGGTCAACCACCCCTTGGAACAAAATTGCGACACCCGCGCTCGCAGTCAACCCGACAATGGTGTATGTGAAGGTTAAGCAGAAGGGTGAGCAATATATACTCGCAAAAAGTACGTTGGGGATGCTGGATAAGGAACCGTTCGAAATAGTGGGTGAATACACCGGAAAAGATTTGGAAAAACTCACGTTTGAAGTGCATTATAATTTTTACGCTCCCAAAGACGGGGAGCGGAGCGGGATTGTCGTTGCCGATGACTATGTTGCAGATGCGGAAGGAACAGGAATTGTCACGCTCGCTATCTATGGTGAGGATGACTACAGGGTGATGACCAAGCACCATATCCAGCCTGTTGAGCATGTGGACAGCGAAGGCAAAATGAGACCCGAGGTCACCCCATGGGCAGGTATGTTTATGCTGAAGGTAAATCCGCTGGTAAACGAAGACCTGGAGAAGCGGGGGCTTATTTATCACAACGAGGATAGGCTGCACAGTGTGCCCGTCTGCTACCGGTGCGAAACCCGGCTGTATCACGCACCTGTTCCCGCATGGTTTATCAACATCGCAAAATTAAAGAGTAAGCTTATAGACCAAAACGAGCACATCAACTGGTATCCGGATCATCTTAAGCATGGGCGGTTCGGCAAGGGTCTCGAGTCTGCACCCGATTGGAATATTTCCCGTTCACGTTATTGGGGAACCCCCATGCCGGTATGGGTAAATCCGGAAACCAAAGCGATGCGTATCATAGGATCATTGGAAGAACTCCGTATGTGGGCGGTTGATACCGAGCGGGCAAACGCCCTCACCGACATCCACCGCGAATTCCTGGATGATCTTGAAGTTTGGGTGGATGATGCCAAAACGGTGCGGGGGAAGCGGATCCCTGAGGTGTTTGACTGCTGGGTAGAAAGCGGGAGCATGCCATATGCATCCATCCACTACCCGTTTGAACACAAAGAAGAGTTTGAACGTGCGCATCCGGCGCAGTTTATCGCAGAATATATCGCACAGACACGGGCATGGTTTTATACGCTTCATGTTATGTCCGTAGGTCTCTTCGGAACCCATACCTTTGAGAACGCCGTAACTACCGGCACCATATTGGCAGAAGACGGCGCCAAGATGAGCAAGAGCAAGAAAAATTATCCCGATCCCACGATATTGTTTGAGAAATACGGTGTTGATGCGCTCCGCTTTTACCTCATGGGCTCCGTGGTGATGAAAGCCGAGAACGTAAACTTTTCGGAAGACGGGGTAAAGGAGATATACCAGAAAGTTGTTTCGACCGTTTGGAATGTGTTCAGCTTTTATAAGCTGTACGTCAAAACACCGGCACCAGTTGCTGCACCTACTCCCGTTCATGTCATGGACCGATGGATCATGAGCAAGCTTAACCAGCTTATCGTCGACGTGACAGCTGCCATGGACGGCTATGACACCACGCTCACCTGCCGCTTGCTTCTGGCATTTATCACTGATTTGTCTACGTGGTATTTGCGACGGAGCCGCGACCGCATGCAGACAGACACAGCAGGGCAGGAAGTATTCGGATGGGTGCTTTCCAATCTTGTCCGGCTTATGGCTCCCGTAACTCCGTTTATCACCGAACTAATCTATCAGAATCTTATTGACCGAGGCGAATCCGTACATCTATCCGCGTGGCCGACTGCGGATAAAAAATATATTGATCCCAAACTCGATGAAGAAATGACATTTGTCAGAAGCGTTGCTGAGATGGGGAATGCAAAGCGCAAAGAGTTGGGTATCCCGGTGCGACAGCCGTTACAAACGGTAACAATTTATACCTCTCATACAGAGCCCTCAGATGAATGGCTCTCTATATTTCTTCAGGAGTTAAATGTAAAGGTGGGTAAGTTTGTCAAAACAGAGAAAGAAATGTATCTGGAGCTGGATACAACTATCACTCCCGAGCTGAAAGCTGAGGGGGATAAGCGGAAGCTTGTCCGGGAGATTCAGGTGCTCCGGAAAGAGAAAGGTTGTAGAATAGATGAGCAGGTCTCTCTGGTAGTATCCTTGCAGTATAAGTCGCTTCCGGAGGCGCTGCTTGAGGAAGTGAAAAAAGATACGCTGGCGACAACAATCACATGGGGAGAATCTACGGACATAGTTACCACAACGCACCAGACCACCCCATAGACTGGGTGGTGCTTCTGGCGTTGCTTCTTCTGGGGCTAATCGGCTTATTCGTACTTCTTACGACAAATACCGGTCTTTTCTGGCAGCAATTCTTTTTTTTGGTGTTGGGCGGCATCATTATATGGGTGCTTTCCAAGCTGGACGGGATAATCCTTTGGTGGTTTGCACCGTACGGATATGTATTGTCGATACTGCTGCTTATTGCGTCATACTTCGGCGAACCAATCCGGGGAGCCTCACGCTGGATATTTATATTTGGCATTCAGCTGCAGCCGTCGGAAATCGTCAAGCCGTTGGTTATCCTAGCATTCGCGCGTATACTGACAGTATATTCCGCGCGCAGGTGGCGTTTTTTGCCCCTCAACTCGCTGGTTTTTGTCGTACCGTTCCTCCTCGTATTCAGACAGCCCGATTTAGGTACATCGCTGGTATATGCCGCCAGTTGGATTGCCATGATGGTCGCGGGCGGGTTTCCGCTTATTCTTTTTGCATTAGGCGGAGTTTTGGGGATTATCGGCTTTCCGCTTTTCTGGAAGGCGCTGGCAGGCTACCAGAAGGCGCGTATATTTACCTTCCTAAACCCGGCATCTGACCCGCAGGGGGCAGGCTACAATGCCCTGCAGGCCATGATAGCAGTAGGAAGCGGTCAGTGGTTCGGTCGTGGTCTGGGGCAAGGCACGCAAAGCCACCTACGTTTTTTGCCCGAGTACCATACCGACTTCATTTTTGCGACGCTTGTCGAAGAATTGGGGTTTGTCGGGGGAGCTATACTTCTGCTTCTCTATGGCATTCTTCTGTGGCAGTTAATCCGCCCGTATGTGCGGGGGGATATCGGGAGTCCGTTTGTATTTTTTTATACCATAGGTCTTTTCGGGATACTGCTTACCCAGGTGGTGATTAACGCCGGTATGAACATGGGAATTATCCCGGTAACGGGTATCACCCTGCCGTTTGTTTCCTATGGGGGAAGCTCGATTTTGTCGCTTTGTGTGGCCTTTGGGTTCCTTCTGGCACTTCGCCGGCAGGCTAATGATAACGGAAGCATTGCAATTGGATAGCCTGAGGCTATATAATATGAACCTATGTTCGTAATTGTAAGAGTCGGCAACAAACAATTTAAAGTAGCTCCGAAAGACGTCATCACCGTAGACCGGTTGGAAGGCGAAGTCGGAGATATCATCGATCTACCCGATGTCCTTTTGGTGAACGATGACAAAGCGGTCAAAGTAGGAACACCCATCGTTAAGGGAGTTAAAGTAACCGCAAAGATCCTGGCGCACGAAAAAGGTGAGAAAATCGATATCCACCGGTTTAAGTCTAAAGTGCGGTATCGGAGAGCCCGTGGATTCCGCGCAGAGTTAACCAAGCTCGAGGTGACCCAAGTCGCCTGATGCATGAAACAAGCCCTCTTTATTTTTGGAAGAACTCCCGACTTATCGTTCCTTGAGTTGACGTCATTGTACCCTGCAGCGGTGCTGGTAGCACCCGGTGTGGCAGCAGTAGATGATTTCAGCGGAGATCCCCAGGTAGTTATCCAAACACTCGGCGGCACGGTGAAAATTGTGGAATCAATAGGTACAACCGAAATGCTAAACGAGGAGGCAGTACTGCCGCTTCTTACCGAGGAAGCCCGTGATAATCATATTACCTTTGGTATCAGCGTATACGGCACGCGGGCGCCGCTTCATTTGGCATCGGCCGTTAAGAAACTGCTTATCCAACGCGGCATGATAACAAGGTATGTGGAAACCAAACACGACGAAGCTCTTTCCAGTGTGGTGGTTGCTAAACAGCAGGTGGTGGAAGTTGTAGCTGTTTCTATTAGTAAGCAGTTTTTGTTGGGGGTCACCCGTGCGGTTCAGGATTTTGAAGATTGGAACCGGCGTGACTTTGGTCGTCCCGCTGCGGATCCCAAGGCAGGCATGCTGCCGCCGAAGGTTGCCCGGATGATAGTAAATATTGCATTAGCGGGTGCGAATGCCGGACACCATCCTATGGTGGTTGATCCGTTTTGCGGGGTAGGCACCGTAGTTGCGGAGGCGCTGCTTTCCAATGCTAACGTGACAGGCTCCGATATTTCGGAAGAGGCGATCGATAACACCAAAAAAAATCTCGACTGGCTGCGTAAAACATATGCACAAGTTGCACCGTTGTATGCAAATATTTTTGTGGGGGACGCGACACACCTAAGCGAACACCTTGCAGTAAATAGCGTGGATGCAATCGTGACAGAGCCCTTTATGGGAGAAACGATAGATAAAAAAGATATTCCCAATCTCACCCCTCAAAGGGTAAAAAATATACTGAAGGGACTCGAAAAATTATACATAGGAGCACTCCGTGAATGGAGCAAGGTTTTGAAATCCGGAGGCAAAGTGGTGATCGCTATGCCTGCATATGATATTCAGCGCGCTGTAGTGCGCGTGAAAAATGTTGTTGACAGATGTGAAAGCCTCGGATATACTCTCTTCACTGGACCTATAGAATATAGCCGTCCACACGCGATAGTAAGACGCGAATTTTATATCTTTATAAAGAACTAATTATGGCACACGTAAAAGCAGGTGGAACCGCCAAAGGAAATAAAGATTCTATCTCCAAGCGATTGGGAGTGAAGATCTATGGCGGACAAAATTGTATCTCAGGAAATGTGATCGTCCGCCAAAAAGGGACGAAATTCTATCCCGGACCCGGCACAGACATTGGTAAAGATTTTACGATCTTTGCTACTGCAACTGGCGTGGTTTCTTTTATCACAAAACGTGGTAAACGGTACGTGTCGGTCTTGCCCTCGCACGCAAAATAAATGGCTGATACCCAACAGATCCTTCATTTAGACCTGGACTTATTACAGCCCAACCCGCTTCAACCGCGGGGACTCATCGCTCCTGATCTTCTTGCTGACCTGGTAGACTCCATTAAAGAACACGGCATTATTGAGCCGCTCGTTGTCGCTAAAACGCCGGCTGGCTACCAGATCATAGCAGGAGAGCGGCGCTGGAGAGCATCCAAAATTGCGGGTCTTACCACGGTACCCGTACTTATCAAAGAGACATCGGCCAAGGGAATGTTGGAAATGGCCATCGTGGAAAACGTCCAGCGTGTTGACCTGAATCCGATAGACCGCGCACTTGCATTCCAACGGCTTATCGAAGAATTCGGCCTTTCGGTAACGCTTATCGCCAAACGCATTGGTAAGAGTGAATCATATGTTTCCAACACCATGCGCCTTCTGGCACTTCCTGACGCAATCAAAGACGGATTGGTTTCCAATGCCATCAGCGAAGGTCACGCCCGCGCCATTGCCGGACTCAATGACGTCAAGCTCATGGTCGATGCATATAAGACAATTCTTTCTGAGAGTGCATCGGTGCGGAGAGCCGAAGATCTTGCCCGCCGTATGAAAGCCAAGAGTGAACAATCCCCGGCACACAAGATTGAGCGGATCCATAGCGATGATCTGGATACGATTGCCCGCGATCTCGCACAATCCGTAAACGGACTGGTAAAAATTACCCAATCCAAAGTGGAAGCGCGTGTCGTGTTTGTTATCCGCGGCAATCTGGAGACCACGAGCCAAGCACTTAAGCTGATGCACGGAAAAATGTCCGGCGAAAAGTAAACGGGTCTTTCTTCAGGAAATTAATTACCCCGAAATTTAGAAATCGTACGTGGGATGCGGAATAAGCCCCATCATGTTGGTCGGCCAGTACCGGAGGATTGCCTGACCGATGAAGTCGTATTTCGAAACAGGGCCAAACTCACGGGAATCTGAGCTTCCGGGGCGGTTGTCTCCGCTTACAAAGTAGTGATCTTCGGGGACTGTGATTTCGACGCCCTCCTGCAAAAATGATCCGCCGTATACCGGTTTGTTGTACTCATATCGTTCTTCCAGCAGTTCGCCGTTTATGTAGAATTTTTGATTTTTGAGCATGACCGTCTCACCGGGCAGGCCAATAACCCGTTTGATGTAGTCGATATCTTTGTTAGTCGGTGATTTAAAAATGACGATATCGCCGCGCTTGGGATCTCTCATTTTGTAGACAATTTTGTTGGTTAATATATAGTCGCCGTTTTGGAAGTTGGGCTCCATCGAGTGTCCGCTCACTTCCTGGGGGGACATGATAAACAGGTAGACCATGACCATGACAGCCGCTATAGCTACGATACCCTGGAGAAAATCAAACAAGCCACCAATGGCTCTTCCGATCATTTTAAACATACGTAAATTTAGTGTAGATCACTCACCGCGGGGTGGTCAAGGACAGGAAAAGAAGATATAATAGGGGACGTAAGTCAAAGCCAAGCAGACTGAAGTGGCAGGGTAAAATCGTAGCAAGGGTGTGGGTTGCGATCGAGCCCCTTGCAACACACTTTAGGTGCGAAAGCTGGAAAAGGAAACGCATGTTTCCTTTCCAAAAGGGACCCGTAGCTCAGCTGGCTAGAGCGTTTCATTGACATTGAAAAGGTCAGAGGTTCAAGTCCTCTCGGGTCCACCAAGTCAGCTTACCCATTCTCCGGATTCATGAAGATCGAAACATTCGTACGTAAACAGGTGTATATTTTGTTCGGATTGGCACTTGGTATAGTGGCTGCGTATGTAAGTACGAATTACCCCTCATTGTTATCCACAGTTCCGGCTCCCACCCCGACCATAATGCCTACCGTATCTGCTACACCGTCTGCTACTCCCGTTGCCCGTCATGGTGGCGAGTTTGTGACGGTGGTGAGTGTAGTGGACGGGGATACGATCAAAATAGAGGGTGGCGAGGTAGTGCGGTATATTGGGATCAATACGCCGGAAACAGTAGCGCCCGGAAAATCAGTAGAGTGTTTTGGGAAAGAAGCGAGCGCAAAAAATAAAGAATTGGTGCAGGGGAAGGTAGTGGAATTAACCCGCGATGTTTCCCAGCGTGACCGGTACGGCAGATTGCTCCGGTATGTGTGGCTCGGGGATACGATGATAAACGAAATACTGGTGCGCGAAGGATATGCCCAGGTGAGTACGTATCCTCCGGATGTGGCAAAAACCGATGTATTGCTGGAGGCACAGAGACAGGCGCGGGAAGAGGAAAAAGGATTGTGGCGCATTTGCCCACCGTCTACACCAACGCCAAAAATCAATATCACGGCAACTCCTTCCGCTGCCATTACCCCGTAAGCCCGAATGTCCCCGTATGACGCAGCGCATTGCATAGATTGAGGCTGTTGGGGTATGATAGGCGGACTGTAGAGCTAAATCTATGCAAAAGCGCGAAGGAACGCTCCATATTAAACTTTTTCCTATAAGTGCCGGCCGTAGGCCAGTGACCTTGGTGGTGAAGGATATGGAGTCATTTTTCCTGAAGAACGGAGGATCTGTGTTTGTCAGCCCTTTGCAGGGATGGCGGGCGCATTTTCACAACGATGAAGCCATGCTCAAAGACGCCGTGATCGGCGCCCCTCATGCCGAACGCCTTGCACGGGTTCCCACCCGATCCCGGCGGACAGAAGACGCGACAACCCATGTCGAGGCGTGGCTGCTAGAACCGGGGGCACAAGTAGAGATCATGCCTTCAGCAGCAGGAGATGTGTTCATGTATAAACGGCGCAAATTTCCCAAAATGAGTATTGAAGTTATTTAACTACATTTATGGCTGTATTTCTGGAAAGTCTCCACGACCGTTCCGATAAATCCATTCCCGCCTCGCGTGTGGTGCCTGATCTACAGGCTCAGCTTCCTGGATTATTTGGATCCGATGCACCTGTTAATTCAGTGCGGGCTACACTTTTTACCACAAAGGAAGTAGCTTATTTTCCCCGGCGGACGATGTATCCGCTCGATTATATAGGTGTTCACGCAGTTACCGGTGCCGACATGGATAAAATTGACATAAGTGCGCACCAGTCTCTGCATGGTGGAGGGTGGCAGACGGAGGTGCAGGCGAGTCTGCATAATGAACCGGGATTTGAAGCATGGTGGGAAGGGGATTCGATGGATCCCAATTCGCGGCGGTTGACGTTTATGTGGGCGGATAATCTGCCGGGTATTTCGATCCACTCCCGTAACGGTTTTGTTTTGCCCGATCATACGGTTCATCATGCACCGATCGGTTTGGTGGAATTTATGAAGCGCCGCGGTAAGGGAAACCGCTGGCTTAAGGAGGTGTGTGCCGATTTTCCGGTGGAGATTACCGCGTTTGACGTGAATCCCGGACTTAACTTTTTGGCTGCTACGTTTACCCCACGTGATAGTAACAGGAAACCGTTTTATCTGCGGCTACCGCTTGTTCTGGAAACACAACTGCGGAACGGTGTACCCGGCCGGATGGCAGTCAAATCATTCCCTACCGCTGAATAAAGCCCACTGTCTTTTTGGCAGTTTTTGTGTTTGATACAATAATCACCTATGACACTTAGCGAATATCTGGAAATTCACCCAAAGACGCATCTGATTTTTGACTTCGATGAGACATTGTTTTGGCTGGTGCTTGAATGGGACAGATTTTTTGAGGCGATGGAAAAAGAGCTGGCATCCATAGACCGTGGTTTATATGACGATCTTGCCGCAAGCAAACGCTCGCTTAGCGGAACGCTGAACTCATATGTGGAAGCATATGGTACCAAAGCTAAGCAGATTATTACCAATATGTCGGTTAGATTTGAGGAGGAGCACCTTACGCGCGTAGTGCCGAATCCGGAACTCGTTGATTTTGTCATGGCGAATAGAGACAGATTTAGTATGTCAATTTGGACAAGTAACACGAGCAAAGTTGTAGAAAAGGTTTTGGCTGAACACGGACTGACCGGTGTGTTTGCGCGTATAGCGAGCCAGCTGGAGATCCTGATGCTCAAGCCTTATCCTGACGGCTTCCGATATCTGGCACAATCGGGCGTATCAAAAGACAGATACCTGATGATCGGCAATAGTAGTGCTGACGAAGAAGCGGCGAAAGCGGCAGGAATTGACTATTTCCACATCGATTACTTCACAAAGCGTCCCCAGGCCGATTAAACGCCCCAAATCCACATTTTGCGGTATAATAGTGGTATGTCTGCAGAACAAAAAGCAACCGTTATCCCCAGAACGAAGCCGGAAAATATTTACTTGCCGGAAGAATTAAAGGGCAATACGACCGTGCTTCAGGTAATGGGGGAAATCCTCAATCTTGGCTACGCAGTACTCGATGCCGCTGAGGGTGATGCAAGAACACAGGCAGGCACCCGGTTCGATGAGCGTATCGATGAATTGCTGGACAAACCCGAAGGTGAATTTTTGCTCCGTGGTCATCCGGCGTGGGGAGTAAATTGGATTGGCTACCTCCGGCATATTATCGGTACCGAAGTAGGAGGAAAACCCCGCTTGGAAGCTAGGGCTCATGGTAGAGGGGTGGGTGACAAAAGCGGGCGGAAATAAATATAGTAAAAACTATTACCGCTGGATGGATCGGTAATGCGTGATTATAATCTTCCCAGATTGATCGGATTAGGCAGTTATGATGGAATATACCCCATTAAATCGTAAAGGCGTCAAGCTGGGCGACGCTGTTCCCCTTGAGCAAGGTGCATC
>JACRMP010000035.1 GCA_016214885.1 Candidatus Gottesmanbacteria bacterium | reverse complement strand
TACAATAAAGTTGCACTATGGAATCATTTTTTCAGCCAATCCTCTTGGCGCTTACGGGGCTAATCGCATACTCACAGCTCGCGTTTACCGTTGTCACAACTACTATCATCAATAGGGTGTCCCAGGTGCGATGTGAAAAAGACGGTAAAACATTCCACCTGACCACGTGCGGTAAAACCATATATACCTGTGATGAAAAAACCACCGCACTGCTTCCTACACCAACACCCTGCCCAATACCATAAGTAGAGGATCTGACAGCTATCTTGCGGCTCGATTACTGGTGCCCGCTGGAGAAGATCAAATCCTCCTACAAAACCGGGCAGCTATCGGTTTATTTGAGCTCAAAGGTGACGGTTACGGTTTTCATCACGGTTCCCGATCCCGGCTCAACGGCACCGCCACCGCCGCCACCGCCCTCCATCCGGAGGTAGGGTACTGGCTGCTGACTCGCTCCTGCTTCCGTCACGCTCACCACACTGCCCAGTTTTTTACCGGTGCTTACGGCGATCTTTTCTGCCTTTACCTGCGCGTTCTTATACGCGGCATCCAGAAGTGCCGTTGCCTGCTCACTCGTGTCATCGAACGTAAAATTCGGGCCATATACATTGTTAGCGCCGCTTTTGGTTAAAATACTGGCAAGCGTACTTGCCCGATCCACATCCATAAGCTTTATCTCAACGGTATTACTCACATTCCATTGTCCTGCGCGATATTTCTGCCGGCCGTCGGCATCATAGTACTGCTCCTGATTCTGGTAGATATTCATGCTTTGTGTTTTTATGTCTGCCGCTGACACACCAAACTCTTTGACGGCGCTGATAATCGCTTCGACTTTTTTATTCACTTCACTGACTGCCACATTTTTATCATCGTTAAATGCGTTTACTCCCGCGGAAAATATAGCAATCTGGCTTTTTTCCTGCGACTTGGCCTCTCCGACAACCGTCACAGTCCGGGGAGGAGTCAGCTCAAGCTTTCCCCACGAAGGGAGAAACATCCCGCCCAAACCAAGAAGGGCGACGAACAACACAGCACTCAAAATAACGGACGCGCTTAACGATTTGCTTTCCATAGATAATTCTCCTCTTGTTCCAGTAAACGGTAAATACGCACTGCTGTCAATTGTGAATTTGCTATACTTAATCTCATTATGCTTATCGACGGGAAAATGCTGGCTGACACAATACTTTCTAATCTGAGGAGCCGGGTGGCAGCACTTGCGGCAGAAGGCGTGGTGCCCACTTTGGCTGTTATCCAGGTGGGTGATAACCCCGCATCGATGGCGTACATCAGACAAAAACAAAAAGCCGCCGACAACATAGGAGCGAGACTTATTTTTGATCATCAAACCGCTTCAGTCACCGGTGGAGGACTATATAACCTCATTGCCAAATACAACAGCGACCCGTCGGTTCACGGGCTTATCATCCAGCGGCCGATCCCCGAAGAGGTGGGTAGGGTGGATGACGTACTTGTTAAAGTACAAAAAGCAAAAGATGTTGACGGGTTCCTGCCGGATTCCCCGTTCGAAGTGCCGGTGGCTGCTGCAGTTGGCGAAATACTGCAATCAATTCTTACAAATACCAAAGATACAAATGATTTTGCCAATTGGCTGCGGAAGAAAAAAATTGTCGTAATAGGACGGGGGGGAACAGCGGGAACACCAATCGCCACCTATTTCCAAAAACTGGAATGTGCGACGTCTATTATTCACTCCCAAACCTCTCATCCGGAAAAAATACTACGCAGTGCTGACATAATCATCAGCTGCGTTGGCAAAGAGCGCGTAGTAACCGGCAAGTCTATAACGCCCGGGTGCATCCTCATAAGCGTCGGCATATGGCGCGATGCATTGGGCAAGCTGCACGGGGATTACGATGAGTCCGATATTAGTAGCATTGCCGGATGGTACACCCCAACGCCCGGCGGGGTTGGCCCCGTAAATGTCGCCTGTCTCATGAAAAATGTTATAAAAGCATGTACTATACAAAAAGGAGGCCAATTATGAAAGACTTATCCGGAGCCATAGTGCTTTTTTTCATTTTACTGTTTGCCTACACTAAAATTGCGGGACCCATCCCGTTTTCGGTAAATAGCGTGACCACTACCAAAACTGACACATTTTCAGTAAGCGGCGAGGGGAAAATCACGATGGTTCCTGATATTGCCGTCGTCAGTGTCGGTGTAACCGCACAGGGCGCTAGTGTATCCAAGGTACAGCAGGAGCTGAACACCAAAATAAACGCCATGAGCGATGCCATAAAAAAACTTGGCGTGGGAGCGGGAGATATAAAGACGAGCTATTATAATATCTCGCCAACCTATGATTATTCGTCCTCATCACAGCGGATTACCGGATACCAGGCGAATTCGAATCTCACCATAAAGGTACGGAAAATCGACAATGCCAATGCCGTTATAGATGCAGCGACCGCTGCAGGAGCCAACGAGGTGGGGGGAGTAAGCTTTGACGTCGATGACAAAACCAAAGCAGAAAATCAGGCAAGGGAGCTGGCAGTTGCTGACGCCAAATCCAAAGCAGAAGCTGCAGCCAAAGCCGCAGGATTCAAGCTCGGACGGGTCATAAACTACAGTGAAGGCGGTGGCGCTAACCCGCGGCCGGTCATGTTTGACGCCGCCAAAGTCATGCCTATGGCAGGGGGAGGCGAGCCTACCCAGGTGGAACCCGGTACTTCCGAGCTTACGGTCAACGTAAGCCTAAGCTACGAAATCCAATAACACCGGCAGGCTACCCAAAAATGGCTGCGTTGGTGTAAAACAGCTAACTATAGGTCTTGATGGCTTCTTCTGAACGGGGTAGAATGGATATTCCAATCGTCCTGCGGAGCAGGATCTCGCTCCGCGAGACCTCTTTATTTCTGGATTACTAAATTTAGCTGTATTACTATGGGTAGAAAAAACATCAAACCAATCCAGCAGCCGGATGATATAACATGTGGCCCCGTTTCGCTTAAGCACGTGGTGGAATATCTTGGGATGCGCGTTTCCATGAAGCGGCTTATTACCCTTTGTAAAACAGGGAGGAACGGCACATCGACAAAACACATGATCGAAGCGGCAAATAAATTAGGTTTATCCGTCATGATCATGGAATATGCGACGCTGCATCACCTCCAGAGTGCATTAAAATACCGGCCCAAGGAACAGCGTGCGGTTATCGTATCGTATCTTTACGACCTCGATGATAAATACCGGCCACAGGAAGAATCAGGACACTGGGCAATGGTAGCTTCTTACCTCGCCAGCAAATCACGCGTCGTACTTCTTGATAGTGCCACGGGGAAACGCAAATCATATGACTGGAGCGATTTCCGCTCAAGATGGTGGGATTTCGATTATAAACGGAAAAAACTCAAAAAAAACGGCAAAAAATTCCGTCTCGTCCGTAAATGGCAGCCGCAGCTGATGATGGTGGTGGCCAGGGATCCCGAATCGCTACCGTACTTCCGCACCGAAACCGCCCGGGTGTTCATCCCATAGACCATCTGCGCGTTGCTGATTCCACTATTTCCCAGACAAAATCGGCAAATGACATCCCCATAGCTTTATAGGAAACCGTCATACCGTATTCAGGATCGTCGCTTAAACCGGGATTGGAATTGATCTCAAGAAACATCGGTTCGTCTCCCTGGCAGCGCACGTCAAACCGCGCGTAATCGCGGTACCTAAATGTGGTGAAGGCGGCAATACTCATGTCTTCAATTTTTTTCTTCATAAGCGGAGTGAGTCGCGCCAGCAATACTTCTGAATTGTCATAGTCGGCGTGTGTTGCATCCCAACGGCTTTCATAGGTAAGAAAAGGAACATTCGTAGTTTTACTGTAGCGGACCTCAGAAACAGGAAGTACGGTAAGGCCGTTTTTCCTCTCAAGCAGGGTGACCTGGAACTCACGCCCCGTCAAAAACTCTTCCGCATACACCGGCTGTTTATACTGGGCAATGCGCTTTTTCACTATAGCGATTAAATTGTTGCTGTCTTTTACAATTGCTTCTTTGGATAACCCGACGCTGGAGTGCTCACTGCTGACTTTTACGATAAGTGGGTACCGGAAATCAGACAGGACTGCCTCGTCACCCGTCTGAAATAACTGCCATCGGGCGCTCGGTAACCCTTCCTCGTCCAGGCGCTTCTTCATTACCGATTTATCACACGACAATAAATAGGTATCCAGCCCCGCTCCGGTATACCGGAGGCGCCTCTTATGCATGTGTTCATATGCGTCAATAGCATACGGCGTGTCTACACCGGTCCATTCAATAAGATTGAATACTAAATCATCAGCGGGAAGCGACGCTATAACTTTGTTAATATTCTTCTCCGTCACCGGAAAAAGTGACGGGGTCGCGCCTTTTACAGCAAGCGCTTCTGCTACCTCACGGGCTGACTCTTCGGTGTCTTCTTCGGCGACGACAAAATCGGTTTCTTTGGTAAACCGTGCGGCCGGTCTGTTGTACAAAACGCTTATGTTCATGCGGATCACACTACCATGTTATTTACTATGGAATTTATCATGTATTTCCTTAAGCTGCGGATTGGTAATGTGCGTATAAATCTGAGTCGTCGAAACATTTTTGTGTCCCAGCAGCTCCTGGATTGCCCGAAGGTCGGCGCCGTTACCTAATAAGTCAGTAGCAAAGGTATGCCGTAGGCCGTGCGGAGTAATTTTCACCATGAGCTTAGCCTTTTTTACGTACTTTTCCACCGACCGCTGCACGCTTCTGGCCGTCAGCCTAATCGATTCACCGGTTTTATCGTCTCCATCAGGAGTTTTTCCGCTGTATCGAATAAATATCGGACGCAGATCATCTTCACGGGTAGCCAGATATTTCCGGAGCCAATCGGCCGAACGCTCGGACAAAAAGACGATGCGCGTCCTTCTGCCTTTTCCGATAACGCTAAACTCACGTCTGTCCAGATTAATCTGATCACGGTTAAGACTCACGAGCTCCGATACCCGGAGGCCGGTCGAAAACAACACTTCGAGCATTGCCTTGTCCCGCACGCCTTCCTTGGTATTCATATCGGGCATGTTAAGCAGACGCTCCATATCGCCGTGCTCCAAAAATTTAATTGACCTGCTTTCGGCTTTCGGCAGATCTATTTTGTCCGGTGAGATGGTGGGGATGTCCCGTTTGGCCATATACTTAAGGAAACTTCGGAGTGCAATCAGATGGTAATTTTGGGTAACCCTTTTGAGGGACATGCCTTTTTCATCGGTAAAACGGGACAAATACAGTCTGTACTGACGGATATTTTCCGCAGTAATGTCGGAAATTTTCACAGGTTTCACGGGTGGGGGAGGAGGGGAGGGGTTGGGAGAACCTGCTAAAAAGCGTACAAACCGCTCCAAATAATGACGATAGTTGCGGATCGTCAATTGCGAAACATTGCGCTCAATTTCAAGATATTCCAAAAAGTCTTTAATCAGCTGTTCAATATCCATATTTATTATTAGACGTCTCTACAATCAAGAATGTACGACGTTAACATAATTGTCAATATGTTAGAATAATCCTATGACCCCGTTTCAACAAAAACAGCTTGATCTGATGCGCCAAATGGAAACAGCTCTCGCTGCAGGCGCTCCTGCCTCAACGATTGTTCCTATGCAAACGGATTATCAAAACGACCCGCAGATTGCGTTAACGATCATAAGCCGGGTACCCAAAGACATTGCGGAGACAATCCAAACACAACTTATTGAGCCGCTGCGGGCAATCGAACCGGAGTTTTTTTATTATCCAAATGACGCCCTCCATGTGACCATCCAGAACGTCCGGGTCATTCACGACCCGCCACGGTTTACCGCGTCAGACGTAGCTAAAGTGGATGGATTGCTTAAAACACTGGTACCCAAAACTGCGCCATTTCCGTTTATCTTTGCAGGACTGCTGAGCATGCCGACAAGTGTATCCATTATCGCACTGGTTAGCCCCGAATACGATCAGTTTATACGTCGCTTACGGAAAAGCCTTACCGATGCCGGCGTGCCTGATGACAAAACATACTTTACCGACGAAGCCGTTTTTGCCAACACAACTATTTGCCGGTATACCCATGCGCCTTCTGAAAAATTTACCGATATGCTGACAAAAAACAAAGACATGCATGTCGGACAATTTGCCCCGGATAAAGTATCGCTGGTTCGCATGAACGCCGTCGCAAGTCCCGCCAAAACCACTGTTTTGGGTGAGTACCAATTTGTCCAAATTTAGCCTCAATTATACGCCTCTGTAATGACCTACAAGGCCTCTCATTAACAAAAGCCATACAACTGATCATCTCCAAATACCGGCCCTAAACAGGAGGGTGCTTTTTGACACGAAAAAGATAAAAACCATACGCCGGGAAAGAGTCACCGGGCAGCGGCGGAAACCCTAAAAAAGATGCATGCGGATACAAGGGAATATGTGGACACCACATACGCAAACATGTTTACGGAATGCATAAAGATATCGAGAAAAAGATACAGAGCTGAATACAGGCAAATTGGGTCTTCTCCGCACACCCTGTTTCACAACGTCGCAAAAGTATTATTGTGCGACAACATAGTAACTGCTGCCCCGGGGTGGGTATATGACACGTACGGCGGCTGATGGCAGATTGCTATTGCAGGCTGCGGCATTGGGAGAGAAGGAGTACCCGCGTCGGTCTACCCCAGGCAGGTTTATAAGGCTATACCGCGCCCAACCATACCCCGACATTGGACTACAAAATACTGCTCTTTGTCATCGAGAAAAATGGTCATTCGGGTTTTTTATGCTTGATGCAGTTTAGCGCACTATATCGCTCTAAATGCACACTTTCGAGGCTATTCTCCCTACTCTGGGGGTATATGAGTATTAGGAGACGTCGCAATTTAGCGCATTATTACGCTCTAAATACATATTTTCGTGCCTGAATAAGATTATTTTTACGCATATCCCTTAAGACGAGATAGAGCGTCAAATCGCTCCAATTGTACAAAATTAGCCTTGATGTCTAATAGTTTATGCAGGATTATGTACGTAGTACGGGTGGATTAGCATTGTACGCGTCATAGCTGCTAACGTTATCTGTTTTCGGTTTATTTTAGCGCGTTCTAATGCTCCAATGGGCTATTTTTGAGGCTGTATTCTATCCTCCGGAGTATGTGATGATAAACGTATTTGGAGCGTCAGAACGATCCATATGGCATATTTATCGCACACTTTGTGTACTCAGAGAGGAGCAGAGTGAGGCTAACAGAGAGAGGTACGAGGCTAGGGCTGTGTACGACTCTACCCTATAGTTTTACGCATGATGAGGCTAATATGAGGTTGTGAAAATAACACCGGGACCCCGTGAAATTAATTATCCACATTGTGTCCTATAGTTTTACTTACGTATATCAAACTATATCAACTATATCAGACTATATCACTCTCCCACTCCCCGCGTTCTGTGGCTGTTATGAGGCTACAAGGCAGTCCGCCAATTTAATGTAACGAGCAATATGATACACACAATGGCAACCACACCAAAGAATTCCCAGACCGTGCGCTTATATAACCGGTCCGCCAGATACTGCTGACCCATGCCTACCAGACCGTAAAAACAGGTTGTCAGAAAAAGTGCCAAAAGTGTTGTCCTGACGGGAAGAAGTGAAAATATCCAGGTCAATTCCACGGCTACCACCGTAATAATGCGGGTTAATTCCCTCACCCTTTTGCCCACCGACGGCTCCAAATTCATCGCCCAAAGAATCTGTAATGTTAACGGATACGTGACAACCCCCACAAGCAATGCGTTTGTCCATCCATAAAACCGGTACGCAAGAATTGTCTGTACCAACAAAAAGTATGTAGCCAGCGTAAGCAAAAAACCGACCGAATGCGCGGCTCTGAGAAGCGCTATAGTGCGGGCGGCAGCGACATTATAAATATTTTCGGTGAGAAGCAGCGCATACATACCGACTGCATAAAGTGCCGCTATGGGGAGTCTGGTTAGCCACCTCGTCGGCAGCAGAAAATAAAACACAGCGACAGCCGCGGTAAAAAAGGACGGGAGGATGAGCAATGTCCCCCATTCGGCCCCGTGTAAATCTTCACGCAGGGCAAACGCACACAAAAGATAACTGATGATAAACAGCGCCACCACCATCGGATACCGGAAATCCAGCGGCACAAGCTGGGTGAGCATCAGAAGCCCGGTCAAAATACCGGTGATGCCGACAAACTGCTGCCGTTTGGTAAATGGCTGTGTCCGTTCCCAGCGTTTATAGCGCTTGGCGATACTCTGGACAATTCTGTTTATCATGGTAGCTCTCCCCTAGTAGACTATCAAAAAAACCTTTTTCTATTTTACTCCATTGTTGTGTACACTTTTTGTACATCGTCAAGCGACTCAAGTACGGCAACCAAAGCATCATTTTTAGCCCGTATTTCATCCGTGGGGGCAACGGGGGTACTTGCGCGCATAATAAGCTCCGTGAGCTCTATAACTACCCCCTCATCCTCTAATTGTGATTTGACGCGTGACAATTCGGTTGCTGCCGTATAGATTTCATATACGTCATCCTGCTCTATCACATCATCTCCCCCCAACCGGATAACCATATCCACCATATCATCAAATGAACGCCCTGTCTTGGGCACCAGGATTACCCCGTTTTTGCGGAACTGGTATGTTACTGCTCCCGGAGTAGCGAGGGTGCCGCCTGCCCGGTCAAACTGATGCTTCACTTCACTTCCCGTCCGCTGGTGATTATCAGTAGCGGCCACCACAAGGTACGCTACTCCACCGGGCCCATACCCTTCATACACCAACGTTTCGTATGCTGCGGCTCCCACCCCCGCGCCTTTTTCTATGGCGCGTTCTATCGTATCTTTGGGCATGTTCACACTACGGGCAAATTCTATAGCAAGCCGCAGATGAAAATTTTTTTCCGGGTCGGTAATCCCTCCCCCTTCACGGACAGCAACCGTAAGTCCCCGGGAAGCTTTGGTAAATGACTGGCTTTTGACGGCGTCGGTCGTTGCCTTCTGGTGTTTAACTTTACTCCACTTAGAATGTCCGCTCATAACAGTGCCGCCAAAGGGGCATCTTATGTATTGACATATATTACGTTACTCTGATACTCTTGTCCACCATGAGCGACATGACAATTTCCGACGCCGCCGCCATCTCGGCAGCGCTTGCCCAGGACTGGAAAGAGGCAATCCGCATTAACCTCGCGTTACTCAAAACCAACAAAAATAATATCAGCTTTCTTAACAGATTAGGATTTGCCTACATGCAGTGCGGACAGATTACCGACGCCAAAAAAACGTTCCTAAAAGTCACCAAGCTCGACACCTATAATCAGATTGCCGCAAAGAACCTCAAAAAACTCGGTGTAGTCCGTCAAAAAGATCTCATTAAAACAAAACGCACCCAGGTAACCCCAATGTCCTTTCTCGAAGAGCCGGGCAAAACGAAAATTGTTGAATGTGTCAACTGCGCCCCGCTTCAGGTACTGCTTACCGTATCTCCCGGTGAAGAGGCAGAGCTTAAAGCCAAAAATCATGTCGTAGAAGCCAGAAGCAGCCAGAACGTGTATCTGGGAGCTCTCCCCGATGACCTGTCGTTCCGGCTTATTAAATTTTTGGGGGTCGGCAACACCTATCAGGCGTTAATTAAATCCGTCGGCAAAAACTCTTTAACTTTATTTCTCCGCGAAACCGGACGAGGCAAGCGGTTTGCCAACCAGCCATCATTTTCGTCAACAGCCCTGTATGTGCCGTTTGCACGGACCGAGCACGCCGACGATAACGCAGAACCCGATGCAGAATCAAAAGAAGCAGATACAGAAGAGTAAGTTCCCCTCATTTATACCGGTTAGCAAATTCCGTTCCCAATAACACCACAAGATCAGCGCCTGTTTCTTTGCCCTGCTCACTATCTTTAGCAACGTCACATCCGTAATACGCGAGGATAAACTGAGCGCTTTTTGTTTTTAGTGCGTCGGTGTTACCGGATAACACGCATCGCTCCACTTCCTGCTCGGCATTACCCACAAACACCAGCTGCATCCCCACCCTACCCAACTGTCTGCTTGCACGTTGTCCCACCGAAGATACCGATGTCGTGTTGTAGATGGCTACCGAGGTTCCCTCAGCCCGAATACCCGCATCAAAAAATGCAGTATCGAGAATATAATCAATACGGCTTTCGTCAACACTCCTTGCCGTACTCCCGTCGGGCGCAACAGATTCTATAAGCGCCTGCTCGACAGATACAATCTGCAACCCGTCTGCGGACAGACTGCGGGCAAGTAAAACCAACCGCACCCACGCGGAAAGCGGAATTGATCCGCGTATGTTTTGGGAAGCAACCGCAGCGATACTGCCATAAGAAAATATTTCCTGAAGCATTTCCCTGTCCATATTGCCATCGCCAATTTTTGGCACAATCATATGGCCCTGTACCGGTAGCCCCAACGTGTTACTGATACTGCTGGTAATAAGCTTACCTCCCCGGTGATCAATCTCATCCAGGGACAACAGTGCACCAACCGAATACTTTCCGTATCCTAATGCCGCAGAAATAACCGCGTCTAACGGTAAATCCACCACGGTTGCCCGTTTGGTTTTAGCGTCAAACGAAACGACATGAACGGGATCCCCGACAATGACTACCGTCTGCCGGAATCCGACTGGAGAAAATGCCATGCGGAAAACCACATAGAGAACGATAAGAAAAATACCCATCAATGACAGTGGCAGGATATACCGAACCAGCCGCTTCGTGCGGCGCTTAGAAGACGACCCATCTCTCGTTACCATTCTTTTTTGCCTTTTTTGATAATCTCTACCTGCGGCAATTGCCACGCTCCACCGGAAAGCTGTTTCTGTGCTTTCTTTTCAAGCTGTGACTTTTTTTGTTTCTTTTTGTCCCCTTTATAAAAACCGCCGAATGATCCCATATATTACCCTCCTTTAGGTATCTATCTATTGTAGCCCCACTTTTTTTTCATTTCAACTAACTTCCCTTTGGGTATCGCATCCCGGATTTCGGAAACCAGTGTGTGGATAAAATGGATATTGTGTATGGTAGCAAGACGGTATGCCAATAATTCCCTCACCCGGAAAAGATGGTGGATATACGCCCGGGTAAAATGCGTACAGGTATAGCAAGAACAGTTTTTTTCCACAGGACCCATATCCATAGCCCAGATTTTATTGGTAATGTCTATTTCGTTATGTCCCGCTTTGCGCACTAAGAGCCTCCCCATCCGGGCAAGCCTCGTCGGCTGTACACAGTCAAACGTATCCATGCCGGATTCGATAAGGGCGAAAATATCATCAATTTCCCCCACCCCCAACAGATGCCGCGGCTTATTGTCAGGCAGGTGCGGCAATACCCAGGATAAAACACTGCGCATTTCTTTTTTACTCTCACCTACCGAAACACCCCCTATAGCTATACCGTCCGTTTGCAGACCAGCGACATATTGAGCACTTTTCTCCCGGAGTTCTTTGTACACGCTCCCCTGTACGACTCCGTAGAGTGCCTGGTACGGCTTTGATTTAGATTTGTAGGCTTTGCTGAGTTTGACGTGTGCGGCTATGCTCCGCAGCAACCAGCGGTGGGTGCGTTCCATGGATTTTTCCGCTGCGCTACGCGTCGCAGGATAAGAAGTGCAGTCATCAAACGCTATGTGGATATCGCTTCCCAATTCCCATTGCCACTGCATGGATGACTCTGCAGTAAACACATGCAGGCTTCCGTCCCAATGCGACCGGAACTCGACACCATCCTCCGTAATGGTAACCAATGACGGCACGTCCTCACCCCGGTCGGCAGGGGTATATTTGGGCCGCGCCAATGAAAATACCTGGAATCCTCCACTGTCCGTGATGAGTGGCTTTTTCCAATCCATAAACCCATGGAGACCGCCCGCTTTTTTAATAACGGCTAGCCCGGGGCGCAGGTACGTGTGATAGGTGTTTACAAAAAAAATCTGAACACCTAATGTGTTCAACTCTAACGGGCTTAATGACTTGACACTCGCCTGAGTACCTACCGGCACAAATGCCGGTGTCATGATGTCACCATGAGGGGTGCTGATTACCCCGCAGCGCGCACGGGTTTTTGGGTCGCGTGATGTAACGGTGAAGCTAAATCCCATTGTCCGATTGTACCACAGCATGCTCACATGCCGTGTTCTATTTTGAGGCGGGAAATTTTCCCTGCAGACTCTTCGTCAGACACACCGAAATCAGCAAGCAGCTTAGCAACAATAGTAAGCGCTGCCTCAAATTCCGGCTGGATAAGCGTTTGGACACCTAGCGACTTGAGGTGACGCTGGTCAGCTTCGTGATGAGTCCTGCAGATAATCTTTATACGCCTGTTTAACGATAATGCATTGCCGATCACCATCTCCTGGGTGTGCCGGTCCGGAATGGCAATAACGATAGATTTGGCAAAATCCACCTGCGCATAATCCAGGACGTCTTTGTCCGCAGGGTCGCCGTATACCGTTTGTATACCGCTGCTACGAAGACCTGCCAGCACGTGCTGATTATAATCGACCACCAAAAACGGAATTGCACACATCTGAAGTGCCCTGCCGATGTATCTCCCTACGCGGCCGTATCCGCACACTACGACATGATCCCGGATAGGATACCCCTCGGCGGTATCCGGAGCAGGTTCATCCTCCCGGTCACGGAATAACTTGGGGAAACGTTTCATAAAATTATTAAACAGGTAATACAGCTTATTCCCCTGGCTTATCATGGGGCTCGAAAGAAGAATGGTGACAAATGTCACAGCGACAAGAAGCGATGACTGTGCTTCTGACAATGCGCCAAGTGCTACCCCGGTACCGGCTATCACAAAACCAAACTCACTTACCTGGGTTAAATAAATACCGACAAGGAATGATGTTTTGCGGTGGTACCCCAAAAACCGCAGCAGCGTGTAGATACTTCCCCCCTTTACTAAAATGACGCACGCAGTCATCACTAGCATAATGGGAAGCGAAGAAATGAGCACCCCCGCAGGCAGCGACATCCCGAGCGATACAAAAAACACTACAGCAAACAGATCCCTAAGCGGTCGAATCTCCGCAAACACTGCATGATTCTGGCTGGTTTCAGCAACCAGAAGACCTGCAAGAAAAGCACCCAAAGAAACGGACAACCCGGCAACATAGGTTAAAAGCCCAACAAAAAATACGATACCTATTGTCGTTAAGAGAAACAACTCCCGGTTGCGGAATCCTGCTACCGCCCCCAAAAGTTTGGGAACCCCGCGGCTCCCCAGATACAGCACTACCGCAATAAGCGCCCCTGCTTTCACCATGGCGACGACAATCGTTCCCATGACGGTAAAAATACTCCCCTCGCCGTTACTCACCCCGGAAATTGCGGTAAGTAAAATGAGCATGGGCACGACAGCCAGATCCTGGATAACCAGCCAGCCCGTGGCAAGTTCCCCCGGCACCGAATCAAGCTCACCCCGCTCGGACAGGAGCTTCACCACAATTGCGGTCGATGACAGTGCTGCCGCACTTGCCAAAAACAATGCCGGGACAAACGAAACTTTTAGAGCAAAAAGTGCCAGCATGACAACAAACAATGTAATGATTATCTGCCCTATCGCGGGCCATGATATGGCGTGAAGTATGCGTTTAAGCTTATGAAATGAAAACTCAACGCCCAGGGTAAACAACAACAGCGTCACTCCTGCTTCCGATATGACACTTATTAGCTTGTGATCGAAGCTAGCTGAAAGCGTATTGCCGACAAGAATTCCGCCCGCTATATAGCCTACAATCGACGGAAGTTTAAGACGCATGGCAATTGCTCCTCCGCCCAATGCGGCCGCAAGCAATAACAGGAAAGTAGTGATCAGTGAAAATGAATGGGACATGGCGTCTAGATGATACTACTCATATCATCCGGCACCGGAGCTTCAATTGCAAGGGCGCCACCGCTTACGGGGTGGGTTAACACGATCTTCCACGCATGCAGCATGACCCGGGGCGCCCATACCCGGTCGTTCCTGGCAGTTTTCCTGCCGGCGTACTGCCAATCACCTACAATCGGATGGTTAATGTATTTAAGGTGTACCCGTATCTGATGGGTCCTGCCCGTCTCCGGATACAATTCAACCAGTGATATGTCTGTTTTATGGGAAGTGCCACTCCTTGCCACCCGGTACAACGTCACCGCGTCTTTTCCGCCCGGAAGAATGCCGAACCGTTCACGGTTCCAGGGAAGTCTGCCTACCGGTGCTCTGATTTCGCCCGATTCGGGGACAATAACCCCATGAACAATAGCGAGGTAAGTTTTTTTGATCGTCCGCTCCTTAAACTGCAGCTGAAGGGCGGCAAAATTTACCGGATTTTTGGCGATAACCAAACACCCTGAAGTTTCTTTATCTATCCTGTGCACTATACCTGCTCTTGAAAGAAAATCATCGGGATTAACAGGGGCAGGTCCGGTTAATTCAGGAAGACCAAGATGGGCATGCGCCCAGTCCTGAACCGTTTCACCCTCTACCGATTGGGCATTGTTTACCACCACACCCGGGGGTTTGTTTATGACCAAAAGGTCGTCGTCTTCGTAGAGAATTGGGATGTTCACTTTTTCTTCTTCGATTCGCAGGATAAGCACATGGTTGCCGTAGGATGAATGGCGAGCCTGTCAGTATCTATCATTTCACCGCAAACAACACAGAATCCATACGTACCGTCGGCAATTTTTTCGAGTGCTTTGACCACTTCTGCCTCCTGATTTTTAAGCTCAGTAACGAGCGCAGATACCCGATCATGATTACTTTCTTCACTGGCTTCGGTGTCACTTGCCGCATTGTCATTAGTCCTGTTGGGGTCTGAGAACGGATCCTGTCCGGAAAGCTCGGCAATGCGTGAGGTTAACCGCGCCTGCTCTTCCAAAAGATGCGTTTTGATTTCAACGAGTGTGTCTGCGGGAAATTGATTCATGTATTTTCTTTCCTTTCTCTTCAAAAAATGTAACAATTTTGTGTGTTATGGGGCGGACCCGTTCGCGTCCACCGCCTCTCACGTACAACACGCCTATACATTCAGCAAAAATGCCAATCAACATCCATTGATTGGCGGTTAAGTTACCCCAGTATACACGACTATCTTTGGCAAATTCAAGCACGAACTCCACTATCGCATAGCAAAAAAAGAACCACACGCCCACGATACCAAACGGCCATTTATTTTTGATTGATCTGGCTGTCATACGGACCATTAATATACTTATTCCGATAATGCCAATCATTTCATACAGCTGTACCGGGTGCCGCAGTGGTCCGCCACCAAATGCTGTCCCCCAGGGCAAACTTGTCGATCTTCCTAATTCAGCTCCCGTAAATAATGAACCTATCTCCCCCAAAATTATGGGCAGAGGCAATGCTACGGCAAGTGCGTCCAGCACCAAACCCAACCGCACCTTGTATTGGCGGCTCAGCATAACAAGCGTGGCAACTCCGCCAACCAGCCCGCCAAGCCATGACAACCCGGGAGCCACCCAGATTGCGGCGATGAGTAATGGTGACTTACCCAAAAACAATTCGGGGTGCGCGGCTACGAATCCCAGACGCGCAAATATGAGGGCAAAAACCGACGCAAAAAAAGTAAGGTCAAAGATGCGGTCTTCTTCTACGGCAAACCGGCGGAGCGACCGCCAGAAAAGGAATGAAAATCCCAACCAGCCCGATACAATAAAAAGATTAACAATGACAAAACTCCCCTGACCTATGGCAAATGTTGTCGGCAACATAGTGTATATATTATTGTACCTTACCCTGTTTCCGGGAGCGAATAGAACGCATCACTCCATAGGTAAGTACGATTAATCCGAGAATAAAAATAACATTACCCACTCCGATAAGGTCGGCAAGCAGTCCGCTTACGACAACAGGAAGAATACCGGCGCCGCCAATCGACGCAGAAAGAATACCATACACCCTCCCGCGCATGTCCCCTTCTGCTTCTTTCTGCAACATGGTGTTGGAGGGCACATCAAGCAAACTGTTGGCGATCCCTAAAAGATAAAAAAGCCCAAGCGCTAAGACGTTTACCACATGCCGGGGAACCAGGGTAAACCATAACGTATTGGTTGCGGCAAAAACTGCGGAAGTAGTGATAAGGATCAACCCTGCAGCAGTAACCCCAATATTCATGAGAATATTCTGGGAATAGCGGTACCCGCGGTTCCCTACCCACAAAGCACCGCTTAATATACCCAAAATAGTCGGTCCAACGATAAGCAGCGATGCGTCACGGATATCGATACGAAGCACCTTGTCTGCAAAACCAGGCCCCAGCGTGCCCAGAAGCACGAGCATTATCTGGGTACCGGTTAAGAGCACCACCGCTTCCCGCAGCGTTGCGGACTTCGCAACATATTTAACTCCCATTTCCATATTCACCAAAAACCGTTTGGCTATGTAGAGAAGATCATACTGAAAAATTCTCCGTAATGACTTGATCCCCTCACCCTGCGGAGGGATTCCCATTACCGAAATTGCTCCGATCATATAAAGAATAAAAATAAGAATATGAGCACCGTCCGCCCCCAAAAATCTGAGCACCGGTCCCGCAGCAATAAGACCTACTGCCATACTCCCGTAAAATGTAAATGAAAACAGACTGTTTGCGGAAACGAGATGTGTTTTGGGAACAAACTGCGGAATAAGCGGCACTTCGGCAGGGGTAGTAAGCTGATTTATCAGCGCATACGTAAATACCAAAAGATACACTGCTGATATGCGTTCTCCTGCTGCCATGACAGCAAACATTAAAAGCGCCCGGGTTACATGGGCGACGATAAGCACTGCGCGGCGGTCTAATCTATCTACAATGGTTCCTGCCATGACGCCAAACAGCAACGAAGGAAAACCGTAGGCAAGAAATAATCCTGATACTGCCACATTACTCCCTGTCATGCGGTAAATAAGAAGCGCCAGCAAAAAAATGAGCATGTTGCTAGCCAGCTGTGTAGCAATCTGTCCTACCCAGAGGTGACGAAACAGGGAGTTTTTCAGGACATCCAGAACGGGGTCCATTTTTTTTGTAATATGTGCGACTTTCATGGGATGGATTGTTTTACAACAACACCCATCTTATCATACAATAAGATTATGACCGCAACCGCACATGCACTCGTTTCCGGCGCCATTGCCGCAAGATTTACTGACCCCGTTACCGCAAGTTTGTTAGCGCTCGCTTCCCACTACATCATGGATAGCATCCCCCACTGGGACTTCGGCACCAACTGGCGGAACCGCCCTAAACACACAACCGGCATTTTTGCCATTGGAGAAACACTTACCGGTATCGGACTTTCATACTTTTTTTTCGGACAATATTTACCGTTTATGCTCTGGGCTATCACGGTGCTTTTCGGCATACTTCCCGACTGGCTGGAGACTCCGTGGTATATTTTTTATGCAAACGCCAAAAAACAATCCCCCGGAGCACACGCCGGTATTTTGGAAAAAGTCTCGTATGCATTTTACAAGTTGCCCAACATATTTCATTCCAAAGCACAGTTACCCCTGGGGCTGGTAACACAAATTGCCACGGTTATATTTTTCCTTGTGATTTTGGCGTGAACACGCCGTAGCACTTGATTAGCTAGTTGCGTAAATAAACCCATTTCCGATTTTGAAGAGCTATGTTGTGCCGAGGAGAGGAGTCGAACCTCCACGAGCTATTATGCTCACAGGTTTTTGAGACCTGAGCGTCTGCCATTCCGCCACCTCGGCAATATTTGTTTATTAATTCTCCGTCACCCGCCTCGCGTCGACTCCGTATTTGCGAGTCGAGGCGAGCCTCGGCAATATTTGTTTATTAAAATACTCCTCAGAGAATTACTTGCCTATTATAAACGATGCGCCTGTCCTGTGGATAGTGTAGCGCTTAGTGGGCTGCGGGAGGCGGAGCGTCGGTATTTTTATGTTCCACCGAATAAAACCGGATCCGGTCGCCACGGAAAATTAGGTCGATTTCTGCAAGAGGACCGTTACGGTGTTTGGCTACCCGGAGCTTTGTCTGGATCTGATCCCCCCACATGGCCTGATCCGCTTCTTCCCGGTACAAAAACATAACTACGTCCGCATCCTGTTCGATAGAACCTGATTCCCGAAGGTCAGAAAGCTCAGGAACCCTGGTTCCCCTGGTTTCAACCGCACGGGAAAGCTGTGAACATGCGAGTACGGGAATACGCAGTTCACGGGCAAGGTTCTTAAGACTCTGGGAAATAATCGACACTTCCTGCACCCGGTTATCAAACTTCCTGCCCGGATCACAAAGCTGCAAGTAATCCACCATAATAAGTTTAACCCCGTGCTCCACCTGCAGTCTGCGCGCTTTCGTGCGCATCTCGATGATGTTCATGCCGGGAGTGTCATCAATATAAAGCGGCGCTTCGGCAAGCTCTCCCATCGCGTCAGATAGCTTGGTGAAGTCATCGTCAGTGAGTTTACCTGTCTTAAGCCTCCAAGCTTCGATGTCTGCCTGAGAAACCAGTAAACGATCCACCAACTCCTCTTTACTCATTTCGAGCGAAAAAATACCTACCGGCATTTTATTTTTGACGGTAATATGCTGGGCGATATTTAAAATCATCGCTGTTTTTCCCGTTCCCGGACGTGCTGCCAGAATAATAAGGTTAGCATCCTGCATACCGGCTAATTTGTTGTCCAATTCTGTAAAGCCGGTAGGAACTCCCCGCAACCCCCCTGCGCGTTTATGCAGCTCATCCAGGCGGTCAAACGACGCGGCAAGTGCGTCCTTTATGGGAATAAAATCGCGCCGTATCGCAGACTGGGAAATCGCAAAAATCTGCGACTCGGCTTCATCAACGATAGAATTTGCAGCCCCTTCTTCGCGGAATGCCATTTCCGTAATCCTGGCCGCTGCATCTACGAGCCGCCGTTTGGTAGCATGCTCGGTGATAATCCGCGCGTATTGCTCGGCATGAGCGCTCGTCGGCACGACGTTCACCAAATCAGATATGTAGGGGGCGGTTACAATCTTGAGGTTACCGTTTTTCTTAAGCTGGGCGGTGACGGTGACAACGTCTATCGGCTCATGGAGCTCATACAGCTCCATCATGGCGGCATATACCTGTGCATTTGCGTCTTTATAAAAATGATTGGGACGCAAAAATTCCGCCACATCGACCATGGCATCTTTATCGATAAGAACCGCCCCTAACACCGACTGTTCGGCGACGTCGTCGTGCGGAGGAACTTTGGGGTTTGGCATGGTTTACTCCAGAACTACTACTTCCATCACTGCCGGCAACTTATCGCGGCTTATCGTCAGCTTGGGGACAGGAACAGCGTCAGTTTTATTCATTTTCTTAAGAAATGCTTCCAGCGGAGCCAAGTCTTTATTGGACCGCGCGTCATGCATGGGAATAACAATTTTCGGTTCTATATCGGAAATAATCTGCGCGGCTTTTTCGGCGTCTACGGTATATGTACCGCCAACGGGAATTAACAGGACATCAACGCCGTCCAACGCATCAAGCTGGACGGATGATAACACATGTCCGATGTCGCCAAGATGTGCAATTTTTACGTTATCGACCTCAATCCGGTACATCGTATTCCGCCCCCGCTCTTTGCCTTCCTGCTCATCATGAAACGATGCAATCCCGATAACGGAAATGCCCTTGATTTCGTACTCGCCAGGTCCTTTGATGACATATGGTTTGCCCTCAACGAGTGCGGCAGCATTATGATCACTATGGTCATGGGAAATAGTCACCACATCCGCTTCGATATGCTTGGGGAATTTAACCGACATCTCTTTAGCATCATATGGGTCAGTAACTACTGTAGCCTGTTTACCGCGAAGTCTGAACGATGAATGACCGAGTGGGTGTATCTCCATAGTAGTTGCATTTTATATCAGATTTCAGTATCCTAAGCAACATACCCCTTTTGCTATAAGCTTAGGGGCATACCCTGCCCCACTGTAATTATTTCATAGGATATACGCACGCTATTGTTCGGTAGTTTTCTTTGATAAATAAATAATGAATAAAGACGCATTACTCGCAACTATTATCGGCTTCGGTGTGGGGCTTATTATTGCCGCACTTGTGTTCCTTGGTCCCTCGCTCATCAAAAACTTTCCGCAAATAAAACTTCCCAACATGTCAGGAATCGCCAGCATGTTTACACCGGCAAACAAACCAAAACCTACCCCAACACCTAAACCAGGTGAAGGACTTACCATCCAAAGTCCCCTGCCGGAAGCGATTGAACCAAAAAATGAAACCCTTGTGTCGGGCTCAGCGGTTCCTGAATCTATCGTTGTTATAGAAACCGGCAGTGTAGAAACGGTGGCGGTTGCCAATCTGCAGGGTGCTTACGCCGGAAAAATTGCACTGACTGAAGGAAAAAACGATATATTGGTAACAAGCTATGCGAACGGAAAAATACAGTCTACGACCGTTACCGTTTATTACACACCTGAAGATTTCTAAATAATATGAAAACGCGCCTGATCACCTTTATTATTGCCGCGGTAGCATTTGCCTCACCCTTGGGTATGGTTGCTGCACAAACGGCAACCCCGTCTTCTACCAGAGCGCCCCAAACTGCTACCGGAAGCGCACAGATGGAAGATCTCAAGGCCAGACTGGCCACGAAAGTGGCGGAACTGCGAACAGTGGTAAAACGCGCAATGTACGGAACCGTGAAGTCTGTTTCCGTAACGAGTGCTGCCATAGAAACAAAAACAAAAGACATCAAAATCGAACTTACGGATGACGTAACGGTTACCCAACTTATATCCGGGAAACGTACCAACCTTTCCATCGAGGATATCGAAACGAAAGATAATGTGACGGTGTTTGGTACCTATGATGAAACGCTTGATTTACTCAAAGCACAATTTATATTTATTGAAAGCACGGTTACCCCGGTTAAATTTTCAGGAATTGTCGCTGATGTAGACAAAGAAGATTATGTACTTACGATAAATACCAGCGAAGGGAAAAGTTTTACCGTCGACATAGAAAATACCACCAAAACAATTGTTTGGTCTAAGGAAGGCGGGCTCGTCAAAGGAGGATTTTCCAAAATCGCTGTCGGCGATACCGTACACATCACCGGAACCCCTGTAGCCAAAAAGGAAAACAATTACCGCGGTATCCGCGTCCTGAATCTGGGGAATATCACCGGCTCAGCATCCACTCCTACGACAACTGTTACTCCCGTCGCTTCCGCATCAGCCACTCCCCGCAATACGCCCCGGCCGACAGTAACCCCGTAACAGCGTGACCTTTTGTACGGTATAATAATGCCCATGACCGACATCATTCCCGAAGAGCACGATGCTATTTTTGTTACCAACCCCGTAAATATCCAGTATCTTTCGGGTTTTACCGGCGTTGCTCCAATGGAACGGGAATCGTTTCTCCTGGTCACCCGTCGTGAAGTACGCCTTTTTACCTACCCGCTTTACCGCGAAACAGCAGAGCTTCTTGTCAAAGAGAGTCCATCCTCCGTGCTCGGTACCCCGCTCCGTCTCACCGTATTAAGTAAAGAAAATCCAATACAAAAAGCGGTATCAGAAACTGCTGCAAAACAGAACCTTAAATCCATTGGTTACGAAGAAAAAAACCTGACTGTTTACGAACTGCACAAATTGGAAGCGGAATTGCGCGGCATCCGACTTACCGCGACCAACGACCGGGTAGAACAGCTTAGGGAGATTAAACAAATTCATGAACTCCGTTTTATCAGGGATGCTGCCAAGCGTACGGACGAATGCTTCAGCATGCTTATCCCCCTCCTTCGCCCCGGAGTAACCGAATCATTTGTTGTATCGGCGATCGAATCATTTTTCCGTGACCATCAGGCGGAAAATGCATTCTCTCCTATTGTTGCGTTCGGCAAAAACACTTCGCTTCCCCACTACGGGCTAAGCCATGTGTCCCAAGCGAAACTTGCCAAAAATGATATTGTGCTCATAGATTTTGGGGCAAAAATGCATGGGTATTGCGCCGATATGACCCGCATGGTATTTGCCGGTACGCCAAAATCCGAATGGGTCAATGCCTATGAAGCGGTGTTAGCCGCCAACACAAAAGCAATTACGATGCTCAATACAGGCGAACGCAACGGTGCAACGCTGGATGCTGCGGCACGGGAAATTATCGCCGAAGCAAACCTGCCGGTCTATCCCCACAGCCTCGGCCACGGGGTGGGGTTAGCCGTCCACGAACGGCCCCGGCTCACGGTCGCCCAAGCACAAGTGCTTACCCCAAACATGACCGTCACGATCGAGCCGGGAGTATATATTCCGGGCTCATTCGGCATCCGCATCGAGGATCTCGTCTTCATCAATAATGACAGTATAACAATCGTCTCCCAATCCCCTAAAGAGCTAATTGTCCGTTGATACAAATCGTTGGTAATTTGACATTCTCGGAATTTGTAGTACTATATCGTGTACAAGTTAATAGAAAAGCGCAAACAGTGGAGTCACGATCCACGAGCTGAAGGTCAAAATGCCTTCCGGAGGTTGAACCGTCATATCCAACAGTCGATGTCGCCAAGCGGAGTCGGCCTAAGAGCCTGAAGGAGAAACACCTTTAGGAACTAAGGATGGGACCGCGGGAGGTCTTTTTTTTATGCCTCTCGTTCCTTACGTAGCACGTTTTTTACGTGGTGCGTAACGAACGGGAGGTTTTTTGGTGGCTGTAGCTCAAAAGGAGAGCGCTTGCCTGTGGAGCAAGATGGAGCGGGAGCGTTACCCGTCAGCCACCCCAAGAGGAATTACATATGAATAAAAATAACCTAAAACTGGCGGTGCAGAAAAACGGGCGTCTCACGGAAAATACGCTCGGGTTTTTGCGTGCTTCCGGACTTGAGTTCGAAAGCTACAGCAGGAAGCTATTCTCCGCCTGCAGGAATATGCCTGTCGAAATACTGTACGTGCGGGATGATGACATTCCCCGCCTCGTGGAAAGCGGTGCCGTTGATCTGGGAATTCTCGGACAGAATATACTCAACGAAGAACGGCCGAAGGTGAAAAAACTCTTAAACCTCCGCTATGGATATTGTTCACTAGCGCTTTCCGTACCCAAGGAGTCCCCCATTAATGACATAAGCGGGCTGAACGGCAAAACGATCGCGACCTCCTATCCCCGCTCAACCCAACAATTTTTTCAAAAATACGGCGTGAAAGTAGAAACAATCACGATTAAGGGATCTGTAGAAATTGCACCGTCACTGGGGCTCGCGGCGGCAATTGTGGATCTTGTATCTACCGGCAGCACACTCGCCATGAACGATCTGCGGCTGCTTACCCCCATATACAGATCGGAAGCCGTACTTATAGCAAATGAAAAACTCGGCGCTGACACCGAAAAAAATCCGGTTCTGCGCCAACTCATCACCCGGTTTACATCAGTTCTTTCCGCAAAAAACTATAAATACATCAGTCTCACCGTTCCGGATACATCAGCGCCGAGACTCACAAAACTACTTCCCAACCTTGTCATGACAGCGCTCCCCGGGCAACGCCTGTCGGTAAACGGCGTCATCAAAGAAGATATGTTCTGGACTGTTTTTGACCGTATGAAAGATTTAGGGGCAAAAAATATTTATATGCTGCCGGTCGAAAAAATTATTTCTTAATTATATGAAAATTACAAAACTTTCCGCCATCAGAAAGAACGATTACCTGCGGATATTTGCACGCAGCCGGGGAATGGATCAGACAATCCTCCCCCGGGTAGCTCAAGTTATGGATTCCGTGCGGCGGCTCGGAGACAAAGTTCTCTCTGACAAATACACCAAGCGCTACGGCAGAAACGCGTACGGATCCATCGCTGTTACCCGCCGGGAAATAACCGAAGCATACTCGCTCGTATCAGGCGAAACCATTACGGCATTAAAACAAATGATAAAAAATATCACTGCCGCACAAAGCGCTCAGCTACCGAAACGGAAAGATACCGTTGTTCAGACAGAACCCGGCATCACTGTTTGGCGGGAATGGCGCGCGATAGAAAAAGTCGGTCTCTATATCCCCGGAGGAAAAGCGGTTTACCCGTCATCGGTACTGATGACCGCTATACCGGCTCAGATTGCCGGATGCCGTGATATCGTACTCTGCTCCCCTCCGCGAGACAACGGAAAAATCCCCCCTGCAACTCTTATTGCCGCCAATATGATAGGGCTCACCGATATATTTAAAGTAGGCGGCGCTGAAGCCATTGCAGCAATGACCTACGGCACCAGAACCATTCCTGCCGTGTGCAAGATATTCGGCGCGGGAAATGCATCGGTGACTGCCGCCAAAATGCTGGCGCTCAATACGGTGAGCATCGACATGCCAGCGGGTCCTTCGGAAATATTTATCATCGCGGATGAATCGGCGAACCCCGCATTCATCGCGGCGGATCTTCTGGCGGACGGTGAACACGGAGAGGATTCCGCGTGTGTACTGATAACCACATCACGGCAAATTGCTCGTCAGACGCTTACAGAAATTCAAAAACAGCTGCCCGGACTTACAACTGCTGACCGCGCGGCGAAATCTTTGGAGGCATTCGGGCTGATTGCCCTTGCTGATTCGATGAGTGATGCAATTGCGTTTACCAATGGCTACGCGCCGGAACACTTGGAAATAATGACCAGAGATCCGGATTCGGTCGCCCGACGTATCCAAAATGCAGGATCAGTATTTCTGGGTGATTGGACGGCAAAAGCTGCGGGAGATTATGCGACGGGAGCCAATCACGTCCTGCCCACGGGCGGCATGGCCAAAATGTATCCCCCGCTGGGAGTGGATGCATACGGCAAATGGATGCAAGTGCAGAAATGCACAAAAAACGGATTACTAAAAATACGGAAAACTATTGAGGTTATTGCCGAAGCAGAACAGTTGCCCGCGCACAAAAATTCCGTGTCGATCAGGTTTGCGAAAAAAAGAGGTATTTATGAAAGCAATTAAGCTATCACAAATAGGACAAATTGCCCGCCCGTATCAATGGGAGACGTATGCTGTAAAAAACTGTCTGCGGTTTGACACGAATACGCTTCCCAGTCCTCCGCCGTCCATCAAACGGACGATCAAGGGTCTTGTCTCAATCAATGAATACAGTGATCCTGCATACCGAAGGCTGAAAACGCAGATTGCGGCATACGAACGTGTACCCGAAGAAATGATTACGGTGACAAACAGCGGGGATGAAGCAATCGATATACTGGCTAAAACTTTCTTAGATCCCGGCGACAGGTTCGTCGTCACACCTCCGACGTATGAAATGTTCACTATCCAGTGTCAAATCAACCGCGGCATAGTGTATGAAATTCCGCTTGCTCCAAAAACGTTTGCCGTCGATGCTGCTGCAATTATCCGTGCGTCAAAAAAACTACGGACGAAGCTTATTTTTCTCGTCAATCCCAATAATCCGACCGGCTCCGTCATCCCGCGACTTACCGTCACCGACATCGTCTCGCGGTCATCCTGCGCTGTCGTAGTAGATGAAGCATACGGCGAATTTTATGGAAAAACAGTTGTTCCGCTTACGAAGAAATACAATAACCTTATCGTTCTCAAAACATTTTCAAAATTTGCAGGTCTTGCAGGAGCCCGCATCGGATATCTAATCGCTAACCCCACACTCTCCAGGGTCTTTGACGCTATCCGGTTCCCCATGGGAGTCAGTACTCTCTCTGCAAACCTTGCGGAGCAAGTACTCAATAATGACCAACCATGGATAGAAAAACAAATCCTGATGATTAAAACAGAGCGGAAAAAACTTGCCAAAGCACTTAGAACTCTTGGGTTATCTGCGTATCCGTCGGAAGCAAACTTCCTGCTCGTGGATGTGGGCAACCGAGCCAGCTCGGTTGCCGCCAAGCTGGCCGCAAGAGGCGTTATCGTGCGCGACCGCAGCACAAAACCGTATCTCAATGGCTGTATCCGCATAACCGTCAGAAGCCCGAAGGAAAACACCACACTCATAAAAGTTCTGGAGGAAATTCTATGAAACCAAATATTGATGCAATTATTTTCGATATAGATGGCGTGCTCGTCGGGAACGAAGCTTTTACCGAAGCCACATGCCGGACAGTGGCGTCTATACTGCTGGAATCTAAGAATATGAAAGTTACGGTAACACCGGAAACAATTAGCGCCATTAAATCAATTCCCGGATTCAACAATGACTGGGATACATCATATGCACTTGTCGATCTGTTGGGGCGTAACTTTTCGCCATCGGCGTTTGCGGAAAATATTTCCCCACTGACCGATGCTGTGCGAAACTCCCGTCTGTACAAACGTATCAAAACACGCTTTCAGTCCATATATGTCGGTAAAACCTATGATGGCTGTATCGCCAACGAATCACTTCTGATAGACAAAACTTTACTTGCCGATCTTAAGGAGTCATACCGCCTGGGGATTGCTACCGGGCGACCCAAAAACGAAGCAATATTTTCACTCACTCGTCTCGGTATTACACCAACGTATATTCCCATGGACTATATCGTGGCGCTCGAAGATACGGTAAACGGAAAACCTGCTCCTGATCCTCTGTTAGAAGCGTCCAGGCGTATGAATGCGAGTTATCCCGTTTATATCGGTGACACAATAAACGATGTAATCGCTGCCAAAGCGGCAGACATGCCGAGCATATATGTCGGTAACGAAAAAGTTGGAGACAACCAAATACCAACAATAAATAATCTAAAGGAGGTTATATGAACCGCATATCAACAGTCACACGCAAAACATCAGAAACCGATATTGCTATTAAGCTCAATCCCGATGGCACCGGGATACGCCAGATAGAAACACCCATAGGGTTTCTCACCCACATGTTGGATCTTTTTGCCAAACACGGATTATTTGATCTGACGGTGAAGGCTACCGGTGACACCTATATTGACGATCACCACACCGTGGAAGATATCGGCATTGTACTGGGTGAAGCATTTGCAAAATCACTCGGAGATAAACGCGGCATCAATCGGTATGGATTTTTTATTCTGCCCATGGATGAAGCGCTGGCAACTGTTGCCATAGATTTTTCCGGGCGCTATGCGTTCACCTTAACCTGTCCGTTTACACGGGAGCGGATCGGAGATTTCAGCACAGAACTGGTGTATGACTTTTGGGATGCTTTTGCCCAAAACGCAAAAGCCAATGTGTATATAAAAGTCGAAAACGGCAGAAATGATCATCACAAAGCCGAGGCGATATGGAAAGCGATAGCACGGGCAATCCGCCGTGCCGTCGAGATAGACAAAAAAAGCGGCGGACAAATTCCGTCAACCAAAGGAGCATTATGATAACCATCATTGATTACGGATTAGGAAACATAGGGAGCGTTCTCAACACATTTGAGTCGCTCGGTGTCTCTTGCGCTGTAAGTAGTGATCCTGTTGTTGTCGGGTCCGCCGCCACCCTCCTGCTGCCCGGAGTGGGGGCGGCGGGAGTTGGCATGCAAAATCTGAAAGCACGCGGCTTAGACACCGTGATCCGGAACCGGATACAGCAAGGTGTACCGTTTATCGGATTTTGTCTGGGATTGCAGTTACTTTTTGAATACAGCGAAGAAGCGGATACTCCGTGTCTCGGCGTACTCAAAGGGAAAGTTGTGAAATTCGGGGCGCAAAACAAAGTGCCGCAGATTGGATGGAATACGGTAACCGTTAGTACACAAAACCCGCAAGCCGTCCGGTTGTTTAACGGCATTCCAAACAGCGAGTTTTATTTTGTGAACAGCTACTATCCCGAGCCGACAGACCCGGAAATAATAGCGGCCACCACACAATACGGCTGTACATTTACCAGCGCCGTCGCCTATAAAAATATATTCGCGACACAGTTTCACCCGGAAAAAAGCAGTACAGCCGGAAGAATATTATTAACAAATTTTATAAAGGAGATTTTATGACAACAAAGCGCATTATCCCCTGTCTTGATATGACAGAAGGCAAAGTAGTAAAGGGTATTCAGTTTGTTTCGTTCCGTGACGCGGGAGATCCCGTGCAACTTGCCAAACAATACAGCGACAATGAAGCGGATGAGCTTGTATTTCTAGATATTACCGCTACGGTAAAAAACAGACCGATTTTATTGAATGTTGTGGCAAAAACAGCCAAAGAAGTGAATATACCGTTTTCTGTGGGCGGTGGTATACGAAGCGTATCTGACATGCAGCTGATCCTGCGGGCAGGAGCAGACAAGGTATCCGTAAACACCGGCGCGGTAACAAATCCCGCTCTCATCACCGAGTGTGCCAACGCATTCGGCAGCCAATGTGTCGTATTGTCGCTGGACGCCAAAAAAGTCGCTCCTAACCGCTGGAACGCATTCATAAACGGCGGGACATTAGATTCGGGCCTCTCTGCCGTCGACTGGGCAAAAGAAGCCGTACGCCGCGGAGCGGGAGAAATATTGCTGACCAGTATCGATATGGACGGAACCAAAAAAGGATTTAACCTGGAACTCACCCGCACGGTGTCCAGGGCAGTATCTGTACCAGTTATCGCATCGGGCGGCGCGGGATCCATGCAGGATTTCGCGGATGTTTTCCAAACAGGCGAAGCAGATGCCGCACTTGCGGCATCACTGTTCCACTTCGGAGACCTATCAATACCGGAACTCAAACGGTATTTGTCCGAGCAGAATATTTCTATACGGAGGGATGTATGAAAACTACCCTTGTTCCTGCAGTCATCCAGAATAATATAACCGGTGACGTCCTCATGCTGGGATACATGAATGAGGAGGCACTCGCAAAAACAAAACAAACCCGACGGGTATGGTTCTGGAGCCGGTCAAAAAACCGGCTTTGGAAAAAGGGAGAAACATCAGGTAATACTCTTCGGGTGATAGATATGTTCTGTGATTGTGATAATGATGCCTATCTTATCCGGGTGGATCCCAAAGGGGCAACATGTCACACGGGCAATACATCGTGCTTTTACCGAAAGGAGAATATATGACCATTGATGAACTTTATGCAATGATAAAAAAACAGCAGGAAACCAACCCTGAGGGATCATACGTTGTCTCCCTCTTGGCAAACCGCGACCGGCTAATACAGAAAATTGGTGAGGAAGCGACCGAAGTAGTCATCGCCGCCAAAAACACTGACCGACAGCGAAGCATTGAGGAGTTTACCGATTTATTGTTTCACTCCGTCGTTTTGTGGGCGGCTTTGGGTGTCACCCCGGATGATATGTACAGAGAACTGGAAAAACGAAAAAGGTGAAGTTCACTATTGTGAGGGACGTGGCTGACTGCTACGATTAAGGAGGATTTATGAATACAATATTGCCGTTAAAAGGTTTCCGCGATTTTCTGCCCCCTGAGGCAGCAAAACGGAAGTGGCTTAGAGATAAACTTGCAGGCATATTCAGCTCCTGGGGCTTTGCGCCGCTGGAGACCCCCACCCTTGAACCGCTCGAAATATTCGTAGGGGCAATCGGAGAAGACGAAAAATTATTTTTTAAATTCAAGGATCAGGGTGAACGGGATGTCGCACTCCGGTACGACCAAACCGTCCCCACCTGCCGTGTCGTAGCGCAGTACCAGAACCAGCTGACATTCCCCTTTAAGCGCTACCAGATTCAGCCGGCCTTCCGCGCGGAGAAGCCGCAAAAAGGGCGCTATCGTGAATTCACCCAGGCCGATGCGGATATTTTCGGGGTAAAAACTCCTGATGCCGATGCAGAAACAATCGCCCTTTCTCTCGAAATATATAAACAGCTTGGCTTTAAAAACGCACTCGTCCGCATCAACTCCCGGGCGCTGTTCCGCGATATACCCTACGATGCGATCGTATCGATCGACAAAATCAAAAAAATCGGCGATGACGGCGTGTTAGCTGAGATGGAGAAAAAAGGGATAAGCCTTGCCCAGGCCAAGGAATACTTGTCCTACGTAAAAAACCTCCAGCCCAATGAGGAACTTACTATCATCCTTAAGTACCTTAAAGACTACGGGTTCCCTGACGACTGGTATGCGTTCGATCCCACTATCGCCCGTTCATTCTCCTATTCCATGGGACCCATCTGGGAAGTAGAGATACCGGATGCGGGATACAACATGTCGGTACTGGGTGGCGAACGCTATGACGGACTCTTAGAAAAATTCGCAGGCCGCGACATCGGCGGCACGGGATTTGCCGTGGGATTTGACCGCACGCTCGAGGCTGCAGAAATTATGGGCCTTGTACCGGCGCTCCCGGTCGCAGGACAGGTGCTTGTCACTATTTTTAATGCTGAGCTCAAACGCTTCCGATAAGTTGGAAAAACAGCTTAAATACGCAGACAAAACCGGCATTCCGTTTGTGATAATCCAGGGACCGGAGGAGGCTGCCAAAGGAACAGTAAACCTTAAAAACATGAAAACAAAGGAACAAAAAACCGTGGCGGTTGCCGACCTGGCCCGGTTATTTGCTGCTTCGTAATTTTCTCCCATAAATGCCCTGTAGAATTTTTCCAGTCTATTGTGCTGACTGCTGATTTTTTTCTCCTTCCCCCGAACCGTCAAATACGCTACCGTAGATATATCCTTTGTTATTATGAATCGCCGCACCACTGCTGCTTTGTATCTTCTGCTCGTTTCCCTGATATGGGGAGCTGCCAGCCCGATTGTAAAAAACACACTGCAGTGGTTTGACCCCTGGCTGTTTCTCACCTACCGGTTCGCCATAAGTACGCTCATTGCCCTTCCCTATCTGGCATTTTCGCGAGCAAAGCTGCCCGTAAAAGCATCCGATCAGTGGCTTGTGCTCATAACCGGATTTATTTCAGCGCCTCTCTCACTATTTCTTTTTTTTGAGGCTCTCGATAAAACAACTGCACTATCCGGAAGTCTTATAACAGCAGCGGGCCCGCTATTTCTTATCCTCGGAGGCGTTTTGTTTTTCCGCGACCGCATTGGGAGAAACGAAAAAATAGGCATTACCATTGCTATTTTAGGAACGCTCCTTACCGTTGTGGGTCCCCTTATCCTCAACGGGCATGCAGACACATTAGGAAAACTGGAAGGCAACGGACTGATGCTGTTGGCTGTTATCACTGATATTGTAGGAGCGTTACTAAGCAAAGAAGCCATGAAAAAGGGAATAAACGCCACACTAGTCGCCCAAACGCAATTTGTCGTAGGATTTGTTGTTTTTCTGCCGCTTCTGTTCCTTATTACCACTCCGGAAGAAGCCTGGTTCACCATCGTCACTGCTCCATGGCAGGCGCACTTGGGAGTCCTCTACATGGCGCTGCTTTCGGGAATTGTAGCCTACACGATACGGAATATTGCTATAAAAACCATCGAAGTATCGGAATCCGCCTTGTACCAGCATCTCCAACCTCTCTGGGCAGCTATATTGGCTGTCCTTTGGCTTAAAGAGGCCATTACCCCATCATATATCGCCGGCGGCCTCGTTATTACCGTAGGCGTGTATTTAGCTGAGCAAAAAAGAGCCAGACACCCCAGCCACAACTCCAGCCGTCGACACGCAAAGAAATAGATGCTATAATAAACCTCTTATGAAATCCGATATCCATCCAAAGTGGTTTGCAAACGCGGTTGTTTCGTGTGCCTGCGGCAACACGTTTACCGTGGGAGCCACCAAGGATAAAATTCAGGTGGAAATCTGCGGCAAGTGCCACCCGTTCTTCACCGGTGAAATGCGCTTTGTCGATACCATGGGACGCGTCGAACGGTTCCAGACCAAACAGCAGAAAGCAGCCGCAAGCGGCTACGTATCCAAGAAAAAGAAAAAGCAGATGAGTGCTTCCGATACCGCGCCGAAATCGCTAAAGGAAATGTTGATGGGATTGAAGTAGTCGAGAGCCTGGAGCGCTGTGCATAACGTTTAGTATGCTAAACTTTATGCAGAGTCCTTCAGGCTTTTTTTATGAAAACCGATGTAGCTATTCTTGAGTTCAGGGCAGGTCCGGGCGGCGAAGAGGCCAAACTGTGGGCTGCCGATCTGATGCGCATGTATGCGCGCTATGCAGGGTTTCTGGGCTGGAAAGTAGAACAGCTCGATGAGCTGACCATCCGTATCAAAGGCACGGATGCGTTTACCAAGCTCCAATACGAAGCAGGCACCCACAGGGTACAACGGACACCCTCCACCGAACGGCACGGAAGGATCCACACATCTACCGCAACCATTGCGGTGCTCCCGGAGATACCGGAAAACGAAGTATATATAAAACCGGAAGATATCGAATGGGATTTTTACCGTGCTGGCGGCAAAGGCGGCCAAAACGTCAACAAAGTAAGCTCTGCGGTGCGCTTGCGCCACAAACCGACAGGAGTGGTCGTCCAGTGCCAGACAGAACGTGACCAGTATCAGAACAGGCAAGTCGCCCTTTCTATGCTGCGGGCGCGTCTCTGGGAACGGGAGCTCCTCGCCCGGGAGCAATCCATGAGTGATCAGCGATCCATCATCGGGCGCGGCATGCGGAGTGAAAAAATCCGCACATACAACTTCCCCCAGAATCGGGTCACCGACCACCGGATAAATAAATCGTGGCACAATCTTGAAGACATCATCGACGGAAAAATGCAAAAAATAACTGAAGCAATGCTTGCAACCCCCGTCTAAGGATTACTCCTGCGTACCTAGGGTAAGAGTGAGCTCTACTTCTTTTTCATTCCTCCAGACCGTTATTGCGATCCTGTCACCCACTTTTTTCTTGCCCACAATGCGAGCAAGATCATTGGATTCCGTCACCTTTTCCCCTGCAATTTTTGTAATGATGTCCTCAGGCTCAATACCTGCACGCTCTGCAGGACTGTTACCTACGACATCCATAATATACGCCCCTTCCGGAATTTCGTTTAACACGGCGATCTGACGCGTCACCATACGGTACTCTACCCCCATAAACGGGCGGTTGAACTGACCGGTGGTGTTGAAGTTATTTACTGCTTCTTTAACGACATTTATGGGAAGCGCAAAGCCAATACCCTGCCCTTCGGCAGAGACAGCTGTGTTTACACCGATTACCTGCCCTGCAGAGTTAAGCAACGGCCCTCCGGAATTGCCGGGATTGATGGCCGCATCGGTCTGAATCACGTTATCAAGTTTTTCGGCTCCCCCGTCAAAGGGGCCGCCCGCCGTTATCCCGCGACCGACACCAGAAATAACCCCTACCGTTACCGTATTACGGAACTCACCCAAAGCCGTACCTATGGCAATTGCCATCTGTCCGACCTTCAGCTTATCTGAATCGCCCATCTCGATGGGCTTAAGCACTTCACCAGACGGGTTAATTTTGACAATCGCCAGATCATTATCGGGATCACGGTAGATCTTCACCACGTCATAGGTTTTGTTGTCCTTGGTCATCACCCGGTATTTGGCATTGGGAACGGAGACTACGTGCTTATTAGTCACGATCAAGCCATCGGTAGTGATGACAAACCCGCTGCCGATATCCTGCTCGATAGTACTCCGGCGGGGAGAATTTTCTGACGGATTAAACGGATTAAACTCGAATATGTCACCCACCGACCGGGTTTGCTGTATCCCCACGGTAACAACTGACGGTGAAACACGTTCAACCACACCGGTGATGACATTTTCCTCTTCTACCACTTTTATCTTGTCGGTAGGAATCGTTATTCCGGTAGTACCCTTCGGCATCTTGAGGAGTTGATTGACGTACTGCCAGTTCAGACCAAGTATTCCGGTAGAGACAGTACCCCCGATGAGAAGTAATGCCAACGCGGTAAGTATCAGTATCCGTTGAAGTTTCATACCGGAAATAGTATACGACAGGTTATGATTTTTGACAAAACAGACTTCTGCCCGGTCAAATAATTACTGCACAAGAAGTTCTATCGCTTTTGACAGCTGGGCATCCGCCGTGGCGGAAACGCTCCCATCTTGCATGACGGTAAAATCAGGCGTTAATCCTGTCTGGCTTATGGAGCTCCCTCCGGGCAGTAGCCATTTACCCGTCGTAATATGTACGCTGCTGCCACCGTTTAAGTCGAACGGTGTCTGTACCGTACCTTTGCCGAATGTCGTTTCCCCGACAAGTTTAGCGCGCTTGCTGTCCCGCAGTGCCCCTGCGACTATTTCTGATGCGGATGCGCTTCCTTTATTTACCAGCACCACTACTTTCATATTCGTAAGTCTTCCTTTGTGATCGGTAGGATAATTCTGGCGTGTGCCGTCGCTGTTCACCTGGGAAACCACCGTGCCGCCTTTCATAAATTCACTGGCTATATACACCGCGCCGTCAAGATAGCCGCCCGGATTATTCCGCAGATCAAGCACTAATCCGGAAATGTTGTCGTCCTTGTCCAACGCCACAATGTTGTCCACCGCTTTGTTCCAGTCTGCATTGGTATGATCCCCGAAACGGGTAAGCTTTATGTACGCTATCCGGTCATCGGAAGAACGGGCTCTGAGACCTGCCGCTTCGGTGGCTTCGGATATTTCGGTTACTTCACGGACAGGCTTGACCCAGCTCGTCACCGACGGAACCGTAATTGTATTTCTGGTAATACTTACTTCCCGGGGTCCCTGGGAATCCATGGGACTAAGAAGCGTCAAACGCACTTTGGTTCCTTTTGGTCCTCTGATTTTATTTACTGCCTGCTCTACGGTCCATCCTGCTGTCTCGGCATCATCGACCTTCAGAATAATGTCATTGGGTTTAACTCCTGCCGCTTCTGCGGGGGTTCCCTTGAGCGGAGAAACGATAACCACCCGTCCGTCTTTGAGTCCCAGCTCAGCGCCGATACCTTCAAACGCACCGCCCAGGTCTTCTTTAAACTGCTTGTTCTCCTGCGGCGGGAAAAAGGATGTGTACGGATCGCCGACTGCAGCCACCATACCGGTCACCGCGCCGTGCACGAGCTTCTCCACATCAATCACCTGGGGATCTATATAGTAACGGGTAAGTTTGCCCCATACGTCCCAGAACAACCCAAAATCGACGCTGGTGCCGGCAGGAGCCCCGGTATTTACGACAGGACGCTTATCAGCAGCTAGACCAATGGAAACTTTCCGTTCACCAAGCTGGTACCCGATACCGCCGGCAAGAATAAGGAGGGCGACAATAACGACGAATGAACGTATTTTAGAAAATGGCAGGGATTTCATTGAACATCAAGCTCGCACCACAAAAGGCAAAAGCGCGACTATCCGTGAACGTTTAACCGCTTGTTCGACACGACGCTGGTGCTTGGCACAAAGACCCGTGCGCGCTCTTCCCTGCAGCTTACCGCGTTCGGTAAGATACTTGGAAAGTGTACCTGCATCTTTGTAATCCGGCAGACTCTTGGCCGCACAAAACGGACAATTGGTCGGAACCGGTCTTAACTTTCGTACAAATTTTCCTGAGCGTTTCATCATAATAGTTTAATTAAAATGGTATATCATCAGGATTCACTTCTTCGGTAGGCGCTGCTGCCGGAGGAGCTTCCTCTTTTGTTTCCTTTTTTTCTGCTTTTTTCTTGACTGGTGCCGGTGCTGTTGTAGGAGGCTGGACAGGAGCTGTATGCACCTCTCCGCCCTCTTCCGCACCCGGTCTCTTAGAATCTAACACGATCATGTCTTCTATGACAATCTCTGTGCTGGTTCTTTGTGAACCGTCGGTTGCTTGCCAAGCACTTGTCCGGAGCCTTCCTTCGACATAGACCTTGCGGCCTTTGGCGAGAAGCTGACTGCAGAGTTCTGCAAGCTTGTTCCATGCCACCACCCGGTGGAACTCAGTTTCTTCCTTTTTTTCACCCGAATCGGTTACCCATGTCCTGTTGGTTGCCAGTCCGATGGTACACACAGCGGCACCCGTTGGTGTATACCGGAGCTCAGGATCCCTGGTCAGGTTTCCGATGAGCGTTACCTTGTTTAAACTTCTGCTGGACATAAGTCACCTCTGAGATTCACCCTCGTATTACTCTTTTACCGTAAGCAGGAACCGTAGTACTTCATCCATCAGTTTGGATTTTTTATCTACTACGGCCGATTTAACGTTTCCGGTGACGGTTGCCACCAGATAGGTTGCTTCAGTCTGCTTTTTGATGGGATATGCGAGCGTCTTTTTGCCGAGCGAGGTGACTTCTGTCACCGTGCCTGCGTCGCCGACGAGCTTTTCGATAAGATCTTTTTGTGCTTTATCGCTTGTCAAATCGACAGAGGCGGAAACCACGACCATTAATTCATAGGTTGTCATAGAAGGAATGTTACCATAGGGAACGGTAAAATCCAAGGAGGAACTCAGGCAGAGACATCAATCCCCTGTCCTCCCGTTATCATCCCGGCGGCCGCGAACACGATGAGATATACCCCTCCGCGCACCTTCCTGCACGTATTCTTTAACAGTTTCTTCGTTTGTCTCATGAAAATGAATGCCGTGCTTGGCCAGCTCAGCGTCTATGCGAACCTGATCACGGTAATCAAGTCTTCGGCCTAATTCGGCTTCAAGGTCTCGCCGTATTTGCGAATGAATGATCCTATCGCTTCTTTTTAAATGATGGTTACCTGATTCTGCCATGGATTAATTATAAAAAAATATGAGTATTACGCGCCTATCTTAAACTCCACTACACCCGCCTGCCATCGCTTGCGCTCAGGCGCTAGCGGGCAGATCGCCATATCTAGCTTCCAATTTTAAATTCTATGACATCACCGTCTTGTACTATATATTCCTTGCCTTCGCTCCGCACCTTACCTGCATCGCGGGATTTTTTCCATCCGCCGAAGGCAACAAAGTCGGTAAACGCCGCCACATCGGCTTTGATAAACTTCTTTTCGAAATCTGTGTGAATTACTCCGGCTGCTGCAGGCGCCTTCATTCCTTTCTCTATTGTCCAGGCGCGTGATTCAAGCTCTCCCGTGGTAAGAAACGAGATAAGCCCCAATGTCCCGTACGCGGTACGGATCAGCAAATCCAACCCGCTGGAGGTTACCCCCAGCGATGCAAGGTAATCCTTTTGCTCCTCGGGGGTCATGGCGGCAAGCTCTGATTCCGTCTGCGCACATATATATACAATAGGAGTAAGATCTGACTGCGGCGGGGCGCTAAGTTGGCTTTCAGAGACATTCCCCACATAGACAATAGGCTTCATGGTCAGAAGCTGCAACGGACGAATAAGTTCGCGGTCATCGGGATCGGTAAGTACATCTAGCGCCCGCTTGCCCCCATCCATTTCCTTTTTCAGCTGCTGTACCAATTCATAACGCGCCCTGTCTTCTTTTGTCGCATTCATTTTGGGTTCCTGCTGTTTGCCGAGCGTCTGCAGGTCAGCCAGAACCAATTCCGTTTCTACGATGGCGCGGTCACGCTCGGCATCTATGCCCCCTTCGGTATGCACGATATTAGAGTCAGGGAAAAACCGGAGCACGTTACAGATAATATTTACTTCGCGGATGTGAGCGAGGAATTTATTCCCCAACCCCTCCCCTTCGCTCGCTCCTTTTACCAGTCCTGCAATATCCACAAACTCAACCGTTGCCGGACGGAGCGGAGGCAGCTTTTCCAGCTTATCTTCTTCTTTGGTAATTTCGGCAAGTTTGGCCAATCGCTCGTCCGGCACAGGAACCACGCCGACATTTGGCTCAATCGTTGCAAACGGATAGTTAGCGGCGAATGCCACCTGCTTTTTAAGCAGTGCGTTAAACAGAGTGGATTTACCCGCATTCGGAAGTCCGACGATGCCGATTTTCAGATTCATCCCAAGATTGTACCATGAGTGGAACACATCCACACCCCAACGGCACGAGCAAGACAACCGATCTCATTTCACATGCTATAATTATCCTGATATGAGTGAGACCCAAGGTATGCCACGACGAATTAGTGCAGACGAGGAGCTTAACTTTATACAGGCAAACAGTAGCCGCCTTCGGACGCACTTCCTGACCCCAGAAAAAAAAAGATGGGCTAGCGTTTGGGGTCATTCTGAACCCGAATTCGAAGAAATTGTGACCACTGTTCTTTCGATGGACGAAAGACAAATAAAGGCGCTTCGTAAGGAAAACAAAGGTAAGAATCCCCTCGAGGGAGCAAGAGAAACTCAGATTCAGCTGCTTCACAGCATTGATTTATTTATCACCGGTGTCCTCAAATTTCCAGAAGAATAAGACACCCGCTTCCGCAAACCGAGATATACCATGGTGACTGGTGTCACGGATGGTATACTTAGACCTCTTATGCTTATCCACGCACAACACCTGTCAAAAATCATGGGCTCCAAAACGCTGTTTACCGATTTGGAATTCCATATCGCGCCGAAAGAAAAAGTAGCCCTTATTGGCCGCAACGGCCAGGGCAAGTCAACGCTGCTAAATATCATCGGAGAGCTCGATCGTGATTACTCAGGCGCCATAACCCGCAAAAAAAACCTGACTACCGTGCTTACCAAACAGGAGCATTTAACGGACAATACTCAGACTGCACTGGAATATATCCTCAAGAGTGTCCCCCACTACACTGAATACGAAAAAGTCCTCACCGGATTTGAGAAGGAGCACCACGCGGATATGCACCTCTACAACGAGGCAGTCGAATATTTTTCCGAAAACGGCTATTACTACATAAAAGATCTCATCATCGGAACGTTAAACGATTTCCAGATACCCGAAGATAAAGCCAACAATTCTTTAAAAACCCTCTCCGGCGGAGAAAAGCGGTTTGTCGAGCTCACTCGCATGATGTACTCGCAGGCAGAGCTCCTCCTTATCGATGAACCCACCAACCACATGGACTATGTCGGCAAGGAGCAATTTATTTCCTGGATGCTTACCGTGGAGGCGGGACTGCTGGTCGTCACCCACGACCGCGATGTCTTAAAGCATGTCGACCGCATTGTGGAACTTAAAGACCAGAATATTTACTCGTTTAAGGGTAACTACGACCAGTACCTCAAACTCAACACTGCCCAAACGACAAGTTCCGTCGTCCAGTACCAAAACCAGATGAAGAAATTGGCAGATGCCAAAAAACGTGTTGAGTGGGGCTTACAAATGCGCGCCAAAAGCAAAGCCTGGAAAGTGCGCTACGACCACTGGGTCAAAGATTACGAAAAGATAAAATCAGAAACAGTCAAGCCGTCGTTCTGGATAGACCAGGACTCGGTGACCGATCTGGACAAAAATGTATCTGACTCATATCACAAATTTAAGGAGAAAAATGTCCGCATCGCCATACCCCCCGGAAAAGAAAAAATAAGCCAGCTTGTCGGCGTAAAAAATCTATCGCTTGGGTACGCAGCTCCACTCTTTGCCGGGGTGACGTTTGCCTTCGGCAGCACCCAGCGGGTGTTTATCAAAGGCAGGAACGGTGCCGGCAAAAGCACCCTCGTCAAAACAATCCTTTCGCAGTACAAAGAGGAAAAGCCGGCAGCCAACATCTATGACGGGGAAATTAAACTCGCCTCAAACCTGCGGATCGGTGAATACAACCAGGAGCTTGATCCCGTGTACCTGGAACAGACACTGGAACAGGCAATAAATAACGTGTATGCCGCGCTCAATATCCCCATTGATCTGGGGAAAGTAAAAAGTACGATGTCCCAATACCTGTTTGACCCGGTGGTGGATGCCAGGCAAAAAATTATCGATCTATCCGGAGGACAGAAGGCGCGCTTCCAGCTGATTAAAATGTTTGCCAACAAACCTAACCTCCTGATTCTCGATGAACCCACCAACCACTTGGATCTGCCGAGCATCGAAGAGCTGGAAAATGCCCTGCAGGAATATGACGGGGGTATACTCTACATTTCCCATGACACAAGCTTTATCGGCAAGCTCGGCGGCGAGGTGGTGGAAATTTGACACCAATACCCGATTGCCCTGCATATTTTTTCCCACTACAATAATTAGTGATGGATACTGCCCAAACAATCCTTGCTGACATCAAAAGCCTCAAAATACAGGGAGCCACCAATGTCGCCCTAAAAGCACTCGAAGCGCTGGCGGCTACCATGACGGAAGAACCTGATCTGCCGCCCGATAGGCTTAAAGAACTGGGCACCAAGCTCGCCTATGCCCGCCCCACCGAACCACTGGCGCAGAATGCGCTGCGGTACATTTTCGCCGATACGCCCAAAAATGCAGGAGCACTTAAGGCAAAAATTGCCACTTACACTTCCTACATCCACGATGCGACCAAAAAAATCGCAGAGTACGGTAACAGCATCGTTTCCGATGGTGCCACATACCTTACCCACTGCCATGCAACTACCGTCACCAACATATTCCTCGAAGCGAAAAAATCAGGGAAGAATATCCATATGATCGCCACAGAAACACGGCCGCGTTTCCAAGGTCGCCTCACGGTGAGTGAGTTATTGGACGGCGGAATCACGGATGTCACGATGATAGTGGATTCGGCAGCAGCATCGGTGCTCGCCGATACCAAGCGCAAGATTGCCGGAGTATTTGTGGGAGCCGATCTGCTTACCGATACAGGGCTCGTAAACAAAATAGGCACCCATGCCATTCTTCTTGCCGCCCGTGAATACAAAATACCCGTTTACTGTATTTCCACCTTGCTGAAATATGATCCCCGCCCCTTTAGCCCTGACCTTATCGAAACCCGCGATCCCAAAGAAGTCTGGGCGGAAGCACCCGCTAACCTGACTATTTTCTCCCCCGCATTTGACTACACCCCGTATTTTGACGGCGTGACGATTATTACGGAAGCGGGTATGATAAAAGGAAGCGAAGTTAAAGAAACTGCGTTATCAAATTATCCGTTCATTCATCTCTAATATATGGCAAACCGCTACATCCACTACCTCGCGTTAAACGAAAAGGTCGATAAGACTAAACACATCATCGCGACATTCACGCTCAAAGTGGAGGGCGAACCGTTTGATAAAACAGCGGGAGGTGTCGCTGCCGAATCTTCCGTGGGCACCTGGACGGATATAGGGCTCGAGGAAAAAGCGATTTGGGACAAACTGCATGCAAAAGTAATTGCGATGGATGAAAGTACGGGAAGCATCACCGTCGCGTACCCTCTCGATTTATTCGAGGCAGGAAGCATTCCACAGCTCCTCTCCTCCATCACCGGAAACGTTTTCGGACTCAAAGAAATCGTGGGGCTCCGGCTGGAAGATCTGGAATTTCCTGAGGTATTTGTCAAAGCATTTCCGGGGCCGGCGCTCGGCATCGATGGCATAAGAAATCTTACGGGAGTCAAAGACGGCCCGCTCACCGGCTCCATTATCAAACCCAAACTGGGGCTTACGAGTGTCCGCCATGCGGAAGCGTGTATGGAAGTGTGGGACGGGGGCGTGAACCTCGTCAAAGACGATGAGAACCTCGCCAACATGACGTTTGATAATTTCTACACCCGCGTCGATGAAGTGACCCGCCGCATGAAAGAAAAAAATTATTTGGAAATCGGCAAGGCAAAAGTCCATGCGTTTAACATCACCGCAAGCTACGAAGAAATGATGAAGCGCGCTAACTACGTGCGCGACAGCGGTGCCAACTGCCTGATGATTGATGTCCTGACCGCAGGATTTGCGGCGACCCAAGGGATTCGGAACCGTAATTACGGCCTTATGATCCACGGACACCGCGCAATGCACGCGGCATTCACCCGCTCACGACAATATGGCATCAGCATGCTCGTGATTGCCAAACTCGCGCGGCTTGCGGGTATCGATTCGTTCCACACAGGAACAGTGGTCGGCAAAATGGAGGGCGGCAAAGAAGAAGTGGTCACGATCAATAATTTCCTCCGCAGTGAGTGGTATGGCTTGAAAACCACACTCCCCACCGCATCGGGCGGACTGCACCCCGGACACATCCCTGACCTGGTTTCTATCCTCGGCAAAGATTTACTTATGAACTTCGGCGGCGGTATCCATGGTCACCCGGACGGCACACCGGCAGGAGCGCGCGCGATAGTCCAGTCTCTGAAAGCAACCCTTGAAGGTATTCCCCTATCAGAAGCCAAAGATTCCCCAGAGCTTCAGCGTGCGCTGGAAAAGTGGATGAAATAAAGCTCACGCCAAAAAAACTTCGATTGTTAATTTTAATAACCTTCAGGTGTAAGTGTCGCGAGTAGTAGAAAGCCTGATAGAAGTACATTCTATAATGTAAATGTTCCATCCGTTGAATGTCATCAACAGGGCACCTTTCATTAGACTCTAAATAATAGACAATCTTTTACCTATTTGAAGTGACTGAATTTCCACCATAGCGACAGCCAGCTCATTTCCGAATCCCAATAATTTCATATCGTTACCGACCTGCACTCTTGATATAACCTGATATATCCTACCCATTCTTTTTCTTAATTCTAATAACCCTTTATTGTTAAGAATGATTTTAACTTCAACTTCTTTATCAAAAGATGTGCCACTTTGTTTTACTGTGCTATCAGGAACAATATCCCAATTACCCCCTTTGGGCTTATACAAAATACAGTCACCTACTTTATTATTTCGACTATCTAATCTTGCCATATAAAAATCGCTTTCTAACTCCGTAACTTGATAATCTTTATAAAATAAAAAATTTAGGATTGCACCTTCTGACAGTGTGACCTTTGCTCTTAGCTCAAGCGACTTATCTTTTTCTATTTTAGGCAGTAAAAATGTAACTCGCGTGAAGTGTTTATTTCCATGTGTACTATCATTTCCTAAAGTTATTAGGTTATTCTCAATTTTCGCCTGACCCCAATCAGTAAAAACAACAATATGCTTGCCCACTTGATCATACTTAGATAACACTGTGCTTATAGCAGTTGCGCTTTGCACAGATTGGGTAATTAAATCCCAATTTCGTTGGTCAACCGGCAAAGTATTTACCTGAAACCAAGCCTTCTCTAGTGCATCAATGTCACTTGCATTGAAGGAAATTCCAAGCAACTTGGAGATTACTTCAAGTGTGTATTTAATATTTGCTTTGGTCGCTTCAAACCCTAAATAATTGGCATATTTTTGGTTAATTGTCCCAATTAGAATATCTAAACTACTTACTAATGTTTGTTCACCAGAAGTAACAGCGCCTCTGATACCTTGTTTAACTTTTTCGAGCATTAGCGCTTGTCGAAACTCATCCCAAGGCAGGGCAATCGAAGTCTCTGCTTCAATTGGTGGAGCCTTTTTATTTGCAAATAGATATAAGGTTCTAACTAAGGCAAGCTTTGCGTCTCGCAAAGCACTATTCACCTCAATACTTCCGGTATCTTCAACAACAAAACTTATAGTATCTTGGGCTTTCTCAAAAAGGTATTTCTTAAAGGCTAACTCAACTCTATATAATTCCTCAAAAAGGGAATCATTATGGTGCTCAAAAATCGAACTTTGTCTGTAGTATATAAAAATGTCATTTAGCAGATAGTGAAAGGCAACGATCACTTTTTCAGATGGGGTTCTCTCAAATAGTTCTAATCGCATTTTTTTAGCATCCTCATCATACACAGAGCATGCATTAGCTGTGGTTACTAAATCATAGAGATTATGTTTTGATTGAGCGATTAATAACCATTTCATTTCCTCCCATTCAGGCTTCAAGTCCTTCTTAATACTTCCAATCGCAATTTCATCCAGATATTTTGACAGCTTTTGACCGTCAGGAATAGATAAAAAGCATCTATCTGAAAATAGTGTTCTATAAGGATCTATTTTCGCAGCGAGATATGTTTGTTTTCCAACAATAAAGATAAAATGCGCAGATGAAAGTGTAAATAGATTCTTAAACTTCTTAATTACCCCGAGAACATCGCTTGGTTTTATTGAAGTATTACTATCGCCGTCATAAAAATCTAACTCATCCAAAATAAAAACTAACTTTCTGTGTTGTTTTACTTTCTGCGGAATGAACCATATCAACTTTATTTCTCGACGAAATAATTTTAGAGTAAGTGTTCGTGATTTTGTGATTTCAGAAGTAAAAACACCTCTTTTTTCTAAAATCTTAATAACGTAAGAAAAACGATCCACTATGTCCTCAACTGTTATGCCTGTCTTTTCCCAAATTGTACTATTTGCCTCTACAAATGACGCCTCAGCATCAATACCAGACTCTAACTTACCCCCAATCCCTAACCACTGAAATGGCTGAGTAATCACACTAAGCAACGTTTTAAATTTTGTTTGAAAGGAAATCCTACTATCTGATCCCGACAAATAAGATGATTGAATTTTTGTGGCTTCGCAATCATG
>JACRMP010000003.1 GCA_016214885.1 Candidatus Gottesmanbacteria bacterium | reverse complement strand
TGGGACAAAACCTACGGTTTTTTCCGGAGCGTTTTCCCTTCAAAGGAAGCATCATACCAACGGCATTCTCAAGAGGTGGTTCACTTTGGGACAAAACCTACGGTTTTTTCCGGAGCGTTTTCCCTTCAAAGGAAGCATCATACCAACGGCATTCTCAGGAGGTGAGCCTTGCGATTGTCTCCTCAAATCCCAGCACTTCAAGCGACTCCAATAACGGCGGACCGACCGTTTTGCCGGTAACTTTTACCCGAAGATCCATGAACACATCCCTCGCCTTTTGTTTACTCTTTTCCGCCTCCTCCCGGATGGCCTTTTCCATTTCTTCATGCGACCAGTTGTTTGCGATCTTTTTCAGCGCTGTCGCCGCGATGCCCACAAGAACCGGATTAACTTCTTTCTCGTAACCGGACGGCTTCATGTAGAAAAAATCAGCAAGCCAACGGAATTCAACCAGTGTTTTCATGCGTTCTTTTACCAGCGGAAGAATACGGATCATTTTTTCATCATTTTTTGGGATTTCCGGATCGAATGCATATAACGCACCCATAAGACCTGCGTCATCCATCTTGCGGATATATTCTCCATTCATCCAGCGCAGTTTATCTACATCAAATATCGGAGCCGACGTTTTAAGCTGAGCAATCTCGAATACAGAAACCATCTCTTCAACGGAAAATACATCCCGTCCGTCCGGATATGACCATGCTAGGCTGGCCAGATAATTAAGGATAGCTTCCGGCAGATACCCTTTTGCCTTATAGTCAGAAACCCACACGGGATTTTTTCGTTTACTTAACTTGCTCCGATCGGGATTTCTCAGCACAGACACATGGGCGATATTGGGAATATCCCAACCAAAAAACTGGTAGAGCAATATGTGCTTGGGAGTTGAGGATATCCATTCTTCCCCGCGAATAATATGGGTAATTTTCATCTCATGATCATCAATAACGACCCCTAAATGATAAGTGGGGAAATTATCGGATTTGAGGATCACCTGATCATCAATGAGTGCATTTTCAAAAGATACTTCGCCCCGGATAAGATCCGTAAACACGGTAACCCCTTGATCAGGAACCCGCATGCGTATCACATGCCGCTCACCCTTGGTTATCCGCTCTTTTGCCTCTGAAGGATCAATAGTGCCGCATAATCCGTCGTACATGGGCGGCTTATGCTCTGCTTCCTGACCCTTGCGCATCTCTTCGAGGCGCTCGGATGTACAGAAGCAATAATACGCATGACCCTTCTCCACCAGTTCTTCCGCATACTTACGGTAGCTTATAAGGCGGTCAGACTGACGGTATGGTGCATACGGCCCTCCGATATCTGGCCCCTTCGCATGCGGAATACCCAACCATTCTAACGAGCTTAATATCCGCTGTTCAGATCCTTCTACAAGTCGCGTCCTATCGGTATCCTCTATGCGGATAATAAACTGTCCGCCTGCCTTTTTGGCCACTACATAATTAATAAGTGCAGTGTACGCGTTGCCGATATGCAGATCCTGACCTGTTGGCGAGGGAGCAATTCTGGTTCGTATCGGGGCTGTCATACGATTGATTCTATCATCCATCCCCCGTATACTCAATTTAGTAAGAAATTATATGAGCTCCCTCACTGAAACAGCTTTTTACACACGCCGGACGATCAACTGGAGCATACTCGCGGTAATCGCCTATGTCATTCTTCGCATGTTTTGGGGGGTAGCCGTAAATGTGTATCTCACAATTTTCCCACCCCAGGCGCCGCCGCCGAATCACGCGTTCGGCAATCTGCCGCCTATTGTATTTCCGCCTACATCGGCTTCCCCTTCAGGACAGCTTATATTTCAGCTCCAAACCATAGAGGGATCAGTACCGAATGCATCGCCTTCGGCTAATGTCTATTTCATGCCGAAAAAGGGATCAAACCTTCTTGCGTTATCTACGGCGCAGGCATTCGCCAAACGCTTAGGTTTCGGAACTACCCCGATACCTGAACCTGCCAATAAAAATATATACCGGTTTGATGATGCAACCACACAGCTTAGACACCTGTGGTATGACATTGTCACCACAAATTTTGTCATTCAGTATGATTTCCAGCGGGACACCGGTATTTTTCTTAACAGCAAGGTACCGTCACTCCAGGAAGCCAGAGCCGAGGCAAGAAACCTTCTTCAAACATATAATTTAGCTCCCGATGATCTCACCGGGGGCGAAGTACGGGTAACCTACTACCGTGTTTCTGAAAGCAGTCTTATCCCGGTTACAAGCCAATCCCAGGCAGATGCAGTAAGGGTAGACTTTTTCCGGCCGAAAATAGCAGACACTCCTATTGTAACTGGTACATCAGAAGGACCCATATCGATAGTATTCTCCGGATCCAGTAATGCCAAAAAACGGGTTATCAACTTTACCTATGCGTACTGGCCGATTGATCAGCAGACGGTGGCAACCTACGCCTTAAAAACCAGCGCTCAGGCGTGGCAGGAACTGCAGACGGGCGGGGGTTACGTACTCAAATACCCTAAGACGCCCCTTATCACCGTGCGCAATATTTACCTTGCATATTATGATTCCACCATCCCGCAAACATACCTCCAACCGGTATTCGTCTTCGAAGGAGACGATGGATTTGCGGCATACGTACCCGCAGTAAGTCCGGAGTTTATCGAGCAGCAGCAATAACAATAATAAATGCGGGACGGGTACAGTAACTAGGATTCCGGAGCGGTGAATTCACGCCACTCATAATTGGTAAATACCCAATTAATTAGCTGTTCGGTATCGGAAAAACGGTTCCGGCTTTTGAGCACTACCAGTATCACCCTACGGCCGTTTCTTTCGACCAAGGTTACAAGATTTTCCCCCGCTTCTTCTGTCCAACCGGTCTTAATCCCCGCCACTCCGGGGATTTTCCCCAGTAGTGCATTGACGTTTGTCAGCGGATGAAAACGTGTATGCGCCGCATCGGAAATGGTTATCTGCGGAATAGCCACCATCTTGGCGATAGTTTTGTTACTAAGGGCGTAGGCGCCCAGCCGCGTCAGATCTATGGCGGACATTTTATGATTCGGATCATCGTAACCTACTGGATTTGTGAAATGCGTACTGGTCAGATGAAGTGCTGCCGCTTTGGTATTCATGGCTTCAACAAATTTATCCACTCCGCCGTCAAAATGCTCCGCTATTGCCCATGCCGCGTCATTTCCCGACTGTATAAGTGCGCCGTACAAAAGATTTTCTACGGTAATCTGCTCACCGGGAACCAGTCCCATTACAGCTCCCGAGTTAGCAACCGTCGCAATAGTTACTACGTCATCCAAATTAAAGTGTTCAAGCGCCACCAAGGCGGTCATAATCTTGGTGGTAGAAGCGGGAGAAAGCAGCGCCTCGGTATTCCTCCCATAAAGCGTCGTTCCGCTTTCCAAATCATATACCACCACTCCTTCCGCGGTTATCTCGTACGAAGGATAAATACCGGTGGTGTTAATAGGATACGGCGCGGGTGAGGGAGTGGCAAACGGCAGCACTTTGGCAATCTTCGGGTTAGAGGAAATCCGTGCAAATAACCGTGGGCTGGGAATAAACACAAAAAATACAACGCATGCCACCAGAAACAGGAGTTTATCCCAATGTCTCACCATCCATACCCGGCTAATCCGCTCGATAAATTTATTTGACATGCGATTACTTTGAGAATTCTCCGACAGTCGGTTTGGCAACAACTTCGTAGTCAGCAGCTTTCATCCTGATGCTCCTGGTATGAAGTCCTGCATTAAACGACACGTGTGTATTATTCCGGAGCGATGCATCCATATACAAAGGAATATTGAACAGATGCCCGAACGGCGGCACCGCTCCAATGGTTACCCTGGTTACCGCGGTCACTTCTTCCGGCGTTCCCATACGCAAATCCTTAATTTTATACAACGTCTTAAATGCCTTCATATCCAATTTGCGGTCTCCGGCAACCACCACCATCACCGGCTTATTATCCGCATATAAGACAAGCGCCTTTGCGCCTTCGTGCAAAGGAGTGTTTCTGACCGCCGCCGCCTCTTCTGAAGTTTTAACCGGCGCATGTTCATAATTTTCGAATGCCATCTTTTTTTCTTCTAAACCGGCCACAATCTGTGCATACACCGCATCACCATCAGCAGGCCGTGCATCTTTGGGAGCGTCAACAGCAATCCCCAACTCGCTAAGCTGATCAGCTGTTGCCGGACTCGGCGCCTCCATAACACTGGTGGTGCCCGAAGATGACGTCGGGAACGCCATAACTTCCCGCACACTGGGCTCACCCAACACGGTCATAAGAAACCGGTCAATTCCGGGAGCAATTCCTCCATGAGGCGGAACTCCATAAGTAAATGCGGTAAGCATGTGGGCAAATTCCTGCTTTTGCGCTTCGGAAAATCCGATAAGATCAAACACCTTATTCTGCACATCCGCCTGATGGATACGGATACTTCCGCCTCCCACCTCAAATCCGTTTAATACCAGATCATGTTGCAGCCCACGTACCTTCATGGGGTCCGTGTCCAAAAGCGGTATGTCTTCAGGATGGGGAGCGGTAAACATATGGTGGCTTGGTGCAAATTTAGCTCCTCCCGAACCGAAGAAAAAGTCATCTTCTTTCTGTTCATTAAAAAGCGGGAAATCGATAGTCCAGCTGAATGCCAGCTCATTGGGGTCATTTTTGTCTTTTCGTAAATCCGGTTTATCCGTACCGTATTTTGCCATCACGTCTTTATGGGCAAGCCTCGGCCACGGTGACTGGCTTATGTGCTTTTCGGGGAACAATTCTCCTACCAGCTTCGTAAACATTTCCTCGATCAGCGTGAGAATGTCATTTTGTGTCACAAATGACAACTCCATATCCAGCTGGGTAAACTCACCGTACGCCCGGTCTTTACGCGGATCTTCATCCCGGAAACAACGCGCAATCTGGAAATACCGCTCCATACCGGCCACCATAAGCATCTGTTTATACTGCTGGGGAGACTGGGGTAACGCATAAAACTTCCCCTGCTGCAGTCTCGAAGGCACCAGAAAATCACGCGCCCCCTCCGGCGTGGTTTTGGTTAGTATCGGCGTTTCTATTTCCACAAAATCCCGGTCAAACAGATAATTGCGGATAAAACCAACCACTTTGCTTCTGATCCGGATATTTCTTGCCATACGCGGACGGCGCAGATCAAGATAGCGGTATTTTGTACGGATTTCTTCGTTTACTTCGTAGCCGTCCGTATCTATGGGAAACGGCATCTCGTGGGCCTTTGAAATCACCGTTATTGCCTGTATTTCTACTTCTACGCTCCCCGTGGGTATCTTGGCGTTTACCATGGAATCTGGGCGCTTTTTCACCAGGCCTGTTACTTCCACCACATCTTCTGCCCTGGCATCTCCCAATGCTTTCGTACCCACCATTTGCACCACCCCCGACCTATCCCGGAGGTCAAGAAACATGATCTTGCCATGGTCACGCCTCGCCAGCACCCACCCCTGAAGCGTAACAATCTCACCTATTTTTTCCGCTGTTTCTATGGCTAATGTACGCATACCGGGTAGTGAAATTTCGACTCATGCGTTTTACGCCGTCTCATTTCGCTCTCCTCTCGTATCACAAATATTTATACTTCATTCCGGTAGCCTATTCGACGCGCATGATACGAAGGCGTGTCGAAATTCTACTACCCGGCATATATCCTCCATTATGACACAATAGTTTATAAAAAAGATCTATCGCTTCGCGAAACAAACTGCATGTGGCAGATAAACTCACAAATAAGAATTTGTTTGTTTACTGCCGACATAAAAAAACCCTCGCCTTCACATACCAGTATTCCTGATATATAAGGGCGAGGGTTGACTCGCGGTACCACCTTATTTATTTCTCATTACCGCTGTTACGGGCATGCCCGTCCCGGTTGTTACCCCGGGAAGCTCCGGTTTGTCAGACCATCAGCGCTTTCTTCCATACAATTATATGCCACCGTTTCCCGGTTGACAAGACAAAAAAATGATTTGTATAATAAAAACTCGTTATGCAAAAACAGGCACAGCACTTTATGGCCCTTATTACCCTCCGCGTCGTCGGAGAGGGTCGTGTGATGCCTGCATAAACTTTTAACTAAAAAAGCATTACACGAACCCTCCACCAGGAGGGTTTTTATTTGGCTGTTAGAGAGCAAATTCGGATTCGCGAGCTTATCAGACAAATATGGTTTCGCGCCGAGCGCATACGGCGATATACGAAACCATTAATGCAAAAATGACTATGAAAGAAACAACAGATCAACTAAATAATTTGGATGCAGAAAGCCGGCGGCCGCCGGTTATGTGGCAGGTAGTCGAAGTTAAGGATGGCGACAGCACTGAAATTAAAACAATCAAATTTCCGGAACTTAATGAGGCAGATGGGACAAATATAAATAATCAGCAGACATCTTAATTTGAAAGGAGGTGAACTATATGGCATTTGGAGGAGAAAAATTACTGAGAGACTTGCGCGATGAAAACGTCATGCAATCCCCGGCCGAAGTGGAGGCAGCTTTGGAAATGGAAAAATTGTTACGGCCGAATCCTGAACATGGAAGAAAGAGAACGTACTTGTCCGGCGGAGGAGATAAACTGCAGGAAACGGCACGCCCTGCTGGCCGTGGAGTAAGACTAGCAAGGGCGCATGTGGGCAGAGGAGGCGCTTAACAGAAAGAGGTTTTCGTATGAAAAACTCGTATTTAAACAAAAAGGCAATTATCGTTGCTCTACTTGAGGGAGGCGGGGCTGTGTAGTGAAACACACACATACACTGCACACCCCGCTGATAAAGCGGGTTTTTTGATTATAGGGAGGTGTCTTATGACTGATATCGAATATTCAGATAAAATGGCAAGAAAATTCAGACCGCTAGATAGAGAAACCCTGGATGTTGAATCAAAACTAAGCAGTTTGATTATTACGGACGAAGGAAAAATACAGGGAATCACCCCGCTTCGTTCACGGTCAAAAACCGATGTAGCAAACAGTGGATTTAAGCGGGTCGGCAACAGAAATTTTATCGTCGCTCCGAGAGGACGTGACACCATCGTTATTCTCGATGAGGCATAGCTATATCTTTAATCTTTAGCTGCAGATTTCTTCTCCCGTTCCACTCGTTCATATCAATTGTGTAAGCTATATCCACCAATCCTTCTGACTGAAGTTTGCCGTATTCCCCTGCCATGTTAAATGCCACCGCATCAAACACATCGCGGGAAAGCGGTTCGTGCACTTTAAGTTTTAAGTGCTTCTTGGTAGCGCCAATAAGCCGCACGTCGCTCACCCGAATTCCGGTTGTTGCAAACACCGGTTCATAATTGCCGAATCCGAACGGAGCCATGCTCTGCAGCGCTTTCCATAATGTTTGCGTAACGGCGGATAAAAGTATCTGGGTATCAATTTTTAATACTCTGGTAAGCTTACCTTCATCCAACTCTTTCTCTGCCAGCGCCTCCAGCTTTTTTTGGAGCTTGGGAATGTTTTTTGTCTCCACCGTAAACCCAGCCGCCATAGGGTGTCCGCCTACATCGACGAGAAGCTCGCTGCAGGTGCGTATAGCTTCCACAATATTAAATCCTGCAATAGACCTCGCTGATGCCTTAGCAAACCCGTCTCCGATAGAAAGCACTATGGTAGGCCGGTAATATTCTTCGGTCAACCGGCCTGCGACAAGCCCAATGACGCCCGGGTTATATGACTCGTGAGCCAAAAATATAAGCTTTTTCTTACTGATATCTCCCGGCGACGCTCCGACAAATAAATCCCGTGCATGCGTCACCGTTTCCTCAGTAAGCTTTTGCCGCTCCTTGTTGGTGAGTCCCAGCTTCTGGGCAAGAAGAGCAGCTTTCGTTTCGTCTTTTGTGCATAACAAGCGAAGCGCATCCAGTGCATGCTCCAGCCTCCCCATGGCGTTGAGACGCGGAGCCAGCATGTGGGAAACGGCATACGTGTCCAGCGTCGCCTTCTCCACCCCTGCTTCACGGATAAGCGCTTCAAGACCAATACGCTTTGTTTTCCGTATGGCAGCAAGCCCCCACTTTACTATCGACCGGTTTATGCCGATAAGCGGCAGAAGATCTGCAATTGTTCCCATTGCAGGCAGTGCTATAAGCTCGGCGTTTTCTGACTTATATACGCGGTTTAACTCCTTAGCCAAAAACCATGACACCCCGGAGCCGGAAAGTTTTGTGGTGTGCACAATTGTACACTTGGGAAGACTCGCCGGCGGAACGTGATGGTCTGTGATAATCACTTCGATCCCAAGCTTTTTGGCATACTCTACCTGATCTCTTGCGGTGATCCCGTGGTCAACGGTGATGATAAGTGCGGGATCGTATTGTGCGCGCACTGCATCAATGCCCTTTTCCGAAAGCCCGTAACCCTCTTCTACCCGGCGTGGAATATACGGCATCACCCGGGCTCCCAATTTCCAAAGCGTTTCCCATAAAATTGCCCCTGCGGTAATGCCATCCGCATCATAGTCCGCATACACCACAATGGATTCTTTGTTTTTTACCGCATGCTCTATCCTGCCCATTGCCCGGGATAATTTCTCCGGATCTATTCCCACATCTTTAGCATTGAGAGAACTGGGGTCGGAGGGATTGAGAAAATCATTTTTTTCGGCAACTGTGGTTATGCCGCGGTCTCTAAGGATTGCCTCCACTATTTCATCTGCCGAAAGAGCAGTATCACTATCGCCGTATTTGTGGATAATCTGCCACTTCCTGCTCATACAGCGTATAATAACAGTATGATTACCCTTCCTCAATCAGCACTAACGATAATTACTTCCTTCCAAAAGGCAGGTTTCGAATGCTATGCCGTGGGAGGTTCTGTCCGTGATTTGTTGCTCAATCTTCCTACCAAAGGATGGGATTTTACGACAAATGCCACACCCGAGCAGATACTCGGATTATTCCCCGATAGTTTCTATGACAATCAATTCGGCACCGTCGGCATAAAAATACGAAAAGAAACAAACAACAAAGACACCGAGCCAGAACTTGAAGACATCTATGAAGTCACCACCTATAGAAGTGAAGAAGGCTACGGCGACCACCGGCATCCCGATAAAATCACCTGGGGCAAAACACTCACCGAAGATCTCTCGCGGCGCGACTTTACCATAAATGCCATAGCGTTTGACGGAAAAAATCTGATCGATCCCTATAATGGTGAGGCAGACTTATCCAGTAAACTCATACGCACGGTCGGTAACGCCGGGGACCGCTTCCGGGAGGATGCGCTCCGTATGCTCCGCGCAGTCCGGTTCGCAGCACGTTTGGGATTTGCCATAGAAGGTGCCTCAGCCGCAGCCATCAACGAACACGCTGCGCTGATACAGAAAATTTCTGCGGAGCGCATACGGGATGAATTTCTTAAAATACTCACCGCAGAACACGCCGCCGATGCCGTGCTGGTACTTAAAAATCTGGGACTTCTGCACTTTATACTTCCTGAACTTGAAGAATCCTTTGCTACCCCGCAGAAAAGCCCCAAACGCCATCACATATACGACGTGGGAACACATTCCGTTATGGCGATGAAGTTCTGCCCATCCACCGACCCGATAGTGAAGCTTGCCACCCTTATCCATGATCTGGGTAAACCAAAAACATTCCGGAAAGATGCTGCCGGTGTTATCACGTTTTACAACCATGAGGTGATAAGTGCACGGATTGCCAAAAGTGTAGGAAGCAGACTGCGGCTCTCACGGAAACAGACTGACCTTCTTATTACCCTTGTCCGATGGCACCAGTTCAGCGTTGATGAACGGCAGACCGATAGCGCCCTCCGAAGATTCATCCGGAGAGTCGGCAAAGAGAACCTTGCCCATATCCTGGCGCTGCGGATCGGTGACCGGCTTGGAGGCGGTGCAACCGAAACTTCCTGGCGCCTGGAGCTATATAAGAAACGCCTGGATGATGTACAAAAGCTTCCCTTTACCGTCGCTGACCTTCAGGTGAACGGCCATGATGTCATGAGTATTTTTGACGTTCCTCCCGGCCGCATCATCGGGGAGGTTCTTGATTTGGTATTTACCGAAGTGGAGAAAGGAACGCTCGCCAATGAACGGGAAACACTCCTTGCCAAGCTAAAGGAACTCAAACAAAACTGGCCAAAAACGGATTAACCGGTCATTTATTTACGGAGTGATCTCCGCTTTTCCCACCGGTGCCACAGGAGTAATACAGGAGTCGCTACAAACGGTGATGAATAAGTCCCGGACACCGTTCCGATGAGAAGAGCTACCACAAACCACTTGGTAGTCTCCCCTCCCATAAGCACTAGCGCCACCAACATGAAAATTATGGTAAATGAATTAGTAAGCGATCTGTTCATCGTTTCGGTGAGCGCCATATCCGTTATTTCCTCAAACGGGCGGCTTCTGTCCCGCTTCATATATTCACGGATCCGGTCAAACACCACGATAGTATCGTGCACCGAAAAACTCATTGTCGTAAGAAATGCGGTTACAAAGAGTGTATCCACTTCGACTCCCAAATAATAACCAAGCAGGGAAAATATACCCAACACGACAAAAAGATCGTGAACAAGGGCAATTATCGCTGCAACACCAAACCGGATATTCTTAAATGCGTATGCTACATATGCCAATATTGCGGAAATGGCTAATATGGCGGCAAAAAGCGCTTTGGACAATAACTCTGCACCTAGCGTGGGGCCGACCGTTTCATTCCGCATAATCGCAGCACTCACCGAAGCACGTCCTTCAATTTCCTCTGTTAATACGGCAATTTTTTCCTTTGGCTCCTGCTTCATGCGGACAAGAAATGAATCACCCTGGGATTGCTGCAGGCTGACCATATGAACCCCGGCTGCTTCTGCCGCAGCAGTTACCACCGCCAGAGGGACCGGCTTATCGGTTCTATATTCAATGAGAGTGCCGCCGGCAAAATCTATGGACTGGTGGAACCCGTTCCGGATCAGTGAGTATATACCCGGAACCAGTACGAGTGCTGATAAGACAACATACAGCCAAATATATTTACTGAATCTGATCATACCCTTTTCTCCTTATAAAACACGCGGATAAGTGTACGCGTCGCGACGATACCGGTAAAAAGACTCATAAGGACTCCGATAAGGAGAGTCGCCGCAAATCCCCGGACTAACCCGCTTGAAGGAAGCATGTTCCAATTACCGGGGTTATACAGGATAAGTGACGTTATGATCGTCGTAAAATTCGCGTCCCTGATACTATCCCATGCTTTTCCAAATGCCTGTTCCATAGCTATATTCCATGGTTTGCCGGCGTGCAGTTCTTCTTTGTACCGTTCAAATATAAGAATGTTGCTATCAACCGCCATACCGATGGAAAGTAAAAATCCTGCAATCCCCGGAAGGGTAAGGGTGATATTAAACAATCTGAAAACCCCAAATGACAGCAGCCCATAAAGCACCAACGCCATATCGGCGATCAACCCCAGTCTGCCGTATTGGAGAATCATGAATATTGCCACAAACCCCAAACCTATTGCTCCGGCGGTGATACTTTTTGCGACGGATTCCGCTCCCAATGTGGCTTCCACAGTCCGCTGTTCTACCGGATGCACCGGAACAGGAAGTGCTCCTGCATTAAGCTGCAGAGCAAGAGTGCGCGCTGCTTCTTGGGTAAATGTACCGGTAATAACTGCTTTGCCGTCCAGAATCGGGGTCTGTACCACGGGAGAAGTAAGAGGCACTTCATCTAAAAATATCGCAATGGGCTTGCCTACCAAACGGGTGGTGGCATCGGCAAATTTTTTACCGCCATCACCATTAAATTCCAATTGCACCTCAGGTTCTCCTGTTTGCGGACTAAACTGCATACTTGCACGCGACAAATCCCTCCCGGTAAGCCCTACCGATTTAGTATTGGTAAGCATCGGCACAACAAACGCTCCGGTGGTTGCCTCATCAGGATCCGTGAATTCCCGGAAATCGAGAAGTGCCGTTTGTCCGATCAGACTGATGGCGCGGTCTACGTCATTTACTCCTGGGAGCTCAACGATAATACGATATGAATTTTCTGAAATGGCGGTCTGTACGACAGGCTCTGAAACACCGAAGAAATTCACGCGCCGGTCAATCACTTCTTTAGCAGACTCGAGCGCAGTGACACGGTCAGAAGCCTTGATATCCTTCATGTCTGCTTCCAGCACCACATGGCTTCCGCCGGCAAGATCGAGCCCCAACGATGTCTTTATTTCTTTGGTCCACCCGAACAGGCGGAGAGTCGGAGGATTAATTATGCGGTCGACAGTACGCCCAAACAGACTGAATTTTACCCGGTAATTCTCCGGTAAATCAACCACGGCAAAAACAGCGGTTAATAAAAATAACAAAATAAGAACTCTTCTGGGATTTCTGAACATAACGTTTCTTAAATTAGTTCACTAATTCCTCTTCGTCTCCGATAAGCATCAACCGGGAACCGCTTAATATTTCCAGTACAAACGGATCGCGCCTCCGTTTTCTGAATGAAAACTCTTCCTCTGTCATAACCGTGTAATTAAGTTCACGCTCTTTTTTAACTTCCTCAGCTTTTACAAAGGCCCCAAGCTCCTGCAAAACTACCGAACCTACAATAAGCAGATCCACATCCGATCCGCTTTTGTGCGGAAGACCCCGCAAGAACCTGCCGGATAGCATAGCGAATTTAATTTTACCAAGCTTCGCTTTATTTTTTACGATATCCCATCCCAATCCCGTTGTTTTCCCGACCAGCTCCATAAGCTCAAAATAGAGAGGATACTCCTTGCGGAACCGATAAAAAAGCCTGTTTGCCCGCTGTTCTTTTGCGAGCATGCCTGCCTTTTCAAGGTGTGCCAACTCACGCCTCACCGCATTTATTTCCTCCCCGACCTGGCGCACCACCTCACGGACATGATAAATCGTCGCCGGATTATTCAGGAACAACGACAACATCTTCACTCGTACCCGAGATATAATCAAATCTTCAAGAAGCATACATCCTCCTTCTCCCGCGTCGGCGGGACTGGGCAGAGGTTTAGTACGTCACCGGCGTTCCTGTGGGCAACATTTCGATCCATATTTGACCACGGGTAAACTCGATTTCCTTATTGGTAGCCGCATCAAAGAACTTCGTTCTGGCTGTCCTTGTTTCTTTTTTCCAAACCGCTTTTATCGCTTTGCCATCCTGGAACACCAATCCTTCACCGCTTCCCATATTGTCATAAAGAAGATGCGCGTGGGTATCCACGGGTCCCGTCTCTTTTGCAAACAGGATGGCCACTACCTTGGCTGTCAGCTGCTGTTTATTCTCCAGATCAGTATGTGGCACTCCTCCGTTAAAACGCTTATATACATTGGCAACTTTGTCATAGTCCCATCGCACGCCGTACTCACGCTCATACCCCTTCCAGGCGGAAAAACTTATACTTGTTGACGTCCCCCGCTCACTTTCTTTGGCATCGTTTTTAAACTTCCACGGCACGAATCCTTTGTCCCAAGGAACGCCTGCGGCATCCACATTTGTCCATCCTTTGGTTTTGGCCAGGGAAATCAGCTTGTCCGTCACACACACCATCGTATGCTCTGTCGCCACCGCGTGATCCAGGCGGTCATAATTCCTGTAACAGGTGGGGAAAGAAATACCAAACTGGTCCATGTCCTTTATCTTGTATTTCTGTATATTACAGAGAGCTTTCGCGCGCTCGTCCACGGTCGGATCATCACAAAGTCCGGCGCCTCCTACATGGTTATACAGCGCGTCATACTCCTGCACCCATCCCAAAAAATGCTGTCGGGCGCTCCGCACCGGAGCGAGATTCACACTGGCTGCAGCTATCCCGCAGTAAAACACACCCATAAACCGTGTAATACCACCTTCTACTACCGATTCATATATCACGTCTGCACTCGACAATCCTGATTGAGGGCGTGCCTCTGCATGATTTTCGATCATAACGGCAAGAGGGCGCCTCCCGCTCCATATTTCTTTTTCCTGCTTGGTATACATAACACCGTTTATGGGACATGCTTCTATCTTGGGGGCTGAAGGATCTATGACAAAATGCTCCTGGGATCCTGATCCGTTAGGTTTTGCGGTAACGCCTGAGGGGGATGCTTTTCCTATATATACAAATCCAGCGTATGAAAGACCTGTCGCAATCAGGTATAACACAAGACCTATTCCCATGGTCACCATGAATTTTTGCTTGTTCATATGCCTTTATCTCCTATATGTTTAGCTTTTTCTATTGATGATTCTTCTTCTTTTGAAAGCGCGAGGTCTTTCCCCTTCCCCCTCACCACTTCCTTTACGTACCACCTGTTACCCGCCCTTGCGTAAAGAGATGTCATAACCAAACCGCTTCCCTGTTCATCTAACAATGCTATGGAGAAACTTTGCGCTCCTCCGGTGTCGGCGAAAGGATTAAATCTGACAATCCCTATTCGCTGAACGTGCAACTGCCCGTCTACGGTTAGCGCTTTAACCTGGCGCTCCAACTCTACCGTTCTTCCCTGTAAATTGTGTACCGATCTGAATATTCCTTCCAAGGCATCCAGTAAGCCTACATCCGTGACTCCCTTACTTAATTTATTATAATGGGAAATCAGGCGAATTAGCAAAGTGGAAATTATCCCCAGCCACACGACTAAACCTAAGGTAATTCCGACGATAAGTAATGTATTATTGAACACCATTCGTATTCATTATATTACGATTCTGATTTCATCGTTGTCAATGTTCACAAACCGCTACACCAGGTATTCATGCACTCTCTGAAGCTAATAAAAGTTGACAACTAATTCGAGCCTATGCTACGCTCATGCCCACGACCGCAATAAGGTATGCCTAAAAAAACTAAAAAGGAAAAGCTGCTTGCTAGTAAACGGAGATCGCAGTTACTTCCCGTGGCAATCGACAACAATGGCGTAAACAGCCCGATTGCACCCGCTAATCAAAATACTTTTAGCTTTTCGCTCGCAACACCAAAGATAGCGCAGGATTCCGTAAAATCCGCGAATACCCCGCAATACCTGCTGATCAAAAAAGATCTTACAAAAACCATATTTATCACCGGCATTATTCTCATAAGCGAATTTCTGCTCACCAGATGGCTGCCACAATAAACTAACTTTTTTTTGAAAGGAGGTGAATTAAACTATGGCACAAATGTACTGCGTAAAATGCCGCGCCAAGCGCGAAGATCCGAAGGCCGTTAAAGTCACCATGAAAAATGGCAAACCGGCAATGAAAGGAAAATGCCCCGTGTGTGGAACAGGAATGTACAAGATCGGTGGCTAATACTCTTTCTGGTAAGACGTTTTATCAAAACTCCCCGCACCCATCTGGTGCGGGGTTTTGTTGATCCCGTGATACTATAATTTCATGAGACACTCTCACATTGTCATCAGCATTGTTGTTTTTGTAGTTTTACTTTTATCATACCTCCGGCCGGTATATAAAAACCGTGTGTCTTTTTTGACGGATGAAATGTACTGGATAAGCACCGCCAACGTTGTACACATGCTTGCTTCATGGGACACTAAAAATCCGCTGTGGCATGAATATTATGGATTTACGAACTTTAATGGTGCTAAGTATGCCTATGGGATAGGCCTATCACTCCTGGGGCACATGGATGTCAGCGCGGTCGGGGTAGCTCCGGCAACCTATTACCGGTGGATCTCTTTTGAACCCGAAGCATTCCCGGAACGTCACCCCAATTTTGCGCTGTTACGGGATGCACGGGTCATATCCGCCGTATTTACCGCGGCGGCAGCGACACTCATCTATATTCTCGGAATAAATATCCGCCTATCCGTGGTTTCTGCAATTGCTGCTGCGGTCATTTTTGGCATCCATCCCATAACACGTTTTGTTGCCACCCATGCGTTCTCGGACGGAATACTGCTATTTTTCCAAATGATGCTTCTGACCGCCCTATTCGGAAAACAAACAAAACAGAAGGGGCTTACACGGGAGATTCTCATTGGGATTGCCCTCGGAGCTCTGGTAAGCGTCAAATTAAACGGCCTCATGTTTATACCAATTATCCTATTTCTCGCACTTCCGGGAGTACAACACCTTACCGGAGTGACAACCCCGCAGACTAATTACTTTTTTCGCATGGGCGTTCTTATCGCCGCTGCTTCCCTCACTGTTTTATTCCTGCACCCCAACTTCTTTTTTTATCCGGGTTATCCGCCGGCACAAATGCTCAGGGATCGGGTGCAAATCACTACTGAACATATCGCATATTTTTCTCAAAACAATTCCTCTCATGTTATCCTGGAACCCATGGAGAGGGTTGCATCTTTTTTGCGTCATGGTTTTCCGTTTTGGATGAGTATACTTATCCTGTTAGGCGTAGCGGCATCGGCAATACCAATACTGTATAAAAAAACGGTAAATTACCCTTACTTTTTGTATGTTGCAGGAGGTATCACCGTTCTCTTGAGTGTGCTTTCTTACTGCGTATTCGACGAACAGCGGTATTATCTGCCTGTTATTCCGTTTATGGCTGTTATAGCTTCTTATCCGCTTACCGTAATTTTTTCCGGGCGCTTATTTAAAAAGTAGTATCTACCGGCCTGTATTGTAGTGCTTCGGCGACATGTGGAAGGGCAATATGCGCCTCTCCCGCTATATCCGCAATCGTCCTGGCAACTTTTATGACACGGTAATAGCCGCGCGCAGAAAGGGAAAACTTACTGACTGCCTGACGCATAAACGATCCCGCCTCCGGCAGTAACGGACAATATTCCTTTACCTGACGGGTGTTCATTTCTGCATTGGAAGCAACGCCTATGGGCAGCATCCGGCGTAACTGACGGTTTCTGGCTAACTGTACCCGCCGCTTTATAAGAGCAGACGATTCACTTATATATGCGTTGGTAAGCTTTTCCGTAGGCACGGTAGGCACAGTCACGTGGATATCTATCCTATCCATAATCGGCCCTGAAATGCGCTTTTGGTACCGGGCTACCATACCTGGCAAACAGGTACACGCACGGAGAACAGAACGGTAATTGCCGCATGGACAGGGATTTGCAGCAGCAACTAACATGAACTGAGATGGGTACCTCACCGAACCAATCGCACGGGAAATAACGACGACACCGTCTTCTATTGGTTGCCGAAGCGCTTCTAATACATGTCTTGGATATTCCGGAAATTCATCCAGAAACAAAACACCGCGGTGAGCCAATGATATTTCTCCCGGCACAGGGTGGGTTCCCCCGCCAATAAGCCCTATCCGTGAAGTGGTATGGTGCGGAGACCGGAACGGACGGATTTTGACTACAGATTCGCCGTCAGGAAGACTGCCGGTCACCGAATATATTTTGGTGACATCAAGCGCTTCCTGCTCAGTCATCGCCGGAAGTATTGAAGGCAGACACCGTGCCAGCATGGTTTTCCCTGCCCCCGGCGGCCCCTGCATAAATATATTATGATTTCCCGCAGCGGCAATTTCTAGCGCGCGCTTCACCTGCTCCTGACCGGCTACATCAGCAAAATCAAATGTAAATCCACTAGGAACAGTAAGCGTACTAAACTGGACATACGGATGCGGAGAAATTTTCTGCGATCCGGTAAAGTGATGGTATATCGCCAAAAGTGAAGTCACGGGATACACGTTAATTCCACGGATAATGGCCGCCTCTTTGGCATCTCCCTGAGGTACAAATATATCTGACATGGATTTCGCACCTTTTACCATCATGGCAATCGGAAGAATACCGTTTGTATGCCGTAGGCTCCCGTCAAGCGATAGCTCACCGATAAACATTGCAGAATGCGCAAGCGGTGGCAGTTGACCTGATGCAATCAGCATACCTATCGCAATGGGAAGATCATATGAGGGTCCTGCCTTTGGCAGATCCGCGGGTGCCAAGTTTACCGTAATCCGGTGATCAGGAAATTCAGCACCGCTGTTTCTTATAGCGGCCCTCACCCGCTCTTTACTCTCCTCGACTGCTTTATCCGGAAGCCCCACGATAGTAAATGAAGGCAGACTCCGGGAAGAAATATCTACCTCTACCGTTATGAGAACAGCATCAAGACCAACCACTGCTCCGGAGAGTACTTTTGCAAGCATTACCCACTACCATACGCGGATTATTCACCTTTTTCAGTGGAATATCTAACAAAAATGATATATACTATAAGCTGCACTTTGGGAGCCCGGATTCTCGCCCTGCCTCTGGCGGGGAGGAAAGTCCAGACAGCAGAATGCAGGGGACTCCGTGTAAGCGGAGCGTCGTAAGATCGGGTGACCGGCCAGCGAAAGCGGGCAGGTACGAAACCTGAAACGACAGGTTGAGAGAGCCACAGAGACGATCATCAGCCGCCAGCCGAATAGGCTCGGAAGATGGGTGAAACGTTGGCAATCCCACCCGCTGCAACCGGCGAACGATCCGCTACTACCACGCATTCGGGAGGATCGAAGTTTACGGGCATCAGAGAAATGAGAGTCTTAAAACAGAATCTGGCTTACGAGGATCCCGAAGTGCAAACAAAAACTCATGACTTGATCATGAGTTTTTGTTTATAGTGAGGGTGAACGCGGGCGAAGCCCCGAGGCTCCCAAGGTGCAAAATAACTCACAAGTTTATTTGTGGGTTTTTTTGTGCGGTTATTCCTTTTTTCCTTTAGGGCTTACGGGGAATGAATTAACTACTTCCTGAATTGCCAAAAGCACAGGGACGGCGAGTATGGCTCCGGTTACTCCACCGAATCTTCCGCCGATCATAAGGGCAAGAATAGTTAACACCGGAGACAGTCCGACACTCCGCTTCATGACAATGGGAACAAGTAAATTATTTTCAACCTGCTGCACGATTATATAGAGCGCGGCCACCGAAACGGCAAGAATGGGCGAACTGCCGAACGCTACAAGCACCGCGGGGATAGCAGATACCGTGGGTCCGATAGTCGGCACGATTTCCAAAATACCCGCAAGTATCGCCAGAGGGAGCGCAAACTCCACACGTAAAAAGTAAAGCCCTCCGTAAACCAGAAGTCCCACAATCGCCATAAGACACAGCTCACCAAGCACCCACGCCCCCAAACGTTTTTCGATCTGAATTAACACCATAAATACACGCTCACCGGTGACATGCCCCAAGAGGGTCACCAACATATCACTCAGATGCCGGCGTTCAAGAAGAAAGTAAAACGTAAAAGTCATCACCGTAAACATAGACACCAGATTAGAAAACACGCCGACGGTTACCCGGAGCAAATTCTCCCCCACGGGTGCCACCTGTTGCATAAGGGACTGTATATCGGATGATATATAGGGAAATGCCCGGGATAAAAAGTCAGGAAACTGCGCGAACAGCTTACCTGACTGGCTAACAAGCGAAGGGATCATACTGGCAACTCCCGCGCTCAATCCACCGAATACCAGAGCATACAGAAGGAGTATAGAAACGACACGGGGAATACGCATCCTCTCTAAACCATCGACAAGCGGCCGGAGTGCCGACATAAGGATAAATGAGATAAAAAGCAAAAAGAGAATATCCCTAATCTGCAGTACAAACCATACGCTTGCCAGGAGAATAAGTGTAAATATAATCGTCCGGTGGGAAATTTCAATTTTTGTCGGCATATAACACCCTATCTGGTAGTATACCATTCGCCCACCAGCTTCTCCACCTTATCATGATATCCTGCTTCTGAACTATCAAACCAGTGTATATCCCTCTTCTTCGCAAACCATACCATTTGCCGCTTTGCATATGCCACTTCATGTTTCACCCACACTTGTATTGCCTCTTCTTCGGTCCGTTCCCCCGCCAAAAACTCCCGGATGGGTACAATCCCCAGCGTACTTACAGAAGGAAGCGACTGTGTAAAATCCGTAAGGCTTTTTACCTCATCCAAAACACCATGCTGCCACCGGTCACGTACCCGTTTTTCTATCCTTACGGATAATTTTTCTGAAGGGAGGCGGAGCCCCACCCAATATGCGTTAATTTCTGGCCCATTCGAAACGGGGGTAGTGTTATTTTTTTTCCATAAGGCGGCTTCTATGGCGCGCACCAGGCGGCGGGGATTTTGTTTATCCGAGTTGTTCATCCGCGTAAACCTATCGGTATCGAGCAACACAAGTTCTTCCTGCAGATGACTTACCGGTAGCATCGCTAACCGTTTGCGCAAATCTGCATCAACGGGAATATGCATTGTTTCGGGCGGATGAACCACCGCGTCGATATACAATCCTGCTCCCCCGACAAAAATAGGGAGCTTACCGCGCGACACCACATCCGCTATCACTGCTCCGGCAAGACACTGGTAAAGCGCGATGCTGCATTGTTCTGTAGGAGGCACAACATCATACAGCCATATGGGGATTCCGTAGAGATCGTACGTCACCAAACGGTACCCGATACCCCGGAACATCACTTCGTATTGAAATACTGCCGGAGAACCAGCGGGGATATCTTTACCGGAAATGACATCGAGACCCGTGTACACCTGACGGGAATCAGCACTTATGAGCTCGCCGTTATATTGCTTCGCGAGCCTCACCGCACAATCTGTTTTTCCGGTGGCGGTAGCTCCGGTAATAATAAGCACATCCGTCATTTATATGTTCCTGCACGCAAATTCTCTTTGTTTATAAGCTCTTCAAGTATTGCCCATCTTCTCTTTTTCTCTGCAAAAGGAACGCCATCGGTAAGAGACTTATGGGCAGCAGTCATGGGTCTATCGGAGTATATGGCGACATATGCTTTACTAAACCCAACCTCGCGGGCAAGCTTCACCGTATTTTCAAACTGCGTTGCAGTCTCTCCGGGAAAACCTACGATGATATCCGTACTTATCGTGACACCCTTCACTTGCGCTTTAAGCTTAGCAACGAGCGCAAGGTATTCTTCCCGGGTGTACCAGCGATTCATTTTTTTCAGTACATCATTATCCCCTGCCTGTACCGGCAAATGAATATGACGTGATATTTTTTCGTTGTTGGCAATTACGTTAATCAAATCATCCGAAAAATCCCAAGGGTTACTGGAAATAAAATCGATGGTCTCTATCCCTTCGACTTCACTTATTGCCGAGAGAAGTTGTGGAAATAACGTCGGGATACGTAATCTTCCCAAATGTTTCACATAGGTGGGCTTCATTTGTTTTCCTTCTACGGTGAATGTTTTCTCTTTTGCCTTACCCGCTTTTTCGATACGGAAGTATTGCTTGTCCGGTAAATCCCTCATCACCTGTATATTGTCCGCCCCTACCAACAAATCGGCGCCGTATGAATTAACGTTTTGCCCGACTAACGTAATATGCGCCATCCCTTTTGCGGCAAGATCCCGCACTTCGGTAATGATATCTCCCATGGGCCTGCTGATCTCGCGTCCGCGGGTAAACGGCACCACACAAAACGTACAGAAATTATTGCATCCGTTCGCAATCGGCACCCATGCGTGGTGCGCACTAGTGCGTATCGGCGCAAAATCAAATCCGACTTCTTCGATGGGCAAAAATTCATCCACACCCGGCATTTTTTTGGCGAGGCTAGAAAGCATCTTCCCTGTTTTTTCGCGGGCAGCCATACCCACCATGCATCCGGTCACTACAATCTTTACTTTTCTCCCTTTTTTCTTTTCCTGGGTAAGATTATAGACTAATCCGTAAACGCGGTGCTCGGCGGAGGCCCTGATCATACAGGTATTTATCACCACATCATCAGCGGCTTTCATGGTTTTGCTGCGCTTGTACCCACGGGCTTCGTATAGCGCCGCTACCCGCTCCGAATCCGCTTCATTGGCGGCACACCCGAAGGTTTTGATGTAATATTTCATACGGGCTCATTTTACCATCAAACGAAGCGTAAGAGGAGGGTTGGTGATCTTACGAAAGAATAAACTTCTCAATCACCACAGCCACCCCGTCTTCGGTGACCGTTGGGGCGATGAAATCGGCGACAGCTTTAAGCTCCGGTACTGCGTTTCCCATGGCGATCTTGAGACCGCACGCTTCCAGCAGCGGAAAGTCATTGTATCCGTCCCCGATGCCAATGACCTCTTCCGGCCGCACCCCAATACGCTCACATATTTCTACCACACTATGCAATTTGGTAGCCGTTGCGCTCGTTACTGACACCCACACATTTCCTTTTTCGTATGACGGCGGCGTTTGCACGGAAATATTCGGTATTTTTGTAAGCTCATCCCGAAGCGCCATGGCGATTTGTACCGGCACTTCCGGTACGCACAGCGAGCACACTTCCTCCGGAAACAATCCGCCATCATAATACTCTTCCGTCTCGCCGGTATTTACCATGAACCGTAATTTCTTTTTCGCAAAAAAATCAGCCACAAGCCCGATCTCTTTTTTAGGCAGAGAAAACGTTTTGACTATTTTCTTCTTTTTGGGATCATAAATTTGTGTGGCATCGTTTATACCGCACGGATCATAGACACCTAGCGCATGGATAACATCTTTGGCGATAAATATGGGTCTACTGGTGCACACGCAAACATGAGCGACCTTTTGCGCAGCTGCAACTGCGCGCACTACCCGGGGAGTAGGCACACCGTCAATAGCGTTTGGCACGCTCGTACCATCAACGTCCATAATGATGGCTTTGTATTTCATGTGGAAGTCCGGAGCGGGGAAGGATTATTCCTCTTTACCCACTATGACTTGGGCATCATATGCCGCACCTTCTTCAACCGTGGCAGACGAGGTGCCTAATACATAATCGGTCTTCAGATCATCTGACAGAAGTTTGGCATAGTCGTCTTTGCCGGATTTAACAAGCACCTCTGTTTCCGTATAGGTGTATTCTTTGGCGTTACTGACACTCACAACTGTATATCCTTTGCCTTCCAAAAAGGCTTTCATCTTACTCCCCGCTCCCGGAGTGCCTCCCCCGTTTAAGACAGAAACTTTCACATCAGCCCTGCTGACCGTTACCGGGCTTGGGGTAGGCTCGACGGTAGGTGTTGGTGTAGGCGTGGGTTTTGCTGCCATAAAGGGTAGTGTAGACGGACCTCTGACAAGCAGGATCAGGGATACCCCGATGGCGAGTGCTACTCCAAGCATCGCACCAACCCAAACACCCAGCGATGTACCCCGCTTTCCGACAACCGTGATTTCAGGATTGATACCCGGCTCGGATTTTACGAATAGTGACTCAACTCCTCCGCCCTTGGGAGTTTCTACCACCTCGTTAGTTGCAACGGACACATGAGGCATTTCCTTTTTTGCAGATTCAAGACCTTCTTCTTTCACTTCTTCTTCGATATCCGAAACCGCTTCTGCAATTTCTTCGGCGTCTTTTTTGATAGTTTCAATAGCTTCGGGGACAGTACTTTCTTCCTCTACCACTTCGACCACTTGGCGGACGGGAGGCTCATTCACTTCTACCACTACCGATTCTGATTCCTGTATCTGGCCGCTATCGGTATCAAGCTTTAATGATGCACGTTTCTTTTTAGCTTTCGGTGGCATATGGATCAAGTATAGTAACTTACATGGGTCTCTGCAAGTGTTACCAAAAGAGACCCGCCTGTATATACAAAGCGAGCCTCTAATGTAAAAAGTCTGTTATCGTTAGCGAACGACTTTTTTAAGAGCTTTCCCGGCGGTGAAACCAGGAGTTTTCCGTGCTGCGATATTGATCGCTGCCCCAGTCTGGGGATTGCGGCCAGTGCGTGCTTTGCGGGATCGAACCATGAATGTTCCGAAACCGGTGACGACTACTTTGTCGCCTTTTTTCAATGCATCAGTTACGGCTCCAAATACGGCGCCTACTGCTTCACGTGCAGCTTTTGCGGTCAAATTTGCTTTTTTCGCAACGACATCTACGAGATCTGCTTTGGTCATGTGGATATTCACCTCCTCTTGGGCAGAGGGTTCTGACAAGAAATTTTTTATAAGGGATTGTTGCAACAATCTCTAAGAGGCACTGTAAAAGATATGGCACGTCCTGTCAACCTATCATTTAATACATCGCAGTATAACAATCTAAATCGCAACAGATAGTAATTTTAGACTGTTCCGACAATCCGACGAAGAAAATTGGAAAGCCTATGCGTTATTTGGAAAAAAGAGCAGTAGCAGTTTTCAGCGGGCGACACCCGCGTTGCGTCGGGAAAAAACCGTAGGTTTTGTCCCGAAAAGCTAGGTGTCCTCTCGAGAAAATGGCTATTTTGTTGTTTCCGTAGCCCTAAGTTCCCGGATGACGGTCACCTTGACACTCCCCGGAACGATAACGTTTTTAGCTATCTCATCACGGATTTCCTTTGCCATCGATACAGTGGTTGCATCGCTTACTGTGCCCGGATCCACAATGACACGGATCTCGCGACCAGCCTGGAAGGCAAAGCTCTCGGTGACGCCAGGGTGGGACTTGGCGATTGCTTCCAAATCCTTGAGGCGCTTGACGTATTCGTCATAATTTTCGTAACGCGCTCCCGGTCTGCTTCCCGAAATGGCATCTGCAATATAGACAAGCATCGACTCGGTGCTCGTAAACGGCACGTCTTCATGATGCTGAGCCACACAATCCACGACTTTCTGCGGCAGTCCGTATTTTTTACAGAGCTCAACACCCAGGTCGATATGATTGCCTTCTTTGTCAGCGACAATTTTCCCGATATCATGGAGCAAACATCCGAGACGCACGACATTCACATCAGCGCCTATCTCATGTGCCATAGCAACACCGATTTTTGTTTCTTCCATCGTATGGGCAATCATATTCTGTCCGAATGAATACCGGTATTTAAACCGGCCGAGGGTTGCGATGAGTGGCGGCGGCAAATTATAGACCCCCACTGAATGGCACAGCTTCTGCCCCTCCTCGAACATAATCCGCTCTGTTTCTTTTTTCACCTGTTCGATGAGTTCTTCAATACGGCCCGGTTGCACTCTGCCATCCCGGAGCAAACGTTCCAGAGTGACCCGTGCTATCTCGCGGCGCACCGGATCAAAACTGGAAAGCCGTATTACTCCTTCTTCATCAAGGTCGACATCGACCCCTGTAGCTGTCTCAAAGGCGCGGATATTCCGCCCCTCTTTACCGATGATTCTTCCCTTTACCTCTTCATCGGTTACTTTGATAACGGACACTGTATATTCCGTCACATAGTCGGTAGCTCCATGCTTCATGGCATCTACCAAAATCTCCCTAGCTTTAAGCTCTGCTTCTTCTTTGGCTTTTGCTTCCGCTTCTTTTATCTCGCGGGCGACATCCTCGTCCAGTTCGTTTCGAAGCTCGGTGAGAATAAGATTTTTGCCTTCGTCACGGGTCATGTGCGCGGTTTTTTCCAGCTTGGTAATTGTTTCCTGCCGGACTTTTTCGATCTCTTCGCGCTTTTTCATGATCTCTGCTTCCGCATCCAGAAGCCTCTTTTCCCGGTCAATGATACTGGCATCTTTACGGTCTGCGGCGATTTCGCGCTCGCGCACGCCACTTTCCAGCCTGCGGATTTCAGCCTCTGCCTCCCTCCTGATTCTCAGGGATTCGTCTTTTGCCTCAAGGATTATCTCGCGAGCCTGCGCCTCAGCGATCTTCCTGGCTGCTTCATAATCAAAGGACGGCTCGGGGGCTGATCCTTTTTTGGCTTTCTTGGGAGCAGGCGCTGCTGTTTCCTGCTTAACGGGAGGAGCTACAGGTGCCGCCACCTTAACATGGGGTGCTGCACTGATTTTGGGTTTTACCAACCCGGATAACGTTTTAAGAACATCAAACATAAGAATCCTTTCTTGGGGCGAAGATAAAAATGGCAGCAAAAAAACCCGCAACTTAGTGGGTGCGGTATGTAGGAGAAAACGTGGTATATGGTAATCTCATAATCCTACAGGTCGTTTTTGCTGTTTTTTATAATTCGCTTATGCCGGAACAATAATCCAGCTATAGAGGTATTTTACACGTTTCCCACCACATCGTCAACGACACTCCAAACGGTATCAGACGAAAAGCCGCGCCGCATAAGGAACGCCGACAGCTTCTGTCTTTGCGCCATCTTAGGGTATTTACCCAATGCTTCTGCCTTTTTGACTGCTAACCCCCTGGCAAGCATGCTTTCTGACTTATCCCCTTTTAAAAGTAACCCTATAGCACGTTCGGCAACGCTGCCGTCAACCCCCTTTTGGATAAGTTCGATGCGTATGGCTTTTGCCCCTTTTGGCTTCCTACCGGTGCGTGTACCCACCCACCACTGGGCAAACGCATCATCATTAACGTACCCAAGCTCAGTGAGGCGCTCCATCGCATAATCGAGTACCAGTGGAGCACTGGTACGACTCCTGGATAATTTTTTTGTCAGAAAATCCAGAATTTCCTTCCTGCTTCGGGCCCGGAATGACACAAACCTTAACGCGGCGTTAATTAGCTGTTCGTATACATCACTGTTATCCATTTCCATATATGTATTGTAAGCGCACCAAAAAGCAGTATACTACAAGCATTGGAGGATCTTATGGAATTACTTTTTGCAGGACTTACCCCGGTATTTATAGTCATTTTCACCGTTATCCTATCGTCACTCAAACAGATAAACGAATTTGAACGGGGGGTGCAATTTACGTTTGGCCGCTTTTCGGGCGTTCTGGAGCCGGGTTGGCGCATAGTACTGCCTATTTTTCAGACATGGCAAAAAGTAGACATCCGCACCAAAGTGGTGGAAGAACCGGATCAGGATGTCATCACCCAGGATAATGTCTCGACGAAAATTACCGCTGTTATTTACTACAAAATTATAGATGCCCAAAAAGCAATCCTCGAAGTCGAAAACTTTTACTGGGCAGTGTCGCAGCTTGCGCAGACCACTATGAGAAATGTCATCGGAGAGGTAACGCTGGATCAGTTACTTTCGCAACGGCATGAACTAGCCGTCAAAATCAGAAACATTGTAGAAAAATCAGCCGGCCAGTGGGGACTCGACGTATCGAGTGTTGAACTCAAAGATATCAAACTTCCTGAAAACATGGTGCGTACCATGGGTAAACAGGCGGAGGCAGAACGGGAAAAGCGGGCAACGATCATCTCCTCGGAAGGAGAAGTCATTGCTTCCAAAAATCTTGCAATTGCCGCAAAAACCATGTCAGAAACACCGGGGGCATTGCATTTGCGAACCCTCAATTCCATAAATGATATTTCTTCGGATCAGTCAAACACGGTCGTATTTACCGTTCCGATGGAAATTCTCCATGCAATAGAAGGCTTCAAGAAGAAGTAACGTTTTTGATCGGGCAGAAACAATAGCCGCCACATATAGGCGTTAACCCACGGAACTTCATTCTTCTTCCGTAACCGCAACCTTAGGTGATGCGTGGCCGGATTTAACAACCTTCCAGATAGCCTCAGATATCTCTTTGAACATCTTTGGATTTTCTTTCAGGTACAGTTTAGCTGCTTCCTTGCCCTGACCGAGCATCTGGGCGCCATATTTAAGGAATGCCCCTGACTTGCTTACCGCCCCAAGCTCAACACCTACATCCAGAAGCGCCCCTTCTTTGGATATGCCGTCATGCATGACGTCATACTCGGCAAGCCGGAACGGCGGGGATACTTTGTTTTTTACAATGCGCACCCTGTGCCTGCTACCTATTACCTTATCCCCATCCTTGATCGTTTCGATTTTCCGGCTGTCCATACGGATACTGGCATAGAACTTAAGTGCCATTCCGCCGGTCGTTGTTTCGGGATTTCCGAACATAACACCGATTTTCTGACGAAGCTGGTTGGTGAATATAACAATAGTTTTCGACTTCGATATGACGGCGGTAAGCTTCCGGAGTGCTTGTGACATAAGCCTGGCGTGAACCCCCATCATACTGTCGCCCATCTCGCCCTCTATTTCTGCTCTCGGCACCAGTGCTGCTACTGAATCGATGACGATGATATCGATGCCCCCGCTTCTAATCAGCGTTTCCGCAATTTCGAGCGCCTGCTCTCCGGTATCCGGCTGCGAGATTAGCAGATTATCAAGCTTTACTCCTAATACCTCTGCCCACTGCGGATCCAATGCGTGTTCTGCATCAATAAAAGCGGCGACTCCTCCTGCTTTCTGTGCTTCCGCAATAATAGAAAGACACACGGTTGTTTTTCCCGAAGCTTCAGGACCATAAATTTCCACGATTCTTCCCTTGGGAACTCCTCCCACACCCAACGCCAAATCGAGAGGAAGAATGCCTGTAGAAACCACGTCTATCGCCTCCCGGACATTTGTTTTATCCCCGAGCTTCATAATGGAGCCCTTGCCGTACTGTTTTTCGATGGTTTCCATCGCCAAACGGATAGCCTGAAGTTTTTGATCCTGTGCCATAAGCTTAACCTCCTGTGGAAAAATATTTGGGGCAGACCTGCGTTTTATGTTCCTTTGCAGGATCTATCCCATTCTTACACACTACATGATAGAATACAATAATCGTAACGAGGATAGACCATTCCTTCACTGGGATTGTTAGAAGACTAATCCACTATCCTTCCTTTTAAGGGAAGGTCGTTGGGAGGAAACCGTAGGTTTCGTCCCAAAGAGAAGGATGAGGACTCTTTCATAATCTTTCCATTTGAGGGAAGGTCGTTGGGAGGAAACCGTAGGTTTCGTCCCAAAGAGAAATAGGTCCGAATTACGAAGACGGGGCGTAGCTCAGTTGGTAGAGCACACGGCTGGGGGTCGTGTGGTCGCACGTTCAAATCGTGTCGCCCCGACTAAAATCAATAAATTATTTCCGGGTAGTCTGCGGGGTAAGAAATTCTTCTACTGCCCGTGACGCGCTTTCTGCGATTAACCTGCTTCCCTCATGCGTCGTGTGACCAAAGTTACCGCCGAAATAGTCCGTGAATAAAGCACGATAACCTACATTCTTTAATGCCTCCTGAAAATTCTTCTGATTATCAGCGACTTTTACCTTTACTCCCGGGGATCTGCTGATTTCATCGGTGAGTGCCTGTAATGATTCCACAGAGGTCAGCGGATACTGTACTGCAACAACAGGTATATGGTACCTGCTCGCGAGATGAATCATCTTTATATAATTATCTACCGTCATCTGTGACATGGACTCGCGTATAGTCTCACCTGCAAAAACACTTGCTCCTAACGCGACTCCACCGGACTTTATACCTCGTGTGTTAGCAATCTCCCTTTTAGCAAGCTTGTTGTCCGGCTCCCTTCGCAAAACTTCCTCGTAGAGCAACATCGCGTCATCATACCGGTGCGCATTTCTGTAAATGTCTGCAAGCTCAAAATAAGGAGCTATCAAATCCGGGTGTAATGCAATGGATTTCTCATACATGCCTCTTGCGGTTTCAGGATCATTTTTGTACCAATGCAAAAGCGTTGCATATGCTCCATATGCCAATCCGTATTCCGGGTTGATTACCAATGCTATTTGAAACATTTCTTCCGCCAGCTCCAGTTTCCCATAATCCCGGTAATAATTCCCCAACTCCGTATAAACCCCTTCTGCGGTAGGTGCTACATCCTTTGCCTTAAGGAGCATTCGCTCTGCCTCGTTCAACCGTCGCATGTCCAGATAGGTTATAGCAAGCATCACATAATGGTTGGGGTTGTCAGGTTCCAGACTAATACACCGTAAAAAATATTTTTCGGACAGCTCAAATTCCCCGCTTATGCGGTACTGTTCTGCTTTTTTATTAAGCTTATCCGCATTCTGATTTATTGTAAGGTCAAAAAATCTTCCGGCGGCAAGTCTTATAAGTCGCCATCCCGTACGGAAAAAACGTTGCGAGATAAATTTGTCCTGTGTTGTATTGGGAACAAATACCGGTGACTCTGTGTTGTTGCGCTGCGCGTCATTTATACCCATCATGCTCACAATAATATCCGGATGTATTTCTTTTATCTGACGCTCCAGATTACCCACAAGTATGCTAGTGTTAGTTCCGGGAACAGCTTTGTTCACTATACGGATAGGAATAGCCGGGTATTTTTTTTCAAGCAGTCTCCCCAACTGGACAGGCCAGACATCCTCGGTAACACCGGCCGTCGTGGATTCGCCAAGGGTCAGCACAACAAAATCATCTGGTGATGCTGATGTCATGGAGGTATACTTTGACACCACGACTACTGACCAAACACGAAGCAACAATTCCAAAGTAATTAATGCACTCAGCACTCCCAAATAAACGGGCGCTAACTTGCGCACTGTACGTATTGCTAAATATAAAAACTTTTGTTGTCCTTTCATATCCTAAACTCGTTTACGTTTCCCGACCAATACGCCCATATGTTAGTATATATCAGTCAAAATACTATGAACGAACGCCGTATTTCCCGGATAACCAAAGTAGTGGAGAACAGACAGCGCGATATTGTGGTTGTCCTCGAAGATATCCATGACCCGCATAATGCCGCGGCAATACTCCGCACGTGTGACGCAATGGGTATACAACACGTATGGTATATCTTTGAAAAAGAAAAACGATACAACCCAAAACGCATCGGGAAGGCAACAAGCTCAAGCGCCAATAAATGGCTGGACTTTGCCCTGTTTGATACCACCCGCGAATGCATCGATGTACTCAAAAAAGATGGCTACACCATCATGGTTACCGCGCTCACTGACAATGCCGTTTCATTATTGGGAAAAAAATTTGACGAAGAAAAAATCGCCGTTATTGTCGGAAATGAGCATAGCGGCGTATCGGAAGCAGCGCTTACCGCTGCGGATACTGTACTGCAAATTCCCATGCTTGGTTTTGTGCAGAGCCTGAACGTATCAGTAGCTGCGGCCATGGTGCTATGGGAAATTACCCGGCAAAGAAACGGGAAATACACCCTCCGGCCGAAGGAAAAACAAAAACTTCTCGACGACTTTCTCGACCGCGCCAAGAAATAAACTTGGCATGTACGGGAAAAAGAGCGGTGGGTATTTTCATCACATCAAATAAAATCTTAATATTGAAAGAAGGCTAGTAGCAGACTACAGTGAGCTTGTATTGGATTATTTAAAGGAAGAAGAGCAGTGCCCGTATTCTGCCAGCTATGCTGGCCGGCACGTCGAGAGGAAACCGTAGGAGTCCTCTCGAGAGAAGTTTAGCGCTTCGGCGACTGTTTCCGTGCACGTGATTTATGGGCAAATCCTGCCTTGATGCGCTGCTTCTTGCGTGAGTCTCGTGTCATGAATCCGCGTTTCTTAAGGATCGGTCGGAATTTCTCTTTGTCAGTCTTTTCCAAAGCACGGGAAATACCCTGCAATGTCGCTCCAAGTTGCCCGGATAAACCGCCTCCGGCTGCATGGACACTCACTGCAAATCTGCCGATAGTGTTGGTAGTTCTCAAGGGCTCCTGATATACTTTTTTGTCTATCTCTCCGGGGAAGTATGTTTCTGCCGGCTTGCCGTTTACAATCATGTCGCCTTTGGCAACAGTTACCCCGTCGATGACGATACTTTCGTCTTTGACCACATACAAACGGACGCGTGCGGTGGCATTTTTACGCCGTCCTGTTGCTTCATAATATGTTGCTTTGGTTTCCTGTGTTGTTTCTTCCATAGTGGTTAAGCATTAATTTTACTGCCAAAGTTATGTGTGGCCTCCGGTACAACATGAAGCCTGGTTATCATACGGTCGCGCAGTTTATTCTTCGGTAACATACCCATAACCGCACGTCTGATGATTTCTGTCGGATTCTCGGCTCTCACTTGCCACAGGGCTTTTGCTTTCATTCCCCCCGGGTATCCGGAATACCGAGTATACATCTTTTCCTTCTCCTTTTTACCGGTCACTTTTACATGCTTGGCATTGATGACGACGACGAAATCACCGCAGTCCAAATTGCGTACAAAATACGGCTTGGATTTACCGATCAGTTTAGCGGCAATCTCCACGGCAACCCTACCCAGCACTTTGTCTTTTGCATCAACTAGGTGCCACACCCGGGAAATTTTACTAGCCTTGGTTGATTTTGTTTCGTTCATATTATTTAGCTGATTTCGGTGATTTAACAGGCTTTACTTTCTTTTCTGTTTTAGCAGCTTCCGCCTCTGTTACCACTTCCGCTTCCTGGACGGTTTTAGCGCCCTTGGCTGCTTTCGGTGCTTTTGGTACTGCTTTTTCCATTACCGGAGCTGCATCGACAAACTCCAGAAATACCATTTCTGATGCATCCCCCAAACGGGTGCCTAACTTTACTATTCTGGTATAACCGCTTGTTCGTCCCCCAAAACGTGATTTTGCCATTTCCAAAAGCTTTTTGTAAGCAGTTACATCAGACAATTCTCCGGAAATCTTGTTAAGTGATCCCGATCTGCCGCTTTTGGCCTTGGTAATAAGCTTGTCTACCGAAGCCTGAATTGCCTTTGCCTTTGCAAGCGTCGTCCTGACCCGACCGGCCCCGATAAGAGAGCGCGTCAGAATCATGAACAAGCGTCTGCGTTCATCTTTGTTTCTCCCTAGTTTTCGGCCAAAGTATCCGTGCTTCATAAAATTCTTAGACAGAAATTGCTACGCCCTTTTCCCTGAGCTTATCTTCCACGATGGAAAGGGATTTTGCTCCGAGATTTTTAATCTTCATCAGCTCAACGCGGGGAGTCCCCAACAGCTGACCGATAGTCTCAATACTCCCCCGTGCTAACGCATTGACGATGCGGGTCGGAATATCAAGCTCTTCGATCCTCATCTTGAGCACTTCGTCAGAAACCGAAGGTGTCACGGCAATTGTTTCGTCAGAAACTCTTGCTTTGGGTTCGTATACCTGCAGAAAGTATGAAACAAGCACTTTTGCAGCACTCTTTAGTGCGGCAAACGGCGTGATAGTTTCGTCTGTCCAGATCTCCATGACAAGCTTATCAAGATTTGTCATGCGTCCGACGCGGGTTGCATCAACCCGGTAGTTTACCCGCACAACAGGGCTAAACAGAGAGTCCATCGGAATACGTCCGACTTCATCTACCTTCCGTTCATCAGCCTGGACATAGCCGTATCCTGTTTCTACGTTTGCTTCAAGGTCAAGCTCGGCTTTTTTGTCCGTAAGATTTGCAATAACCATGTCAGGGTTAACAATAGTAACACCCGCCGGTACTTCAAAATCTCCTGCGGTTACCGGTCCTACCCCTTTTTTGGATAATTTCAGTACTGCCGCTTCCCCCGTTGCAACGGCAAGACGGACTTTTTTAAGATTCAGAATAAGTTCTACGATGTCTTCTTTAAGACCGGCAAGCGTTGAAAACTGGTGGGAAACACCACCGATTTTAATCGATGTTATGGAAGAACCCGGAAGACTGGTAAGCAACACACGGCGCAAACTGTTACCGAGTGTGTGTCCGTATCCCTGTTCTAAAGGCTCCATGACAAACATGCCATATCCTGGTTTGTCTACTTCTGTTTTTATTACAAAATTCGGATCAATCATATGTTCGTGCTAAGAGTATAGAACCTTGAGTTTACTTATTATGAGCAAACTCAACGGACTACACCCTGCCTCCTTAACGAGAATAGTACTCGATAACTAATTGTGTATTTATATCTTCTTTCACATCGTCCCGCTCCGGCAAACGGGTGACCTTACCGGCTCCGCCCTTGCGCTCCAGCCATGCAGGCGGAGCAAAGGATTTATCCTCAAGCATTTTCTTAATAGCAGGAATCTCTGCTGCTTTTGGTTTGATGGTAATTACAGAATCCGCGGCAACCAGGTATGAAGGAATGTTTACCTTACTGCCGTTGACCATAATATGCCCATGCGATACGAACTGACGCGCGCTCGTGCGGGTAGGAGCCAGCCCCATACGGTAAACCGTGTTATCCAATCTGCGCTCCAAAAACTGCACAAGCATGTCTCCGGTATTGCCGCGCCATTTTCTCGCCATGGCAAAATACCTTCTGAACTGTTTTTCCAGTACTCCGTACATCCGCTTCATTTTCTGTTTCTCACGAAGCTGAGTGCCATACCCGGAAATTTTTCTCCTCATTTTCTGACCATGCTGCCCCGGAGGAACGTTCAGGCGCTTCATAAGCCCTGCATGACTCTTGGTGCCAATCGTCTTAAGGCCTAAATCAATGCCTTCTTTCCGTGCCAGTCTATTTTTTGGTCCGTTATATTTTCCCATAGTGTTATACTCTCCGTTTTTTCTTAGGTCTTACGCCGTTATGCGGAATAGGTGTTACATCTGCAATAAGCGTAATACCGAGTCCGACGGCCTTAAGTGCTCGAAGCGCCGCATCTCGTCCCGCTCCCGGCCCTTTGATATATACTTCAACTTCCCGGAGCCCTGCATCAAGCGCTTTTCGTGCTACCCCTTCTACCGCGGTTGTTGCCGCATACGGGGTCGCCCTTCTGGCTCCCTTAAACCCGACAAGCCCTGAAGAGCCCCAGAACAACGCGTTTCCGCGCTCATCAGTTAAGGTAACAATCGTATTGTTAAATGTCGCCGTTATATATACACGGCCTTTTGTCGGAATGGTTTTTGTAACTTTGGTTGCCATAGGTTATTTAGCTGCCGGTGCGGCTGTCTCTGTCTTTGCTCTGTCTTCTTTTTTGAGCGCTCCTACCGTCATACGTTTACCCCGTTTGGTACGGGCGTTGGTCTTGGTGCGCTGTCCACGTGAGGGAAGCCGGTGGGCGTGCCTCATACCGCGGTATGATTTGATTTCGATAAGACGTTTGATACTGTCTCCGACTGCCCGGCGGAGGTCTCCTTCCACCATGGTGTCTTTTTCAATAATTTTGGTTAACTTACTTACTTCGTCGTCGGTGAGGGTTTTAAACCGTCTTGTGGGATCTAAGTCTGCCTTTTTGAGGATAAGCTTTACATTCGACCTGCCCACCCCATAGAGGTAGGTAAGTGCAATATCAAGCCGCTTGTCGTTTGGTAAATCTACTCCTGAAATACGTGCCATAGGTTTTTATCCTTGTCTCTGTTTATGTTTTGGATTCTCGCAAATGATATATACCCGCCCTCTGCGGCGGACAATTTTACATTTTCGACACATTGGTTTAATACTTGCTCGGACTTTCATACAATCATTATTTTAACCGGTAGGTAATTCTTCCTTTGGTCGGATCATACGGCGTCATCTCTAATTTAACTTTGTCTCCCGGCATAATGCGTATAAAATGCAACCGCATCTTACCGGACAGATGACACAGCACAATATGACCATTAGAGAGTTTCACCCGAAACAATGTATTGGGCAGACATTCCGCCACTTCACCGTCTATCTCTATATTCCCCTGATGCGCCATATTATAACAACAAACTTCCCTCTTAGTTAGAGAGGGAAATTGTTGAAGATCCTTATTGTACCCTATCGGGTGCCTTTGGTCAACCTATAGCCTCAGCCTCAAAAATATCCTTCAAACATGAGCTTGTGGCGCTTCGCATCATCCAGCCAACTGGGGAATTCTCCGCTTGTGGAGGCATACTTGGGAGAGGCTTCCAGGGTTTTTATTAAAGCGGCATCCAAAAGCCTGGCAATATCAAGATGATCGCCTAATACATTGTACTGCTCAAGCGGATCTTTCATAAGATCGTAGAGCTCTACATACTGGTCGGGTTTGAAATTTTTATACATTTTCCAGCGGCTATTTCGGATAGAGATTATATCCCCACCTCTATATTGGCCGATAAGGTAACGGTCTCCCGTGTAGGACGGAGCCCTGCCTTTCATAACCGGCAGCATACTCACCCCATCAAGCGGACCCTCCGGTACAATCCCCACCAAATCCAAGAGGGTCGGCACTATATCAACTGCCTGGAACAATTCGTGATATACCCCCTGCTTCATGCCGGGGACAGAAAGAATAAACGGCGCGTGCGTTGCTGTGTTGTAAATATTTGTTCCGTGATCAAACGATCCGTGCTCCATAAATTCTTCACCATTGTCGGACAAAATTATAACAATGGTATTATTCTTCACATCCGGACGGTTCAGAAATTTAAAAAGTGATGCTAACTGCCGGTCAACCTGATATATCCGCTCATCATAAAGCGTTTTAAGATATTCAAGTACCGCCTCGTCACCCTGTTGTATGTGCAGATAATACCATGTCATATACAAGCTATAGTTTTCATAATCGGGGAACTCCCAGGTAATTTGCCGTGCTTTATCCAGGTCATTTACCTTAAGTGCTTGTTCCAGTCTGCTGACTATCTTCCCATTACGCTGTTTGCTTTCAGCAGTGCTGCTTGCATTCAACCGGCTGGTAAATTCTGAAATTACAAATTCGTAATAATCACGCGAGTGCGGATAAAATTCCTCTTCGGTAAGGGGAATCCCCGGATAAACAGACTGAATGAACCGATACGGTCCCTTACCCACCAAATAAGGTGAATGTACTCCATATGAATGTATAAACATAAAGGTCGGCGTATCGCCCAAAAGCTCAGGCAAAAGCTTACTATAATCGGATTCCCAGTCCGGCGAATTACCATCTGCCTGATGGAATTCATCGAAGCCACGACCCAGTCCTCGGTCTAACGGTAAATTAATATCATCCGTTGCCCCTACCCAGATAGTTCGGTAACCGTTCTTGTCGAGCGTTTCAGTGAATATGGGAATTTCGGGATTCAGGGTGTCTTTTAACGCCTCTGTCACCTGATGAGAAGACGGAAATAATCCCGTAAATATGGACATATGACTGTCCAAAGTAAATGGTGTTTGTGTATAAAAATTGGAAAAACGCATACTACTGTTTGCGTATGCGCATAAATTTGGGGATGTATTACGGACATAACCATAGCAAGGCATATTGGAAGGACGGAGGGTGTCGATATTTACAATGACAATATTACAACCGGGACACGGAGCCGATCGGGGAAACATCATGCGCATTCTCCGGCTAACCGCGCCAACAATCTTCTGTCCTACTCCGGGAGTTAGCCCGAACCAAAAAAGCAATCCTATAATGATCCCCAATGGAATTAAAAAAAATCTATTTCTGTATGCCATCATATGTTATTTACCACCAAAATCCATCCGCGCGTTCTTCAGACCGTTAATGTAACTAAGCAAAGCCGAAATCAAACGTGACTCTGCCGCCTCATCTTGACCGTACCGGTTATCCATTTCGCCGTCATCCTTGGAGTAATGATACAGCTGTTTAATTTGCTGCTCCCTGTCATATACGAGCTTCCATCCGTCAAAGCCCCGTATTGCTGACTGAAATGTTGCATACCGGTAAGAAGTTTCTGAAATGGCATCCAACTGAAGATTCTCCCCCTTCATCGCAGCAATAAGGCTGACTCCATTTATACTTCCGGACTGCTTCGGCAGTGTGATACCCACCACCTCCAGTAAAGTAGGAAGAATATCTACATTCCTTACTTGCTGATCCACCCGGATTGTTTTGTCGATGCCTGGAATACTCAAAATAAACGGCACCCTGATTACCTCATCATACAGGGTCATGCCATGATCTATTCTTCCGTGTTCATAAAACTCATCACCATGATGCGAGGTAAACACGATTACTGTTTTTCTTTTTGGCAGTATTTTTTCATACGCGTCTAAAAACATCCCTATTTCTGCATCCATGTTTGATACTTTTTCATCATAGATTGCACGCAAAAAAGCCACATCCTCCGGAGTTATATAAACAGATCCCTGACGGACACCTTCCTCGCGGAGTTCTTTTTGCTCCAAAGGGGCACCGGTTAGCTTACCCCGGTATTCGGGCGAAACGAATCTCCGGTCAAATCCGTTAGCCGGCATATACTGACCATGCACATCAAACCCATGTAAAAAAACGAATACTTTTTCATTACCATTGGCTTTTATAAAATCCAGTGCCTGTGCAGAGGGTGACGCAAGCCCCATAAAATCACCGTCACTTACATATGTATCAAATCCTTTATCAAACCCATATGAGGCATTAAGTGCCGCTCCTCCGGCAAATCCGCCGGTTTTGTATCCGTGTGACCTGAAAATATTTACAAGTGAATCCAGGCGGGGGGCTGTTTCCTGCAGTGAAGCGGGTTTGGTATCATTCATGCCATTTGCCCCTACAAGGTCTTTATTGATTATTCCGTGCACAGATGGGTACACCCCGGTCATAAAGCTCATTGCAGAAGGCAGAGTCCAGCTCGATGCAGCGATCGTATTAGTAAATACATATCCCCTGTCTGCCAGAGAATTGAGAACCGGCGTGTTATTGCGCGTCCCTCCCATACTCATAAGTGAATCCGCGCGGAGTGGATCGACCGCAATAACGATCACATTACAATCGCTGCAGGAATACGCTCCCCTGCTGCGCCCATCGCGGAAAAACAACGCAACAAGACTGATAATAACGACAACACACAGTCCTATAATTAAGAAACGTCGTGACATATTTTTTAACTACCAATATGAATGTGCTACAGTCACTGTAGTATAGAATACTAGTATGACCGTCCGCCACACTATTGTTATCTTGTTCATTTTTGCAGCTATATTCGGCATTGCATACACACTGCGCCCTACTTCGTCCCTATGCAGTAATTTAGACTGCATTACCCTCGCTAATAAGCATAAATTTATACGTAAAGAAACATATAGCGAAACGGAACAATCGTACCGGGCGCTATTTTCATCCGGATCCAGGCGGCTCAGGATAGAAACAAACCGGGTGAACTCCGAATCAGCAGAGTCAGAACTTACTGCAGCCGTAACCCGCGTCAAAGCGCTTTTTGAAAAAGCCCCCGCTCCATACCCGGGAGAAATATCCGATGCCATCATCTGTGATCCCGACTATATTCCGTCATTTACCGATACGACAGTCGATGCCACCCGCATTAGGTATTTTACGGGATACCTTAACAACCGTATGACCTTCGGCTCCTGCTCCAAAGATCAGGCTGTTTATAAAGGGATTGTGGCATTTCTTTACTGCAAAAAAGCCTCCCTCCTTATCAAACTTGAGCTTTTCCAGCCGGTACGGGAATTTGAAGAACAGGCGAAGGAAATAGAAACACAGCTACTTTCACTAACCTGCAGCAAGTGAGGATATTATTTAAAAATTTCCAGAGGTTTCCCCTGCACAAAACTTGGCATGGGAACTTTCAACGCCTTCATGATTGTCGGGTACTGCTGGATAAGTGAGAATGGTTTATCGCCAAGAAAATTATTTTTCTTGATACCCGGCCCCACCATGATAAACGGCGTCCACATACCCGGTACATCAATGGCTTTAATAGCCTGTTTATATCCCGAAACAACGGGAGCAGAAAATGGCACCAGATCAGCAGACATTTCCTCATTCCATCCGTATCCCGGGGTATTTGCGACAACTAGATCCCCGATCCGGTCAGGGTCAAGCTGCATGTAGGATTTGGCGTCTTCCCACTTCACTACATCAACCACAGGAGCAACACCGTTTTCATCTTTCAGGGTCTTGAGTGTATCTATCACCTCATTACGGAGTGTGTCATAAGTAGGCCCGGTGGCTCTGGTGTATTTACCGGCAAGGCCATTTGGGTTTACATACACATGCGCCATTTTAAGATAAATGACTTTTGATTTTGCCCAGTCAATAATCGGCTCTCCTGTTTTGGGGTCTATCGTAAATTTAAGCCAGCCTTTTTTGGCAAAAATATTGTTAAGATTTACGCTTCTGTCGAGCGGCACTGCGCCATGATCACTGCTTAATACGATATAGGTATTTGCATCGGCTACTTTGAGTATTTCTCCGATCATACGATCAAGTTTCACATACATATCCTGAACCTCACTCCATAACTTTTCGCGGTCACCCGGGGACATTGTGGCATATGAAGCGCTTTTGGGATCAATACCACTCATCCACCATTTACTGGTAAGCATCTGATTGGGAGTATAAATATCGTGAATCACAACATCAGGAGAAAAATCTTTTACCATAGATTTGATAGCTTTTGTATGCCAGTCAAACGAAAGCGATGCTTCGTCCATAAATGCTTTTTTATCCTCAGGATAATAGATAAGCTGTGCCGGGAAATTATCTGCAAAATCAACCATGGGACCTACTGATTTTTGCAGCGTTTCCGCGGCAGTCTCCGGAAAAGTAATGTGTTTATTGAGTGCGTCATAAATAAGTCTGATACGGAAAAACCCGTTGTCACCGAGCTTAATCACCCCCGCCTTTACATGGGATGCTACGGGGATAGCAGCATCTGCCGTTTTCCAGGTCAGGGTGATAGGCTGCCAATCAGTCCAACTGCCGACCGACACATCACCAAGCTTGGTCTTTTTATCGAGCGAAAACATAACCCTGTCCGACGAATTTTTATTGTCATTTGTACTGTCATATATATAGGCATATACGGGCGTTCCCCACCCGGTAAGGGTCACCTCAGCGGCGTCAGAAAAACTCATGGGAGTATTTTCCCATCCCGTTGGCTTAACTGCGTCAATATACTGCGTTAACTGGGGACCGAAGAAAAATAACTTTGTTGCCCTGCCCTGCTTTTTTCTCTGGGTAAGATCCCCCATTGTTTCAAAATTAAGAGGTGCAAAATCAGCTCCCCAGCCGCCCCAACGACCACGGACAACGACACCCTTTTGCAACTCAGGGGGTGTACTTCCGGGGACAGACAGAACCGCCACTTTCATACCGGCTTCCTCTAATGTTTTCCAGATGGGTGCAACCTTTTTGGCGGTCGATCGGAATCCGGGAACCGCTACTGCATCAAGAGGTTTGCCGACTTCACGCATAGGTCCGTCGTCCACTCCGTGGACTTCCGGCATGGATCCTGTAAGCAGGGTTGCAAAATTCGTAGGAGTATGGCTGGGGAAATTCGGGTATGAATATCCGTAGGTGCCTCTGTCCATAAGTTTTTTGATGTTAGGCAATTTCCCTTCCCGTGCCCAGGCATAAATATTAAATAAATCCGGCTCTGCCCGCATACCATCAGGGATAAACCAATATAGCTTTACGTTACCGGTAGTAGGTGAAGAAGTTTTGGGCTGGGACATCTTGTAACCGCCCACCACAACCAAGAGGAGAAGAACCACAAACAATAATCTCTTCATGATGTACTTACCATAATACCCCAAACCCCGTGAGTCAAGAGAGGTATCACACATTATGCGGCGGGGTGATAATAAGAGGCTCAGCATCGGTGACAATAACCGTCTGCTCAAACACCGCAGAAAGCGAATGATCGCGGGTAGCAATCGACCATCCGTCTTCGTGATAATACACGGTAGGATTACCCATCGCATATATCACCTCTATCGCTATAGACATCCCGCTTTTCAGTTTGGGTGTCTTTTCGACCGCACCGCGCAAAAAACCGGGGATTTGTGGCTCTTCGTGCAGCGTTTTCCCGATGCCGTGCCCAACGAGCGGCTTGACGATGCCATAACCTGCACCTTCCACGATACGCTGGAGTGTCTGTGATATATGACCGACGTGATTACCCTGCTTTGCCTGGGCAATTGCCTCTTTGAGCGCGCGCTTGCCTGTTTCCAAAAACACCACGGTGGCAGCAGGCACCGGGAATGCGGGGACTCCGATTACCTTACTCCACGCGGTATCTGTATGATAGTCCCTGTTAATGAGTCCGATATCAATTGTCAAAAGATCCCCTTCAGCCAACGCATTGCCGGTCGGTATCCCATGTACAATCACGTCATTTACACATAGACAGGTAGCCCATTTATAATCAGCCACCGTAGAAAATGACGGCTTCATCCCCGCCTCTTTGATCCGCTTCTGGGCAAGCGCCTCTATCTCAAGCAGTGTGACACCCGGTGCTGCGAAATCCAAAAGTTCATCAAGCACCGCCCCCAGCACCTTGCCACCCTCCTGCATTGCTGCAGTTTTGTTTGTATCCTGTTGATTCATATAAGACTCCGTTTTTTTAACTCACCAATTATCGCGCGGATGACGTCATCTTGCGACATGTGGGTGGTGTCCAATTCCCATGCATCCGGTAATTTTTGCAGCGGGTCAGTAACGCGGGACATGTCCTGTGCGTCTCTGAATTTGGTGTCTTCTATCATTTCTTCCAGCGTCTTTGCTGTGCCTTTTCGCCTGTATTGTTCATATCGGCGCTTTGCCCGCTCTTCGGGATCTGCCGTTAGATAAATTTTAAGGTTTGCCTCAGGCAGCACACGAAGCCCAATGTCCCTACCCTCCATAATGACTGACTTCCCTTTTGCCAACTCCTGCTGACGTCGTACCATAAATTTTCTGACATCCGGTATCACCCCGACATCTGAAGACCCCCTGTCAACATCCGGCGTAAATAATTGCTCTGTAACGTCCTTGCCGTCAATGAACGCCCGGTATGGCTTCTTACTGTCCGGAAGCGGAGGTTCGAGGTCTATAGTATGCGTGGACAAAAGCGCTAATGCACCCTGAGCGTCTTTCGTATCAACTCCCGACTGCTGACAAAGAAGTGCGAGCGCGCGGTACATAGCTCCTGTGTATATGAAAACAAAACCGAGGGTCGTGGCGAGGCTAGCGGAGATATCAGATTTTCCGGAACCAACCGGGCCATCAATGGCTATCTGCACTATGGGTTTCATTCAACTCCTACCCCTGCAAGAATCTGTGCGGTCACATCTTCAATGGATTGTTCGCCGTCTACTTCAAGTAGCCTGCTCTGCTTGCGATAGTACTCAAGCACCGGCTCGGTCACATCATGGAAAAGCTTTATCCGCTGGCGGATGGCGTGCAGGGTATTATCCTCCCGCACTCCTTCTTCTATCCGTCCGCTTAACCGCCACAGCGCTTCTTTATCAGAAACTTTAAGGTAAATTACCTTGTCTACCCCGTTGGTGAAATCCTCTGCCTGTTTGGTGGTACGCGGAAATCCGTCGAGAATATATCCGCTTTTATACTCGGGCTTTGCCAGATATTCTTCAATTATAGGAATCGCTTTTTCATCGGGGATTAAAAACCCTGCATTAAGCGTTTCTTTAACATATCTGCCCCAGGAAGTTTTTTCGCCCGCCATCTGACGGAATATATGTCCGCTGGATAAATACGGTACGTGCAGCTTCTCACTTAGAATATTCCCCTGCGTCGACTTCCCTGACCCCTGAATACCGATAAGAATAACTTTCATATAGTTCTTAGAGCTTCCTTTCTTAGTCCATAAAACCTTCATAATTACGCATGACCAATTGTGCTTCAAGCGCCTTCACTGTTTCCAGGACAACCGATACTACGATAAGTACTCCCGTTCCCCCGACCAAAAGTGTCGAAACTCCGGAAACACTTTTTGCAATGGAGGGGAAAATCGCAAGAATACCCAAAAACAACGCGCCGGCCAAGGTGATTCTGGTTAATATATAGTTTAAGTAATTTGCGGTAGGCGTCCCCGGACGGATACCGGGTATAAATCCGCCGTACTTTTGGATCTCTCCGGCAATTTTAGTGGGGTTAAACGTGATTGCGGTATAAAAGTATGTAAACCCTAACACCAGGAAAAAGTAGATAAGATTATACGAAAGTCCGTCAGGATTAAATGCAGTGACAAAAAATCTTCCGATACCCGAAATCAATGGATTCTGGATCTGCTGTAGAAATCCTCCCAAAAGCGACGGGATAAGGACTAGAGACACCGCGAAGATAATGGGAATTACTCCCGCCTGGTTTACCCGCAGCGGCAAATAGGAGGTATTTCCCCCATACATTTTATTACCCCGAATACGCCTGGCGTAATGAACAGGAATCCTCCGCACTGCCTCATTCATAAACACCGTTCCTGCTATGACAACGATGGCGACTACACCAAACAGCAATGTATTCATAAGCTGCTCCGGCTGAAACGTACTTGCTGTCTGAAAAGCGACTACAGGAAGCCTTCCCACGATACCGGCGAATATAAGGAGTGATATACCATTTCCGACACCGTACTCGGTAATGAGCTCACCCAACCACATAACAAACAGGGTTCCTGCCGTCATAGTAAGAACAATGGATATGAGGGTCAGCGGATCAAGAACTCCTACTATCCCCTGATTTCTGAGCAGTACATACATACCGACTGCCTGAGCGGCGGCAAGGGGTACTGCAAGAAATCTGGTGTACTGGTTAATTTTTTCACGCCCGTATTCCCCCTCTTTTTGGAGTGCTTCCAGCTTGGGGAATACGATAGTCATAAGCTGCAGCACGATAGATGCATTGATATATGGATTAAGACCCAAAGCAAGAATAGAAAAATTAACAAGTGTTCCTCCGGAGAATATATCCAAAAGTCCCAAAAATTGATTCTGGGAAAAAAGCAGTGCAAGTTTTTCGCGATCTATACCGGGGATTGGGGTATGGGCAAACACGCGGAATATGACAAAAATCAATGCGGTGAGAAGAATCTTCCTTCGCAGTTCAGGTGACTTCCAACTGTTTACAAGGGCAGTCAATATTGAGTTCATACCATGGTGATCCCGCTTATACGTGAGACTACTGTCCGTGGCTTACGCGACAGAACCGCCGGCTTTCTCGATTATCTTTTTTGCACCCTCAGAACATGACACTTCTACGTTAAGCGCTACCGCTAGTTTGCCGCCGCCGAGAATTTTTACCCCGCGGGTTCGCTCAGGTACTATAGCATGTTTTTTCAGAAGTTCCAGCGTCACTTTGGATCCGGCGGGAAGTTTGGATAGATTGGCAACAGCCACCGTCACCGGCTTAGGACTCAGGGATTTGTTCCGCATCTTTCCGCGCAGGTACGGAAGCCGCTTCATAACAGAAAGCTGTCCTCCCTCAAAATGCGGGGGGATGCTGCCACGGGCTTTTTGTCCTTTAGTGCCGCGTCCTGCTGTTTTTCCCCGGCCTGACCCATGTCCTCGGCCTAACCGTTTATGTGAACGTTCAACTGTTTTGGGTAGTGTGTGAATCATAATAATTTAGGCTTTTTTCTTTATTGCTTTTAACTGCCGCAATGCTTCCATCGTGGCATAGACATTTGACGCTTTGTTGCTTGTTCCCAATATTTTGGACACGATATCACGGATACCAGCGGTTTCCACCACTGCGCGCACCGGGCCTCCGGCGATAACTCCTGTTCCCGGAGGAGCCGGCTTCAACATGATCCGGGCTGCTCCCAGTTTCACAAATATCACATGCGGAATGGTTGTCTTATACATCGGCACGGTAATAAGGTGTTTCCTGGCGTAGATAACTGCTTTTTTGACTGCAGCAGACACATCAGGCGCTCCGCCCAAGCCTGCTCCCACTCTGCCTTTTTTATCACCCACAACAACAAGCACCGAAAAACTAATCTTGTTTCCGCCCTTGCCCTTTTTAGAGACACGGTTTACCTGCACGACTTTCTCTTCGAATTCGCTTGGCGGTCTGTTATCTGGTCTTCGTGAATTCATCATATATACTCCTTTTTAGAAAACTAACCCACCGCTTCTGACTGCTTCCGCAAATGCTTTGACTGCTCCATGATATCGGTATCCGGACCGGTCAAAAACAATGGTGGTTATCTTCTTTTCTTTGGCTAGACTGACAATCGTTTCACCGAGCGTTGTCGCTGCGGCAATATTTTTCCCCTTTATCCATGCGGAAAGAATAGTAACCGCTTTTGTGTCATCAATAAGCTGTGCGGACAAACGGGTATTGGAACGGAATATCGCAAGGCGTGGTCTATCCTCCGTACCGCTTAATCTACGGCGGATCGACAACTTGCGCTTCAGTCTCATTTCATTTTTGGTTTTCATACGTTTACTTAGCTCCCGGAGCTCCTCCTACTGCTTTTGCTGATTTTCCTGCCTTTTTGCGGATATGTTCACCGGTATATTTTATACCCTTGCCTTTGTAAGGTTCCGGAGGTTTCACTCCACGAACGGTTGCTGCTATCTGGCCAACAAGATATTTATCGATACCGCTTACCATAATTTTTCCGTCAGTCACGGCGAAGGTGATCCCGTTTGGCGGAGCTACCGTCACCGGATGGGAAAATCCTACCGTTAGGGTAAGATTGGTACCGGTTAACGCGGCGCGGTATCCGACACCGGATAACTCCAGCTGTTTTTGCCATCCTTTTGTTACCCCAATTATTGCATTTTTAAGGAGTGCGACAATTGTTCCATGAGACGCTCTGGCGCTTCTGTCGTTGCGGAGCTTTTTAGCAACCAGGGTCTCCCCTTCCATACTTACCCCGACTCCCTGAGGAATCGCCACGACAAGCTCGCCTTTGGTACCCTTCACCGTAACGGCACTATCCGTCAGCGTGATGGTTACGTCTTTTGGCACTGCAACTGGTAGTTTTCCGATTCGTGACATATAGTTTTCCTTTACCAAACTTCACACAATAATTCTCCGCCGACACCTTTCATCTTTGCATCTTTTCCGCTCATGACTCCGTGAGGGGTACTGATAATAGAAATTCCCGCTCCTCCCATAACCATAGGGATTTTCTTCTTGTTTATGTACCACCGCAGTCCGGGCTTACTAATCCGTTTAATACCGGTAAGTAACGGTTCTTTGCCTTCGTAAGTAATGGTCAGCTTCAGCACGTGTCCGTACTTGTTGGTTTCTTCTTCTGCACTTGCAAGGTAGCCTTCTTTGACAAGCAATTTTGCCACGGCAACCTTGAGCTTGCTCGAAGGAAGCTCCACATTTTTCTTGTGGGCAAGCGCCGCATTTCTGATGCGGGTCAACATGTCTCCAACTGGGTCGCTTATCATCATAAAAATATCTCCTTTACCAAGACGCCTTTACTACTCCCGGCAATTCGCCTTTGTGTGCGAGCTTACGGAAACAGATACGGCACAATTTAAATTTACGCATATATGCACGTGAACGTCCGCAAAGCATACACCTGTTCCGGTGCCGGACTTCGAATTTCTGTCTATGTTCAAATTTGACTACGTCAGATGTTTTAGCCATATAGGTTTATTTCTCCTTTGCAAACGGCATACCCAATGCGGTCAGCAATGCCTTACCACCTTTATCATTTTTTGCATTTGTTACGAATGTTATTTCAAATCCGCGGGCTTTATCGATCAGGCTGTAATCCAGTTCAGGAAACAATGTCTGTTCGGTTAATCCCAGTGTATAGTTTCCCCGCCCGTCAAATCCTTTATTCGGAATTCCCCGGAAATCACGGACACGCGGCAATGCAACGATAGTTAAACGGAGTATAAAATCATACATCCGCATACCCCGGAGCGTTACCCGGAGACCCACCGGATCCCCCGCCCTCAGCTTGAAAGACGAAATTGCCTGTTTGGCGCGGGTTATATGCGGGCGCTGTCCGGTAATAATACCGAGCTGCTCCGTGACTTTATCTATAACCTTTTTGTCTTTCTGAGCCTCCGCGCCGATACCGCAGTTTACCACAATCTTGACGAGTTTCGGTACCGCCATATGATTGGCTACACCAAGATCCGCCATGAGTTTCGGGATCAGCTCTTTTGTATATGTATCGCGCAGTGTATTCATAGTTATATTTTCTTTCCGCACTTTCTGCACACCCGGACTTTTTCATTCTTTGCAACCAAAAATCCTACCCGTGTCGGCTTATTGCATGAAGGACATACCAATGCAATTTTTGCTACATCAATCGGTTTAACGATATCGATAATACCTCCGGGATTTTTGTCATCGCGCCGTTTCATGTGCCTCTTGGACACATTGATCCCCGCGGCCACTACTTTTGCCTCTGCCGGAAGAACACGGTCAATTTTTCCTTTATGACCCTTGTCTTTTCCGACCGTAACGACGATGGTATCTCCCTTTTTGTATTTCATATTAATACACCTCTACTGCCAAACTTGCGATTTTATCAAATCCTTTTTCTTTTACCTCACGGGCGACCGGTCCGAATACCCGTGTGCCTCTTGGGTTCTCCGCATCGTCAATAACTACCCCTGCGTTGTCATCAAAGCGGATATAGGAACCGTCGGCACGGTGATATTCTTTCCGTGTTCTCACAATTACTACATGCACCAGTTCGTCATCTTTTACGATTCCCAACGGGTCTGCCTGTTTTACTACACACTGAACCACATCACCCAATGTTGCCGTTGTTTTCTGTCCGGCGCCATAGATGTGGATGACCACCATCTTCTGTGCTCCTGAATTGTCTGCAACTGTTAGTGCTGTACGTCGTTGAACCATATATTATTTAGAAACTTTTGATACAAAAACAAAATGCTTAGTTTTACTGATCGGCTTGCTTTCCGCAATTTTTACATAATCGCCCACTTCGACAGTGGCTCCTGTTATATGTGCCACGAAGTGCTTTGTGCTTTTAACTGCCTTGCGGTACAGCGGGTGACGTGTCATCCGCTCAATTTCCACAACAATCGTGTCTTTCATTTTGGTAGAAATCACGGTACCGGTAAATTCTTTTTGTTTTTTCATAATATGCTCACTTTCCCAGAGCTAATACTTTTGCCCGTGCTATAGAAAGGGCAACTGCCTGTTTTTTTCTCAGTTCTTTTGCAATTCTTCTGTTTTTTACTTCTTTTGTCTGCATGGTAAGCCGCTCTGCCTTAATCTGCTTTTTAAGCTCGCGTGCTTTTTTGACAAGCTCATCCGGCTTCATGCCATGCATATCGGTATAATCCTTTTTTTTCATGCTACCTTCTCCTTCATGATAAACTTTGATTTGATCGGCAACTTGATACCGGCAAGTCTCATTGCTTCCGCGGCCAAGGTGGCATCGACTCCCGCCATCTCAAACAACACGCGTCCGGGACGCACCACGCAAACATATTCTGCCACATCGCCTTTTCCGCTTCCCATACGTGTTTCCGGCGGCTTTTTGGTGATCGGCTTGTCCGGGAATATCCGGATCCACACTCTTCCTCCGCGACGTATGTGATGCGTAAGCGCCCGTCTCGATGCTTCGATCTGTCTGCTGGAAACCCAACCGGATTCCATCGCTTTAAGTCCGAACTCACCGAACGACAACACCGATCCGCGGAACGAGAGCCCCCGGCGCTTGCCGCGGAATGTTTTTCGATGTTTGGCTCGTTTTGGTGCTAACATAGTATTTCCTTGTTATAACGCTTTATTCTTTTTGCAAATCCACACTTTTACCCCGATATATCCTGATTTCGTCAGTGCCGGTACCTCTGCATAATCCACATCCTCACGGAGCGTTGAGAGCGGAATGGTTCCCGTCTTGTACGTCTCCCGGCGGGAAATTTCAGCACCTGCAATACGGCCTGCCAGCTTGATCTTTACTCCACGAGCGCCGCTTGTCATTACCCTTTCAAGGGTCTGCATGCAGATCCTCTTGTGGGGCATACGCTTCACCAGTTGATCAGCAATATTTGTCGCCACAATCTGTGCGCTGAGGTTCGGCTCTTTGACCGGCTCAACTACCACTTCTATTTTGGTTTTGGTACTGTCAAATGCCGCTTTACCGAGTTTTTTCACCCTGGCGATTTCTGCAACGGTTGTTTCGATAAACTTTTTCACTTCTTCAAGTCCGGTGCCGCCGCGCCCAATGACCAGTCCCGGACGGGAAACGTGCAGAATGACACGAAGCTTATTGATACTCCGCTCAATCTCAATCTGTGCAAGTCCTGCCGGTTTAAGGCGTTTAGTGAGCTGCTCACGGAGCAACACATCCTGAAGAAGTAATCCTGCATAGTGTGCGTCGTCTGCAAACCACCGGGAAACCCATGTATACAAGGGTCCAAGCCTAAAACCATATGGATGAATTTTTTGTCCCATAACTTAGTTACCTTTCTTACTTTCTTCCGTCAACACTACTTTTACATGTGTCATTCTTTTTTTAAATGCGTGAGCACTTCCTTTGCTTACTGCGTGCCAGCGCTTCAAAGCCGGCCCTCCCATGACGTCAATTGCAGACACAACGAGCGTTTCTACTGCTGCTTTTTTCTGCACTGCATTGGCTACCGCTGACTTCAAGAGCTTCACAATAGGCTCTGATGCGTGCTTACTGGTTTCACTCAGCGCGTTAAGTGCAACACTCACCTTTTTCCCGGAAATAGCACGGGCAACCAAACGCACTTTGCGCGGGCTGGTTCTAATATATTTTGCTGTTGCTGTGTATTCCATAAATGATTATGTCTTATCCAATACGCGCTTTGTCACCTGTCCATGACCTCTGAATGTCCTGGTCGGGGAAAATTCACCCAAGCGGTGTCCCACCATTGCTTCGGTCACGAATACTTCGGTAAATACCCGGCCATTATGTACGGCAAATGTCATTCCCACGAATTCAGGACTGATCTGGCATGCTCTTGACCAGGTCTTAATAGGGGCATGATCCCCGCCCGCTTTTTGTTTATTAATTTTCGCAACAACTCTCGGGTCAATATATGGTCCTTTTTTGTTACTTCGTGACATATTATTTCTTTCTCCTTTGCGCTATAAACCTATCGCTGTATTTTCTCAGTTTCCGTGTCCGTTTTCCGAGCGTCCTCTTTCCCCATGGACTCTTGGGGGACTTAAGTCCGATACCACTCTTTCCTTCTCCTCCTCCGTGAGGATGACTTCTCGGATTCATGGCAACTCCCCGGACTGCGGGGCGTTTACCCATGTGCCTAGCTCTACCTGCTGTTCCGATAACGCGATTTTTCCAGTCAATGTTTCCGACTTGTCCGACGGTTGCCTTAGCTGCCGCATCAAATACCCGGGTTTCTCCGCTGGGCAACTTCACCTGCACCAGTTCCCCGTCTCGGGCCAACACCACTGCTGCATTGCCGGCACTTCTCACCATCTGGGCGCCGCGGCCGGGCTTAATCTCCAGATTATGTACCAATGTGCCTACCGGAATACTTCCCAACGGCAAGCAGTTACCGATTTTCGCATCGATACTGGCACCGGTTAAAACGGTATCGTTTACCTTAAGCCCCAGAGGGGCTAGTATATACCGTTTATCGCCGTCTTGGTAGTTTAACAGTGCCACATCTGCTGATCTGTTCGGATCATAAGAAATCTCCACAACTTTTGCAGGTACGCCGGTCTTTGTCCGTTTCCAATCTATTTCACGGTAAAACCGCTTCTCCCGTCCGCCCTGATGGCGCACCGAAACATGTCCGAACATATCGCGCCCGGAATGCTTCTGTAATATAGATGTCAGTGATTTTACGGTTATGTTACTCATGATTATGCCTGTGCTGTTTGATCACCAATATCGAAAATAGCTATCTTTTGTCCTTTAGCAAGACGCACCATTGCTTTTTTCCAGTCAGCTCTCTTCTTGGGAACTGCCTTGCGGCCTGTTCTGTGCATCTTGCCGATTCTGCGCACCGTATGTACGTCACGCACCGTGACATTATACAATTGACCGATTTCGCGCGCTATTGCTTCTTTCCGGCTGAATGCAGACACCACAAAGGTATACCACCCTTTTTGTGCGAGTGACATGGATTTTTCGGAAATAAGCGGTCTCGTTTGTTTCATAAGTTATTTCGTAAAATGCGTTTTGCTTTCTTCCATAGCTGCTTTTGTAAATACGATCTTCTTGTGTGTCACCACAGCGTAGGGATGCAAATCTTTTGCCCCGATAATATCGACGCTACTTATATTGCGTGCGGCTCTCCGGCGATAAGCTTGGTTTTTCCTAAGGATTCCAATCCGTCCATGATGATGACGTCACTTTTTTTAGCACTTAATGCAGATACCAAAGCTCCCCGGCGCATCTGTTTGGTCATCTTGAGGTGATAATCACGGGGAACCGGTCCGAACACTACACCTCCGCCGACAAAAATATGGGCACGTATGGAACCATGCCGTGCTTTTCCTGTTCCTTTTTGGCGGTATATCTTGCGGCTCGATCCTTCTACCATACCGCGGGTTTTACTTCTTGCCCCGCCCTCGCGCTGGTTAGCCAAAAATACACGGACGGATTGTGCCAGAAGATCTTTATTTACCTTGGCGCCGAACAGCTCAGAAGCCAGTGTTACGGTGCCGGCGGCTTTACCGCTTGCATCTACCACAGAAACAGAAAGGCCGGATTCTTTTTTTTCTTCCGGCTTTTTTGCCACTTTGGTTAGCTCTGTCTTAACAGCTTTAACGGCTTTCACTGGTTTTACTGCTTTGGTTGCCATAGTTATGCGTTTCTAACCGGTTCTTTTGCAATAATAAGGAGCCCATTTATGGCTCCCGGTACTAATCCTTTGATCGTCAGTGTGTGCGTAGCCGGATCAACAGCTACTACTTTTAGGTTTCTCACTGTTACTGTATCACTTCCCATTCTGCCTGCCATGCGCTTTCCTTTGTAGACCCGTCCCGGGGTTGTCGTTTGACCGATAGATCCCGGTGCGCGTTCGCGATCTGACTGACCGTGCGTTCGGGGACCGCCTCTGAAATTATGCCGCTTCACTACGCCGGCAAATCCTTTTCCTTTGCTGGTACCTGTCACCCGAATCGTATCTCCCGGAGCAAAGATGGCATCGACTGCTACCTGCGTTCCCGGTTTTTCCGTTTCCGCGATCTCGCTTACGGTGAAACTACGTAAAAAGCGGAGCTTTTCTTCGAGCCCCGCCTTTTTTAAGTGTCCTGCTTCTGCTTTGCTGAGGTTTTTAATGGTGCCAAATCCAAGCTGGATACTCTTAAAACTCTCTTTATCTTCAACCTCGGTAATCCAGTTAGGTCCTGCCAACACCGTTGTCACAGGAATACGCATACCTTTATCATCAAAGGCTTGCGACTGACCCAATTTTTTACCGAGTAATGCAGTTATCATAGTTAAGCCCACAAAAAAACGACCTCGGTTGAGGTCGTTCTCCCGCTATTCGGCGGGACACGCTCATCCGAGACTTTTGGTAACCTCCGATATTTCGCTTTGAGGCGCCATATCAAGAAATCTAAGTATACCAGAGTATCTCCGGCAACACAAATTACATTTTAATCTCTATATCCACTCCTGCGGGCAAATCCAAGTGCATGAGTTGATCGATTGTTTTGTCTGTCGGTTCCACAATGTCGATAAGCCGTTTGTGCACTTTAATCATAAAGTCCTCGCGGCTGTTGCGGTCGATAAACGTCGCCCGTGCCACATTGAAATGGGTTTTGTCTGTAGGAAGCGGGACTGGTCCCACTACCCGAGCACCCGTTCTCACTGCGGTATCGAGTATCTTTTGACAGCAGTCATCAACGATCCTGCTATCGTATGCTTTTAACCTGACGCGAATACGACCTTTTGGCATTGTGTGTTAAGGTGCTTAATGAGCCTTAATTAACTTAAGAAACTTAAGCGATAACTTTTGTAACAACTCCCGCTCCCACCGTATGACCACCCTCGCGGATAGCAAACCGTAGTCCTTCTTCGAGAGCTACCGGAACGATCAGTTTGACATTCATCTTGGTACTGTCTCCCGGCATGACTATACTTCTGCCTCAAATTCGGTGTGTGGTTTTACACTGCCGGTTGCAGAAAGCACCTGTCCGCGCTCTACCTGTTCTTTTTCAATTCCGCGGAGAAGGACGCCGATGTTGTCTCCGGCAAGTCCCTCATCAAGTGACTTACGGAACATTTCGACTCCGGTAACGACGGTTGATTGTGTGGGCTTGATACCGACAATCTCGATCGTTTCTCCTACTTTCACCTTGCCGCGGGATACGCGACCGGTGACTACAGTTCCCCGGCCTTTGATAGAGAACACATCCTCTACCGGCATAAGGAACGGCTTTTCAAGCTCACGTACGGGATCGGGGATGTATTCATCCACGGTCTTCATGAGCTCTTCGATAGCTTTTTCTGCTTCTGCATCACCCTGGAGCGCTTTAAGTGCGCTACCGCGGATGACCGGAATTTTGTCTCCCGGATACTTATATTTGGTGAGTAACTCACGGACTTCCATCTCGACCAAGTCAAGAAGTTCTTTGTCCTGCACCATATCGCATTTGTTCATAAAAACGATGATGGCCGGCACGTTGACCTGATTTGCAAGCAAAATGTGCTCGCGGGTCTGCGGCATTGGACCGTCAGGTGCTGAAACGACCAGGATGGCTCCGTCCATTTGGGCGGCTCCGGTGATCATGTTTTTCACATAGTCAGCATGTCCCGGTGCATCAATGTGTGCATAGTGGCGCTTTGCTGTCTCGTATTCAGAGTGGTGGATGTTTATGGTGACCCCGCGGGCTTTTTCTTCGGGGGCGTTGTCGATTTCTTCATACTTCAACGCTTTCGCCATACCGGACTTTGCCAGTACATGCGTAATAGCAGAGGTAAGGGTAGTCTTACCATGGTCAACGTGACCGATGGTTCCGATATTTAAATGTGGCTTACTTCGAACAAATTTAGCTGCATCTGCCATATACCCTCCTTACAAAAACGTGAATATGTTTATAAAAAATAAATACTCGACCTTAAAAATGAGTCGCTAGCGCCATTTTAACACACACTAGACATTCTTCGCAATAATCTTTTCCTGGATATTCTTCGGCACCTCTTCATAATGACTGGGCTCCATGTAGTAGGTGGCCCGGCCTTTTGATAAACTACGAAGCACTGTTGCGTACCCGGAAAGCTCTGCCAATGGCACCATAGCCAGAATAACGGTCACCGTTCCCCGCTGCTCAGAACCCATAATCTGTGCACGTCTGGCGGAAAGATCACCGATACAATCTCCCATGTATTCATCGGGGGTCGTCACTTCGACCTTCATGATGGGCTCTAAGATGGTGGCATCTGCATGCTTGACTGCATCCTGGAGCGCCATAGATCCTGCTATCTTAAATGCCATTTCAGAAGAATCGACATCATGGTAACTTCCATCATAAAGTGTTGCGGACATATCGACTAATGGATATCCTGCAAGGACTCCGTTTTCCATGGCTTCCACAATTCCCTTTTCAATCGGCGGAATAAACTCATTGGGAACCGCTCCTCCCTTAATGGCGTCGATAAATTCAAATCCTTCTCCCCGTGCTTTCGGCTCAATCTTAATCATCGCATGGCCATACTGACCGCGTCCTCCGGTCTGACGGATGTACTTTCCTTCCCCTTCGGCCAATTTCTTAATCGTTTCTTTGTAAGCAACCTGCGGGGCTCCGACATTTGCTTCAACCTTGAATTCGCGGTTCATGCGGTCGACAAGGATTTCCAAATGTAGCTCTCCCATGCCCCAGATAATGGTCTGGTTGGTTTCCGGGTTGGATTTAATCTTAAACGTCGGATCTTCTTCGGAAAGCCTCTGTAGGGCGTATCCCATCTTTTCCTGATCGTTTTTTGTCTTAGGTTCAATGGCCAGCGAAATAACCGGTTCCGGGAAGGTGATCTTTTCCAGAACGATAGGATCTGCCTTGTCACACAGTGTGTCTCCGGTGATCGTATCTTTAAGACCCACTACTGCCACAATTTCTCCGGCAAATGCCTCGCGGATTTCTTCACGTTGGTTGGCATGCATAAGAAGCAGACGTCCGACGCGCTCTTCTGCTCCTTTGCTGGAGTTATAAGTATAGGAGCCTGATTCCAATTTCCCTGCATAAATACGGACATAGGTAAGTTTTCCTACATGTGGATCAATTTGAATCTTAAACGCAAGTCCTGAGAACTTTTCTTCGGATATACGTTTCCGGGATACCGGAGCTTCTGTCTTCGGATGGATACCGGTAACTTCCGGCAGGTCCAACGGAGAAGGCAGATAATCAACGACTGCATCAAGAAGCGGCTGGACTCCTTTATTCCGGAGACTGGTGCCGCAATAAATTGGAACGAGCTTGTAGGCGATGACTGCACGGCGGAGCGCTGCCTTAAGTTCCTCGATGCTCGGCTCAACACCGCCAAGGAATTTTTCCAGCAGGTCATCATCAGTTTCCGCGATGCGCTCGACAAGGGCGTTTCTCGAAGTTTCTACTTCCTCGGTTAAATCAGCAGGGATCTCCGGAAGCTCGTCAGGATGGCTCCCCAAATCATCGGAATTCCATACATATGCTTTGCGGGTAAGCAGATCAACCATACCCTTGTATGTCGATTCCCGGCCAATCGGCACCACCATAACGGCAGTGCGGGCTCCTAAGCGCTGTTCGATCTGTTGGATTGTGTGACGGAAGTCAGCACCGATTTTGTCCATTTTATTTACAAAACAAAGACGCGGCACTTTATACTTATCTGCCTGATGCCAGACGGTTTCGGACTGACTCTGTACACCCTCTTCTGCGTCGAGAACGGTGATACCTCCGTCAAGAACGCGGAGACTGCGTTCTACTTCTGCGGTGAAATCTACGTGTCCCGGAGTGTCGATGATGTTGAAGCGGTAACCTTTCCAGAATGTCGTGGTGGCAGCGGATACAATCGTAATGCCGCGTTCTTTTTCCTGCTCCATCCAGTCCATCTGGGTGGTGCCTTCATCAATATCGCCGATTTTATAGCTCCTGCCGGTGTAGTAAAGAATGCGTTCGGTGGTGGTTGTCTTACCCGCATCGATATGCGCGATAATACCGATGTTACGCACCTTATCAAGCGGTACGTCGCGATTTTCTGTAATGGTTGTTTGTGGGTTTGCCATAGTGCTATTGTATCAGAAACAAAAAAGCTCCCCGACTGGGAAGCAATACTGCTTCTACAATTCAACAATGATGATTGTACTAAATTTTTATAGATGTGTCTAGGATTTGATTGCCACGGACTTGCCTACTGCGGGATGCATTGATATCATCTGGACACCTCTGCCTATACACTATGACGATAACAACCACGGCAAATGCACACAAAGGATCTGAAACGTATTCTTCCGTTAAACTTCCTGGTGCTGATCTCCGGCTACTCGCGCAATCTGAAAGCGGCGAAACATTGGGTACACTCACGGTTACACGGAACGAGGAAGCCGATGAAACCGTGTTTACCATGGAAACGACCGGCAGGGGCAGAGCAGTCAGGGAGTGGCTCAATGTGGACGGCCTAAATAAAGCAGATATCCCAAGGAATAAAAAACAAACTGAAAAAAAATATGGCAGGGCTCGCGCAGATCTGCAGTTTCTTCCGAGAGGAATAGCCGCTTATTTTCTTAATAGTGCAGATAACCTCAGATTCAAAGATCTGAACGTACTGCTCGAACCATCCGAATAAACGTTAATCCTTCCAATTCCACCACTTCAGCTTATCGGGGTCATAAACATCATGTGACGCATAATAAACCGCGCATCGCATCACGTATAACATGCAGCGATCTATGATAACGCCCTGCTTCTTATTGAGCAGGTCATACAATACATCGGGATCTTTTCCTTTCAGTTCACTCACCCTGTGAATGCCGATACCGTTTAAGTCCGCGGCTATGCTCTTGCCGACACCGGGGATAACCAACAATGGATTCTTCATACGGAAATGATAATCGATACCACCACCTCTTATTCAAGCGGATCTTTGTCCTCTAACGGATTAGCCTTTACAATATGTATATGGTCGAACATATCGAACACAGTTTTGTCAGCGCTGACTATACCCCTCAACACAAGGAAACCCTGTTTGAAGTTGAAGAACAGGCGAAACTGGATCCTGATCAGCATTTGGAAATCCAGGAACAGATAGTCCGCCTGGGAGGCGCCCACACAGCAGATGAATTTATACAGGACGAATTTTTTTGTCCTGCGGATATAACCAGTTATGATGAACTGGAGAAACGTGCACTTAATGAGCAGATTGTCCGCATAAGGAAATCAATCCGTCAGGATTACCGCGGGGATACGGTAACGACCACCACCCTCACGACGAAAGCTATGCAGAAGGGAAAAGACGCGGCATGGGATGAACATGTGTTTTCCAAAACAGGTGACCACCTCACCGAGGCTTCGCATCTGCTTACTACAGATGCCGGACTCAAACCGTATTACAAAATATCCAAGAGCAGATCGGAATGGCAGCTGGGAGATACAACTATTTCATTTGATGCTATCCCGGATTACGGTATATTTATGGAAGCGGAACAACAAAAAGAAAAAGCAGACATACCTGCCGCCCGTTCAGCACTTAAACGCATTATGAAAAACCTCGGCGTGCGGGCTGATCAAAAACCAAAACAGAGCATTATGAAAGAACTGGTCCGCACCCGTTCGTTTGCCTAAAAATATATTGCGGGGCCGGATCAATTCGGCTACACTCGTAATGTATGAAACCTTACATTCTTATCCCCGTTGTCATTGCGGTGCTCGTAGCCGGCACATATGTTTTTTCCCGCCGTTCTACACAAACAACGGTTACCCAAGGCTCCACCGATAACCAGATAGCAGCAAATCCCGAAAACAATGGCCGTTATGTTTCTTATTCCCAGGAAGCATTTGATAACGCCAGCGGCAAAAAGCGTATACTCTTTTTCCATGCCCCGTGGTGCCCTACCTGCAGACCGGCTGATGCCGAGTTTACACTCAAAAAAGACACTATTCCTATGGGCGCCATACTGTTTAAAACTGATTACGACACATCAACTGAACTTAAAAAGAAATACAACGTCACCTATCAGCACACATTTGTACAGGTTGACGGAACGGGATTCCCACTCACCACCTGGAACGGAGGCGGCATAGATGATCTGCTTTCCAACATCAAATAGATCATGATTATTCTTATTCTGTTTGCGTTTCTCGGTGGGCTCATTACCATCCTTTCTCCCTGTATTCTGCCCATTCTCCCCATCGTGCTGTCAGGGAGCGTTACGGGCGGCAAACGGCGCCCCATGGGAGTGGTAACCGGATTTATAGTAAGCTTCACTTTCTTCACCCTGTTTCTTTCGGTAATCGTACGCGCTACCGGGCTATCCGCCGATGTGTTACGGGTAACAGCGGTTGTAGTAATTGCACTTTCCGGCATAAGCTTATTAGTACCTTCTTTTCAGATCGCGGTAGAAAAGTTATTGTCGCGCCTTGCAGCATTCGCCCCCAAACAAAACACCAATGACGGCTTCCTGTCAGGCGTTCTGGTGGGAATGAGTCTGGGACTTATCTGGACACCGTGTGTAGGGCCAATACTGGCATCCATCATCACACTGGCGGCCACCAGCTCCGTAGGAGTAAATGCCGTTATCATTACCCTTTCGTATGCCCTTGGAACTGCCGTCCCGCTGCTTGCAATCACTATGGGAGGAAGAAGCTTGCTTACCAGTCATCCATGGCTTCTTGCCAACACTCCCCGAATCCAGAAAGCGTTCGGGGTGCTTATGCTTATCACCGCTGTTGCCATATATAATTCGTGGGACCGGTCGTTCCAGACATATATATTGGATAAATTCCCCGCATACGGCACGGGGCTCACCAAACTTGAAGACAACGCTATCGTGCGGAACCAATTAAACTCATTACAAAAAGGAGGATCCATGCTGTCTAATTTACTCGAATCAAATTATGGCAACGCGCCTGAATTTATTCCGGGAGGTGAATGGATAAACTCGCCCCCGCTCACCATGAAAGAGCTGCGGGGCAAAGTAGTCCTAATCGACTTCTGGACGTATACCTGCATCAACTGTATCCGCACACTGCCGTATCTTAAAGCCTGGCACGAGAAATACAACGACAAGGGACTGGTTATTGTTGGCGTGCATACTCCCGAATTTGAATTTGAAAAAGAAATAAACAATGTCAAAAAAGCAGTAACAGACTTCGGACTTACCTATCCCATCATGCAGGACAATGATTACAAAACATGGAGGGCGTATGCTAACCGCTATTGGCCGGCCAAATATATGGTCGATAAAAACGGCAAAATCCGTTACACCCATTTCGGCGAGGGTGATTACGACGAAACAGAAACTACGATCCAGAAACTGCTGGGGGAAACGGGAGCAGAAATAAATGATAAAGTGCAAAACCCAACCTATCAGGTCGAATCACGAACGCCGGAAACATATCTGGGGTTTGAGCGCATGGCCGGCCTCGTATCTCCGGAACGGGTATCACCGAATAATGTAGTAACATTTACCGCCCCCGTATCGCTACCCAAAAACTCCTTCGCCTTAAGCGGTGCCTGGACAATAGGAGCCGAACGCGCAACACCGCAAACAGGAGCCACCCTCACTTACCGCTTCGACGCCAAAGAAGTATTCCTGGTCATGCGGCCATCCCCCAATGCCAAAGGGGGCTTACGTGTATACCTGGATGGCAAGGTGGTTACTGACGAAAACAAAGGTGAAGATGTCACTGAGGGGAATGTAAAAATCACCTCCGACAGACTATACAAACTGATCAAACTGCCCAAAGCGGGTTCCCACATCCTGAAGCTTGAGATTCTCGACGGAGACATCGAGCTTTTTGCGTTTACTTTTGGCTGATGCTCACGCGGTATATTGCCCCTGATTTGTC
>JACRMP010000033.1 GCA_016214885.1 Candidatus Gottesmanbacteria bacterium | reverse complement strand
TTTGTCACGCTTGTTACCAACATCCTTTACAACACGACGATTACCGACATGGAAACAGGATACAAGGCATTCCGGAAAGAAGCAGTCAAAGATCTGGATATCCATGCGAAGCGGTTTGATTTTGAGCCCGAGGTAACGGCTAAGCTACTTCGTAGCGGGCACCAGATATACGAAGTGCCTATTACGTATTACGGCCGTAAATTTTCTGAAGGCAAAAAACTTACCTGGCGTGATGGGGTAATAGCACTCATCACCCTCATCCGTTACCGGTTTTGGCGCCCATGAATAAATTACTTTTAAAGGCTTCAGCCATATTTTCCCACCCGTTGGCGCGCGGAAGCCTCATAGTCCTCATTGGCAGTACTATCGCTAATATAGGGGCGTATGCATATCATCTGGTAGTGGGTCGTATGCTAGGCCCTGTGTCATACGGCGAACTGGCGTCATTGTTTTCGTTTTCGTATATCCTCAACGTTCCCTCACTGGTTTTGCAGACTGTCTTAACAAAGTATATTGCAGGGTTCCGTGCCAAAAATGAAATAGGCAAGGCAAAAAATCTGAGTGTGTCTATGATGAGGTGGTTAGCGCTGGCCGGAGCAGCCGGGCTCATTGTCATCATTCCGTTTATGTGGCTGTTAGCTGATTTCCTGCATATAACACGGCCCATTTCTATACTTTTTATGTACTTAACCTCCGCACTCTGGTTGGTTACGGTGGTACAAACAAGCCTGCTGCAGGGATTCCAGATGTTTACCGCTGCCATGGTATTAACCAATGTAACTACCTTACTGCGGTTAATCGGCGGAGTTATAGGTGCCGGCATGGGGGTTGTTGAAACGGTGATTGCGGGTTTTGTCACCGGGGTTGGGGGATTTATCGCGTACTTTATTCCGCTCCGGTTTGTATATTCGGCCAAAGGAACACCTACCGGTATTGCCAGAAGCGATATGATTTCCTATTCATTGCCCGGAGCCGTCACTATGCTTGGTATTACCTCGCTCTACAGCACGGATATCCTGCTAGCTAAGCATTATCTGCCGCCGGTAGAGGCGGGCTATTACGCAGCACTTTCCGTTATGGGAAAAATAGTCTACTTTGCATCAAGCAGTGTTTCGTATGTGCTGTTTCCTGTGGTAGCAGAACGCGCTAAGGAGCAGGTTGGCTCCCATAAGCTGGTGTATTCAGCGCTTTTTGCCGTGCTGGGTGTTTCCGGTGTGATTACGCTCATGTATTTTTTCATGCCTGATATAGCACTTGGTCTTTTGTTCGGGGCGCCTTATTATCCCGCGGCACCGTTCCTGGGGTGGATGGGGGTGTTTTTGTCATTATATTCGTTAAGTTATGTGCTGGTTATGACACTACTGGGGAGGGGAAATACAGTGGTCTGGCGGTTTGTAGCGGGAGCGGCACTGCTGCAGATAGCAGCGATCGTTTTCTTCCACCGGGATATTTTGTCTATTATCGCTGCAAGTACTGTTGTTAACGCAGGTTTATTTACCGGACTTTTGCTATACTACCGCCAGGTTGTTCATGCTGCCCTCCCGCCCGGCAAACAGAAATCCCCATGATACCGCTTATCAAATCGACCTTTTATAAGGAACAGCAAACGCGTTCCAAGCTTGCCAAATTTATTATGAAGAAGGGCAAGCTGAGTATAGGGAAGCAGTGTAGAGATTTTGAGCACCGTTTCGCCACCTTCCAGAAAAGAAAATATTGCGTGTTTGTCAACAGCGGCAGCTCTGCAAATTTAGCCCTTATTCAGGCGCTTATAAATTTAGGCAGGATAAAAAAAGGTGATGCAGTTGGATTTTCGGCTATTACCTGGTCGACTAATGTTATGCCGCTTATCCAGTTGGGGTTAGCTCCAGTGCCTGTCGACATAGAGCTTGATACCCTCAATGTTTCGTCGCGCACCCTTAAAGAGGCTATTGATAAACACCCGATTAAATTATTGTTTATTACTAACTTATTGGGGTTTTGTGATGATATAGACGCGGTGGCGAGGTTGTGTGTCGCAAAGAAGATTATGTTAATCGAGGATAACTGTGAATCGCTGGGAACGGTGTATAAAGGCAAAAAGCTTGGCAACTGGGGAACGGCCAGCACATTTTCATTTTATGTCGGCCACCACATGTCGACCATTGAAGGGGGTGCGGTGGTGACGGATGATGCTGAGCTTGTTACTATGCTGCATTTAGTAAGGGCGCACGGTTGGGACAGGAATTTAACCGAAGATAAGCAATTGTTTTTGCGACTCAAACACAACGTAAACTCAACATTTTATTCGCGGTATACGTTTTATGATCTGGGATATAATTTCCGGACAACCGAAATACAGGGTTTTTTGGGTAATGTGCAGCTTACGTATCTGCCTGAAATTATCAGGAAGCGCCAGAAGAATTTCTTTAGCATGGCAGGACCGATATATAAGCGGAAAGATCTTTATTTCCCGATCCGTTATGATCATATACAAACGGTTTCGAATTTTGCCCTCCCCATTGTATGCAGAACCCAGGCTATACGGGATATGCTGGTTGCTAAGTGTGATGGTAAGGTTGAAATACGTCCGGTAGTAGGAGGTGACATGACGCACCAGCCGTTTTTCAGTAAATATGTGAAAAAGAACAAGGCATCTTTTTTGCCAAATGCAAATTTAGTGCACCGTTATGGATTGTATGTGGGGAATAATCCTGAATTAACACGTAAAGAGATGGACACTATTATAAATATATTTACCTCTATACGCTGATCCATGAATGATTTTTGGAAAAATACCCGGGTCTTAGTTACCGGAGGAAACGGTTTTATCGGAAGCTTTGTGGTTGAAAAGCTGGTAAAAAGAGGAGCGCTAGTGACGGTAGCCGACAGGATGAGCTCCGGATCCCTGCGGTATCTTGAGCCCCTGGCACCCAAAATCCGCTTAATACGCGGTGACTGCGCCGATGCGGAATTTGCGAGGAAAGCAGCAGCAAATCAGCGTGTAGTTATCAACCTGGCAGCCCATGTAGGCGGCATAAGCTACAACATGACCCATCAGGCCACCATGCTGAGGGATAATTTTGGTATAGCTTCTGCCATGCTGGAAGGAGCGAGGCTTTCCGGTGTGGAGCGTTTTCTGGTTGTTTCATCGGCTTGTGTGTATCCACGGGATGCTGCAGTGCCTACTCCTGAAACAGAGGGACATAGGGACGAGCCGGAGCCTACTAACAGCGGGTACGGATGGGCAAAGCGAATGGCAGAAAAACTGGGCATGATGTATGCGGACCAGTTTGGCATGAAAGTAGGTATAGTCCGTCCATATAATGCATACGGACCCCGGGACAATTTTGCCGTAGATACCTCTCACGTCATCCCGGGGCTTATACGCAGAATCATGAACGGAGAAGATCCCCTTACCGTCTGGGGGAGCGGATCACAGACGCGTGCTTTTTTGTATGTAGAAGATCTGGCGGATGGAATTATTACGGCAATAGAAAAATATCCCGTTCCGGATCCTGTTAATTTAGGCTCGGATGAAGAAGTGACGGTTGGTACCCTGGCCACCCTGATCGCCGCAGCAGCAGGGAAGGAAATAACAGTGAAGTTTGATACAACTAAGCCCGACGGTAGTCCCCGCCGGAGCAGTGATAATGCCAAAGCAAAAGAAAAAATCGGATTTACGGCCACAACGGGGCTTTCGGCCGGATTATCGAAAACGATTTCCTGGTATGTGTCGCAAACCGGCCATTTGTTATACTAGCGCCATACGGCAAAAAACATGAAATTACTTTCGCTCATTATCCCCGTCTATCACCAGGAAAAAACGATCCGCAAGCAACTTCAGAATATTCTCGCAGAGTTAGAGCTTTTACATGTGAAGAGCGAAGTGATAGTAGTAATTGACGGGATGGACGACAGAAGTTTTGAGGAAGCCAAAAAAGTCCGTT
>JACRMP010000032.1 GCA_016214885.1 Candidatus Gottesmanbacteria bacterium | reverse complement strand
GTTTCTTCGGCCATTCGGCGCCACGAATATGAGGGGATAACCGCTCACCGCGCTTTCGCTCCCGTGCCGCCACCGGATAAAATGCTGGTTAATTTGTCCGATAAGTCCGAAGGGTCTTTGGGGTCAAAATATACAGCATTTTCTCCAAGAATTTCATGGAAAACCGGAATATCGGAAACCAACACCGGACATCCCAAAGATAGTGCCTCCAGTGCCGGAAGCCCAAATCCCTCCCTAAGTGATGGAAACACGAATACTTCTGCATGACTGTACAAATTCACCAGATCTGCATCATTGGCCAGGCCGAAAAAGAGAACATCATTTTCCAATCCGATGCTCTTTACGGTTTCCTTAAGACGGCGGTAAAAGAAATCATCCCCACCGACAAGCACAAGCTTTGTTTGCCCGGTATTTCCCACAATTTTCTGGTAAGCGGTGATAAGCGTTTCCACATTTTTATGTGGATACGCGTTACCTACATACAGAATGTACCGCTGCCGTATGAGGGGCTTAGTCTTTGTGCGTAACGACTGTATCCGCGTATCTACCCCTTCATATGTCACGGTTATTTTGTGTTCAGGGATTCCGAAATGATCAACTACTTCCTGCCTGGTAGATTTACTTACGGCAATGATACCCTTCGCTTTCCGGAGCCCCACCCATAATTCAATCCAGTATCCCAACCGCTTCAGCCAATACACCGGCAGAGGCAGCGTCGTAGCTTTACCCGTCGCAAAATGCAGTATAGTCAGATCATGAATGGTGAGAATCATGCGTCCCCGGTAAAAAATGGGTGGATTATGATACGGAATATGAATAAGATCCAATCCTTCTGCCTCATACAACCGGGGCATAACTATTTGTTCCGAAACGGTATGCCAGTGTACGTCAGCCAGCACCTTTTTCCACCGGGCGTTAGGAACGGAAAATGATGCGAATGATTTTTTGGTCAGAAAAACCACATACTGATTTGTCTGATCAAGGACACTTACTTCCGCAATTAGATTCCGGATATACCGGCCGACTCCTGTTTCCTGAAGTAAGCGTGCATCGATACCGATTTTCATAATTATTTGGGATCCCGCAGCACGGAACTACTCCATGGCATATCAGATTCCGAATTTTTCCAGAAAAAACAGCCGCAATGAATAAAAAGCGTTTACAAAAAACGTAAGCACTGGACCATATTTTTCCGCGTAGTTTTTTTTATAAAAAAGCCAGTTATATTTATGGAAATAAATTTCGGTTGTTACCCTGCGTGTTGCAAGTATATTTGCCCTGCCGCTTTGTTTTTTCTTGTGGAGTATGGTGACGGTAGGGTTATACATAATTTTCCATCCTGCCTTGCGTATCCTATATGCCCAATCGATATCTTCCCCGTACATAAAATAATCTTCGTCAAGTAACCCCACTTCACTGATAACCTCCCGCCGCACCATAAAAAACGCGCCGACAATACAGTCAACTTCATGGATACTTGCCAAGTCCTTATACCCCTGATGGTACTCACCGAACAGCCTCGTTTTCGGAAACAGTTTTTCCAGCTTTACAAGGTAGGTTAGTGACACCCACGGTGTCGGAAACCCACGGTGGCAAGCCGGATCCATGGAGCCGTCAGGGAGGAGGAGCTTGCAGGTTGCGGCGCCTGCATCGGGATTGCTGTCCATAAACCCTATCATCACCCGGAGCGTATCCCTAGGTATCTCGGTATCGGTATTTAAAAGCAGGACAAATCTTCCCTTTGCCTTCCTGATGCCCGGATTATTGCCTGCGGCAAAGCCCAGATTTTTCCCGTTTTTTATAAGGATGACTCCGGGGAATTCATCCGCTATCATTTCAACACTTCCGTCTTCGGAGCCGTTATCACACACGATAACTTCCATAACATACTTCTCTAAGCGTGAAGCCAAAAGTGTCGTTAAACACGTACGGGTCAGATCCCTCGTATTGTAATTTAGGATAACAACGGATATATCGGGTTGTGAATTAATTTTTGGCATATGTTTTTTTCCAGACACTATCAAGAATATCTGCAATCGTATCCCAATTATATTCGGCTTCGACGAGATGTCGTGCGGCCAGCGTAACTTTTTTAACCGCCGCCGGATTTTCCCGTATGAATAAAAGCCTGTTTGCATATTCATGAGGAGATCTGGCGTCAAAATAATGTACTCCTGGTTTACCGTGTAAACCAGCCATACCATGAATGCCCGTCACAATAGGCAGTCCGCTTGCCATCGCTTCGAGCATCTTAAATTTGGTGCCGCCCGGTATGGCATGAGGGGCTACCAGCACGTCCGCATCCCGGTAGACCTGCGCGATATTTTCTACATTCTCATTCACCATGCCTCCCACTTTCATCACGCGGTTTTTCAGATCGCGGGGTAAATCACGCCCTGCAACCATTAGGTGAGCTTCCGGTATTTTAGCCCGTATTTCCGGCCACATCAGTCCCACAAGGCTGGAAAGTGCCTCACGGTTTGGCAACCAACGGAAATTACCGACAAACAACACCGTAAAATCCTTGTGGCTCCCTGGAGTACGCAGGGGAAACGAATCCAGATCCACTCCGTTTGGGACCACCGCAACAGGTGCGTTACCGTACTTTTTCATAACTTGGGCGTCGTCGTCCGAAACTGCAGTTATGCATGCAGCCCGTTTCCAGGCCATGCGTTCCCAGTTTCTCAGTTTATACACATCCCAATACATAAGCGGACGGACCCATGGCACCGGAAAACGGTCAACATAATTTTTATATACCTCGTACTCCACATTGTGCTCACTCACCACAAGAGGAACCCCGCTCTCGGCAACAGAAGGCAGAACATAAAACGGCTCCGCATGAATGAGGTCAAAATGCGAGTTGCCCATAAGGGTGTTTATTTCTGACTGCATTTGCCTATTGTCATAAGTAGTAAGCAAAAAAGGATACTTACCGACAATGGCGCGAAGATAATATTTCGGCTGCCAAGCCCTCCCCCGTAGTATCATGCGCACGTCTTTACAAAAAGAAAGTTTCTTGGCATATTCCCGCTCGCTTTCATGACGGATAAAGGAAACAAGTGTTATTGTATGCTTTTTACTTAACCGGGAAAGCAGATTGTACATCCGGATTTGACCACCGGAATGCAACGGATAAGGCAACACTGCGGCAACAACAAGTATATTCATGGAGTTTTTGGTTTAGTAAGATCGATGATTGCGTAGCGGTCATTCCGCACCAGTACGGTATATGTTTCGGCGAGTGTTTTTGTCTCCCAATCGCCGTCTGTCGGGGAAACAGTTACATAATGGGTCGCGCCCATTGCTATCTTTTCATCGATAGCAAACCCCAGCGGCCAACCCGTGCGTCCCGTCTGGTACAGAAAAGTCGTGTCCCCGTTGTAGGGGGCAATAACTTTCGCGTCCTTCGGAAGAAGTTTATCCGCCATCTCACCCGCTTCGATAATTTCCGGCCGGTTTATCCAATAAAACGACCGCATGGTATACCAGGAGAATGCTATCAAAAATAAAACGCTCACCACGGCAACAGAAATACTGGCTAACCGGGAAAATACTTTGTTGGTCAGTAAAAACACTATTCCTTTTGCCGTGTATATGGCTGCGGGTGGAATGAGGATTATCTGATAATAATCATGCTGCACATTCCCTGCGGCAAAAACCGAAAGATAGATAAGTCCTCCCAACCCCAAAAGATGAGTGACCCATCCTTCTTTCCTGGTCTGCTGGCTTATGAGTCCTAATCCCAAAGGAATGAGCCCCCAATATCCCAGCATCAGCTTGCCGATACGTTCTGCAAACAACCACTGGAACCATGCTCCCTTAAACCGGATTCCCCCTTTATTGAGTAGCCAATCAAACACTGCAATTCCCTCCGGATACTGGGTTATCCAACTCCGCCACCAAAGAAGCGGAACCAGGGAAACGGCTCCGTAAAGCGCAAGAGTAAAGAGCGTGGTAACCGAAAACGTGTGCTTTCGCAAAATTATATACGGCACCGGCAAGAGTAAAAATCCGGCAGTGGGTTTAACAAGTACCGCAATAGACCCTGCTACTGCAGCGCCAAGGGTGAGCCACCACATACCCCGGTGCGCCAGGGTAGACTTATATATAAGGTAAACGCTGAGTATTGCCCAGAATACCGCAAATGTTTCAGGTAGTATCGTCCTGCCGTAAAAAATACTATACGGCATCACCGCATAGATAAAGCCGGTTACTACTGCGGCAAACGGCAACCCGAACTCCATCATAAGGATCATGAGGATGAGCGCAGTCCCCGCAGCTGCCGCAATACTTATCAGCCGGAGTGACAGGTCTACGGGCACGGACGGAATAGTCCGGGATATCAGAGCGGCACTCGCCTGATACAGGGGCATCTCTACCATACGCCAGCCCATCGGATTGTCTTTACCCGACTGGATATTGGACAAATCGTGATACCGCGGATGAAGTATATCTATGCCATCCCGCACATATATGCGGGCCACCGACGCCGTATCTACCTGTCGGAAACTGTGCCAGTCGGCAACAGGCTCGTTCACCTTGTACATACGGAGTAACACCGTCAGAACAACAATCAGGACTACACTCACCCAGTAAATTTTTTTCATGGCGTATCGGTCGTTTGTTTCTTCACTTCGCGCAGATTACCCTCATCGTCAAACACAAAAATCTTCTGCGTTGGTGAGTCGGGGGCGACTAACTTCAGCGGCTCAGTGGTGTCTGACCATGTGTAGAGACGGGCAGACGGATTGCGGAAAACAAACCAAAGCGCGTCCGATAATCCCACCGGAAATACCCATGCATCGCGGTACCGGATGGGTACTGATACGAAATGAAACTCCACAGATCCCGAAGCCCACTCATCCTGATAATGGCTTTCCATCGATATGAAAAACCGCCGCACTTTTTCTCCCGCCTCAAACCAATCCTTATGGAGCTGCTGGATGCTGGCTATCTGCACCATAAAGAAAACCGAAATAAGGAGGGCGATAGTACCGTTTGCTATATCGCGCCCGCTGGGCAACACTATTTTGTGGATTTGGGAAAGCCCGAATACGATAAGATACACTAGCCCCACCGATGCAAGATATCCGTACCGGGGTGAAAGATTCCCCAGCCCCAAAAACGGCAGCAGTGCGACGACAAAAAATCCCAACGCAAAGTACAGAATTGCGCGGTCATTGGAGGTAAACCATTGTTTCAGTTTGGGAGCAAGCCGATAGGCCATGACTACGACGGCAATCCCGATAACCGCCGTAATCCACACGTGCCCGCGCATGGTGGAACGCAAAATCTGATAGAGCGGACTTCCGAATGAACCCGTAAGACCCACTAACGCATACCCTACCGCATTACCAATGGCATTAAGCGGCAGTTTAAACAGGTTATAACTGTAATCGCCGCTGAACCAATGACTCCCTGATAGCAACCGAAGGGTGGCATACAATGGCACCGAAGCCACAAGCACCCAGTGCTCAATGCGCATCCTGAAATTCCGCAACGACACACTTCCCCCGTCAAGCACCCGAGAATACAGAAGGTACAACAACGGAGTGACAACCCCCAACTCATGGAACATCATGGCGGCAAATGCGCTTACCGAAGCCAATATAAGATAAGGCAGCCGGCGTTTTTCTTTCCACATGATAAAAAGAAGCAGACTGGTAAGCATACCCGCGGAAGCAAACAGGAACCCGCTTGCCGACACCCAAAATATTGCCTCCGAAAATCCTGCTAATCCGATAAACAATAATGCACTTATTGCCGCATGGAGTTTGCGTCCGAATACCTTTATCCCGATAAGGAATACGAGCACGCTCACGACGTAGTGGAGAGCGAGTGATACCGCGTGATATGTCGTCTGATTAAGCCATGCGAGCTGATACATAAGAAGAAAATATAGTTTTGCACCGGGCCGGTAAAAGAACCCCTGCGCATCAGTGAAATAACGGGCGATATCGGCAAACTTCGGCACACACCGTTCGGCGACCGCAGCTGCTGCATTACCGCAGTCGGCAGCCCATCGGAACCAGGTAAAGTCGTCGCCGACAAAATAATTCCTGGTCATCTGTGAAAATAGCAGGATGACGGCAATCAAAAGATACACCCCCACTGCATACGACGACGTGATTATGCGTTTCACTTCAGCAAGAAACCGCAGCGGAACACGGGAATACAATGCCACGGTCCCCATCACCGTACCGGTAAGCAACCACAATACAAATGCGACTTTCGACGCTTCAAATACATCGATAAAAACGGCGTTCACCGCAAGACCCACCACCCCGGCCGCAAATCCCAGAACAAAACTTCTGGTCACCGGAGCGTAAATTTTTTCCCATGCGTGCCTGATATATACACCTGCCATGAGAAAAATCGTGATGAACGACACAAGTCCCAACGAACCAACCTCTGCAAGCATCCGGAGATAACTGTTGTCGACAGCCAGACTCGCGGAGCCATATCCGCTTCCCAGCAACACATTCCGCTTAAACGCCGCGATGGCATTGGGCCACTCGCCCTGAAACCGTGTCGTAAATGATATATCATACGCAAACGCCTTCTTTAGCAGATACTGCCCGTTTATGACGTATACGGCGGCAGACGGGCTTGCGTCACGGGAAGCCGGTTCATAATAAAAACTCCCCAGCCGTTTCATGACAGGAGACAGGGTCAGATTGATGTATCCGGTGCCTGACGGAAGGTCCTCGCCAGTTAACGCTGACGGCTCGGTAAGGACCACGGCTGACTGCGGCAACAGCTCCGTCGGAATAACAAACGATGCCGTAGGACTTGCTTTTGTCTCAAGGTCCCCAATGGAAAGATAAAAACGCTGCCACACTTGTTTACCGTCAAAATACTGCCGCTCCACTTCTTTTGCATGTCCGACAGGATAACCGGTCTTTGCGTCAACGATGACGTCAATGGGTTTTACGGTGCTGCCGAATCTTGCTACAAGCTGGGGCGACAGAACGAGGAACAATATGCCGGCGAGAACCGCAACGGGAGCCAGCATAATAACGGTTTTCCTGCTTTGGAAAAAAAGCACGATAGCCAGTGACAATAGCAGTGCAAAAAAGGAAATCCGGGAAACCGTCATGAACAGCACGACAACGCCAATGAGCACGATGCCAGCAAGGAGTATCCGTACCAGTGGGTGGCGGTATCCGAATATAAGACTTGCCATAATCGGAAGCACCAGTACGTAATAAGCGGCCAAATCATAATGACCGGCAAACGTCGAAGAAACGCGGGACAGCGAAGAAAGAGTGAGCGGAATACCCTTTGCAAACTCTTCGTTCATGGTTAAATATGCAGGAAGCCCCATATATTTCTGACCCAGGCCGTACAGACTGACCAGGAGTGTCGTGCCCGCAAGGGTGACAACAACGGGAGCAAGCGATGCCCGGTCTTTTACCGCCGAATACGCAATAAAAAATACGCTCATATATTCAATCCGACGGACAAAGCTTAACAGCGCTACATTGGCAAAAACGCCGGATATCGTGGGAAAAATGAGGAGCATTCCGTGTATAGTAGCGACCGCACCCACAAGCCAGAACAGGATAAGCGGCAGGGTAAGCGGTGTTTTGAGGGATACTTTGTTTTTAGCAAGCAGCATGACCCAAAAAAGGAGGACAAACAACACAAGAAAATCCTCAACCCGGATATATACCCAGGTATTTTTTATATCCAGGAGCGGTAATTTGGGATACAGCGGAATAAACACTAAAAGAATAAGTGTTGCGATCCCAAGTCCGTGCTGGCTACACCATTCGATAAGCTTCTTCATACGTTTCTTTGAGTAACCCCTTCCCGAGGGCCACTCCTACTAACCAAGCAAGAATTGCCTTTGTTTTAAGCATCATTCTCACCATTCCCAGCGAAAACGGCGTGCCGTGTTTCTTATAAAGATATATAAATCCACGGTATATATTTAACACCGGGCCTTTCCGCTTGTTGGTAGAACTGGCTGCTCCTAAGTGTACGATAAGACTGCGCGGATAGAAATACGTAGCATATCCCTGGCGTTTGGCCCGCATCAGAAGATCTATCTCCTCCATGTACATAAAAATCTGTTCGTCAAAGAGAAGGTTCTGCATGAACAACTTCTTGGGCGCCAGTATACAGGCCCCCGACACCCAATCCACTTTACGCGCGCGATTGGGGGACCAGCGGGTAAGCCCGATATAGTCCCCCTTAAGGAACAGTGATGCAAATACGACGGGCAGGGTAAAAAACGGACCGCATGAACTTTGCGGAGTGCGGTCGGGATTAAGAAGTTTGGGACCTATGAACGCATTAGGGTGCTGACGTCCGAAAGAAACCAGCTTGCCTATCGCGTTATTGAGGATAACAGTGTCGGAGTTCAAAAGCAGAATATATTCGCCTTTCGCGGCTTTGATCCCCTGATTGTTACCCCGGCCAAATCCCACATTTTCGGTGTTAAGAATAGTTTTTACCATGGGAAACTTCTTTTTGAGCATTTCGCGGGTGCCGTCTTCTGATATATTGTCTACCACAATAATTTCCCAACGGAGTTTTGATTCCTTAAGGCTGCGGATTGTGGAAGTGAGGCAGTCTTCAGTAAGCTTTTTGGTATTAAAACTTACAATAATAATTGATACATCTATATCCATAATGGAATAAGAAGCGCTGTTATTGGAAAAGCCGGGCAAATTTCAGGGTATACGTCAGATTATGGTTGCGTTCTGAAATAAACTTAGCAGGCACTCCACCGACTACTGCATATGCAGGCACATCCTTCGTGACTACCGCTCCCGATGCCACTACTGCACCCTTTCCCACGGTAACCCCGGGAAGAATGGTCACCCGGGTTCCGATCACTGCATAATCTTCTATGACCACCGGGGCACCGATCTCAGCAAATGTTTCGCTGTTTATATCGTGCTCCATGGTGTAGATACGAACCTCGCCGGCGACAGAAACGTTATTACCGATAATAAGCGGACGGATCCCGCTCCCGGTGAGCTGTTTGAGGTAACTTACCAGCTTATTTCCTCCTCTTTCAGTTGTCCGTTTAAAACGGCCGTCCAAAAAAGCATCATTGCCGATAACGGTATTGTGCCCGATTGATACCCCTGCCGGATTGTTAAACTGCGCCCTCCAATGGATAGATGTATCACGTCCCATCCTCACCCCAAACACCGTGCGGTACAAAAAATTCCGTATGATATGGCTGGGAATAAATCCGGTAAGGGTTGCTAAATACACCCAGAAATCAATGAGAAATCTCATGGTGTTCCTTTCCCGCCGACACCGGCGAGCACATCAATAACGGTATCCGCCGCTTTATCCCAGGTAAATAGGGCTACCCGCTTTCTGCCTGCGGCGATCCGTTTGGCTTTCGCAGGACCTGATTCGGAAAGCGCCTCAGCAATCCCTTTCGTAATACTTTTGGTATCTTCGGGATTTATATATATTCCCGCTTCACCGGCAATCTCCGGCAGGCTGGATATATTACTCACCACCACCGGTATGCCATACGACATAGCTTCCAGCACCGGAAGACCAAACCCTTCGTAAAGGCTGGGAAGCACAAAACACGCTGCGTTTTTATACAGCGCAGGAAGCTCGTCATCAGCCACAAAATCCATAAACTTCACCCGATCTTCTACCCCATAAATTTTGGGGGCTTCCAGGATTCCTTCATAAAGCCAGCCCTTTTTGCCTACTATGACAAGATCCAGACTGTGGTCTGACAATTGGCTGAATGCTTCGATAAGGCGCGCGAAATTCTTCCGGGGCTGAAGGGTGCCGACGGTGAGGATATACCGCTTTGGCGTAGAAAGTGTTTTTTTACTCGTACCCATAGTGTGTTTTGCCTGCCATTCCGTTAATGCCGGATACGCTACCACAACCCTGTCTTCGGGCACGTGATATGCCTCAATTATAGCACGTTTGGAGAATTCACTGATCGTTATTACCCGTGCTGCATGAGCCACAGAAAAAGCCGTCCAATTGACTAATTTATGTAAGTCAGAAGTCTTGAAAAGCTCCGGATAGCTTAAATACGACACGTCCATGACAGCGATCACCCGGGGTACACTCACCCACCGCGGCAGATAATGGGTCGGGGAAAAAACTACATCAGCCTTACGGGAGGCCAGCATGAGCGCCAAAGGAAAACCCAAAAATGTCCAAAACGGCTTAGGACCCACCACCCGGTAATGGAACGATGTTGATTCGGCAGGCATATGGGATCGCTTTTCTTCGGGTAAGTAGACGATGACCTCGGTGAAGGGAGAAGACCCGGATTGCTGCCGTTTGGCTATCCGGTCAATAAGCTCGAACGCATAACGGCCTATACCCACACGCGAAACCGCATTTGCTTCATATCCGTCAATAGCTAGTAACATAATAAGTTAATGAAAACCAGGGTATACCACGCGCAACCTACTGCGGGGAATACCCAATAATTCCTCTGCGTCTTTGCGTGTTGCTTCTGAATCACACAAAAATATTTCACATTCCTCTATAGCGCGGGACAGGCGCTTGCCTTGCACCGCCACAATGTTTGCGGAGATCGTTGTTTTGGCGGCGGAATAGGATGTTTTATTATGTGATTCCTCTGGGTACCGGAGAATACTTAAATCATGGATGGTGGTGATGCCGCGCGCTCCTGCCAGCGGAGGCTGTGTCCAGTCACTGCTCCAGAATACATCTACACTGCCTATAAACCACTCGACGGGGATAATATGTAGCGTATTCCAAAGC
>JACRMP010000034.1 GCA_016214885.1 Candidatus Gottesmanbacteria bacterium | reverse complement strand
GATGATTTCTTTTACCGCCGTCTTAAGGAAACCGTAAAGAGCATCGGATTGGAAAATGATGTTCTCTTTTTCGGCCTGGCCAATGATGCAGATCTGGTGAATTTGTACAGTCATGCAGAAGTATTTGTGTTTCCATCACTTATGGAGGGATTTGGGCTTCCGGCACTGGAGGCACTTTCTTTGGGATGTCCGGTGTTGGTTTCCGATATTCCGGTTTTCCACGAAATTCTTGGAGAAAATGCTGTATATTTTGACCCCAAAGACCCTTCGGACTTATCGGACAAATTAACCAGCATTTTATCCGGTGGCGGCACGGGAGCGAAAGCGCGGGGAGCGGTTATCCCCTCATATTCGTGGCGCCGAATGGCCGAAGAAACACTACAGCTTTATGAAAGTAGCACTCGTTTATGACCGTGTGAATAAGTGGGGAGGAGCGGAGCGCGTGCTGCTCGCCCTTCATGCATTGTGGCCGCAGGCTCCTCTCTATACCGCGGTGTATGACAAAAAACGGGCCGCATGGGCGGATGTATTTACCGTGCGCCCGTCATTTTTACAGCATATTCCCGGCGCATCATTTATCCATGAGCCGCTCCCGGTCCTTACCCCTATGGCCTTTGAGTCGTTTTCTTTTGATGATTTTGACCTTGTTATATCCGTAACAAGCGCGGAGGCAAAAAACATTATCACCAAGCCGCACACGGTTCATCTGTGTTATTGTCTTACACCGACCCGGTACTTATGGAGCGGGTACACTCAGTACAGAAAACAACCTGGGTTGGGTGCGATTAGCGGCATCGCCTCGCTCGGATTATCGGTGCTTGCCCCGCTACTTCGGAGTTGGGATCTGGTTGCGGCGAGCAGGCCCGATTACTACATCGCCATATCGGAGAGGGTAGGTGCGCGTATCAAAAAGTATTATCACCGGGAGGTAACAGAAGTAATTTATCCGCCTGTCGACGTCGAATCGTTCCGTTTACCGGCGCAAAATAAGAAGCAGGGGGACTATTTTCTGACAGTATCGCGGCTTGTGAGCTATAAGCGGCTTGATATAATTATCCGCGCGTTTAATTCTCTTAAGCTACCGCTTATTGTTATAGGGACAGGCAGGCAAAAACGGGAGCTTAAGCAGATAGCAGGTTCTCACATCCGGTTTATTGATCGTCATTTGACAGATTCTGAGCTAGTTGGATATTATGAGGGATGTCGTGCATTCGTTTACGGCGCCGATGAAGACTTTGGGTTAGCAGCAGCAGAAGCGCAGGCGATAGGCAAGCCGGTAATTGCTTACCGGCAAAGCGGGGTTTCTGAAATAGTTAAAGAAGGAGTTACCGGAGTATTATTTGATCAGCAGACACCGGAATCGGTTGTCCGCGCGGTTCATGAATTTGAGAGCATGCACGTGAGTCCGGAAACATGCAGGAATCAGGTGCTGCATATGAGCGAGGCACATTTTAAGGAGCGCATACAAAAAGTAGTGAGATCGTTAGTACAAAAAAATATATGAAAGCAATAATTTTTGCTGGGGGAGTAGGAACCCGTCTTTGGCCTCTATCACGGAAAAAATCACCGAAACAGTTTGAGAAGATAATCGGAGACAAATCAACGCTTCAGCTGGCGGCGGAACGGCTGCGTCCTGATTTCCGATGGGAGGATATTTACATTTCTACCGGCAAACAGTATTTACCCACAGTGCAGGGGCAATTGGCGAGTCTTCCTCCCCGGCAGGTTGTCGGTGAGCCGCAGGTGCGGGATGTAGGCCCCGCAGTAGGGCTCATGACGGCAATTCTTGCAAAAGTAACTCCCGATGAACCGATGGTGATTTTATGGAGTGACCACCTGGTGCGCAAAGAAGAACTGTTCCGTAAAATACTCAGGGTTGCCGGTGATGTGGTTAAGGAAAATCCGGACAAAATTGTGTTTGTTTCCCAGAAGCCCCGTTTTGCGAGTGAGAATCTTGGATGGATTTCCTACGGCGATAAGGTTATGGAAAAAGAATCTGTTGCATTCCATTCATTCGTTGATTTCCAGTACCGGCCAGATGCAGAGACAGCAAAAAAATATTTCACCAGCGGACATCACGCATGGAATTTGGGTTACTTTGTGACCACCCCGGCGTTTTTGTGGAAGCAATATGAGGCATTCGCCCCGAATCTGGCTCAGGGAATTACGCGTATCGCCGAAGCATACGGAACTCCCAAATTTGATGAAGTGCTGGAGGAAATATACCCCACACTCGAAAAAATAAGTTTTGACAATGCCATTCTGGAAAAGCTTGATTCCAAAGATGCCCTGGTGGTATCGGACAATATTGAATGGAGCGATATCGGCGCATGGGAAGCGCTCAAAGAAGCGCTCGAAGAATCGAAGGAAAAGAATGTAACGCAGGGAGCAGTGTTGCTCACCGATACGTCCGATAGCTTAGTGTATAACTATAACGGTAAACAGCTGGTCGTCACCATCGATATGGATGACGTACTGGTCGTCAACACCGATGACGTATTGCTTGTCTGTAGAAAAACCTCCGTACCAAAGGTAAAAAAACTGGTTGAATCGATGCGCGGTACTGAGCACGATCATTTGACCTGACACGCTGCTTTTTATGTACACTTTTTGTAAGCGGCTCATAGATATTATCGGGAGTCTCATCCTTGCGGTCATTTTTTTCCCCATTAGTGCGTTGGTTGCTGTGGCTATAGCGCTTGACAGTCCCGGGCCGATATTTGCCGATACCCCCCAACGGGTGGGTAAAGACGGTAACCCCTTTAAGCTGTATAAATTCAGGTCAATGATTGTAAACGCACACGTCAAACTCCGCACTGATCCCAAGCTTAAAAAGCTGTACCAGGAGTACAAGCGCAATAGCTACAAGCTCCGGGAAGATCCGCGGGTAACTCCTGTGGGCAGGTTTATACGGAAGCATTCTTTGGATGAGATCCCCCAGTTTTTAAATGTGCTTAAAGGGGATATGAGTCTTGTTGGACCCCGGCCGTATTATGCAGACGAACTCGTCGAACAGCAGAGGAAATATCCTCATACCAAAGAACTTGTCCGTATCGTACTTTCGGCGCGCCCGGGGATAACGGGGTGGTGGCAGGTTTCCGGGAGAAGTGAAGTGAATTTTGATAAGCGAATTAAGTTGGATGCCGATTATGTACTGCGAAGATCGCTTATTTTTGATCTATACATCCTGCTCAAGAGTCCCTGGGCAATGATTTCCGGAAAAGGAGCCGTGTAAACAGGCATGGCTTTTTTATAGGTCTGATTCAGGCAGAACCGGGGTTGACTTTTTTTGAGTTACCCCCGACAATTATTCCATGGTCGAAGAGCTGAAAAAAATTACTGTGGATACGACACCGGATCCTATGATGCCGAAACCTAAGAAGAAATTTTCTGCAAAATTTGTACTTATCCCCATGGGAGTACTGATTGCCCTGGTTGCAATCATAGGTATTATGCTATTACCCCTCCGCGGGGTTATGGAGAAAGCAAAGATTGTTGCAGCGGAAGGCCGGGTGACCGCTGATGCGCTGAAAAACCAGGATCTCACTGCCACCAAAGCGGGCTTAGGAAAAACAAGAACCGCATTTGTATCGCTTTCCAATGAATACAACAAAGTAATGCCCCTTTCGTATGTGCCGTTTTTGGGATCTTACATAAATGACGGATCACACGGCATTAAGGCAGGATTTGCCGCTCTTGACGCCGCGGATCGGGCAATAGAAGCGCTGGAACCCAATGCTGATCTTTTGGGATTTACCGGCGGCAGTAAGTTTGTACAGGGATCTGCTGACGAACGCATCCAGGTAGCCGTCAAAACAATGAAAGCATTGACTCCGAAGATCAATGAGATGGCAACCTCTATAGATACGATGCGTAAGGAGCTGGATCAGATAGATCCGAATAGATATCCAACGAAAATCGGTAAAACGGTGGTACGAGCAAGGCTTGCGGAAGGCAAAGAAGTTATCGATAATGCTGCCAATCTGTTTGTAAACGCCCAGCCACTTCTTGTTAATCTCCCTGCGATGTTGGGTGAGCCTGAAATGCGGCGGTATCTGGTGCTTTTCCAGAACGATAAGGAGCTCCGGAGTACGGGAGGATTTTTGACCGCATACGCACAGTTCCGTTTGGAAAAAGGAAAAATGATCCTTGAGAAGGCAACCGACATTTACGATCTGGATAATGCGCTCAAGAAAAAATTCCCCGCCCCGCGCGAGATTACCACGTTTCATAAAAACGTATATAACCTGTATATCCGTGACAGTAACCTGAGTCCCGACTACAAAAAATCTATGGAACAGTTTCTGGCAATGTATGAAACCGCCGCGGGTGTAGAGGACATCGACGGCATAATCGCAGTCGATACGCACGTACTGGTCGAAGCACTGAAGATCCTGGGTCCCGAGACGATCGGGGGGCGGGTATTCTCCGCCGACATAGACAAGCGGTGTGATTGTCCGCGGGCTGTGTACGAGTTGGAAGATTATTCTACGAGGCCGGTAAACTATGTCCGTACCGAACGCAAAGATATAATCGGTACCCTTCTCCAGCAGCTCATGCAAAAAGCATTGGGCGTCTCACCTTCACAGTATTGGGGCAAGTTGTTCCAGATGCTCTTAACTGAGGTTAACGAAAAGCATGTGCTAGCGTACTTCCTGGAGCCTGAAGCCCAAAAAGCCAGCGAAAGCTTTAACATGGCTGGTCGCATCATGACCGCTTCCGAAACGGCAACGTTACTCGCTTACAAGGAAAATGCCGGATGGGATTATGTACATCTGAATAACAGCAACATGGCTGGCGCTAAGTCCAACATGTTTGTGAGTGAAAAAGTCACCAAGGATGTAACAGTGTCTGGCGACACCGTGACAACAAAGCTCACCGTCGAATACAAGAATCCGTACAAGGGAAGCGATTGCGGATTGGAAAGCGGAGGACTGTGTCTTAATGCGCCGCTTCGTAACTGGGTTCGTGTCTATGCACCCGAAGGCAGCAAGCTTGTAGACACAAAAGGAGTCATATCTCCGACCGACGGTAAAGCGAAGCCGATGGACACCTATGCGGATTTGGGGAAGACCGTATTTGAAGGGTTCCTTATCGTTAATCCGATGGGAACGGCGCGTATTGAAGTGACCTACACCTCGCCGGTTAAATCAACTGACGGCAAATACCGCCTGCTGATCCAAAAACAGCCCGGAACTGACGGTCAGGAATGGATTATCCGCTACAACGGCAAAGACCGTAAAAAGTTTATTCTGGAAACGGATACGGAAATATTGCTCTAAATCTTCATGACCACATCCCGCGTGTATAAGGCCGAGGGGATAATCCTGAAACGCAAAAATTACGGAGAAGCGGACAGAATTCTTACCGTGTTTACCAAAGAGTACGGAAAAGTACGGGCTATAGCCAAAGGAATCCGGAAAGTGTCCAGTCGCAGGGCGCCGCACCTGGAAATATTCATGCGGGTGGCAGTCGTACTTCATATGGGCAAATCTCTGGAAAGTATTTCGGAAGTTACCCCCATCAAGGTGTATGAGGATATCCGCACCGATCTGGCGCGGGTAAGTATTGCGTATTATCTTTGCGAGCTGGTTGATAATTTGTTGCCCGAACGGCAGGAGCACCGCGATGTATTTACGCTCCTTACGGATGCCCTGGAAGATGTACGGACTATTCCGGTAAGCCACATCTACAAGGTGAGCAAAACGTTTACTCTGGAACTCCTGTGGGCATTGGGATATTTGCCGCGCGGTAAAGCACTCACCGGGATTAAATTACAGGATTTTATAGAAGCAATTACCGAGCGGCGGATCAAAAGCACTCATTTTGCCCGGCTTCTCATTGATCAGGTGCCATCAAGCGGAGTAAAATAGGACAATATGGTCACACTGGATGAAATTGCGAGTTTGTGTAAACGGCGGGGATTTGTATATCCTACCAGCGAGATTTACGGCGGACTCATGAGTTCATATGATTACGGCCCCTTGGGAGCAGAGCTTCTCCGGAATATAAAAAATGCCTGGTGGAAAACTTTTGTGCAGGATAGATCTGACATGGTAGGGATTGATTCGCAAATTCTGCTGCATCCCCAAACTTGGGTAGCCAGCGGGCATGTCGGGTCTTTCAGTGATCCTCTGGTGGAGGATACCGTAACACATAAGCGGTATAGAGCCGACCACCTCATAGAAGCGTGGCAAAAGGATCATCCGGAGGCAAATGTTGCTGTAGAAGATCTGACCATCGATCAGATGGCGGAGTTTATGCGCGTACACAAGGTAGAAAGCCCTGACGGCAATCCTATTTCCGCGCCTAAGCAGTTTAATCTGCTTTTTGAGACTAAGCTTGGGGTAGTCGAAGGGGAAAAAGCACTCCTCTATCTGCGGGGGGAAACAGCGCAGGGAATTTTCACTAACTTTAAAAATATCGTAAATTCCAACCGTGTGACACTCCCGTTTGGGGTGGGGCAGATCGGTAAATCATTCAGAAACGAAATTACGACCGGTCAGTTTATTTTCCGTACACTGGAGCTTGAACAGGGGGAGATAGAATACTTTTTTGACCCTGAAACGACCCCATGGGAAGAGCTGTTCAATTCATGGAAAGACAGCATGTGGAAGTTTGTGACAACGGTTATGGGAATTGATGAAACCCATATCCGCTGGAGGAAGCACACCGACAAAGAGCGCAGCCATTACAGCAAGGATACGTACGATCTGGATTACCTGTTTTCGTTCGGCTGGAAAGAATTGTGGGGGATTGCCTACCGCACCGATTACGACCTTACCCAGCAGGCCAAGCATTCGGGGGCTGATTTAAGTTATGTAGACTCCGCAACCGGGCGGAAGTTTATTCCGCATGTCATTGAGCCGGCGGTGGGAATAAACAGGCTGTTTCTCATGGCCATGACGGAAGCATATGTTAAAGAAGAGAAGCGAATTGTGCTCAAGCTGGCACCGAAAATAGCACCGTATAAAGTTGCTGTATTTCCACTGGTTGCCAATAAACCGGAGCTGGCTGACAAGGCGCGTGAGATTTACACTGAGCTTAAGACGCATTTTTCTGTTGCCTGGGATGACCGGGGCAACATAGGGAAGCGGTATCTGTCACAGGACGAGATCGGCACCCCGTGGTGCGTGACGGTTGATTATGCTACGCTTGAAGATGGCTCAGTTACGGTTCGCGACCGCGATACCACGAAACAGGAACGGATTAAGGTTGCTGACCTAACTGCCTATTTTCAGCAAAAGCTAGTATAAGGAGGGTATATGAACGTATTCATGAAGCATAAGATGAAATTTGTGTATGGAGGGCTTGCCCTTCTCTTGGTGGTGACGGGGCTTGTCGTCTATAAGGCAGTGGCTCCCGCGCCGGATGTTGCCCCAGTTGAGGAAGAGGAAATAACAGAGTTGCTGCCCGCTGCTGATCCTGCGATTGTTGTGGGAGCGGCATTTAGCAAGGTAAAAGACAATACCGTTGTTCTGACGGTGAGTGCGTTGGGATCTAAATATACAACAGTGGGCTACGAGCTTACGTATGACAGCCAGGGCCTCATCAAAGGGGTAAACTCCGGCAGTAAGCCGGTAGAAGTGGCGGGTCAGGATGGATTTGAACGGGAAGTGTACCTGGGCACCTGTTCTCGCAACGTCTGTAAGCCTGATCTTGGGGTAGCCAAAGTAACAGTCGTTATGGAGTTTACCGATACCACCGGCAAAAAGAGTCAGTTTAGTAAAGACTTCGATCTATAAATTGTAAAAGAAGTGCAATTTATAAAAACCCGCCAACCGGCGGGTTTTTTGTGAGCCTCGTTTCCGTCTTCTTTTGAATACGTATACAAGTATGTGGGGGGAAACCGTGAAATGGGGGCTTGACATAGCGTGAAAAATGGGTGACTATGGATATTAGTGGGAAGAAGTGGTAGATTAGAGCCATGAACTTGTTCCTAGGAGAATACGAACATAACTTAGACGATCGGGCCAGAGTAACCCTCCCACGAAAGATACGGGCGGAGATAACAGGCGAGGAAATAGTACTAGCCAGGGGATTTGAAGGGTGTATTTTCGGATTTGATAAGGAAAGTTGGGAAAAAGAAGCGGGAAAGCACCTTGACACACCGGTAACCGATGAAAAAGGCAGGCAAGTACGACGCTACCTGTTTGCGGGAGCGCAGAAGGTAGAAATCGACAAGCTTGGTCGTATTTTACTGCCCGTACAGCTTAAGGATCATAGTTCCATTGTCCGGGAGGTAAAAGTAATCGGAGCCGGGGATCATTTTGAGATTTGGGACGCGAAGAGATGGCGCGCGTACGCAAGTCAGATGGGAGAGATATGAGTATCACACATATATCTGTCCTCAAAGACGAAGCGATAAGCGCACTATCCGTAGAAGCCGGAAAAAAATACATTGATGCGACGGTAGGCGCCGGAGGACACGCAGCGGAAATAGTAAAACGGGGGGGATTAGTATTAGGCATCGATCAGGACGATAACGCGCTACATCTCGCAAAAGAGCGGTTAACAAAAGAAGAAGCGACAGGACACTGGCAATTGGTACATGGGAATTTCCGGAATATCGCGGCAATTGCACTTGAACAAGGATTTACAGGAATTGACGGTATATTGTTCGATTTAGGTGTGTCCAGTATGCAGTTGGACGCGCCTGATAGAGGAATAAGCTACCGGTTTACCGATGCTCCACTTGATGTACGAATGGACACATCAGGAGGAGACACTGCTGCCCAATTGGTAAACCGTAGCACAGAAAGCGAGCTATATGACATTTTTAGCAACTTTGGCGAAGAACAGTTGGCTCGCCCAATTGCTCACGCTCTTGTCCGCGCCCGTTCGGTAAGCCCGATCAGTACGGTAGGAGATGTCGTCAAAGTAATAACGGACTTAGTACCCAATGAGATAGAGCGGTACGGGGTGCTGTCCAGAGTATTTCAAGGGCTGAGGATTGCCGTAAATGATGAGCTTGGGAGTCTGAAAGAAGGGTTGGAAGGAGCAAAAAAAGTGTTAGCGCCGGGGGGCAAGCTGGTAGTAATCAGCTTCCACTCCCTGGAAGACCGGATTGTAAAATTGTTCATGAAAAAGGGTGGCTGGCAAATACTCACCAATCATCCGATACGGCCGACAGAGGAAGAAGCAGGGACAAATAAACGAAGCAGAAGTGCGAAATTACGGGTAGCCATAAAAATGTGATTATGAAAAACATACTCCGGATTGCCGAAATAATTCTCCCCATAACGGCAGTTGCTCTTCTTATCGTCCAGGTTGTTGTTTCTAATGAACTTGCCACTTTGGGAAAACAAATGGGGCAATTAGATGCCCAGGTTCGTTTGGAATCCGATGTCCATGAGTCGCTCGCTATAGAAGTGGCATCAGCATCATCCCTTCTCACGTTGCGGGCGAGGGCTAGTGCTTTTGGGTTTATCGAGCCCTCTACAAAACAGATCATGAACCTTTCTCTTCAGGTGCCGGTGGCAGCTCTTGATGTCAACCACGCGCCGCTTAGCCTTAGTCCGGTTGAGTAAGGCATGATAGGATAGATCCATGGGACCTACCACTTCGCGCGCCTCAGTACTGTTTACCCTTTTTGCTATTGGATTTGCGCTTGTGGTGGTGCGGCTCTTTTACTGGCAGATTATTTCAGGAGCACGGCTCAGAAAGGATGCCGCTAACCAGCATTTTATCCAATTTACGATTCCCGCCTCCCGAGGAGAGATCCTGGATGTTAAGGGTGAGCCTATCGTGGTAAACCAGCCGGCGTATGTGGTGTTCGGTGAGCCCCGCGTCATTACAGACGTCCGTGATTTTGCTCAAAAAGTAGGAAGTATTCTCTCGTTGGATGTGGAAAAAATGATAGCAGACCTTTCCGATAAAGACAGGGTCTGGGTGCCGTTTGCTCACAAGGTGGAGCTCCCCATCGTCTCCCAGCTTAAGGCGCTTAACCTTTCGGGATTGGGATTTGAGAAGGAGCCCAAGCGTTTTTATCCTGAAGCGTCAACGGCCGCGCATTTAACGGGATTTGTCGGTCTGGATGTAAACGGAGTGGATAAAGGGTATTTCGGGCTGGAAGGTTATTATGACCGGCAGCTGCGGGGTATAGATGGTGTCCGGAGGCTTGAAAAGGACGCACATGGCGCCCCTATACTTATCAGCGAAGAAGATAGGATATCGCCTGAGGACGGACGCAGTCTGGTGCTATGGATGGATAAAGTGGTGCAGCAGATAGTTGAGCGGAGACTCGCGGAAGGTATACAGCGATACGGCGCCAAAGAGGGGAGCATAGTGGTCATGGATCCCACAACCGGCGGAATACTTGCTATGGCTTCGTATCCCGGGTACGACCCCCGGAGTTATTCGTCCTATGACAGGGCGCTGTATAAAAATCCCATTGTAGCAAGCTCCTTCGAGCCGGGAAGTACGTTTAAGGCGCTCATTATGGCTGCTGCCATAGACGAAAAACTGGTAAAGCCAGATACGGTGATGGATGAAGATGCGCCGGTTAAAGTGGGGCCGTATCTTATCCGCACCTGGAATAACCAGTATCACGGCAAAATAACCATGACTCAGGTTCTGGAATATTCGTCTAACGTGGGCATGGTATACGTTGCCAAAGCATTAGGCAGGGAAAAATTACTTGCCGCGATTAAAAAGTACGGCTTCGGGAAGTTAACAAATGTAGACCTGGAGGATGAGGCTACGCCTGATCTGCGGCCGGAAAAGGATTGGTATGAAGTCGATGAATATACCGCATCATTCGGCCAGGGAATTGCGGTTACTCCGCTGCAGATGGTGCGCGCAGTCGCAGCGCTTGCAAACGGCGGGCGCCTGATGGAGCCGCATGTCGTTAAAGAGATCCGTGAGGCGAACGGTAAGGTAATTACCGTACCCCCCAAGCTGACCGCCCAGGTGCTGAAGCCTGAAACATCGCGGGTGGTTACCGAAATGATGGTAGCGGCAGTCGATAACGGCGAGGCTAAATGGGCTAAGCCAAAAGGGTACCGCGTGGCAGGAAAAACCGGTACGGCCCAAATCCCTATCGCCGGTCATTATGACGCCAGTAAAACAATCGCTTCTTTTGTGGGGTTCGCACCTGCCGACAAGCCCCGGTTTGTTATGTTGGTGACCTTGCGGGAGACTACTTCCTCTCCATGGGGCTCGGAAACAGCGGCTCCGCTGTTTTTTACCATAGCGCGTGACCTTTTCACCTATTGGGGGATTCCACCCCAGTAACATAGGGCGCTGACCTCTTTGGGGCAAAACCTACGGTTTTTCCCCAACGCTTTTCCCTACAAAGGAAGGATGGTAGATCGGGGCATCCTCAGGGCGCTGACCTCTTTGGGGCAAAACCTACGGTTTTTCCCCAACGCTTTTCCCTTCAGATGACGGATTATGGATCGGGGCTTCCTCTCACTGACCCCTTTGGGGCAAAACCTACGGTTTTGCTCTTGAATGTGTATTTTAGGTATAATAGGCACATGCTCCGAAGCCTCAAAGGGCTCTATCATTTCGTAGTGGCTGTAGCTGCCAACATCTGGTTTGGGTTCCCCAGCCGGAAATTAACCGTCATCGGTGTCACCGGTACGGATGGGAAGACTACCACGACCACCATGGTGTATGAAATTCTCAAAAAAGCGGGGATAAAAGCATCCATGATCACCTCAGTTCATGCGGTGGTAGCGGGCAGAGCCTACGATACCGGTTTTCATGTGACGACTCCCACCGCCTGGTGGGTTCAGCGGTACCTGCGGGAAGCGGTGGATCACGGGGATACTCATATGGTGTTGGAGGTTACCTCTCACGCCTTAAGTCAATACCGGGTGTTTGGCGTGGTCTTTGCGGTATCGGCGATAACCAACATCACCCATGAACATCTGGATTGGCACGGAACATTCGAAAAATATCTTAAAACAAAAATGACGCTTTTGAGGCAGGCAAAAATTGCCGTAATAAACCGTGATGAGGCTAACGTGTATTTATCGGGTATGCCGTATTTATCCAACAAGCGGTATATTACCTACGGCATACGCCGCGACAGCATGATCAACCCTAAAACACACCCCTTTAAGCTCAAAATCCCCGGTGTTTTTAACCGTTATAATGCACTCGCTGCGATTGCGGTATCGGAGGCGCTGGGAATAAAACCCGGTGTCGCTATACGGGCATTAACCCAATTTAAAGGGGTTACCGGCCGGATGGAGGTTATTTGCGAAAAACCTTTCCGGGTGATTGTCGATTTTGCCCACACCCCCAATGCCCTGGAAAAAGCGCTCTCAACGGTACGCAAAATGACCAGGAAACGGTTGATCCACGTATTTGGCAGCGCAGGACTGCGGGATCAGACGAAACGGCCGCTCATGGGAGAAGCTGCCGGTAAATACAGCGATGTTATTGTCCTTACCGAGGAGGATTACCGGACGGAAAACGTTGATGACATCATGGATGAAATCGCAAAGGGTATCCCCCAAAAGAAAGAAGTGCACCGCTACCCCAACAGAAAAGACGCGCTCCAGTTTGCACTATCGCAAGCCCGTCCCGGCGATATTGTAATAGCAACCGGCAAAGGTCATGAAATGAGCCTGTGCCGGGGTACCAAAGAATATCCGTGGAGTGATGCGGCACAGATTCGCAAACTCATGAAGAAGGTTAGTGTTAAAAAAACACGATGAAGTATATAAATGGTGCCTATCAATCCCACCTATTTACCGGTATACCCGGATTAGTGCACGGATATTCCTCCAGGGAGCTTGGCGACGCGCGGAAACCAGAATACGCAAAAACATTTGTTAAACGGATTACAGGGAAAGACGCGAAAATGCTCCGAGCCAGTCAGGTGCATGGCGCTAGTGTAGCATTGGTGGGGGCAGATTCACCCGAGATTATCCCGGAGGCGGACGGAATGGTTACTGCTGACAAAAGTATTGTTCTGGAGGTACACGTTGCTGACTGCGTGCCACTTCTTCTTGTTGACCCGGTCGCAAAAATAAGCGCGGTGGCTCATGCAGGTTGGCGGGGGACGTTCGGAAGAATTGCCCGTAATACCGTCGATAAAATGCGTGATGCAGGAGCGGTAGCAGAGAATATCCGGGTTTCGGTAGGACCCCATATAGGCAGATGTTGTTATGTGGTGGATGAAGCCAGAGCGCAGTCATTTCTTAATGAGTTTGGATTCGATGAACGGATAGCGGGTGTTTCCGAAGGCGGATGGCATCTGGATTTGGGTTTTGTAAACAGGAATGAACTGCTCGCTGCAGGGATAACAGAAGAACACATAGACGCACCAGTGACATGTACTTCCTGCCAGATAGATAATTTTTTTTCATACCGCAAAGACACAAAGGAAACATTCGGCGAAATTATCGGTATAGTAGGATATATGAACTAACGTATATGACGGATAAAAAATTCCCATACAAACGCGCACACCTGGTCGGTATCAAGGGAGTGGCTATGGCAGCGCTCGCGGTATATCTTACGCGCGCAGGCGTTACCGTCACCGGCAGTGATGTGGCGGAGGACTTTCCGACCAAAGAAGCACTGGATAACTCAGGGGCTATCGTATATACAGGATTTGACGCTGCCCATCTGTCAGGAAAAAATAAGCCTGATGTTGTGTACTATACAGGGGCTCACAACGGCCGCGAAAATATAGAGGTTGCAGCGGCGGCAACAATGGGGATCCCCGTATTTCCGCACGGACAGGGTTTAGGGAACATCATGAAAGGCAAGCGCCAGATCGTCGTTTCCGGCTGCCACGGGAAAACAACCACCAGTGCTATGGTCGCAGTGCTTCTTACCCACGCTAAGTATAAACCAAGTTATGCAATTGGTTGCGGCTCCATAACAGGATTGGGTGCAGCCGGTGAGTTCAGCTCCGGCAGTTGGTTTATTGCAGAGGGCGATGAGTACGTTACGGATCCGGGGCATGATATGACGCCGCGATTTATGTGGACAAGCCCGGAGATTCTGGTTGTTACCAACATAGATTTTGACCACCCCGACGCATTTGCGGATCTAGCTGCAGTGCAAAAAGCATTTATGGATCTTGCCCAAAAAAGTGCCACCGTTATCCTCAATGCGGATGATCCAAATAGCCGGGTGCTTAATGGCCACCCGTCCGTTATTACATTCGGGTTATCACCTGCTGCGGATTACCGGATAAGCCGTGTGGGCGTGGGACGCGAGCGGATGTTTTTCTCTCTGGAAGAACGCGGCGTTATGCTGGGAGAATTTACCCTGAAAGTTCCCGGCAACCACAATGTGGCAAATGCGGTAGCGGCAATGATCGCCGCACATACAGCCGGGGTAAGTTGGGACACACTCCGGGAAGGGCTGCTTCTTTTCGGCGGAACAAAACGGCGATTTGAAAAATTAACATCCAGCAATGGGATTGCTTTTTATGATGACTATGCCCATCACCCGACGGAAATAGCAGCCACGCTGAAGGCTGCCCGCACCTGGTATCCGGAATCCAAAATAGTTGCGGTATTCCAGCCTCACACCTATTCGCGGACCAAGACTTTATTAGCACGGTTCGGGGCATGTTTTGCCGATGCAGACACGGTGGTGTTAACCGAAATTTATGCATCTGCACGTGAACACGATACCCTGGGGATAGATGGCGCGACCCTTGTTTCCGAGCTGTCGCGCCAGCACAAAGATGTGCGGTACGGTAAAGATAACAGCGGAGTAACGGCAATACTTAAGGACATTCTTTCCCCGGGTGATGTGGTGGTATTTATGGGAGCGGGCGACATTTATAATTGGGAAAGCGGGATTATTGACGCAATATAATTATGGATAAAAACCTGACAAAACTAAAGGCAGTATTGGGTGCAAGACTCCGGGAGAACGAACCGCTTGCCCGGTATACTACCTTTAAGATTGGGGGTCCTGCGGATTATTTTTACGAAGCACAGACGAAGGATGAGTTTGTGACTGCCGTTAATCTTGCGCGTGGGACAGGCATGCCGCTTAGTATAATCGGCGGCGGCACCAACCTCCTTATCGGGGATAAAGGCATCCGCGGTATTGTGATAAAAAATTCATCACAAAACATCTCAATCCGCGGCATCCGGGGATCTATGGAGCCGGGTTCCAG
>JACRMP010000028.1 GCA_016214885.1 Candidatus Gottesmanbacteria bacterium | reverse complement strand
TTTATGCTCCCGTTTTTTTCCTGTTTCTGTGGCAGACTACGGGGTTTACCGGTCTTGTCAGAGCGGTACTTGGCGCGGCCTTAGGCTTTATTGGTCTTAATATAGAATTTATCGCCGCAAAAAATAGCGACCGGATACTGGCAAGTCTTACCGAAAACTATGATTACTTCCCCTGGATGAGTCTTATGGCATATAACCTCTGGTGGATCGTATCAGAAGCCCGCGGCCTCGCCACTTCGGATAAATTAACGGTCCTGGGCATGATAAACGCCAAAACAGTAGGGCTCCTCATGTTTTCTTCCTTCTATGGATTTGCAGCGCTGCGGCAATATATAGAAGGACGGATAACGCAGCTTGCCAAAATCCGGGATGCGGCTCTCATTAAACTGCTCCTCGAAAGCCTTATTGTTATAAACGCTGCATTCTTCCTTTTTCAGACCCAGTCGCATGACCGGTATGCATATCCACTAACGGTATTTCTTCTGTTATGGGCACCCTTTGTCATCGCTGATGTGAAAGGAAAGGTGGTAGCGCTAAAGCTCAAAATATTCAGTAGTGCCTATATTCTGTTTAGCCTGTTTTATTTTTACAACCTCCATACTGCCCTTGTCGTCAACTACCCCAATAACGGGCTACCCCTGCTTTCAGCAGCAATAGGGCCGCTTTACACGATAAGTGCAGCATATATACTTCTTGCCCTGTTTGGTCTCTACGTAACCAGCCTGCTTATGACTTCGCGGCTCACCCGGCGTATTGCGTTAGCGGTAATCACAGTACTTGCGGGCAGCCTACTACTACTCAATAAGCCGCTTCTTACCAAACAGCCCGTGTCGCTCACCGCGTATACCCCGTTTATCAGTGAACAGGCGTATGGCACCCGGCAGACAAACAAAGCAGTGCAAAGCTCATTCGGAGGGGCCTACAAATGGACACGGCTTTCCGTTCAGTATCTTTTTTACGACAAAGGCATAGGCACCCACGCCAATTCCCGGCACGTATTTGATATCAAAAAACACTACCGCACCTTTACGGCGGACGTAGGCATCGATACCGAAGCGGGAGCCAAAGCATCTGCTGTCTTTGAGGTGTATGGTGATAATAAGCTCCTCTTCCGTTCACCTGTTATCAAACGGTATGATTTACCTCATCACATAAAGACGGACATCACGGGAGTCACCCACTTAACCCTTATCACGAAAGATGCCGGAGACGGTAACTACGACGATCACACTGATTGGTTAAATCCTATGCTTTTACCCTAAATTATGAAACGGCTTACCCTCTTAACCGGAATAGTTATGCTTATTGGTGCGGTAGTGTTTAATCTGTGGACATACCGCATGGAGACTGGTGCTGCAATTGATCCGAATGATAATACCTTCCAGTTCGCTTTGGTCGACAGGACAAACCAAATATGGGACTTTGCACAACAAAAGTGTACTGGCATATTCCGGCCGTTTTGTACCCTCTCCCTCATGGCTGACCACTGGGTTCCCAACTGGGCGGAGGGGTATAACCTCCCCCACTACTATTCACATATACCGCAAATCCTTATTGTTGTAAGTTGGCGTCTATTTGCCATCGTTTCTTCTTCCGTTACGCTATTCACCTATTACCACTGGGTGATTTACCTCACGCTTTGTTTATTCCCGGTCTCTGTCTTTATATCCCTGCGGATAATCCGCATGCCATGGCTTACCGCAGGATTCGGAGCAATCATCGCAACCCATCTGTCCACCGATGGCCTCTACGGACTTGACCCCGCATCATACCTTTGGCGCGGCTACGGATTATCCAGTCAGCTATTCGCTGCCGTTTGGTTGCCGCTTGCACTGGCAAGTGCCTACCGGTATTTTATCCTCCAAAAAAATAATGCAGCAATACGCGATATTGTGCCGCCTGCTCTCTTTCTTGCCGCCACAACTGCCGGCCATTTGGGACTGGGGATCATCGCGTTTATCAATGTTGCCGTAATTTGGATAAGCCCGTATATACAAGCTTTTCTTGAACAATCATGGGAAAAATCTATGACGAAGGAAATAGTCAAAACCGGCAAAAAACTGGGAATGCTGTTTGGACTCGTCGGCCTGCTTTTGGGGTACTGGATTATTCCGGTGCTTATACACGATAACTACCATAATATTTCTGTATGGGACGGCATATGGAAGTTTAACTCATTTGGCTTCAGGGAAGTTCTCAAAAACTTCTTTGACGGCAATCTGTTTGATTTTGGAAGAATTCCCATTCTCACCCTGCTTGTTATTGCGGGTCTTTTTGCCGCACTTCCTTCCGCTTATTTCCCGTTTGCCCTGCTGTTTGTTGTCTGGATCCTTATGTATTTCGGGCGAACCACCTGGGGCGGATTATTCAACCTTATCCCCGGCATGAGCGAATTCCATCTCTCCCGTTTTATCGTGGGGGTGCATATAAGCGGACTTTTCTTAATCCCAATCGCATTCAATTATCTTGCCGCGCTCACTGAGCGAATGTCAAAAATGTCTGTTCTGATGCGCAGCGTGGTAACTCCTCTCACGCTCTCTGTCCTTATCATCGTCGCGGTATACCCGCAGACCATACGGTATGCTACCCACAATGACTTCCTTATTGCCCGTGCAAATACTGCTGCCCGACAGGAAAACACTGAAATAACTGCACTTTTTGCGGCGCTCAACACACAGCTTAAGAAAAAACCGGGACGCGTGTACGCAGGCCGCGGAGGAAGCTGGGGTAAATCCTTCAGGATTGCGGAAACGCCCATGTACATGCATCTTTCCACTTATGGCATTCCGGTTATTCTATGGCTACCCGAAACATGGTCACCTAACTCAGACACTGAACAGTATTTTTCGGAAAACAATCCTGACCACTACACCCTCTACAACGTGCGTTTCGTGGCAACCCCGGCAACACTCGCCAAAGAACAAATACAGCCGTTCTGGAAGCTTGTAGAGGCCGGAAACACATGGAAATTATATGAAGTGGAAACAGAGGGCTATATTTCACCAGGATTCCGCGCTGCCGTCGTAAGCACGGACAAACAGGACTACCGCAGTGTCATTCGCTTATGGATGCACGCTACGTATCCGGCTACCCGTCTTTACCCGGAACTTACCTTTGATACCAACTATCCCAAGCAAACAGGGCTGCCTAATTTCCGTATGATTGATGAAGTTACGTATAAGGTTCCTGCCTCGACTCGCGACGAGTCGATGCGAGGCGGGCCTGACGGCAGCACCCACAATTTATTTGCCGAAGTCCCCCACTATGTGCTTCCCAGTTCGGAAAGTGCATCGCTTACCGTAAATAGTCAGTCGTCCGTCAGTGACATGGAGTTTTCCGCAGATGTTACCGCACCCGAAGGCTGTATTGCCTGTATTGTGGTACTTAGGCAGTCATTCCACCCTTCCTGGCAGGCAACCGTTGATGGCAAACACGTCAAACCATTTGCGGTATTCCCGTTTTTTACGGCAATTCAGCTTAACGAACAGGGTGTTCACCGGGTCGTATTTACCTACTCCCCTTCCCCACTCAAACAAGTGCTCCTTGCAACAGGAATCATATCGCTGATCATTATACTCGCCGTCGCCGGTAAAAAAATAAAACAGCCGGGCACATAACTTTATGCCATACCGGGCTTCATTCTTACTGCTGTCGGTATTGCTGCTGGGGATAACTACCGGCGTCTACCTCATCGCCAACGCAGATAATCCGGCAACAGATGTCCTTATTATTGCCCCGCACCCTGATGATGCGGTGCTATGCTGTGCGGGTCTCATCCAGCAATCAGTAACCCAAGGCAAAACGGTGCGGGTAGTAAATATAACCGATGGCGACAGCTACCGGGAGGCAGCGGCGGCGCTTTCGGGGAAACCTGCAAGCGCCACAACCCCCGCCGACATGCTCCGCCTTGGCCGGATTCGCCGGAAAGAAGAAATCCAGGCACTCGGATTGCTGGGCATTCCCAAAAAAAACGTACTGTTCCTGGGATACCCGGATGGCTTTCTGGAAGAAGTGTATAGGAATGAAAGTAATACTCCTCTCACCAACCCGTTTACCCAAAAAACTCGCGCCACCAGCAACAAACCGTTAACCAAATCCGGCATGACCACAGATCTTACCGATATTTTCGCCTCGCACAACCCGCGCCATATCTACATCACCGGCATGCGTGACACTGCGCTCGATCATCAAATTACCTATCGGATGATTATGGATGCCATCAACGAAATGGGATATACAGGCACACTACTGACTTATATTATCCACGCTGAACCAAGCGACACTGGTATATACCCACCCACCGCAACAACCAACCTCACACGGGGTGAACTCTTGATAAAAAACAGGGCAATCAGAAAATACAAAACACAAATGGTTCCGGATGAAACGTATCTGTCATCATTTGCGCGGGATACGGAAGTGTTTTATTAGTTGACACGCTTACCCTTTCCCACACCCTTCTACAGGTAGATATTCTCTTCCCTCAAACAGGGTATTCTTAAAGTAGTCGTACCGCACTTTCCCCGCCTCGGGATCTTTCACTTCCGCTTCCGGCGCACCTCCGGCCAGCAAATCACACGCACGGGTCACATACCAAGCGGCTGAGTCGGCAAAATCCTCTCCGCACTCCACCTCATCAGACGACATGCCACTATACCCTGTGATCGGACTTGATGCATAACTAAACTTACCATTTTCTTTCTTACAGCCTACCGCTTTAATGTAGTCGATAGGCGCGGGTGCAATTCCTTGTTGAGAAAAATTGCTTACAAGTGGCGCGACATTGAGAATATCCGCCAGCGGCCAGCTATGAGGATACCACGCTGCCTGTGTCGTTGCCCATTCGTGCATATACTCATGAATCACCACTTCAGCGGTTCCACCGGTAAATGAGTTATTCATCACATTAATATTTGATAAATCAATAATGGAGTATGCAGTTCCAACAGCGGTATGCCCGGTTGAATTGACCCTTGGATACCATAAGTGGCGGAGTGTATCGTAATGTGCGCCTTCTAAAATGTGATCGGGCAATAATGACAGCGCCTCTAATATCTGTTGCTTGCCCATATTGTTGTAAGAAAGTATTTTTATATCCTTGCCGCATACGCTCGTTTCTTCATATTTACCGTCACGGCATGTCAGAAGACATGATCCGTCCTCCTTCATAGCGGTTTTGCCTTCTTCATACGCGCCACAGACATCCTTCGCTGATGCGGCGCACGCACCGCTCACACATTTATTAGTTTCACACTCAGTCATCTGAATAACTCCCCCATCCTGGGATAACTCGCCGCCTTGTACAAGCGGTGTCATGGTTTTATAAAACACCGCGGCCTTTCCCGATTCAGATGTTCCACAATAATTATCTGAATAATCTCCTTTATACGGGGCGCAGTTTATCGGCCACTTTATTTCCGTCGTGTCAGTCATACCGTCAGTACAAACTCTGTCGCACCGGATGTCATTTGTTTTCGGTAACGTCTGTCCAGGGGTACACCTCAACCCCTCACGTGTACAGACAAACCCGTCATTACGGGTCTGCAGCGGATTACAGTCTGAAGACCACATAAAATCAGCAAGGAACCACTTCGGAATACAGTTATAGTTACCATCCAAAGCGTCGCATTCGGTAAATTGACCGCACTGCCAAATTGTCTCTCCGGTCACAGCATGAATTATCGATGTTCTGTCCGCGCTACATGCATAATCCTCAAAATTGCTCTTTAGTATACCCAAGCGCCACTCAATTTCACCATCCGCGTTTCTGCATGCCTGTGCAGGCAAATAAATGTCATCCTCAAATCCCAATATCTGCCAGTCTTCAGCTGGAGGAAGCGTACTGCATAGCGGCGCATCCTTTTGTTCCGGATCATACCCTACACATTTTCCGTCCGTACACCCTCGGGAATCACACCCCACGGTTTCGGTGGAATCATATAGTGAGCCTGTCAAAACGCGCCGTATTTCCGCATTACCCTCCGCGGAACATATGGAGTCCGTGTAGCCGTCCTGCGGCTCGCAACACCCGCTTGCTTCAGTACATTTGAATCCCGTCGCACATCCGTTCGCACACCCACCATAGGTACAAAATCCGGGTTCCAGAGGAGGTGGGAGCTCAGTGTACGCTGGCAAAACCAATCCTTTGGTAATATACGGATACGCTCCCAACCCCAATCGGAGAAATGCATCAAATGCCAATATATCGCGCGCAATCCCTCGATGTTTCCATAATTGTTTTACGACATACGCAGGTGCGCGCAAGAAAATCGGGCAGGTATTTCCTTCAAACACCTCGTCTGCGGTTTCACCCACAGAAACCGCATACACCCTCGACACAAGCGGATTGGCGGAGAAACAACCCCTATCTTCTGCATCCTGCACCGCCTCAGCCACTTGTCTTACTACAGGGGCGTGTTGCACTGCCTGACGCATGGGATGGCTAAATAAGCTTGTTGCCGAAAGGACAGCCGCAAGAAGAACGGTGGCCGCTGCCCCAGTTTTCGCCCTCAGCAATGTCCATACACCCGTCATACCGTTTTTCAAAATGCCTATACCATGAAGAAACACCCATTCAAGAACCGGTATAACCATCGCCCCGCCAATTTCGGCTAAAATATCCGGAATGTCCGGGTTACGCGGATGCTGGGCTACTTCGTAGACAATCGAAATAATTGATGTCGCAGCCGCTCCG
>JACRMP010000031.1 GCA_016214885.1 Candidatus Gottesmanbacteria bacterium | reverse complement strand
CGTCATCCCATATAAGACGGTATCGGGGATTCCCAGCAAACGGATCATGGTCAGGAGGAACAAGAATATATTTTATATTAAGGAAATCCAAGGTTTCAGCCTGCGTTGGCGCCAAATAAGGCACCTGCACATCGTGAGATAGCATCGCCTCTTCCCCGCTAACCCCGGTTGCACGCGCGATATATTCATAATACGGCCGGAGTATAGAGGGACTATACCCGGTGGCTGAAAAAATGCCGTATGGCATAACGCTGTCAAAATCCAATGAATCCCGGGCCTCAACCCATACTCCGAAATTCTGTAACACCCTATACGGCTGCTTGTCAGCCGTCAGCAATTTGACAAGATCAGCTTCATGACGCGCTTCCGGAATGGGATGCATTTCAATAAAATGCCTGCCGAATGGCACCATCTCAATAATGACAAACAACGCAACTGCCCACCCTATCAAACGGACAACCCTCAGCCTTATCAAGAGATAACTCGCGCCTATTCCCGAAAGGAGAGATAAACCAAACACAACAAGGATAAGGTGACGCGTCGGTATCCGCAGATACTGATACATGGGGATTATTTTCCAGGCGATATACTGAAGGTCAACAGGCACACTGGCCCCCAATGACATCCACACCCCGAATATCACGGTAATTATTGCGGAAGTACCAAGCAGAAAAACCGCACTGACGGGTCTTTTTTTGATACGGCTGCTTAACCAAACGGCGTATACGCCGATAACAGCCAATAGCAGCCCTATAACCCCGATAAATGCGCTGTGTTCCCCGAAGTTAGGCGGCGGACCATTATACATACGCTGGTCGCCGAAATAAAACGGGCTAAGCATCTGAATAAGGCTCTTGGGTGTCCACGATCCAAAGGAAATCCACGAATACGGTAATGGATAGGTGCGTATACTCGAACGAAAAAACTCGGCTACGGGCACAAGGTGAAAAGCAGCCAGGCCTATGCCAAAAATTCCTGCTGTCACACTTCGTACAAGTCCTGCAACACTATACCCGCGGACGGCAAACACAACACTCATAACACCAATAATGATCACCGTCATAAATGCCATGGTCTGGTATCCGCTCAAGAGCTGGAAGGCAAACACAATACCGGCAAGTATTATCCCCCGGCGGTCACGGCGTTCATCTAAAAGCAGCCGCGTAAACAGATAAATCACCCATGGCATCCAGCTTGCTGCCGCTATCACATCCACATGTCCGCTCCAAGTTCTTGCCATAAAGAATCCGCTCATCATAAACACCAGCCCGCTTACCCATGCGGCAAACCGGTTGCCGGTAACGAGCTTCACCAATACGCACATGCCGGTAGCCGCCCACAGAAGATGGATGATAACATGCCATGAATAGGCTATATTGAGCGGTAACACCAAAAACACCCAGTTAACGGGATACCAGATATTTACAATCGGATCGGCGATAAACGGTGTGCCGCCGAACAGATACGGATTCCACCAAGGGAATACTCCCCGGCTCATCCATACGTTAAAAAACTCACGGAAAAAATAATACGCCCGGTGTATGTCATCCCCAAACAGCAGCCACCCATCGGGGGGCAATACCGCTCTTTGAAAAACCATTACGATAACGGCAAGATAACCGATTGTTTCCAAAACCATGGGTTTTTTGAAGAATAGCTTCATATCCGTTCATCAGGCACCCGGTACACGGTAACCGAGGGATTTGTATATACCTCTATTAAAAACGGGTACGGGATTCGCAAATCAGCACCTCCCCCGTCATCCCGTTCCTGGGGACCATAAAAAACGTAGCTTGCCCGCGTTTCACCCAGCCACCGCTCTGCTATAGCGCGGCCCATTCTTCCGGAAAAGAATTCCTTAACTTTCTCCCGCTTTGCCTCAAATGCTACGGTGTTGTCGTGTCCTGCATACACGTAGTTGCCGCTATATGCGGGAATGTAATTGCCTGCCGTCGTTTCGGATAAAATCACACTCCCCCCTCCTGTCACGTCCTCCAAAAACAGAATTGCCGCGATAAAGTCCTTTAACGGGTACATTACATAGCTCCCCGTGGGTACCAATGGGAGTGTTGCGCGTATTTTGTGATCAATAAAATCCTTCTGCCAGAGGAATGACGAATACATATGGAAAACTCCGGAACCGATAAGGAGTATGGTACCCGCAATTACGATCCGTTTAGGGATAATTTTTGCCAATACATATAAAAGGTATGCGGTAAGAATACCCAAAGGGACATGGGGAATCATTTCCGAAAAGCGCAGCGGGCTTTGCTGGGGAACAAACGCAAACACCCCAAGTAACCCCATCCATGCAATCACCCAGGCAACTGCAGGAAGCACGGCAGCCTCCCAATACAATAACGCCAGAATACTCCCTGCTACCCCAAGCGGAAGCATAGGCCCCAATGCTTTCGCATATTCAATATAGTCAAACGGTAAGGGGCGGATTATATCCACCTCTGTTAAGCGCTTCCAGGGATACATACCCGTCATAAGCCAGAGATACACCAGAGAAGGAGCGCTTATCATAATAATTGCCCCGTAGGGCACTACCCATTGCCGCATATTTTTACCCTGAAGTGCTACCCAAACTCCCATTACTGCGTAGACAAACACCAGCCCCGGTGGAAACACGAGTCCCAGTAAAAAGGCCAGTAAACCCACGATAACAAGCGAGTTGCTCTTGTTAAGAAAATCCCGTCTCGTTACCAAATAAACAAGCACCACAATAAGCGATTGTCCGATCAGAAGATGCGGAATAAAGGTGATCCGCTGCAGGCTGTCCATCACCGACCACCAGGCCATATACCCCCCAAACCGCCAACTAAAAAAATTTGCCATCGATGCAGGAACAATACTGCCGTTTACCACGGCAATAAGTTTGGGCCAGCTGGATGCGGTAACCGCTAAAAGAAACGCAACAAAAGCAAAAGGGATACCTGAAAAACCTTTCGCAGCAAACACCCTCCGGCAAAAAAATGCGGTAAGTAAAAGCAGCACAGCTCCCAGCACAATCCTCGCCACATGATAGATATCCCCCGCTCTCCACCAGGGCACCCGGGCAAACGCCCCTGCTTTTCCCATCAGGAGATACACCCCATGAATAAATGAGCCCTGGTGCGGTTCCGAAGTATACTTTTCGACCACCGTCCACCGGCCTTCCAGCCCCTCCCTGATTCGTGAAAGGTAAAAATTGTAATCGGTCGGAAAATTATGGATAAGCTCAAACTGCCGGTTAGCATGAATATCTCCTGATCTGGATAGTTCGTAGCCGGTAGAAGCCAGCGAAAACAGCAAAAATCCCGCAATGACCCCTGTCCAGACCCATGATTTTATATTCATAATAATTTTTTCCCGATGATTGCGCTCATCAGTGTCGCTTCTGTTATTCTCTCATTCTAACCTAAATCAAAGTTGACTTTATACCCTTCTCCTTGGGATAATCATAGCCATGAACCATCCGTTATCTGACGAGGCAATCGACCCACAGCTGCGGGACAAAGTATACGAGCAGGATTATTCCCCCAAACCGATGATAGAAGGCGTTACTGTTCTCAAAATCCGCAACTTCGTGGGAGAAAACGGTGATTTTTCCGAGCTCATCAGGCTTACCGAAACCGGCGAATCCGAACTTATCCCCGGCTTCCGGCTACGGCAGGTAAACAGAAGCAAGCAATATACCAAAGCAATTAAAGCATGGCACCTCCACTATGAACAGGATGAAGTATGGTATGTTCCGCCGGATGAACATTTGCTTCTGGGCCTCTGGGATGTGCGGGATGGCTCACCCACCAAGGGAACACTCCAAAAAATCCCGTTAGGGGGAGGCAACTCTATCGGTGTGTATATCCCGCGCGGAGTGGCTCATGGAGCTGCTAATTTTTCCGGGAAAAAGGCAAATGTATATTATTTTGTGAATAACCAGTTTAACCCAGCTGATCCCGACGAACACCGTCTGCCTTGGGATGCTGCTGGAGCCGAATTTTGGGAGCCCCCAAAAGAATAATACCCTTCACTTTTCCATTGAACCGATCAGTGCATCCACCGTTTTATCTATACCGGAAACCACAATAACCCCCGGAGGCAATTCCCCTATTCCGTACGGTGCCCACTGACTGGGAACCAGGACAAGATTTTTTACTCCCACTCCTGCCGCCGCCTGTATATCTCCGCGGATACTGTCGCCGATAACTAATACTTCATGCGGTTCCACCCCCAATGCATCTATTGCCTTTTTCCAATGCTCGCTGCTTTTGTGGCCATCATCAGGCACAATGTGTACGTGATCAAAATACGTCGATAAACCGGTTTTATGGAGCTTCATCGTCGTCCAATACTCATCAGCATGCGTCACGACTCCCATCTTCCCCACCGCGCACTTGAGAGCGCTCACTGTATCAACTGCCCCCGGCAGAAGGGGCGGAATCGTCGAATATAACGACATAAATATTGCCAACCCCTGGTGGAATGTCTCCTCTGTCTCACTGCCATACACATCGACAAGCTTGTGAGCTAAAGCACTCCACCGGGCTTTACTCACCGAGTGACTGGCAAACACCGAAGCATCCTCATTACGCAGTGTTTCGAGAACCTGCTGCGGGGATAATGACGGCTGCTGGCTGGCGACATACTTTACATACCGCTCCTCCAGATCACGTATCACAGGACTCGTACTGACAAGGGTATCGTCGAGGTCAAACAGCACCGCCTTTATACCATTATCGGCAGCCCACCGGGTAAGCTCAGTCACCCGCCTCAGGTGTTCAGGGTGGGTAAACATGGCGCAGCGTGATTCACGTTCTGGAGCCATACAGCGCTCTATTTTATCAGATATTCACATAAATACAACCAAACTAGCCAAGCCACAACACTTTGGGTATACTCATCCCATGGAAGAAGAGACAGGTCCCCGACTGCTTATACTCCCCATGACCATCAGTGCTATCCTTATTATTGTCGTGCTGGGGGCATTTTTTTCCGCAAAAAACCGCACAGGTACGGTCGTATTGCCCGGCGGGATCACCTACCTTGGTCCCACACCGACAACAATACCCGTACGACCCTCAAACACTGCAGGCACGATCCCCATCCCCACCAATATTTCATGGGTGACACGCAAAGGTACCGTATTTCCTTTTAGCTTTTCCTACCCGGAATCCCTTTCGCTGGGGGTATTCCCCAATGACCCGTATGATGCCGTTACCATCTTTTACCCCGGAACCGATGCGAATGCCAACATATTTATCCGGATCGAAAACCTCGTCAAACTCAATAAATCGGGCTACAAAGGAAACATAGAGGAATACGCAAAAGATTGGTGGAAAGACTATACATGGAAAGGATCAGCTTCGATCACACCGTTTACGAACAAAGCAGGGCTCACCGGCTACCGGGCAAAATACCTTAACAGCAGTGACACTACCCCCTACGATCATGTATTTTTTGAGGTGCCCAACGAGCCTCATTTAGTTATCTGGATGAGCGGCAGATTGTTTGAGCCTCATGTCTTTGACCGCATAGTTGATTCTGTATCGTGGTCAAAAAACCCGTAATTTCCCATCTTTCTTGACTTATTATGTCCTATAGTATACAATCCCCTTCTTATGCTTACTGAGAGGTGTCTGCAATCTGAGGCACTCGGGAAACAAGCGCAGGACTTTATTGCGTGGAGTATGGCCGCCGGAAATGATCTGCGGCGGATGCGCAATATGTCGCTTGAGAAAGCGCATGATTTTGCAGCAGAATCCCCCCAATTCCGTGCATTTCCACTGGAAAAAATCCGGGTCCTCCACCCCCGCGACCGCTATCACTACCCTGCAGTTCTGTTTGCACGCAACCACACGGGTACAGAAACCCACATCCAGTCGTTTAATCTGATAACCGGAGCCAAACAGCGCTACGCGTTTATCGTACAATCGGAAAAATCAGGCGCTGCGGTAAGTGCATCCATTATCCGACACCTTCCGCAAGTACCCTCCGGCATAACTATCAATTTCGGAAAAAGACTCGATTTACCCAACTACACAGGTAATCACAGCACAGACGGGGTGCAGATAGATCTTTCGGGTCAGGTATATGCCATTGCTCCGGAATCGTGGGGGAAAGACACGATCGTTGATTGGGTCAAAAGCACTCTCCACCATCTGACCCATGGCATCAGCATGCACCGCATGCCGCACGTCCAAGAACTTTCACGTCTCGGCGCAAAATATGCTGATCCGAATGACGGCGGCAGTTTGTCAGCTCTGTTTTCCGAACACCCAACGTATTTGGGTTAATGATACGATGGTAATCGTGTATACGCTCATTGTTGCCGTCATCATTATTCTTGCTGCCCTCGAAAATCTCTGGCCGTCGCTTATCGGATTTATGACTACACCGCAGGGATTTGTATTCCTCGGCACGATCCACCATCCCGGTGATTATTTCTACTACCTCTCACAATTTGCCCAGGGGTCGGAACGGGTTATTACCACTGTTGACCTTTATACCGGTGAGCCTATTGCGGCCACATCTGTCGGATGGAGCAATGTTCTCCTGGGGAAACTGCTCCACGCCTTGGGAATTATGCCGGTCGCCGCATATCAGGTGAGCGTCATTATATTCACCCTGGCAGCACTCACCTCTGCCTTGTTATTGTGCAAAGCAATTCTCCAAAAACCATGGCCGACACTCACTGCCTTTTATCTCTTTTGCATCTTCCACGCATTTCCGGTAACCCGGGATGGAGCATCATCATAGCTTCTTTTAACGGCTGCCTCATTTCTGATGGTGTATTTTGCCCTAAACGGATTGCATAAAAATCCCCGGCGTCTGGCGCTTGGCGGACTGGCACTCACCAGCCTTGTCCTTGCCAGCCTTCAGCCGGTATTGTGGGCGCTTATTGCCGGATCCTTCCTTCTGGCACTTTTGTCTTATCAGGGAATAAACAGTAAAAAAATACTGTCTGCCATAAAAAGCGCGCTGCCCGTATTCGGCACCTTGCTAATCTCAGGCCTACCTCCGGTTATATACCTTATCCGTCTTCTCGACACCCTTCCGTTCTCCCAACTCAAAGCGTGGGAAGCAGCTCAGCAAACAGCGCTCACCCCGGAGCATTTCCTTACTGCCACCGGACCCATCTTTCTCGTTGCCGTTTTTGCAGCACCGCTTATCATAATCCACCGGAAAATAACAACAAATTTTACCGTCATTATTACTACCCTTTCCCTGTTCCTTTTTCTTTCCCCTATTCCGCAGCTTATGCATATTTCCCATGTACGGTTTGTATCAGCACTCACCATCCTTGGTCTATCCGTTATCGCCGCCTACGGCATCACTTCGCTATTTACCATCCGCAGGCTGTGGGCAAAAATTACCGCCATATCCATACTGATTTTTCTGTCAGCAATCATGCTCCCCAATCACATTAAAACAATCCGCCTAGCCGGTGTATTTACCCCAACCAACACGCTCCAATACATCGGGGAAAGCGACTTTGCCCTGCTTATGCGGGCAAAAGCATTAAGCCGCCCCGGCGAGATCTTTCTGGTCACCCCGTGGCTGGAGACCCAATTTCCCGGGATAACCGGAAGAACGGTCTTTTACGGCCATCCCCTGCTTACCATGCATGCGGAAGCTAAAGCAAAGGAGCGCGCTGCCTTTTTTTCCTCGGGCAACCCTGCAGCAATGCGGGCATTTGCAGATACCCACCGGATATCCTGGATCATCACTGATGTTTCTCCGCAAAAACCCGCTCCGGAGCCTTGGATTAAGCTAATTCAGCGGTCAAACAACCTTATTCTTTACCAGGTGCAGAAGTAGCCTTTATGATATTGCTATAAGTCGTTATATGTGTTATACTTTATCCTTGAAATGAGCTCTGCCGAACTAAACCCAGGTGCCAGCGTATTTAACCACCACGCTCCGAACTTTTCAGAGCTTCACTACCATATCCGCATCGATGCGATGACGGAGAACGACAAATTGTACTGGCTCTCCGACCAAATCCTCAAAGAAGAACACCGGCTACTCAGGGAAGCCTACAACATGCCCCAAATACGGCCTGAAGCAAAAATCATGTTCCTTACCGGAGGACCTAAATCCGATGTAACCGAAGCGCGCGACTTCGACGGAAACCTTATCCATACGAGGCACCTTGACCACCCGCGCCCTATGTTTGCCGAAATACCGGAAGCACTCAGCTCTATCTCGCACTGGTTTGATCTCATGATCCAGAGCAAAGAAAACAATACAGAGCCTCCGAGTGCGGTAGCAGCACTTTCCGAAATATCCGATGTCGTGTATAACGTATCCCATCTTTTGACCCTCGACCAGCCGTTCTATGAAGAATATACCGAGTATCTCAAGCGGATCTCAGGTTCTCTTGGGTTCAGTCTCGATCAGCTGCTCACGATTGCGGTATATAAATACAACTTCCGCTTGGGCCAAGGCAAATCCCAGAAAAACATCGGGCTGGAAAACGAAATAATCGAAAAAGTACTTGCCAAAACAGGAGCCAACGGCAAACCCATGTTTGTGACTCCTTCAGAAACACAGTTCCAGCGCACTTTCCACACCCTTTCAGAGGTGCAGACACTGTTAAATACCCGCTTGGAACAACTCCGCCAGGAACATGAGTGGAAGAAAAACCCCGTTACCCCCTCATAAGCGGATACTTTTACCGTTCTTTTACTTCTCGCAACCGCCTTCATCCTTTATGATAGGAGTATGCCAAAAAATACGGCGGCAATGAGATCCATCCACTGGATACTGATCATCGGTCTAGCACTGCGGATATTTCTTATCCCGAATCCGGGATTTGAAGCGGACATATCATTCTGGAAGTCATGGGGGCTGGCAACATGGGATTTCGGCATCGTAGAGGGAATGAAGGTCACCAACAATAACTACCCCACCCCGTTTGCCTATACATTAGGGCTCATGGTAGGTATTTATAAACTGTTTGCCGATCCGCATGTATTTACGCAGTTTTGGAGCAACACCAACCTGCTCTTTCTTACCATAAGCAAGCTATTTCCTATTGCCGCAGACTTTGGTATTGCTGCCATCATCCTTCTTATCGGGAAAAATCCCAAACGCTATGGATTTCCGGAAGTGTCTTTTTCGCTTTACGGAATGCCTCTGTATTCCCTTCTGGCTGCCGCATACCTTCTTAACCCGGTTTCGCTCATGGATGGAGCTTGGTGGGGCCAGGTAGACAGCCTG
>JACRMP010000030.1 GCA_016214885.1 Candidatus Gottesmanbacteria bacterium | reverse complement strand
TGCGTATAAAAAATCCCGCTAATGCGGGACTTTTTATACGTGTACCCCCTGCCGGATTCGAACCGGCGATTCACGGGCTGAAAACCCGTTGTCCTAGGCCGCTAGACGAAGGGGGCGATATTAAATTGTTAATTTATTTCTTGTTACCTGTATTATACCTCCGGCCGCTAGCGTCGCGATTACGCGACACTCACCAGAGGTAAGATTCGCTGATCAGAATCATCTCATTAACCCCTGGACTGCGAAGGGGGCTCTGATGACGTCTATAATTGTAACAAAAAATCAGGTGAATTGGTATAATCTTCTTCCTAATTTCTATGAGTGTCAAAAAAGAAAAACCTGAGGAAGAAGAAGGTATAGACTGGGGGGATGGTCACCGGGTTCCCCTTCGCCGGCCAAAATTGGATGAAATTCCGGGGGATTCCGTTGTGTGCCCCATGCCCTGCTATCCGGTTGGTGAAGATGAGGAGGAATGGAAAAAACACGAACGGGATACAAATCGGCCTATGCGTAAACACCCCCGCCAGCGTTGATACCACCGTTATTTTCCCGATTATCCATGATTTACCCCCTTGCGTCAGCCACCTGTTTGTCCTTTAATAGTTTGATATGAATGATCAAACCACCCCGGACGAAGTCCAAGACGCAGAAGTTGTCGAAACATCCCCAGAATCAGTAAGCCCCGGCGCTGATACGGTTTTAGAGCTCGAGAACATGATCAAAAATACAATGACCGTGATCGACCGGAACAAAAACGAACTTAAAAAGCTTAAAGAAATGCTCGAAAGTGCTTTGTTAAACGACAGCACCTACAAAGAAATGGCCGACAAAGCCAAAGAGGCCAATAAAGAAAAAGGCAAAGCCAAAATGAATGTCATGCAGAACTCTGCCACCAAACAGATTGCAGAAAAGGTCAAAGACATGACCCAGGAAAACAAAGATCTGGCGGTTGCACAGTCCGAATACCTGCGTGAATATGCCAAACTTTCCGGCACCAACGAAATCGAAGGTGAAGACGGCGAGGTGCGCGAAATCATATACGTCGCCAAACTCGTTAAAAAATCCAGAAGGAACTCATGAAACCAAAAAAGCCCCTTCCGGGCGCGCAAACAAAAAAGCCAACCCTCCCCTGGTGGTATTTCGGTCTTCTTGTTTGTGTATTGGGCATCGCGGTATTTCTCCGACTTTGGTATCTCGATCGGATACCCACGGGCGTTGTCATGGATGAATTCGATTACCTCCTCAATGCAAAATTCGTCTATCACACCGGCACCAATATCTTTGCCAACTGGTCTCCCTTGTCACTGAAAACATTCCCCAACGAAGTCCCTAAAGGAGAGCTCACCTATCTGGTCAGCCTGCCGTTTGTAGGACCCTTCGGGCTGTCGATATTTACCGCCCGTATCGGCTTTGCCGTCATAAGCATCCTGTCAGTTGGTGTCACTTATGCTATTGCAGCAAGTCTGTTGGGACCATGGGTGGGGTTAATAGCCGGATTTATGACCGCCATAAATCCGTGGAGTGTTTACTTTGGCAGAACCGCATACGATGTACCGGTATCCATAACGTTTTATCTTATTGCTTTCCTGTGTATGCTGCGTCTTCGCGGCGCCAAAATCCTGCTTACGCTTATACCGCTCTTTTTCGCGTTTTACGGCTATATCGGCACCAAGCTCATCCTTATCCCCTTTGTATTTGTTTCGGCAGGCTATATCTGGCATTTCCTACGCGGCAGACAGGATACCAAATGGTTTATCCTACTGTGCCTGGGCACAATACTCATATTCGGACACTTCCTGCTCAGCGTACAGTCAAGCACTGCCAACCTGCGCATGAACCAGCTTTATACCCCGTTTGATGCAAAAGTGGCACAGGAAGTGGATACCGAACGCAGGCTAACTCTTGCCTCCCCGCTGACCAAACTTTTTGTCAATAAGCCGATCGTGTATGTTAAAAATGTAATTATCAAATATTTCGGTGCGTTTTCCCCGGCGATACTGTTTACCAACGGTGAAGGGGTTGCCACATTTGCCCTGTGGGAACATGGACTGTTTTACCCGCTGGATGCGCTGTTTCTTATCACCGGCATACTGCTCCTGTTTGCCCGCACACCTCCTCTTCTCGGCCTGCTGTTTCTGCTGGTAAGTATTGCCACACTCCCATCGGTTCTCTCGACTGAAGGCACCTCCTATGTACACCGGTCTTCGCTAATGTATCCGTTTCTTACCCTGCTTATCGCGTATGGCATATACGGATCTGTCCAGTGGCTGTCCGCCAATCTCAAAAAGGCGGCTGTTGTTGTAGTAATCTTTCTGTATGTTGCCGCCACCGCTAATTTTGTGTACCTGTATTTTTTCCGTTTTCCCTACTATAACTCGGAATCGTTTGGCTTTAGCCAGCGGACATACAGCCGGTACACCGAACTTGCCCGGGCATCCGGCATCAGAGTCGTCAATATCACCGAAACGCCGCAGCTGTACTTCCGCAATTATTTGTTCTACACCGACAAGCTGAACGCCAATACCGTTAAACCGATCCGTTCTGCATTTCTTGCCGAAACATACGCATGGGAAAATGCCTCATTCACCAAATCCTGCCCCACCAAAGCGGATATCGACAAAGGGGATACCGTGTATATTCTTTCCAACACCTCGCCGTGTAAAGAACTGTTTATCCGCCGCCCAATGACGGCTATCCCTTCTCTTGCCGACGGAGGCACCCTCTATATGATTTTTAACGACCGTGTGTGCAGAAACTATGCTCTATCAAGTTATCCCACCGGATTTACGATGCAGGACTTTGCAGTGGAAAATCTATCAGAACGGCAATTCTGCGAGCGGTTTATCGTACGCTACACTAACGAACTCTATCAGCCGCAAACGAGAGAAGGAAATTGGATCACCCAATAGTGAGGGAATCCCTGCGTTTCTCCACAAAAAACCATTCTTCTTTAGGGCTTTCCATCCAGCGTGCCACCACTCGATCCGCGTCCTTTTTCTGTGACTCATGGCACATGGCTGCTGCGACTTTTTGGGTAAAGACTGCGGATATATCTACGACCATATCGACTTGTTCTCGGGCAAACCCTTTGGGGAAATAGACAAAATAATCCTGCATTGAGTCGCTTACCTCTCGGCTGACGCAGTTGTACCAGATAGCATCAATAGCCGAATTCTTTGCATATACATAGCTCGTGGTCATGGCAACCGCTACATGATCCAAATGCCCCGATACACCACGCAGTTCGGTAGTAATAAGGAGTGTAGGATGATACTTGTCTACTAGCTTCTGTATTGCTTCTGCAATTTCATGATACAGATTGTTATTGAGTGAACCATCCTGAAAGCCAAGCATGTGCACCTCGTTGACCCCTAGTGCATGGGCGGAGGCTTTGAGCTCGGCAGATCTTATCTTGGCAAGCGTTTTGCCTCCCACCGGGTGAAAACGCTCGTCAGATGCACCATCAGTCACGCAGATAACGTGCACTTCCGAAATTTTTGCCAGCAGAGCAAGCGTGCCGGATGGTCCAAACGACTCATCGTCCGGGTGGGCTATGATACAAAAAACCGTAGGCTTCTTCATTGTATGTAACTAATCATACAAGTATACGGTTGATCATGCAATTTACGACACAAGCTGCTCATAGCTCCTCTGGTTTCAGGTATACCGGCATGGTTAAATAAGGGATATATGCGTCTATTTAGGTCAAAAATTCTCCTCCTGCTTTTGTGGGGCGCTTTGACTCTTTTTATCGGCGTGCAGATACACACATCTCTCCGGCACCGCATAATCACACTGCCCCGTGACGCGGATGAATTGGCATGGTTTTATCACGCTGATTTTTTCAGACTCCTCGTACAGGGAAATATTTCTGATCCATATTGGCAATCGCTTGAAGCCTATGACCATCCGCCACTCACAAAATACATCTATGGCGCATATCTTCAGATTACATCTCCGCAATTCACTCATGACAGAACGCAGTTTCGTCGCACGTATGGCTCGTGGTATGACGGAAACATCGATATTTTTCCCTACGACCATCCGGCATTTATGCAATATGTACACAACATGCGCGAACTCAATATCGTATTTGCGCTAGCCACCCTTACGGTTGCCGCACTGTTACTGTGGCACCTCACCGGAAATATATTACTCTCTCTTGGATTTGCTGGGTGGCTTGGGCATATTGGCTCATTGCAGGTCATACTCATACGGGCTGTTTCAGACGTCCAGTATTTACTATTCTTTTTGTGTGCGTTACTTGCATTTGTTTTGTATTTAAAAAAACAGCATACCTGGCTGCTTATTCTGTCGTCTGCGTTAGGGGCCTTGTCGTTCTCTTCTAAATTAATCGGCGGGATTTACTTTCTTATAGTACCGGTTTTTTTCCTCCTGGAAACATGCATCCGCAAAAAACAGGCTACGCAAAATTTTATTTCCGTTCTCATCGTAATGTTTGTGGGAGGTTTGTTATGGGTGGTACTCAACCCGACCCTCTACCCGAGTCCCATTACCAATTCTCTTTACTATCTCAAAATGCGCGATTCTATATTGCTGTATCAAACGCATGAACCCCATAACTCACCCGCTATTCTTGTGTCGGTATCCCAACGTATGGGATATTTATCCTGTACTTTTTTTCACACGCCGTTTCATAAACCCTGTGCTGACTGGTACCTTTTTCCCCTCTGGTACGTAAACGCGGCTCTTTTTCTTTTGGGCGTGTATACGCTGGCAATACGTACGATAAAACAAAAAAATCGTGTTGCGTTATTCGCACTTACCGCGCTTGTGGTAATAATTATACTTAGTGCCTGGAAACTTCAGTTTGCGTGGGAGCGGTATCTTGTAACCCACCTTAGTATCGTTTCGGCGGTTACCTTTCTTGGTATTCATGCGGTATTCCGCACCCTTAAATCGCAGTTCTCAAAGCACGGTAAGGTATAATACTGCTATGCAATCCTTTGCCCAGTTTGATGAACATCTCCACAGAATTTGGAATGCTGCACTCCCGCATGACCCACTTGCTTCCATGCCTTTTATGACGTATACCTGGCATGCACACTGGTTTTCCTGTTTTGGAAGTGATGAGCGCCTCAGTATCCTTGCCGATACCGACACGGGTGTCATTCTACCCCTCAGTATCAAAGACGCCATTGCCCGATTCTCCGGAGGCGCAGAAATAGCCGATTATCTGGACGCGGTAGGGGCACCAAACCAAAAAGGCAAAGTGTGGGCTCAGGCACTCCCCTTCCTCAAAGCGCAGGGAGTAACGGCGCTTAGCCTTCGCAATATCCATGCTGATTCCGCCACACTTACGTTTTTCCGCTCCCTTACGGGGTCAATCATTAAACAGGAAGATACAACTCCGGTAATTTCACTCCCGGCTTCTTTTGATGACTATTTACTCTCCCTCGACCGCAAAGACCGGCATGAATTGAAGAGGAAAATGAAAAAATTTGAGGCCGAGCATGACGGTATTATATTTACTCACGCAAAAGGCGACAGCATCTCCATTTCCGTACTTCTGACACTTATGCGCAACGATCCGGATAAACTAACATTCCTTACTCCGCCGATGGAAAAGTTTTTCACCGGCCTTCCTACTGCTGTATCCGACAGTATTATGCAATTTATGTTATACAAAAGTGATCAGATAATTACCACGACTCTTGCCTTTAGGACGCCTGATTCGCTACTTCTATATAATTCGGGCTTTGATCCTGCATATCCGGGATCAGGCTGGTATATAAAAGTAAAAACAATTGCCTGGGCTATAGACCAGCATATTCCCACCTATAATCTGCTGCAGGGTAACGAACGGTATAAATACGACCTGGGAGCCAAAGACAATCCGGTATATAACATATCCCTTCCCCTGTAGGTTTTTCTTTTGTTATAATAGCGGTTACCAGTGATACGTATTCCTCATCTTTCGGCCACAGAGGCAGCCAATAGGCTCGCTAAATTCGGTCCAAACGCGTTAAGCGAGGCATCAGCTCACTCGCCGTTATCCATCTTTATCGACCAGTTTAAAAATATCCTCGTGCTAATGCTTATGGGAGCGGCAGGGCTTTCATTTATATTGGGGGATGAACTGGACGGCATACTTATTCTCACCATCCTTATCCTTAATGCCATACTGGGATTTGTTCAGGAATACAAAGCAGAAAAAGCACTCTCCGCTCTTAAACGGATGACGGTCGGCATGGTCAAAGTCCTCCGTGATAATTCCATGGTAGAGCTCCCCAGCACTGCTATCGTACCGGGTGACATTATATTTCTCGAAGAAGGCGACAAAGTTCCTGCAGATGCCGTGCTTATCGAAGCACTCCACGTAGAGTTTAACGAAGCAGCCCTCACCGGAGAATCACTTCCTGTCGAAAAAAATACAACAACCGATAATGCCGTGTACATGGGAACCATAGTCACCCGCGGACGTGCAACCGCCAAAGTAACCCAAACGGGCATGCGCACAAAGTTTGGCTCTATCGCTACCAAACTCGGCGAAATCACCGATGAAGAAACGCCGCTCGAAAAGAAGATGGCAATTCTGGGTAAACAATTGGGCGTTGTCGCGCTATCTGCCGCCGGCATTATTTTTGGTTTGGGATTTCTGCGCCGAGACCCGCTGTTTGAATCGATACTCACGGCTATCAGTCTGGCTGTTGCCGCCGTTCCTGAAGGTCTTCCTGCCGTAGTTACGATTACCCTTGCGGTCGGCACCCAGCGGATGGCCAGGCAGCGCGCAATATTACGTAAACTTTCTGCAATAGAATCATTGGGTAGTGTGACGGTAATTGCTACGGATAAGACAGGTACCCTTACCCAGAACGATATGCGGGTAACTGATGTGTGGATCGCCGGTACCGCGCACAAAGTAAAAGACCTCCAAAAAAAGAAATCGGCACAACTAGAGGAACTTCTGGAAGTAGGAGTGCTGTGCAATAACGCCAGCCTCACCAAAGTATATAAAGGCGAACCCCCTACCGTAATCGGCGATAAAACAGAAGGATCATTGCTCCTTTTTTCCCATGATGTAGGTAAGGCTCCCGAAGAATTCCGCGATGACGGAACATTTGTAGAAGAATTCGCATTCACCTCGCTTCTTAAAATGATGACGGTCGTGTGGAAGCAAGGTAAGCAAGCAGTGGCATTTACTAAAGGAGCGCCCGAAGTAATACTTGCCAACTGTGACCGTTACAAAATCGGCGGCAACATAGTGCCGCTCACCCCTGCCCATCGCAAAAAAATAGAGACAGCCTTCCGCTCGTTTGCATCAAAGGGACTCCGGATGATCGCCCTCGCCAAAAAAGATATAGTCTGGAAAAACCAGGCAAGAGAAAAAGTAGAATCTGATCTCATCTTTTTGGGCTTCGTGGGTATTGCTGATCCGCCCCGCCCGCAGATTGCTGATGCCGTACGCCTTGCCCAGCGGGCAGGGATTACAACCGTTATGATCACCGGGGACAATGAACTGACTGCTGCAGCTATCGGGGAAGAAATTGGACTTCTGAAAAACGGTGACCAGGTGCTTACCGGTGCACAGCTTGCAAGTCTTTCCGATGCGCAGGCTACCCGCGCACTTACAAACACGCGTATATTTGCCCGCACTACTCCGGAGCAGAAATACCGTATTGTCAGCCTACTCCAGAAAATGGGGCACGTGGTGGCTGTCACGGGAGATGGGGTAAACGATGCGCTCGCCCTCAAACAGGCAGATGTCGGAGTTGCCATGGGTATAACCGGCACCGATGTAGCCAAAGAAGCCTCCGATATGATCATCACCGATGATAATTATGCATCGCTTGTGATCGCCATAGAAGAAGGACGCACCATCTTTGACAACATCAAGTCCACAACAAAATACCTCATCGGATGCAACCTGGGGGAAATTGGCGCCATCACCGGAGGAGTACTGCTGGGCTGGCCGTTTATTTTAAGTCCGCTTCATATCCTCTACGTTAACCTCGTCACCGATGGGTTGCCAGCAATCGGCCTGTCACTTACGCCAAAACAGGGGGACATCATGACCCAGAAGCCACGCACCGAAAAGACGATATTTAACACCCATGATGTCATCTGGTTTATCGAAGTAGGGCTTATTACGACTGCCGCCACCCTCATATCATTCACGATCGGCTCGAGAGTAGATGTAACGCTTGGCCGGACACTCGCTTTCCTGGCCATCATCCTTGCCCAGCAGTATATCTTCTACGACATAGCTAGCCGCAACAAGACTATTCTCAAGCTTTCCCCGCGCCGCTTCCCGTGGATTTTGCTTCCTGTTGCCATTATGATCGTTCAAATTCTTTTGCTGGAAGTACCGGCCTTTGAACATGTGTTTGAGACAACCGCTCCGCCGATAATATTCTCAGTTGCCAGTGTGGCGCTTACCAGCCTTCTTCTTATCGTATCCGAACTGCGCAAGAAGTTCGGACGCCATTTGTATTACCATCATTAGTAGATCCTATGAAATCCCACAAACCTGCCAAAAAAATCGGCCTCGCCCTGGGAAGCGGAGGGCCCAGAGGACTTGCCCATATCGGTGTTATTAAAGCACTCCTTGAACACCGGATTCCCATAGACATTATCGCAGGCGCCAGCGCGGGATCGTTAATCGGCGGGATGTTCTTAGCACTTGGATCTATCCAGAAGGTAGAGGATATTGCCAAAACACTTTCGTACAAAGACATCATCTCAGCATTTGCAGACTTCGGATCGCGTTCGGGCATTATAAAAGGCGTCAAAATGGAACAGCACTTGGGGCGCCTGTTAGGGAGAAAAAAAATTGAAAATCTCCCTATCCCCTATGCGGCAGTTGCAACTGATATGACCAGCGGAGACACCGTAACCATCACCCGCGGGAACCTGGTTAAAGCCATACGGGCAAGCAGTTCCATACCCGCTCTTGTCGATGCTGCATACTTTGGGAAAACCTATCTTATCGACGGCGGGGGCTCCAACCCGGTACCGGTAAGTGTCGCCCGCGACCTGGGAGCGGACTATGTGATCGCCGTAAATCTGGATGTATATGAATTTATCAACGCTAACGGGTTTCCCGGTAAAAAACCGAATGTCACCGACATGGGTTTGGCAGCACTCCACATGCTCCGGTATAACCTGGCCAAAAAGCTCTGTGAAGATGCAGATGTGACGATTACGCCGCCGGTGGCATCTGTTTCTTCGATAAATTTAACGGAATTCCTCCATGGGGAGAGTATTATCCAAAAAGGATATACCGCGACAATCGCAGCATTACCCCGCATCCGGCAAGTGTTGAGTGTCGCGGGAATCAGGCTTATATAAACAAACCATGCCTGTTGTTGTATAATACAATTCGATTTCCGTATGACGAATAAACAGCTCATTCTTATCGGTGCCGGAGTACTCGTAGTATTCCTCATTATCGGCGGAATATTTTTTGCGATTGGCGCCCGTGGTAATAATAATGGAGCCAACCCTACCCCTACACCAACCCCAAGCATAGAAGTTACCGGAGAGCCCACGCCGTTTGTGACCGAAGCGCCAACTGTAACACCGACGAGAAGTGTGACCCCGACAAGAGCCGCAACCCCAACGCCGTCCAGAACACCGGCACCAACAGCAACAATCACCCCTACCCCGTCACCCACCCCCGCTCCGGGAGTAGTGAATATCGAAGCGAGTGTAACACCGACAACGAGCAACACCTGCACACAAAAATATACATTTTCTGCAAAAATCTATACCAATGGGGCGGCAACCGTAAAATATAAGTGGCTCCGTAGTGACAATGCCATATCGCCCGAACAGTCCATAACCTTCACGGAAGCAGGCATGCAGACGGTGACTACCGAATGGACAAGAGGCCCCATCACTTCAGGCACAACTGAAGGCGGATGGCAGAGGATAGAAATTTTAAGCCCCGGCTCGGGACTCGGTAACAAAGCAGAATTTACGCTCTCCTGCCCGTAAATCCAAACGGTTAATTTACCACTCACCTCAACTTTGCTATAATCAAAGCTGAATGATCTGATTTGTGTTCACACAGGTCAGGTTAGTCGATCCATATTGGGTCCTGTAGCTCAACGGTAGAGCAGTAGCCTTTTAAGCTATTGGTTCTGGGTTCGAATCCCAGCGGGCTCACTAATTTTCTGATTACCAGGAGAAACACACTACAAATGTCCAAGAAAATAGCTTCAGATATACCCTCGTATAACGCATTACAAAAAGGCGAATTTAAGGATATATGCGAAAGTCTGGAACTGCTTTTTGATACCAATCTGCCGA
>JACRMP010000029.1 GCA_016214885.1 Candidatus Gottesmanbacteria bacterium | reverse complement strand
GGCACGGTGCATGCCGTGGTTATCGAAGCAAAGGTGGATAAATTCAGGGGGCAGGTAGCCACGCTGCTTATTAGGTCAGGTACGCTTGTGGGAGGTAATACCCTCTACGAAGGGGAAAAGGTGTTGGGTAAAGTGCGTGCGATGCTGGATGAGGCAGGGGGTAAAGTAGCCGAAGCGGGTCCGGGGAAGCCGGTTGAAGTGTTGGGGTTTTCTTCGCTTCCTTCCATTGGCGCTGTTATTTCGACTGCCCCGGAAGTGCGTGAGACTGCGGCCGTAACACCCACCCAGAAATCAGACAATGTTGCTGACTTTTTGGCTGCGATGACGCTGGCCGACAAAAAACGCCTGAAGCTCTATATCAAAGCAGATACATCAGGCTCCCTTGAGGCAGTGCTGGAAGCGTTGCCTAAGTCGGATATCGACATTGTGCATGGGTCGCTGGGGGATATAACGGAAGCTGATATTCTCGAAGCAGGAGCCATGAAAGCAGTGGTTGTCGGGTTTAACGTGAAGGCGGTCGGAGGAGTGGAAAAACTGGCCACTCACGAAAAGGTAATTTACAGGATTTATACCATTATTTATGAGCTTTTAGACGAAATGGCGGATGTGGTGACCGGCATGGAGGATCTGCTGATCCGCGAGCGTGAATTGGGCAGGGGAACGATTATTGCAGAGTTTCCGTACGAAAAAGACCGCATTGCAGGCACAAAAGTAACTTCAGGCAGGCTTGCCAAGGGGGACATTGTGCGGGTGATGCGTGGAGATGTGGAAGTAGGTCGCGCACGGATTAAATCCATAAGGCAGGGGAAGAACGAAACGACCAAAGTGGAAGTGGGGGGTGAATGCGGGGTGTTCTTGGACAAAAAAGTTGATTTTATGCTCCAAGATGGTATAATAGCATTCACTACAGGATAACCCTATGACCTACGAAGAAGCGCTAACAAAAGCCAAAGAAATGGTGGGGACAGCCAAAGAAATCGTGATCGTCACCCACGGAAATCCCACAATGGACAGCATGGGAGGATCCCTTGCTCTTATGCTCGGGTTAGTTTCCCTCGGAAAAAAAGCCACGGTCGTATGCCCTGATGCAATAACGGTGGGTCTTTCTAATTATGTCGGCGTTGACCGGGTAGTGCGCGATTTCGGAAAGAAAAATTTTGTCATCTCGCTTGATTACGAAGACGGCTCCATAGAGAAGGTAAGTTACAACATCGAAGGCAAGAAGTTTAACCTGGTGGTTGAGCACCGTCCGGGATTTGAGCTATTTAACGCTGATAAAGTGCAGTATTCATACCAGGGAGTGTCTGCCGACCTTATTATGAGTGTCGATACACTTTCTCTTGCCGATCTGGGGTCTATATACGAACAGCAAAAAGACGTTTTTCAGGCTAAATCAATTATTAATGTCGATTTCCACAAAGATAATACTAATTACGGCGCGTTAAATCTGGTTGATCCCGGAGCATCTTCTACGACGGAATTGGTGGCCGAACTCATGGCCACCCTGGGGGTTAAGCTGACAACGGATATTGCCACCAATCTCTTAAACGCCATCTATGATGCAACCAATAATTTTCAGAACGCAAATGTTACCAGCATGGCCTTTGAAGTTGCCAGCGTGTGTCTTAAAGCAGGTGCAAAACGGTTTGGTGTAACAGCCCCGGTAGCTCCGAGAGTTACGGAAGAACCGAAAATATTTGTCGGCAATCAGCCGGTTAACACCACACCTGCTCCAAAAAGTAATCCTATTCCCGTAGAGCCTGCTGCAGCCGCACCCAACCCGGCACATGAAGCACCGGTTGTTTCCGACGATACCAAGAAGCCAAGTACCCCTCCGTCTGACTGGCTTAAACCAAAAATTTTTAAGAGCTCCTCGCTTCTCTAAGCGCCGCGGGTTAATCTCCCACTGGTAAAATGGTAGGCAATATCGTATAATGAGTGCCTTGGGAGCCTAAATGAAGCGCTCCTTTTTATAAAGCATATGGCAGCTAAATCTACCAAAAAAGCAGCAAAAGTGACCAAGGCCACGAAAACCGTTAAAGCGGTAAAAGAAGTCAAAGAAGCCAAAAAAGACGCTGTAGCGAAAGAACCGAAAACAGTTAAACCCGTTAAAGTAACCAAAGCGACAAAAGCCGCAGCGGCCAAAGCGGCAGCTGACGAAGCAGCAATCCCTTCACCGGAAAAACAGGAAATCATCGTACAGTTTGCACTCAAAGACGGGGACACCGGGAGTCCGGAAGTCCAGGTAGCACTGTTAACCCGACGCATCGAAAAGCTCGTTGAGCATCTTCGCGGCAACCCGCATGATAATCATTCCCGACGGGGACTGTTGGGTATTGTGAGTAAGCGCCGACGGTTGCTTAACTATCTTGAGAAAAAAGACAAAAAAAGGTTTGTACAAATTAAAGAAAAACTGGGTTTAACATAAACCAGAGTTAATTGGCGCATCGCGTCCTGAGGAAATAGAGAGCTAGAGGTCGAGGATAGAGTATAGAAGGTGGGTATCCATGCGTTCTTCCATTTTCTATCTTCAACCCCTCTGCTTTTTATACTTCCAGGATGCCTCTTGCGTAATAGAGTATGAAAATTATCTCCAAATCTGCGGAAATCGCAGGGAAGACGTTGACGCTTGAAGTGGGCAGATTTGCCGAACAGGCATCAGCCGCAGTGTTAGCGAAATACGGTGAAACCATGGTACTGGCGACTGTTACCGCATCCAGCAAAGAAACAGCGCTGGATTATTTTCCCCTTTCTGTTGAATACGTAGAGCGTTTGTATGCCGGAGGCCGGATCAAAGGATCCCGCTGGGTGAAACGTGAAGGCAGACCTACTGACGACGCAGTATTGGCAGGTCGAGTAATTGACCGGTCTATCCGGCCGTTGTTCCCGAAAGCATACAAGCATGACGTGCAGGTGATTATCACCGTGCTTTCCGTTGACGGGCAGAATGATCCCGATGTGTTGGGTCTTGTGGCAACAAGTGCCGCCATCGCCATTTCTCCCGTTCCGTGGAACGGGCCTATCGGAGGCGTGCGTGTAGGATACGTCAAAGAAGCAGGCACCGAAACAGGGGCTTACCTTATCAACCCGACAACTCTTGAGCAGGAAACCAGTGAATTCGATTTCGTCGTTTCCGGAACAAAGGACAAAGTAATCATGTTGGAGGGCGGATTCTGTGAAACACCGGAAGCTATTGTTGCAGGAGCAGTAGTGGAAGCCAAAAAAGCAAACGGCGCCATCATTGATTTGATTGATCAGTTGGTTTCCGAAGTCGGAAAAGCCAAAGTTACCGTTCCGGAAGTATCCGAAGCGGATGAACTTAAAAAGAAAATCGAAAAAGACTACCACAAAGAAATGGAAGTCGCGTTTGCCAAAAAAGCGGAAAAAGAATTCGGCGGCACTGAAGTAGCTGAGCTTGCCAAAGTTATTTCCGAGGCATACGGCACCGATTACAGCATCAAAGCCATAGAAGAAGCGCTGGATGCATTGTTTAAAAAACAGGTGAGGGAAAATGTATTGGTTCACAAAAAGCGCTTTGATGGACGCAAGCTTGATGAAGTGCGCCCGATCGAAATAGAAGTGGGCATCCTTTCCCGGACTCACGGAAGCGCCATGTTCAAACGCGGGCAGACCCAGGCACTTACGGTTGCCACGTTGGGAACCCCGAGTCTTGAGCAGCTCATCGAAAGCCCGATGGGAGAAGAATCCAAGCGGTATATCCACCACTACAGTATGCCCCCGTATTCGGTCGGAGAAACCGGACGGGTCGGGACGCCGTCTAGGCGCGAAATCGGTCACGGGGCGCTTGCAGAGCGCGCACTTATGGCGGTTATCCCTTCGGAAGAAGAATTTCCGTATACCATCCGCCTGGTTTCTGAAATCATGAGCAGCAACGGATCTACCTCCATGGCAAGTACCTGCGGTTCTACCCTCGCCCTTATGGATGCGGGTGTGCCGATCAAGGAACCGGTTGCCGGTATTTCCATCGGACTTATGTCTGATAAAAAGAATTTTGTATTGCTCACCGACATTCTGGGAATTGAAGATTTCTCGGGCGATATGGATTTCAAGGTCGCGGGTACCAAAAACGGTATCACCGCAATCCAGCTCGATATGAAAATCGACGGATTAACTGACGAGATTATCGAAGAAACGCTGGAACGGGCAAAAGTTGCCCGCATGATGATTTTAGGCAAGATCAATGCGGTCATCGCTTCACCGAGACAGGCTGTTTCCCAGTACGCGCCGAAGATCAAAGTGATCAAGATCCCGACAGAGCGTATCGGCGAGGTAATCGGACCGGGAGGGAAAGTAATCCGCAATATCATAGCTACCACCGGAGCTACTGTTGATGTCAACGATGACGGATCCGTGTTTATCTCCGGCACCGATGCTGCCAATGTCCAGAAGGCAGTTGAATGGGTGGAAGGACTTACCCATGATGTCGAAGTAGGGGAAGAGTTTGAGGGCGAAGTCAAACGGATTTTGCCGTTCGGGGCATTTGTTGAAATACTGCCGGGTAAAGAAGGCATGGTGCACGTTTCACAGATGAGCGTGGACTTTGTCGATGATCCTGCAAAAATCGTAACCATCGGACAGGTAGTTAAAGTCCGGGTTATGGAAATCGACGATATGCGAAGAATCAACCTCTCCATGCTTTTTGGAGAAGATGCCGAAAAAAAGTCAGCAGAACGGCGTGAATCACGCGGTGGTGCTGGCGGCGGCGGTGACCGGGGTGGTCATCGTGGCGGAGGCGGCAGAGGCGGATACGGCGGCGGCGGACGAAGACGGTTTTAATCCATAGACCCGGTGCCCGTAGCATACACTTCATTTTCCACAGTGTGTTGTCGTATTACAGCGGGTTGCCGGTAATTAGCAAGTCTTGTGCTGTAAGTATTACCGCATAAAATTTGTTATGATAGAGGTATGTCCAGACTGCTCGATGAAGTAGGAATACTCAGAAAAAAACTTAAGGAAGAACATGTTCCTCCGGAAATGGAAACCAGGATTGTCGCCAACCTGGAAGAGATAGAGCGCCTCGAACACGATATCAGCGCGCGTGTGCATATAGAGCAAATGCTCCGGTATATCGATTGGGTGGTTAACCTTCCCTGGAACGAACGGAGCAATGATCAGCTGGATTTACCTAACGCAAGAAAAATTTTGGAAACACATCATTACGGATTACAACCCGTGAAGGAGCGCATTCTGGAATATTTAGCCGTTATTAAGCTGAATCAGGACAGATGGACAAAAGAGAGCGCCGCTACGGATACGCGTGAGGATGAGGCAAAGAGCACCCATGCGATGCTTGCAAGACGCGCTCCCATTCTTTGTCTTGTGGGTCTTGTAGGTACCGGTAAAACGACACTCGCTAAGTCCATAGCACAAGCCATGGGGAGAAGGTTTGTGCGTATCGCGTTCGGAGGTATGTCTGACGCACTTGAGCTCAGGGGTCAATCCCGGGTTCGGCCGGATGCCGAAATAGGACTTATCCTTAAGGGGCTGCGGTTTGCAGGAACCAAGAATCCGGTCATACTCCTCGACGAAATAGACCGTGTGTCCGAACAGAAACGCGGGGATATTATGGGTGTGTTGGTTGAGCTCCTGGATCCGGAGCAGAATTCTGCTTTTGTGGACCATTATCTGGATTATCCGTTTGATCTTTCGGAAGTATTGTTTATTGCAACCAGCAACAATACCACAAATATCGCAACAGCCGTCCTTGACCGTTTGGAGCCTATACAGATGCCTTCGTATACGGATACGGAGAAAATAAGGATAGCCAAAGAATATGTCATGCCTGCCCTTATGAGGGAATCCGGTCTAACCGCCGAGAACCTGACTATCGATGAAGGGATGTGGGCGAAGCTCGTCCGTCCTCTGGGGTATGACGCAGGTATCCGCTCTATCGAGCGGACATTAAACAGTGTATGCCGGAAGGTTGCACTGTCTATCGTTGAGGGAAGGGAAAAAACATTCCACATAGACGAGAACAATATTAAAAATTTTATAGAGGTTTATTAGTAACAAACGTGATGACTCCCGCCCCGCCCGCACGTCTGTCATACATCCTCAATAAGGAGAAAAAAGTAATAGTATGAAAAAAATGTATTTACACAACCAAGCCAGGAATGCGGCGCTTAAAACCGTATTTGAAGGCAAATCATTTAATAGCGGCACCGGGAAAGATACGGTGCGCATTATTCCATTGGGAGGCAGCGGCAATGTCACAAAAAATATGTATCTTTATGAGTACCGTTATGACGGGAAAATCAAAGATATACTCATCGTTGACTGCGGTATCGGATTTCCGGATGAAGAAATGTTCGGGGTTGATCTGGTCATCCCGGATATTAAGTACCTCATGGATAAACGGGATAAGATCCGGGGTATCGTTTTCACCCACGGACACGATGACCATATCGGCGGACTGCCGTATATCTATCCCAGACTAGGGAAGGTTCCTATGTACGCGCCGACATTGGCTGCGGCATTTGCGAACCTCAAGCTTAAAGAAACATCTATCCACGAAAGGGTGCGCCCCATGCGGTTTGACAGTAGGGTGGAGGCCGGAGTATTTACCGTGTCGTTTGTACGGGTGACCCATTCTGTTCCCGATACATCGCATCTTATTATCGATACACCTGTGGGTATCTTTTATCACGGGAGCGATTTCAAATTTGATCCCACCCCTCTTGATGACAAGCCCTCGGAAATAGATAAGATAAATGCGGTGGGGAAAAAGGGAGTGCTGTGCATGCTTTCCGATTGTTTGGGAAGCGAGCGGCCCGGATTTACACCTTCGGAGCAGATTATCGGAGAAACAATAGAAAAAGAACTGCGGTTAAGTCACGGCAAGGTGTTATTCACCACGCAGTCCAGTAATATTTCGCGGATTCAGCTTGCTATCGAGCTTGCCCAAAAGCACGGACGCAAAATTGCCTTCCTGGGAAGAAGTATTGATAAAAACGTTGAAGAGTCGGTGAAATTAGGCTACATGCGGTTTCCCCGGGAAGTCATCATCAATGATCGCGATTTGCGACGGCTGCCTGCTAACAAGCAGTTTTTGGTGGTTGCAGGCGCCCAGGGGCAGCCAACCAGCAATTTGTTCCGTATAGCCAACGATGCCCACAAAATCGTGAAGCTTACCGATGCTGATACGGTGATTCTTTCGGCTGACCCCATTCCGGGAAGGGAAAATGATGTCAACAAACTTATCGACCAGATTTACCGGCATGGCGCACGGGTTTCCTACAGCGACATCATGGAAGACCTGCATGTATCGGGTCACGGTTCAAGCGGCGATATGATGCTTTTGCTTTCTGCAGTGGGACCCAAATACGTGATGCCAATAGGCGGCACCTACAAGCATCTTATGCAGTACCGTAGGCTGGCTGCAGATTTGGGCTATGAGAAACGAAGTGTCTTAATCCCCGAAGACGGGGAAGTGCTGGAGTTTTCTAAGCATGCAGCTCCCCGGGTTGTTGACCATATTACCCTTGACCAGATAATGATTGATGGCCTGGGAATAGGCGATGTCGGTAACGTGGTCTTAAAAGACCGTCAGACGATAGCGCACGAGGGGATAGTTGTCGTCGTGGTGCCGGTAAACCATTCCAGCGGGCATATGATGAGTGCGCCTCAGATTATTACGCGCGGGTTTGTATATGCCCGTGAGGCGCGCAATTTGCTCTCACACGCGGGTGATGTGGTTGAGCGTGCGCTCACACTGCGGAAGGGGAAAATTGCCGACTGGCAGATGGTGAAAAAGCGTATTGCTGAATCACTGGGGGAGTATCTCCTGAAAGAAACAGGCAGAAGCCCGTTAATTGTCCCTGTGGTGCTGGAAGTGTAATCACTTGACATGCTTCCTATATTACTATAGGATAGTATGAGAAAGGGGAGGGTAGTGATTGCGTTGCAATAACGCGCCGCTGTTTCTATACTGGAGTGTATCGCGACTATGGCATTTAAATTCAAAAAATCAAAGCGGAAGTATCATAAGCGCAAAGGTATTGGGCTGAAGCTTAAAAAACAGACGGTCTATACGGTAGCCGCTATTTGGTTTTGGTTGTTTGCGGGTGCTATCTGCCTTTCATTTTTCGGTGAGGGGAGTATGCTTTCTTCTCTGCGGGAAAGTCTCTCCGGCCGCTTCGGGTGGGTCATGTATGTACTCCCCGTATTTTTGGTTTCCGCCAGCACGTTGTTTTTCAAGGTAAAATCCGACCTGGGTAATCAGAATGTCCCGATGGGATTAGGCGTGATGATTTTTGGATTGTTATCACTCACCCGTGCGGGTGATATCGGCGATATGTTATGGGTGTTAACCGCCGATGCAATCGCTGCTGAGGGGGCGACTCTGTTGTTTTTGGGAGTAGTATTAATCGGGTTCATCATATTGTTTAATACTTCTCTCGACCGGTTTATCAATTTCCTCCTTATGGGTATGCAGACAATACTGGAGTGGTTTGCTTCGCTTGGGAACCGTCCGCAGAAGACCCAGCTTATTATCGGCGGCACACAGCCAAAAGAGGCTCTCAAAATCCGCGGATCGGAAGAGGATAAACCACTCCTAAAAAAGCCCATGACTCCCCCGCCGGTGCCGAATAAAAATGTTGGTTCTTCTAAGGAGGCAGGTGCAACTGGCAACCTCACAATGGCAAATTTAAACAACAGTCAGGACATGAAGTTATGGGAGTATCCCGATGTCAATATTCTTTCGGATGGACCCGGAGAGAAAGCTGACCGTGGCGACGTACGGAAAAACGCTGATGTCATCGAAAAGACCCTGGACAGTTTTGGCATACAGGCGGATGTGACTGAAGTAAACCCGGGGCCAGCCGTCACCCAGTACGCCATAAAATTATCCCTGGGCACGAAAGTATCCAAAATTACTTCGCTTGCCAGCGATATGGCTCTCGCCCTTGCTGCCCCCACCGGACAAGTCCGTATAGAAGCGCCGATTCCCGGTCGCGACCTGGTAGGAATAGAGATACCCAACCGTGGATTGGAATTTGTCACCCTCAAAAGGATGCTGCTTGCGGATCCCATGAAAAAGGCAAAGAGCAAGTTGTCCGTTGCCATGGGACTTGATGTTTCCGGTAATCCGCTTGTCGGAGATATCGGTAAAATGCCGCACGTATTGGTTGCCGGTACTACCGGATCAGGTAAGTCGGTACTGCTTAATTCGTGGATTTGTACGTTACTTTACCGCACAACTCCTGCTGAGGTCCGCCTTATTCTCGTCGATCCAAAACGGGTAGAGTTGGTGGGATATAACGGCGTACCCCACTTGTTGACCCCTGTTATTGTCGAAACGGATAAGATTCTTTCCGCTCTCCGGTGGGCAACACAGGAGATGGAGCGCCGCTATAAACAGTTTGCCGAAGTGGGAGTTCGGAACCTTGACGGTTTTAATGAGCTTTCCGGTTTCCAGGCATTGCCGTATATCGTCATCATCATTGATGAGCTTGCCGATCTTATGGCGTATGCTCCTGTTGAAGTGGAAGACACGATCTGCCGTATTGCCCAGATGGCGCGGGCAACCGGCATTCATCTGGTGCTCGCTACTCAGAGACCCAGTGTTGATGTTATCACGGGGTTAATCAAGGCAAATATCCCGGCGCGCATTGCATTTAACGTGTCCAGTATGATGGATTCGCGCGTTATCATCGATACTCCGGGAGCGGAAAAGCTGCTGGGTCGGGGAGATATGTTGTATGTTCCTCCCGATCAGGCAAAGCCGATGCGTATCCAGGGAACATTCGTTTCGGACAAAGAAGTGACAAAAGTTGTAGAGTTCTTTAAGAATACCCAGGCGGAAGTACACTATACCGAAGAAGTGCTTAGTCAGCCGGCGACGGCTATGAAAAAGGGCGGCGTGGGGGGAAGCGCTGACGGTAAAGATCAGTTGTTTGAAGACGCGCTGCGGTTGGTATGCCAATATGATAAAGCGTCTGCTTCCCTTCTCCAGCGCCGGCTTTCAGTAGGATACGCCAGAGCGGCTCGCATACTTGACCAGCTGGAAATGGCCGGCATTATCGGGGCAGGCGAAGGAAGTAAGCCCCGTGACGTCCTCATCAAAAATCCTGACGAATACCTCGCAAGCCAACAGAAGGCTCAAGCCAAAGAAAGTTAAGGTGTTTCATGAAAACTGTAGGGAGCATGCTCCAGGAAGCCCGGCTAAAAAAAGGTGTCACCCCTCAGGGCGTGGAGCAGGCTATAAAAATCCGGGAAAAATATATCCTGGCTATTGAGGAGGATAATTTCGGCGCACTGCCGTCTCCTTCGTATGCCAAGGGGTTTGTCCGGAATTACGCGGAGTATCTTGGATTGCCCACCGATGCCGTCATGGCTTTTTTCCGGCGGCAGATGACCGATGTCACCCGTGCCAGCCTGCTCCCTAAGGGGGTATCTGATCCGCTGAATGCACCATTTGTCCATCTTACCCCGGGAAGGTTTATGGGATTACTTGTAGGCCTTCTGTTTACGGTGTTTATGCTTTACCTCGGTGCCCAGTACTTTAAGATAGGTAAAGCTCCTCCTCTCACCCTCACGAGCCCTGTTAATCAGCAGATTGTGGAAAGCAGCAGGGTAGTGGTGGAGGGTAAAACCCAGCCGGATACGACAGTTATGATTAATGGCATATCCACTATCGTGCGGGATGACGGCCGGTTTTATGAACAGGTGGCCGTGGAACCTGGGGTAAATAAAATTACCGTTACGGCAACAAGCAGGTTCGGTAAGGTAACTACTCTCACCCGTGAAGTGGGCTACCAACCCTAAAAAAAGACAGGCTTTGTATGGGTTCGACCGGATTGACACGTGTTCCGATTTACGCCATACTAATACTCTGTAATAAGGTTAAAGAAATACTGCCCATGGATCCTGTTCAACTTACCATAATCGTCATAAGTTTTATCCTCACATTGCTTCTCGTGCTGTTGGGAGTCCAAGTGTGGTATATCCTTAAAGAAATCCGCACGGCAATAATCAAAACAAACACCATGCTTGATGATGCCAAAAAAGTTACCGGAACCGTAGGGGATTCAGTCTCAAGCATGTCCGGAGTGATCAGCGGGATAAAGGCAGCATTATCCGTATTCAAGTCTTTCGGGAAAAAAAATGAAGACGAAGGAGAAAAATATGTCTGAAAATAACAATCACGACGGTAAATTTCTGTTCGGATTTTTTGTCGGCGGTTTAATAGGAGCGCTCATCATTTTTTTCCTCGGTACAAAAGAAGGGAAGAAAACCGGCCGAATGCTGGAAACAAAAGGAAAAGATCTTATCGACGATCTGGAAGAAAAACTTGATTTACTTCAGGAAAAAGGAAAAGAGCTGGTACGTCAGGGCGAGGAAATGAAAGAAAAAGTGATGGATTCCATAGGGGATAAAAAAGACGAGGTAACAGAGGCGGCAGCGGAAAAAATAGACGTTGCCCTTGCCCATATCCAGGAAATGCAGCAGAAGGGCGCAGAGACCACTGCTACACTGCGGAAGCAATTCAAGAACATCCCCAAGAAACGGTAATCACAATCCGTTTCGTTAGTTATTCCTCTTATAGATTATCTGATCACCGTTTTGGTAGTAGACGGAGTACCGTGTGTCGTTGGGGAGTGTCAGTTTAACCGCTTCGATATCCGCTCCGAAAAAATTATTGAAATTTTGCCCTTCCCGAAGATCCAGAAGAAAATATTCCGGCATAAAATCCTCATACACCCCGCGGATAAGATACACCTTATGGGTGTGGATCATATGGGGTGCTATGTTATTCATGGTCATTACGGTAGCTCCTTTGGGAACACGGGCAATCAGGTCATTAAGAAACCGGAAATTTTTTGTGTTTTGATAAAATGCCGGGTTATAAGCCAGCCCCAATGGCCCACGGAGAATAAAACGGTGCAGGATAAGTGAACCGGATATAAGCAGGATGCCGTTTGCCGGAAGAATAATGGTATTTCTATTTTTATTCTGTAGATTCTTGAGTGTCCTCACGGATGAGAACGCAAGGATAACCGCCATCTGTGCGCTATAGTGGAGACCCAGCCCCCACCGGAGGGAAAAATCCCCCTGCATAAACCGTGTTGCCAGATCCTGAAGGATAAGCGGCCAGGATAACGGATGCAAAACAGGGAGGAATCCAAAACTCGCAAAACTCCACAGGAGCGTTTTTTGTTTTATCGGGTCGTCGATAAGAGTAGAAAGTACGGTCAGGGGATTGCTGTCAAAATGCGGTGTATAAAAGTACGGCCTACCGTAAAAATACGGAATGATGATTTGCGTTGCCGTATACCCCCATACAACCGATATAATCGCAGTGATAATTGCGGTATTTTTCCATGTTTTATTATGAAAATAGATATATATGGCAAGAGCAACCCCCAGAAGCGCAGAGCTTTCCTTAAATCCCAGGGTGATAAGGAACGTGACCCAGAACATTTTTTTATTTTTTACCGTTACGGCATAGAGGGTGAGCATTAAAGGCAGCATCATAAACGTTACTTCATGGATATCTGCAATCAGCGCATTTTGTGTACCGACAAATAACAGATACGCGCACGTGACTGCGCCTGATACGAACGGATATTTGATCAGCCGTTCGGAGAGTTTATAAAGAACCAGCGCGCTCAGCCCAACGGCAGCGGCCTGCAGGATGAGAAGGGCTTCCGGTCTGTCGGTTAGCCAATATATGGGCGTGAGGAGAAATATGCTCGGACTGAAGTGGTCGGCGAATATAATTTTGCCCGGTATAACAAAATGATCGATGACCGGAGGCAGAAAACGGGACACATGCCAAATGGCCTGATCAAAAATACCGAAGTCATAATAAAATACTTCAAACTGCCAGAAACGGTGCAGGGACACCAGTATCGCGGCGAGGGTGTATATGGCAACACATATATACACGACGATACCTATATACCGGTGTTTCATAAGTGTAATTATATTTTTAGTTTTTCTACAAGGATACCTGCGAGCACAATTAGGGCGCCGCCAAAAATTTGTATGATAGTAAGCGACTCTCCCAAAAGAGGAAATGCCATAAACGAAACAAACACCGGGGTAAACGACATGATCATGGTCATAAATGTTGCTGTTGAGTGTTTAAATCCTTGAAAAATCAGCACTGCAAGCAGAAAATCCAGAAAAGTAATCACAAGAACCAGAGGTAATTGATGTGGTATTACGATGGCGGTATTCGCCAACGCAAGAAGAACCAGCGGGATAACTGAAATCATAAATCTGCCTGACGAAACGGTATTTGGCGACATGCGGTTTGTGGAAAGCTTACCTAAGACATTTGTGCCGAAGGCAATGAGGATTGCTTCAAGAATAGTAAACAGATCGCCTCTGGTAAAACGGATGCTGTCGCCTCCCGTTGCAAGAAAATATGACCCGACAAGCAGGAGAATAACCAGGATAAGTTTTTCACGGGTAATTCTTTCCCTGAGGAAAAGATAAGCAAAGATTATGGTAAATACCGTTACGGTACGGATAAGAAAAGCGAAATTAACCGCCGGACTGTAGGATAATGCGAATACTTCTGCAAGGCCAACGCCGACACTGCTCACAAGCGCCATAGCGACCAGCAGGATATAATCGCTCCGCTGTAACGCACGGAAACTTTTTTGCTCACGCAGTACCATGACCAGCCAATACGGGAGGGCTAGTACGGTAGTCCAGAATGTGAGGTTAAAGGGGTTTTCCCCGTTTGTTAATACAATGCGGTACAGGATGATGGTTATCGCCCACACTATGGCGGCCGATATGGCATAGATAAATCCGATTCGTAGTTTCATTGCGGTATGCGGTTGGCGATATACACCGAGATAATGATGATGAGTCCTCCGATAATTTCGGGGAAAGATACGGTTTCTGCATACAGCAGGTAGCCGAAAAGCAGTGCGAATACATTTTCCAGCAGGAGTATCTGGCTTCCGAATACCGCGTCCAAATGGTCAAACGCATAAATTTCTATCGGGTTTACGAGGACGTTCATGAGTCCGCCGATGGCGAGTCCCAGAAGCACATGAGGATTGGCGAATGCGGAAATGGAGAATGTTTCCATCCTGATAACCGCCAGGATAAATCCGGACACTGCTGCTACTGCCATTACGGTAACAGTGATTTCTTCGGTGTTTAAGTGGTTGCTCAGGAGTTTTCTTCCGACAAAAAACCATGCCATGGTGGCAGTGGCAAGAAGCGTAAACCATTCACCAGTTCCAAATGCTTCGAGCCGGGGCGCAAATGATTTGGTTGCTACAAAACTAATGCCTATCAGGGAAACCAGTAGTAATCCGGTAAGTTTGAGGTCAAACCGTTTTTTGAGAAACAGAAACGCATACAGATACGAAAAAAACGGCACCGATGCAAAAATAATCGCCACGTTAACAAGCTTTGCATTGAGGGCTCCCAGGGTTACAAAATACACCGCTACCGAATACCCGATCGTCCCCATGGTAAAAAGCACCCATCTGTCGCGCATAGGCGTTTTGGCGATATGGGCAACCCGTATTTTTTTGCGGAATACGATGATGAGTGCGATTGTCGCGAGTAAAATCCGCATGTATACCTGGGTCATCGGCTGGAATCCTTCCGAAAGTAGGCGGGAACCTACGGAAAGAAGGGTGTAGGCGGCGGATACGATAACAAGAAATCCGACCGATAAATGCCGGACATTCACCGATCCCAGGAGGGGAACATTAGTTACCTGCTGCTTTTGTGAGTTCATTGTAGAGGTTGTCTTCTACCTCAATTGTGTCTGCAGTCAGCCGTTTTTTGGTAAGTAGGTTTCCCCTTTCTCCCGGAAGGAGTATATCGGTTTGCCCCGGAAGTTTTTTCGTTTCCTTCACGCGGCGGGCAAGTTTGGTTACATTCGCGGCAAAGACATTGCGGTCGCAGGTAAGCTCCGGATCAATAGCCAGAACAAGATTCCCCCAGTTGGACTTGGTGTCGCCGAATCCTACAAATGATGCGCCGACCAGGGGACCCGTGAGGATCTCTACCATGAGGGCAAGCCCGGCTCCTTTGTAGCTTTTATCAAACGGCCGCAAGGCCCCGTTCATGGCTTTTTCCGGGTCGTCAGTGAGATTGCCCGCTTCGTCGTACGCGATATCGGGTGGTATTTTTTTTCCTGCGGTTTTTGCTTCTATGAGTCCGTAGTAGGCCATCGCAGCAGTAGCCATATCCAGAACCAGTGGATCATGGTCGGTAGGTATCCCTATTGCTAACGGGTTGGTGCCGAAAATCGGTTCATACGACCCGTGATATGCCACTGTTTCGGGGGAGCCCGCAAAAACAAATCCGATGAGTCCTTCTTTCGCAATTTTGTTCGCCCAGTAACCGAGTGCCCCTGTGGAACTGCTGGTATCATGGGTGCCGACCATGCCGAATCCGTGCTCTTTTGCCTTTGCTATCGCCATGTCCACCGCTTTGTGCATGACAACCGCTCCGGGATTGTTTGCTCCGTGAATCCGCGCGGAGAGTTTGGTATCGCGTTCCACGGTTATTTGTCCGGCGTTTGGGTTTTTGGGTATACCCCGACCGATCAGTTTCACTATTCCCTGATTATTGCCCCGCAGCTGGGCATACATCAGCATATCGAGGATAATAGCTGCTTCATCATCGTTATATCCCTGTTTTTTGAGGGCGAGGAGGCCAAGATTTTTAAGTTCACATATTTTTACCGTCATATAATGCTCCTTACTGCTGCATCATTATAATCAATACAGCCT
>JACRMP010000022.1 GCA_016214885.1 Candidatus Gottesmanbacteria bacterium | reverse complement strand
TTGAGCCGGAGCAATACCATTTGCCGTTTAAGATGACTTCAATATTGTTGGTGCCTATGCCGAAAGTGAAAAATGCGTGGCGGAGTTGCCCTACGGGATCCGGCCAAAATACCCACCACAGTAGGTATGCGGCTATAGGAGCAACGATAAAATACCATAGATAGATCTTTATGGATGATAATTTTTTGTAGACAACGAGTTGTGTAAACAGCCAGACTGCAAAAATGACCGGAATAAAAATACTGTTTATCTTTATATTGAACGCTACAGCGAATGCGGCAACGGCTGCGACAAGATCGATCAGACGTTTGTGTTTTACCAGCCGCCATAAGCTGAGGGGACGTCTTTCATGTTGTTATGCATATCCCCGAAATAGCGGGGGGTGAGACCCAAAAGCAGTGTGCCGGTTACGGCTACACGGGTATTTATGGCTTCCCGGAGGAATCCGTAGAGTATCCCGATACCAAAGACCCCCCATATGATGATAGGGAGATGGTAGGCGTTATCAGCAGCAAGAACAGTGAGTGTTTTGTGGAAGAGCATATACGACATTACCGGGGGTAGACTCATAAGGGCGCCATACGGAAGCGTCCATGCACGCCGGGGATCAGGTTCCACAAACGGGAGAGAGCGCGGTTCCAGGATTTCCGGCTCTAAGCCCATGAGCTTGCCGCCTCCGAAAAAATGGAAGTGAAAATCCCAGGTAAATCCGTAGCCATTCATGATACTAAGGTGGATTACCAAAAATAGAAGAATAATGATCGTTCCTACATGTTTACCGATCCACACCGGGAGATTTTTAGCGTATGACTTCATAGAGTGATGCTGTATCATTTGCTGCGGCTTTTGTTAAAAACGGATAGCGGGGTATTTTTTGTGCGGAGTTAGGGGAAGAGACGATATACATAATAGTGTGATCGTTAATAAATTTTGTTGCCTCTGCTTCGTTCATGAGCCCGCTGAAAAAGCGCGTCCTTAGGCGCTCTTTTGTTTCCGGATAAAGTGTATGCACCGGGTGACCGGTGAAGGTGTGTTTACCTGAAATAATAGGAATCAGGCTGTCGTAGGGGAGAGTTGGATCCATAAGTACGGTGCCGGTGCGGGGGGATTTTTGTATGGTGTTGAGCATGTCAATAACCGGGAGAGGGATATGGTTTATATCGCCGTAAAGTACTGCAGCATTTTCTTTGGTTGTCCTGGCTTCCACTTGAGCAAGAATAGAAGGCGCGGTGAGGCCGATATATATAAGAATAAGCAGTGTGGGGACAAAACCAGCTATTTGTTTGCCTGATGAAGCAGGAATAAATTTTGTTTGCAGAATGATTTGTTTAAGCTTTTCTGATAGGATAATCCACCCATCCGCTGCGACTAAATACCAAACAAGGAAGGAAGCGGGATGGATCCATCGGGTGGGACTTGTTTTTAAGATGCCGGGAATACCACTGGAAAACAGCAGCAGCGACATAATGCCATAACACATGAGTATTAGGCGGATGGGGGAAGCCAAGCGGGAAAATGCTGCTACCCCAAAGGGAATGAATACAATCACCGGACCTAAAGAAAGAATAAGCTCCCATAGCGATACATTGACCCCCTGTGATGCTTCCCAGGTTTTGGCTGCTGAATAGAGTGGAGATGCATCAAAGGCCCGGTTTACCATCGCCGCGCCGACTGCAGCTCCGATAAGCCCGAGACCCAGGTGGATATTCTGCCTGCGGGGGAGCCGGAGCACGAGCGCAGAAGTTATTATAGCGGCGCAAAGCATAAGCATTTGTATAGGGGAAACAGTTGCCGCCAAAAAACACACCAACGGGAACAGGGAGGGGATAATACGATGAGTGGTCCCGTTTTTATTGCCACCACTCATGAGTTTTGCGCTCAATATAGCTACCCCAAGTAATAGAATAGTTTGCAGTGTTTGATGAGGAACGCCGCCGAGACGGTTAAGCGCGGGACTGGGCGAAAACCACATCTGGTGGGCAAGTGTTAGCGCGCCGTTTTTGAGGAAGCTCCCTAAATCTACGGCATTGGAGGCAGATACTGCAAAAAGGAATGCGATTATTTGGCTGCCGGGACGCCCCGGAAATACCTTGCGCGTGATAAACGAAATAAGCCAAAATAAACAAATTACCGCAATCGTGAGGCTTACCGAATAGGTAATAAATGGAGAAAAAGCAAATAATCCTCCTAGCTTGCCCATCAGCACATTCGGCCAGTAAACCCAGGTGTCAGCCATTGCTTCGTTGGTGAATAAGCTTCTTGACCGGAACCAGCTGCCGCGGGCACCTTCTGCCATCTGGGAAACATACAAAAAATAGTCAGCGTAATAGTGGGCTATCCAGGCAAAGTACCGATCCTTGGGGTTTTGGAACCATTGGATGATGACATGCCAGAAATTGGCAACGCCGATAAGCGTGCTTATTGCTATGATGACAAGTGCCTGGTTTCTTTTTTCCGTCACATTCCCCATTGTAGGGGAAATGGCGGGCATATTAAATTGCTATAGTGAATGTATGACGAAACGCGTGCACACGATGCTCTATGTGCTTCTCGCAGGGTTGGGAGTTGTCGTGTTGGGGATTTTGCTTGCTGACAAGCTGCAGCTTGGTATCAACCGGTATTTTGATGCAGATGAATTTGCCTATCTTCACTGGGCGCACAATGTGTTTACCGGCAGGATTCCTTATAAGGATTTTCTTTCATATATACCTCCGGGATTTTTTTACCTTCTGGCACCATTATTTTGGTTTACCAACGATGCCGGCATACTGTATTTGGGAAGAATATTTTCTTTCCTAGTATTTTCCGGTCTCGTGGCAGCGGTTATAGTTCTATTTTGGCAGATGCGGGGGCATTTACTTATGGCAGTTACTGCCGGATTGCTGTTGGCGTTTATTCCCATCCCTGCGGATAAGTTTATTGAGGTCAGACCTGACAATGCAGCTATGCTATTTGCGGTTTTGGGGTTAATTGTTCATGGTCTTGCTTTTGCTTCAGTAAAAAAAACTAACGCATGGTTTGTTGCCGGAGTATTGTATATGGCGTCACTGCTTATTCTCCCTAAGACACTTCCCCAGGTAGTGGCAGCCATGGGTGTTAGCTGTTTGTGGTGGTGGAAGGGAAGCGGTGTATTATCTGACCGCACCCATAACATTATGCGTTTTGCGGCGGGGTTGCTGACGCCGTTCCTCATATTTTGCGGGTGGATACTTATTTCGATGCGCTCGATGAGCGAGTTATCGCTCGTGTGGTATTCGCTCACCAAACTGCCCTTTGAAACACAGCGGATCAGTGCTATGTTTCCTATTCTGCCGTATTTATATTTTTATCCGAATAATTTGCTGTATGGTTCCCCGGGTTGGAATATAGCGCTCATAATTAATCATGCCGTGTGGCTTTTGGGCCTTATGACGGGCGCCATCCGTTTAACACTGCCGTTTTTGGCAAACGGGAAAAAGGGCGTGTGGACGGAGAGTGCCGTTGCCGGGGCATTCTTGGGATACATTGCCTCATTTATGTATGGGTACCCCATGCGCCACGAACAATATCTTATTCCGGTAAGTATATTTGTTGTGTTTTACGCTGCAGACGGACTTACTATTCTCGGGGAAAGTATGTCTAAAAAATCGGGATTTTTTGTGCTTGGGGGAATTGTTTTTATTGTTTTTCTCTCGGGGATGGTATGGGTGAACACGCAGGTAAACGAGCCGAAAATGGCATTTAGCAATGCAAATGACTATCGGGTGCTCAATTATGCGTTACAGACTATCCCGCGGGGTTCCTATGTGTTTGACCTTGTCGGTTCCACAATTTATTATGCTGATCCGTATTATGTTTCCGCTGTTCCGTTTGGCCAATGGGCGCCGTATTTATCCCGTCCGTTGCCGAACATACCGCAAGCGCTGGAAAAGACCCGGACGGGATATGTGTATGAGGGACAGTTGGGACGTCTGGATACCCTGCCGGCTGACGCGGTATCCTACATCCGCAAATCGTATCGCCCGTCGGGCGTCATCCCCGGTATGTATTCCCGCTAAGTTATTCTTGTTATTGCCAATTAAACATCGTACTATACTTCATAAATGAACCGCCGCGTGGATTTATCCCTTGTTTTGCCCTGCTACAATGAAGCCGGATTGTTTGCCGAAAGTGTTACCAGGATAACAGCCGTCCTTGATGCAATGCATTCCCCGTATGAAATTATTTTTGTCGATGATAAAAGCCGTGACAACACGAGAAATCTTATCGAACAGTTGATTGCCAGCGAGGGAAAGAATAGTAAATTCCGCGCGATTTATCACACTCATAATCAAGGAAGGGGTAAGACGGTTCGGGACGGCATCCGTACCGCGAGAGCGCCCATTGTGGGGTATATAGATATCGATTGTGAAGTGGACCCTGTGTATATCCCGAGACTCATCTCTCTTATTAAGGAAGGAGCCGCGGATATAGCTATCGGCAAGCGGTATTACCGGAGTAGTCCTAAGGCGGTAGTACGGGAAATATTAAGCCGCGGATACCAGTGGCTATCCGACATGATGATCGGCACGGGCGGCCTCGATACGGAAACGGGTTACAAATTTTTTTCCCGGAAAAAAATTTTACCTCTCCTTGCTAAAGCCACCCACCCCGGCTGGTTTTGGGATACCGAAATTATGGTATATGCCAGGCGGGCAAATCTGGTGATTGCTGAAGTGCCCGTACTGTTTCTGCGGCGGTTTGATAAACAATCATCCGTCAATATTGTGAGGGATACGCTAGACTATATGGTAGAGCTTGTCCGTTTCCGGAAACAATTAGCATCGCGCATATGAAAGCCATCGGCACCATTGGGATTAAAAAAGCATTCTTATTTTTGTGGTACGGGTGGGTGTCATGGCTCCTTCATATTTCACTCCCGCCTGTCCGTGTATGGTTGCTGCGGTTGGCTGGGGCAACAATAGGCACCGATACCGTTATTTTTGACGTACAATTTGCTAATGTATATCATTACGGATTTTCACGCCTTATTATCGGTAGCAGATGTTTTATCGGCGACCAGGTGCTTCTGGATGTCCGTGGAGGGGTTACTTTGTCTGATGACGTAACTGTTTCCAATAGAGTGAATATAATAACCCACATTAACGTAGGATACACGGATCATCCGCTGCAGACGGCGTATCCTACTAAGGAAGAAGCAGTGGTTCTTAAGCGCGGCGTATATGTCGGCACGAATGCAACGATCCTGCCGGGGGCTACCATCGGTGAAGGAAGTGTTGTTGGCGCCGGATCGGTAGTGACGAAATCCGTGCCTCCGGGGACCGTCGTAGTCGGTGTTCCGGCGCGTTTTTTAAAAAAAATCGCCCGCTGAACCGGCTGATGGATGAAGAAAAGCCAGGTTTTTAATGTTTCTTGTCAATTACGGTTAAAGTCAGGTATTATCTCCCTTATATCGTATGCATGTTCCGCTTCATAAACCATATTGGGGTAAACGCGCCGAAAAAGCGGTAATCCATGCGATGCGCACCGGTGCGGGAACAGCCGACGGGCCGGAAACACAGCTTATGCGGCAGAAGCTGACAAAGCTTACCGGAGCTGCGTTCGCAATACCTGTTACCTCATGTACACACGCTATGGAAGCGGCTGTTGCTTGTCTGGGGGCAAAAAAGGGCGATGAGGTTATAGTTCCCAGCTTTACCCTCGCTTCTACCGCAACAGCCGTTATGATCAGGGGTGCTACCCCGGTGTTTGCCGACATAGATCCTGTTAACTTCAGTCTGGATCCTAGCGATGTGATGAAAGTGATCACGAAGCGGACCGTGGGTATTATCACCGTCCACTATGCAGGGGTTGCCGGGCCTAATTTTGACTCGCTTCTTTCGATAGCCAAAAAGAATAAGCTATGGCTTGTCGAAGATGCTGCGCACTGTATAGGAGCTGCATACAAGGGAAAAGCACTGGGGACATTCGGAGCTGCAGGAGCGCTTAGTTTCCATGGAACCAAGAATGTTGCTGCAGGTGAAGGGGGAGCAATTCTTACGAATTCCCAGAAACTTGCCGATGCCATGGAGATATTCCGGTCGATAGGAACCGATAGGATGGCGTTTCTTGCTGGTAAAGTTT
>JACRMP010000021.1 GCA_016214885.1 Candidatus Gottesmanbacteria bacterium | reverse complement strand
GCAGCGCCTGTTGCTCCGGTGCTCCCGGTGGCTCCCGTACTTCCTGTGGGACCTGCCTCTCCCGTAGCACCGGTTGCACCTGTTGCTCCTGTGCTCCCTGTAGGTCCCGCGGCTCCCGTTGCTCCTGTGCTTCCGGTCGCTCCTGTTGCTCCTGTACTTCCCGTCGGACCGTTGGCTCCCGTTGCTCCTGTGCTTCCGGTCGCTCCTGTTGCTCCTGTACTTCCCGTCGGCCCCGCAGCACCAGTTGCTCCCGTACTTCCTGTAGGTCCCGCAGCGCCGGTTGTTCCAGTACTACCCGTCGGACCATTAGCTCCCGTTGCTCCCGTACTTCCGGTTGCCCCTGTTGGTCCTGCAGTACCCGTGACCCCCGTACTCCCCGTCGGTCCTGCAGCGCCTGTTGCTCCGGTGCTCCCGGTGGCTCCCGTACTTCCTGTGGGACCTGCCTCTCCCGTAGCACCGGTTGCACCTGTTGCTCCCGTACTTCCGGTGGGACCCGCAGCACCTGTTGCTCCTGTGTTTCCTGTGGGACCCTGAACACCGGTTCCTCCTGTCGGTCCTGCAGTTCCCGTTGCTCCGGTGGCTCCCGTACTTCCGGTGGGACCCGCAGCCCCTGTTGCTCCCGTACTTCCGGTGGGACCCGCAGCACCTGTTGCTCCGGTGCTCCCGGTGGCTCCCGTACTTCCGGTGGGACCCGCAGCACCAGTTGCTCCCGTTGCTCCAGTGGCTCCCGTACTTCCGGTGGGACCCGCAGCACCTGTTGCTCCGGTGCTCCCGGTGGGACCCGCAGCACCTGTTGCTCCTGTCGGCCCTGCAGTACCGGTTGCCCCTGTGGTACCGGTACTTCCCGTTGGGCCATTGGCTCCCGTGGCTCCAGTTGGTCCATTATCACCGGTTGCTCCTGTTGGTCCTGCAGTTCCCGTTGCTCCTGTACTTCCCGTGGCTCCCGTTGACCCACTGGGACCTGGGGTACCTAATGTGCCAGTTGCTCCACTTGCTCCGGTCGGTCCGGCTTCTCCTGCAGTTCCCGTTGCTCCTGTACTTCCTGTTGGTCCTGCAGTTCCCGTCGCTCCTGTGGTTCCGGTAGGACCTATGGTCCCCGCGCTTCCGGTAGCACCAGTGGCGCCAGTAGATCCGCTGGGTCCGGCAACTCCAGCTCCTCCTGTAGGTCCTGACGGTCCGATTTCTCCGGTAGCACCAGTGCTTCCCGTTGGACCGTAATCACCGCGAAGTCCTGTGGGGCCAGTGGTTCCCGTCGGTCCCTGACCGCCGCCACTGCCGGTAGCTCCTGCACTACCTGTCGCACCGGTGGACCCCTGCGGACCGGTTGCTCCCGTAGCTCCTGTCGCACCGGAAGGACCTGTCGGACCCGCGTCGCCAATATCTCCTGCTATTCCTGTGCTGCCGGTACTTCCTGTCGGGCCAACTTGCCCTGCAGGACCCGTACTTCCGGTCGCTCCTGTCGCGCCCTGTATGTTTCCCGTTTGACTTCCTGGTGGTGAAGTTGTTGTATTACCGCCCCCTATGGTGATGGGTGGATTTGTTGGTGTCTGCGCTTGCGGAGGTGCGGTACTTTCTCCGAGGCCGGTGATTTGGAAAAATATAAAGCCGCTAGTTAAAAGTAATAAAAGCAAAAGTGCGGCAAGCCCGTATGGCGAGAGGAATGCGCGCATGATGTTGGGTTTAGCTGTTGCTGCGGCTGCTGCCACAGGAGTGGCGGGGATCACGATGGTGTCTGATCCCGCCGCTGTGGTAAAAGGCGCTGTTTGAGTCACCGGAGCAACCGGCGCGGCTGCTGCCACCGGTGGTATAGGGAGGGGAACTGGTACGGGAGCAACGTCAATATGTGCCGGAATTTGATGAACCGCCGGAAGCTGATGTACGGCCGGAAGCATATGTACTGCGGGTAAAGCGCGGTAATTGTTTTTGACACCTGTGGTTGTTTTTGGAAGCGGAATATTCGTTACATACTGTGCGGGATTGTTTTGTATCCAGCCGTTGAGTATTGCATACCGGAAAAACGCCCGTACGGCGGAAAGTCTTCGATTTATGGTGGCGGGTGGGGTATTGGCGATTGTAAGCCACCGCTTGAAGTCCTCAATGCTTTCTGAGGCTATCAGGCGCAGCGCATCTCCCGGCTTGTTGATTTGGGTGCCCGGCGAAGCTGATTGTCTGGATTCACAAAACCAGGAGAAAAAGGCATTAAGATCACTCTTGTAGTTTTTGCGGGTCTGCTTGGCTGCGTGTTCTATGACCAAATACTCATCAAACGAAGTGATGAGTTTAGTCAGGTAATTCAAGAGATTATTCCACATTACACCAGCCATATATATAATTAATACTATTACTAATAAGGCTGTCAAGAGGCTGATGATATATTTGGATACTAAATTTTTTTGTCAAAAATATGCCTAAAATATGCGGAAATTGATCAATTTCACGATTTCCCGCATAATTTATTTTAGCTTCAATTGTCTATATCAAAATATATTACAACTCAATATTTGTTGATTATCAAATGTATCAATAAGTAGAAGATAGAGAGTGGATGCAGGGAAAAATGCGGTTATCGTTTAGAGCCTCAGAACGTGCTTTATATATCACTATCCTATAATTCATGTTGTATATGCCTTATAGTAATTAACTGATACATATGACTCTTCGTATAATCCATTGATGCTTGTGAAAAGAGTGCTGGTGTGAATATGCTATTCAAAATACGGCTACCAGGTTGATTGGCAATTATCCAATTTAAGTGCCAGTATTTTTTTGGATTAATGGAACGCTCCAAATAATCTAGTAGAGGAGACGATTAGTTTTTTCTGTATTCATTTGATACTGTTGTTTGATTCTTGCCCGTATATATTATTGTTTTGATTGTCCATATAGGCTAAAATAACTGTGATGATATGCATACTTGCACTGGGCGTACAACGATATATACTTAAGGTTACGAGCAGAATTTAGTATTTTTATGGCTAACAAATATAACCACGAAGAAGTTGAAGCTAAATGGCAGAAGACCTGGAGTGAGAGAAAGACGGATGTAAGTGATATAGGTCAGGCCAAGAAGCCCTTTTATAACCTCATGATGTTTCCGTATCCCTCTGCGGAAGGGCTCCATGTTGGAAACATGTATGCGTTCACCGGGACTGATATATATGGACGTTTTCAGCGGATGCAGGGGTATGATGTGTTTGAGCCGATCGGTCTTGATGGCTTTGGTATTCACAGTGAAAACTACGCATTTAAGGTGGGTAAGCATCCTGTGGAGCAGGCTAAGCGCAGCGAAAAGAATTTTTACCGGCAGCTCTCTGTTATTGGCGGTATGTATGACTGGTCCCGGACGGTAGAAACATATGATCCCGGGTATTACCGCTGGACCCAGTGGTTATTCGTGCAAATGTTCCGTCATGGACTTGCATACCGGAGTAAAGCAGAGGTGAATTGGTGCCCCTCGTGTAAAACCGTATTAGCCGATGAACAGGTTATTGAGGAAAAATGTGAGCGATGCGGGAATATTGTAACAAAGAAAGCGTTAGAACAATGGTTCTTTAGAATTACCGCATATGCGGGAAAACTGCTGGAAAATATTCCGAAGCTAAATTGGTCAAATAAAGTGCTAACCGCTCAGGAGCATTGGATCGGGAAAAAAGAGGGGATTAATATAAAATATTCTGTAGTTGACGAAAAAGGAGTCAGCTTTGGCGACGTTATTTGTTTTACTACAAGACCAGACACTAACTACGGAGCCACATTTGTTGTTTTGGCACCTGAACACCCCTTTATCAGCAAGATCGATGGAGTGCTAAAAAAGGAATATGCTGATCAGATGCGCCGTTATATTGAGCAGGCTAAAAAAACATCATCACAGGATAGGATTGCTCAAGGACGTAAAAAGACCGGCGTTTTTACCGGCCTTTACTGTATTAATCAACTTACAGGATATAAGATGCCGCTCTATGTCTCTGATTTTGTCGTTATGGGTGTGGGAACCGGAGCGGTGGTGGGGGTTCCCGGTCACGATAAGCGGGATTTTGAGTTTGCGGAAGTCATGAATATTCCGGTGAAACGTGTTGTGGTGAGTGACGACGGAAAAAAAGGTGATATTACGGATATTGAAGATGTGCAGGAAGAAAACGGCGTTATGATTAATTCCGGATTCCTCGATGGCATGCCTATTCAAAAAGCAATTGTTACCATGATGGATCACTTAGAAGAAAAAGGGTGGGGCGAACGCGTAGTTAATTATCATCTGCGTGATTGGCTCATAAGCCGTCAGCGTTATTGGGGGCCGCCGATTCCCATGATCCGTTGTGCAGCGTGCGAAAAAAATAGCAAAGGGGAGCGTGCTGATATGCCGGGATGGTATACGGTGCCGGAAGACAAGTTACCGGTAGAGCTTCCGAATATTGAAGATTATAAGCCCGGTGATGATGGGATAGCTCCGCTTGCCAAGCACAAAGAATTTTATGAAACGAAATGTCCCGGCTGTGATGGTATGGCTACCCGTGAGACAGACGTGTCTGATACATTTTTAGATAGTTCGTGGTACTTTTTGCGCTACCCATCTGTTGGGTCAGTCACCGCAGATACTCTTCCATTTGATCCTGAGATTACTAAAAAGTGGCTTCCTGTCAGTATGTATACCGGAGGCGCTGAGCATAGCGTGCTGCATCTGATGTATAGCCGGTTTGTCACGATGGCGCTTAAGGATTGGGGATATCTGGATTTTGATGAGCCTTTCCCGAACTTTTTTGCCCATGGGCTGGTAATCAAAGAGGGCGCCAAGATGAGCAAAAGCAAAGGTAATGTGGTCAATCCTGATGAATATATAAAACTATATGGAACTGATGCACTCCGGATGTACCTTATGTTCATGGGGCCGTTTTCTGAAGGGGGCGATTTCAGGGATTCCGGCATGGAAGGAATGAGTAGATGGGTAAGTAGGGTTTGGCGCATGGCAACGAGCTCATTAGAAGCTGGCACTGATGTAGTTGCGAGTGATATTGTGGTTAAAGGTCTCCATAAGACTATTAAGAAGGTAGGCGATGATACTGCTAAAAGGCACTACAACACATCGATTGCAGCCATGATGGAGTTTACTAACCTGGTCAGTGACCATGGTGGCACTCTTCCGGTGTCCTTGCTAAAAATGTTTGTGCTTGTTCTGGCGCCCTATGCGCCACATCTTGCCGAAGAGCTGTGGGAGAGGTGTTTAGCTCATGATCAGGTGGGTAATCAGCCGGGTGCTGGTATGTCTGTCCACCATCAGTTATGGCCGGAATTTGATGCCAAATATCTGGTAGAGAACCAAGTCTCAATGGCCGTACAGGTAAACGGCAGACTTCGGGACACAATTCAGATAGATATAGAAAGTTCTAGTAATCAGAAAAAAATTGAGGCTAACGCACAATCTTCGGAAAATGTGCGGAAGTATATCGAGGGCAAAGAGATTCGCAAAATAATCTTTGTCCCGGGGAAGCTTATCAATTTTGTAGTCTAGTCACTATCGGGTTATTCCGATGATTGTCGCGGGATCATATAAGTATTTATGGTTCAGGGCGATGTCGACTTGGAAGGAATAACGTTCCGTTCTTCTCAGGAGCAGGATTTGTTTGTGGCCGGGCAGCGTGAGCGGGCAATCGCTGATCGCGCGATGCATCCGGTTGTCAAAAAAGAAGCTAAGGGTAAAGCACGGGGAGCTTTTATACAAGGCTGCAAGAGCACGCGAGAGCGCTAGGTTAGCGCTCAATAGAACCACGAAGCCATCCCGCTGATGCATTCTTCAGGTATTTTGTAATCCGTTTAACAGTAAATCATTGAGCATAATGATCTAATAAAGTGGTATGTCTGAAGATGCCGCTGATGCCGGCACATCATTTCCGTTTTGGCAGGTGTACCGTGTGCCCATAATTTTGGGCTGTTTAAGTCTTCTTTTTATAGTTCTATCTATAACAATCTTTATAAAATCGTATCAGGTTGCCGCGCCGATCCGGTTTAGTTCGGATACGAGTGAGGCAATCAGTTCTGCGAGTGGCCAACCTGATCCGGGTATGCTTATAGATATCGAAGGAGCAGTATTAACCCCTGGGTTATACCGGTTGCCAGTCGGCTCCCGCGTCCATGATCTTTTGGAGTTGGCAGGTGGACTGGCTCCCCAGGCAGATACAGTTGCAGTGAGTCGTACGATAAATAGGGCAGCAAAACTTACTGATGGTGCAAAGATATATATTCCGTTTATCGGAGAGAGCGTGAATGCAGAAAACGCCGGCAGTTCCACGGTGAATATCAATACCGCTTCATCCCGCGAGCTTGAATCACTTAACGGCATTGGTGTTGCGACTGCAGCAAAAATTATTTCAGGCAGACCGTACTTACGGCTGGAAGATCTCGTTGACAAGAATGTCATAGGCAGGGCGTTATTTGAAAAAATTAGCAGTCAGATTACCCTTTAGATTGTTATGACAGTCCCAACCGTTTTATCGTTGACTCAGATCATCAATAGACTTCTCCCTGAGCCGCATGCAGGACTACTCGTGGGTCTGCTGTTTGGCACAAAATCATCACTTCCCCCTGATTTTTATGATGCACTCGTAGCTAGCGGCACACTCCATATCGTCGCATTGTCAGGTATGAATATTGCCATTATGAGCAGGCTTGTTCAGATGGTTTTGGTGGGAGCTATCGGGAGGCGAGCTTCCGGGGTAGCAACAATCGGCTTTATTTGCTGGTTTGTCTGGTTTGTAGGAGCCAGTCCCAGTATCATCAGGGCGTCGCTTATGGGGGGAGTTTCTTTATTGGCGGTATTATTTGGTCGTCAATATTGGGCGATATATGCCTGGAGTATTGCGGTAGTACTCATGCTTTTTAGCCGTCCCCAGTGGTTAACCGATATATCGTTCCAGTTATCGGCGCTGGCAACGCTGGGTATCATTCTTTTTGGGGGCGATCCCTCCGCGGAAAATAACCCCGGCGGAAAAATTATCAAGTGGGGAAGTTATATTAAAAAAATTGTAATTACTGATCTGCGGTTAACACTCGCGGCACAGGTGTTTACCGTTCCCATTGTGTTCTGGAATTTTCATAAAGTTTCGCTCATTTCTCCGGTGGCAAATCTGTTGATCGGTTGGGTGATCGGACCGTTAACCGGGTTGGGGTGGATCACCGTTTTACTGAGTTTTTTCTGGTTTCCATTGGGTTATATAGTTGCCTGGCTTGATTGGGTGTTTTTGGAATATATTGTCAGAACAGTCTATATTATGGGTTCGCTTCCTTTTTCCAATATTGGTCTATAAGTATATCAAACCATACATACCTGAGGCTAACGCATCATGGTAAAAGAAGCATTAATTATATATCTATGGGGTTTAAGATTGTTGGGGGAATGAATGGCGTGTTATGTGATTGCATGCAATAACTGTTCATTAAATGAAGTTAAAAAATAGGAAATATGATACCGTTGCGGATTGGATATATCATATGTGGATTTGCTACAGGCCTAATCTTATTATTTAATTTTCTTTATTCTTTACCCGACGGAAAACTGCATATTGTCTTTTGTGACGTAGGGCAGGGGGACGCAGTGTATATCCGGTTGCCCGACGGCAGGGACATGCTTATTGACGGAGGACCCAATGAAAAAGTGATTGCCTGTCTTTCCCGGCACATGGCATTTTGGGATAGAAAAATAGATATTATATTTTTAACACATGCGGAACAGGATCACCTTAGGGGGCTCATGCCGGTCGTCAGCCGTTTTGACGTTGGGTACGCAGTGTTATCTGCTGTCCCCGATACATCTGAGCAATACCGGCAGCTGATGGGGGCACTCGACGGGAACAAGGTGCCGCAAAAGCGTTTGGCCGCGGGTGATTCCCTGACCGCCGGAAATGTTACGGTTGAGGTTATGTGGCCGCCTAAGGCGGTTACCAACCGTCTCAGGGATTATGCGGGTGTAGATGACACTCCAGTACTGGGGGTGAGTGCATCTGGCCGCAACGATTTATCGCTTATCCTCAGGCTCCGGTATGGCAAGTTTGATATGTTGTCTCCGGGGGACGCCAGCATGGGGATAGAGACCGAACACCATGATGCTGTATTAGCAGATGGTGGTATTGAGGTGCTAAAAGTGCCGCACCATGGGAGCAAGACCGGTATGACTGCAGACTATCTTGACGCTCTGCATTTGGGATTAGCAGTAATTTCGGTAGGCAGAAACACCTATGGTCACCCGGCACCGGAGATTCTGGATATGTTAGCAAAGAAAAATATCCGAGTGCTAAGGACGGATCAAGAAGGGGATATAGAAATAATAAGCGATGGGATTGATTGGACAGTCCAAACTAATAGATAATTTTGATGTCTTGACAAGAATAAAGTCCTGTAGTAAAGTGTTGTAACAATTGAATAGGCGATGATGGTGTCGAGCACCGGAGCCCGTTTCTGAAGAAAGGCGGCTGCAAGGCCAACAAGTAAGAAACTTTTAAGTTGAGGGAAAAGTGATCTTCCGTCAAGGCTATACGGGGATTTTTTGTTTTTAATAAAACAACCTTTTCTAAACCTGGGGTGGCACCACGCTAACTAACGTCCCCTTGGACTTCTCTCGGTCTTTACCGGGAGAGATCCAAGGGGATTTTTTGTTGGTCAGTTAGCGAACAAATACCTATTTGTGAGCTTACTGCCAACAATGGTGAGGAGCGAAGCGACGTACCATGGTTATCTATGTAACGAGCGGATGCATATCCGCGAGTTTTACAACAAATTATGGTTTCGCGCGAAGCGCAGCCGCTTATATACGAAACCATGTGACTATAAAGATTGAATGTATATATTTTATGAAAACACAACAAACAAATAAACTGTGGGGTTCAGCCTTTGGGGTGACGCCGGATAATGCCGTAATTGAGTTTACTGCCGGGCGCGATGTGGCTGTTGTTCCGCCTGCCGATGCAGCTCTTGTTCCGTATGACATACGGCTTAACAAAGCGCACACGGTGATGCTTGCGAAGACCGGTATTATTCCGCTTTCCGATGGTGCAAAACTGTTGAGCGGACTCATAATGCTGGATCAGCTTGCAGCCAAAGGAAAGTGGACGCTTGATCCTACTCGCGAAGATGTACATTCCAACATTGAATCATGGCTCACCGATACGCTTGGGATAGAGGTGGCTGGCAAACTGCACACCGCGCGGAGCCGCAATGATCAGGTTGTTACCGATATGAAGCTTTACCTGCGTGATGGGGTGCTTATGCAGGTAAACAACTGTATCACACTTATTCAATCACTTCTGGAATTGGCAGAAGAGACTAAGGGAGTGCTTATGCCCGGATTTACCCATCATCAGCACGCTATGGTAACGACCCTGGGACACACACTCGCGGGATTTGCCGCCATGTTGCTCCGCGATATTGCCAGGTTTACTGCATGGCACACGCTTCACAATCATTGCCCGTTGGGGAGCGTGGTTTCATATGGAACCAGTTATCCTATCGACAGAAAAATGACTGCTTCCTTATTAGGGTTTGATGGGCCGGATCATAATTCGCTGGACGCCATAACAAACCGCGGGGAGGCGGAGTCAGATGTTGTGTACGCCACCGCGATCATGATGAACCATCTGTCGCTTATTGCTGAGACGCTTATTTTATTTGCTACGCCGGAGTTCGGCATGCTAACACTAGCCGATGGCTATAGCACCGGAAGCTCCGTTATGCCCCAGAAGAAAAATCCCGATCCTCTGGAGGTGGTCAAGGGCAAGGCTGCGTTTGTCCACGGACAGCTTATGGGGCTTATCGGTATGGGGAAGGGGAATTTTATCGGGTATAACCGTGATTCCCAGTGGGCAAAGTATATGGTGACGGATGTTCTGCGCGAGTGTTTACCGGCGCCTGTCGTCATTACAGGAGTTATCCGGACAATGATTCTGCATAAGAGTCATATGGAGTCCTGGAGTACCAAAGGGTTTGTGAGCGCTACCGTACTCATGGAGCAGTTGGCGGTTGCATTTCAGTTGCCCATGCGGGTGGCCAAGGTGGTGGTCGAGAAAGCGGTAAAAGCAAGTGCAGGTCAGGATAAAGTAACTCACCAGAGCCTCATTGCTGCACTGGGTGAAATGGGTTTGTCCTGTTCGGTGACTCCCATGCAGGTTGAGCTTTGGCAAGACCCCCACCACACCACAAAGCTTATTGCGTCATACGGCGGGCCGGGAAAAAACAGTATCAAGATGAGTCTCAAAAAGCTTAACAAACAGCTTAACGTGCATAAGATGTGGCTAGATTCGAAAAAGAAATCCGGGAAAGCCTCCGAAGCGCTATTACAAAACGCAATGAAATCAGTGATGAAAGGAGGTGAATAATATGAAGCACAAGACAACATACCAAAAAGTTGCCTCGTATGAGGCAAAAAAAGGTGAAGTAAAAAAAGTACTCCTGCTCTATAGCGGCGGCTTAGACACCAGCGTCATGCTCAAATGGATTATCGATGAGTATCACGCTGAGGTGGTCACCCTTACCATGGACTTGGGTCAGCAGGGTGATGATCTTGCCGCCATCCGGAAAAAAGCGCTGAAGTTCGGAGCTAAGAAGGCGATAGTCCTGGATGTCAAAGATGAGTTCGCGGAAAAATATATTGCATTGGGCGTTAAAGCAAACGCGAGTTATCAGGGGGAATATCATTTATCAACGCCAATAGGCCGCGCAATCACGGCTGCTAAAGCCATTGAAGTGGCCAAGAAGGTAGGTGCAGATGCGGTGGCGCATGGATGTACCGGTAAAGGCAACGACCAGGTCCGGTTTGAGGGCTACATGCTGACGCTCAATCCCGACATAAAAATTATTGCTCCTGTCCGCGAGTGGAATATGGATAGGAATGAAGAGATAGTATATGCCAAAAAATACGGCATTCCTGTCCCTGCCAGCCTGGATTTTCCGTATAGCGTCGATGACAACATGTGGGGCATGACCTGGGAAGGGGGAGAAATTGAGGATCCCCAGTATATCCCGAAGATCGATAAGTTTTTGACTACCTATACGCTGGCTAAAAACGCGCCGGATCAGGAAGAGATCATAACGATAGCCTACAAAAAGGGTCTGCCTGTTGCATTAAACGGGAAAACAATGCAGCTTGCCAAGCTTATTGCGACACTCAATACCATCGCAGGTGCGCATGGTGTGGGGGTGGTGCATTTGGTGGAGGATCGTCTCGTAGGTCTTAAAGACAGGGGTGTCTACGAGCTTCCGGCAGGGCATGTTATCATCACTGCCCACAAAGCACTGGAACAGTATGTCTCGACGAGGGAGCTTAACGAGCTTAAAAACCAGATGGACATTAAATGGGCATATCTTTGTTATGGTGCGAAATGGTTTGATCCTGTTATGGATGCGATAAACAGCTTTAACGATACGGTAAACGAAAAAGTGACCGGAATGGTGACGGTTAAGTTATATAAAGGGTCTGCTACTGTCGTTGCTATGACCAGTCCGTTTGCTATGCATCACGCATCGTTTACGACAAGCGGCGGGTATTCTTACAACGTCAATGCGAGCGCAGGGTTTATCGAAGTGTATTCTCTGCAGATGAAATTAGCACATCAGCGGGGAAACATGTAGACGTGGTATTATGTCGGAAAGGGAGGTTCTCGAGGCCTCCCAAACCGGCACTTTATGAAATGAAAGGAGCCTGTATGTACAAAAAATTAATCGGCAGGGATTTTATAGCTGAACAGGAGTGGTCGACCGCAGAGCTTAAGGTGGCACTGGATTTGGCGGTGCAGCTCAAAAAGAAATTCCGTTTGAAACAGCCGACGCCTTATCTTCTGCATCAAACACTTTATTTACTATTCTTTTTTAGCTCAACACGGACGAGAACGAGCTTTGAGGCGGCCATGGATCAGTTAGGAGGCAATTCACACGATCTTACCCCCGATAAGCTCCAAATTGCGCATGGTGATACGCCGAAGGAAATAGGCAAAATCCTTTCGTCATACGGGCATGGTATTGCAATCCGCCATTGTGACTGGGGAGAGGGAAATTCTTATATCCGCGAGGTAGCAAAGTATTCCACTGCCCCGGTGTTTAATATGCAGTGTGATATTTATCATCCGTTCCAGGCTATGGCTGACCTTATGACCATTTTGGAAAAGAAAAAAACCGTCAAAAAGAAGAAAATAGTCATGTCCTGGGCGTTTGCGAGCAGTTACACCAAGCCCATATCGGTGCCGCAGTCGTTTTTGTTGCTTCTGACCAAATTCGGCGCTGACATCACGCTTGCATACCCCAAGGAGTTTATGCTCATGCCCGGTATTATGAAAACAGCCAGGGAAAATGCGGAAAAAACAGGTGGATCAGTGCATATTACGCATAGTATGGAGGATGCGTTCCGGGATGCGGATGTCGTCTATCCCAAAAGCTGGGGGCCGCTTGTGACCACGAGTGATCCGAGCGTGTGCACCAGAATCGCCGCAAAGTACAAAAGCTGGATTTGCGATGAAAAAAAGATGCAGCTTGCCAGGAAAGACGCGATATATATGCATTGCTTGCCGGCAGACCGCGGGATCGAGGTGGCTGACGCGGTTATTGATGGCAAGCAGTCGGTGGTATATGATCAGGCGGAAAACCGGATGCATGTCCAGAAGGCGATACTTGCGTTGACTATGGGGGCCAAAAAATAGCGTGTTATGCATATGAAAATAAAACATTTGTTATCGATAACCGATTTAACCCGCAGGGATATCCTGGATATTCTGGGCATTGCGGAAAAACTAAAAAAAAGGCTTCGTAAGACGGGGAAGAATAAACCACTCCTCAAAGGAAAAACGCTTATCATGATTTATGAAAAGCCCAGTCTCAGGACTCATGCATCGTTTGATATCGGTATGTTCCAATTAGGTGGTCATGCGCTGTACTTCGGGCCTGAACATATTGGTTTGGGGGTGCGCGAGCCGGTGGAGCATGCCGCTAAGGTGCTTTCGAGTATGGGGAGTGCAATCATGGCAAGGGTGTTTGCTCACGATACAGTAGCTGAGCTCGCCCGTTATTCAAAGGTGCCGGTCATCAACGGTTTGTCTGATCTGGAGCATCCGTGTCAGATACTTGCCGATATTATGACGATGGTGGAGTATAAACGGAGCCTTCATCGGATCCGCGTGGCATTTGTCGGCGACGGGAACAACAATGTAACCCATTCATTAGCGTTGGTCTGTGGTTTATTGGGGATGCATATTGTGGTCGCTAGTCCCAAAGGGTATGCAATGAGTGCCGCGGTCTCGGCGAAAGCCCGGAGTCTGGCCGTTAAGTACGGCGGATCGGTGACAGAAACACAAAATCCGGAATCTGCAGTGAAGGGGGCGGATGTGGTGTATACCGATACATGGGTCAGTATGGGTGCCGAAAAGGAGAAAGCCAAGCGTCTTAAGGCGTTCCGTAGGTACCAGGTGAATGAAAAACTTATGAGTCTAGCCAAACCGGATGCGCTTTTTATGCATGATATGCCGGCGTATTTAGGCAACGAAGTGACCAAAGAAGTGTTTGACAGTAAGCAGTCTGTGGTCTACGATCAGGCCGAAAATCGCCTCCATGCACAAAAGGGACTCCTGGTATTTCTTATGAAAGGGAAAAAGTCATAATACCCTGTTTGGGTTACAATACAGAAAGCACTACATTATGAAGCAACGTTTACAGCAGTTATTCATCAGTATTCTCTCAGAAATGGGGGTAACAGGTGTTGCTGTAGATGTGGTAATTTCCGAAGACGCAGGGCATGGCGACTATACCACCAATACCGCCATGAAGTTGGCAAAGCAACTCAAAAAGCCTCCGATGGATATCGCACTACAGGTTAAATCTATCCTCGAAGAGGCGATTTCATTAGTTAGCCATGAGTCAGTAGATCAGAATATCCATAAAAAGGATCAGAAGTATACATGGTTATCAAATCATTCTTTGGTATTACAGGATATTAGTAAGGTGGAGGTTGCTTCTCCCGGGTTCATCAACATCTTTTTGACCGAAGCCAGCTTAAGCAATCGAGTGTCGCAAGTGCTAAAAGAAGGCGGGAGCTTTGGAGCAAGCCAGACCTTGGTATCCATTGATCTTCACGGGGAAGCGGACGGCAATGCGCACAAAATCATGGTCGAATTTGCCCATCCCAACACCCATAAAGCCTTCCATATCGGTCATTTACGCAATATCACGACCGGGGAGAGTTTGGTAAGACTTCTGGAAGCAAGCGGACATGAGGTGGTGCGTGCCAATTATCAGGGAGACGTCGGTATGCATATTGCCAAATGCCTCTGGGCGATGACTAATCTCACCGAGTGCGATCCAGCATCCGTCCGGGGGAAAGATATCCATATACGGGTTGAATTTTTGGGCAAAGCATATGCCGCCGGAAGTACAAAATACGAGTCTGATGAGACGGTCAAGAAGGCCACGGGAGAGATAAATAAACAGATTTATGCCAAAGATCCCTCTATTTATCCTCTCTACCAGGAGACACGCGCCTGGAGCCTTGAGTATTTCGAGGGGATCTATAAAAGGGTTAATACCCACTATGACCGGTTTTATTTTGAAAGTGAAACGTATGAATCAGGGAAGGAAAATGTGTTAGTCGGTCTGAAAAACGGCATTTTTGAGAAGAGCGACGGAGCAATAATCTTTCCGGGAGAGAAGTATGGTCTCCACAATCGGGTTTTTATAACGAGTGAGGGAAACGCGACCTATGAGGGAAAAGATATGGGGCTAGCTCCGCTTCAGCACAGTGAATATCACCCCGATTTGATCCTGCACGTATTGGGGCCTGAACAGTATAGCTATACCCGCGTTATTTTTAAGGCCATGGATCTTCTGTTTCCGGAAACAGCAAACCGTCAGTTTCATAAAACATATGGATGGGTGAAGCTTAAACACGGCAAAATGAGTAGCCGTACCGGACAGGTCGTGTTAGGCGAATGGCTTTTGGATGAGGCAAAGAAATCAATCTATGAGATACTAAAACAAAATAATTCAGACTATACAAAAGAAGATCAAGAAGAAATTGCGGAAAAGGGAGCGGTTGCCGCAGTGAAGTATGCATTTTTGCGCGTCGGCACGGATCAGGAAATAGCTTTTGATATTAAAGAATCCGTTTCGTTTGATGGCGATTCGGGTCCGTATCTTCTGTATAGCTACGCCCGGTGTAAGAGTGTGTTGAAGAAAGCGGGAAACGTGCTGCCTTCTATGGGTGACACGGCGTTAAACACTGAAGAGCGTCTTCTCACGAGGCTTATCCATTTTTATCCCGAAATAGTAGCGGATGCCGCACATAGCCTCAGTCCCAACATACTTTGCACCTATTTATTCAGGCTTGCTGCGTTATTTAACATGTTTTACCAGAAGCATCCTATTGCTTCGGCTCCACACCGCGTGGCCCTCACGGCAGCCACCGCACAGGTTTTGAAAAACGGCCTCCATTTATTGGGTATTACCACTGTAGAGCGGATGTAGGGTATTACACGGTGTTTCATGGGCTTCATGTTCATTTTTGCGTGTGAAACACTTAACAGAATTAAGCTACATATCCCTGCTGTATTGCGGCTGGCATATTCTGGGGCGTATGGTGAGGGTGGTTTCGGCATCATAAGACGTCTATGCCGAAACAAGAAACAGAAGACTCCATGCGCGAGGCGATCAATGCGTTCGCCGATGCCAAAGATCCCGTAATCCGCGGGAGGCTGATGAGACAAGTCATAGATCACGTTACAGCAGATGAACGAGGCTTCACCGATCTTATTGATCTTGTATTCGGACTCGAAGATCCCCGTAGGTTGAGTACCCGTACCGAGATTGCGGCATATCTTAAAGAACACCCCGGTGGAACATGGACACAAAAAAGAGATGACGATTTACGGCGAGCAGTGGCTGCTGACCGTTCACTTTCCCGAAGCCTGATCCATTATGGTTGGTGATATCATTATGGTGCAACATACCGAAATGTTCCCAAGACCCTGTCGGGTTCTCCGATCGCGCGGCAGGTGCACCAGAGAAACCCCGTGCCGATTCCCTTTAGGATTATCCGGATGTTTTGAGCGGTATGACACCGATGTCCGAGAAGGCAGGGAGAAGGGGGTGCGTATTGCATCCATGCTGGACTTACTGTTGGAGCTTCGGGAAGAAAAAGATGACAGCGGCAGACGTGTGTCGGTTTTTGCGCGGCGCCAGTGGTAAGCAAGTAGTTTACCAGCCAGCCAATTGCCCTACAATGCCCACGGTGACGGAGGTGATGATGATGGCCGATGAAACGGCCAGCATCCAATTTTGCGCCTTGTTGTTTACATGGGTTCCCATAATCGCTTCGCTGTTGGCGAATTGGTACAGGAAAAAGAAAATAACCGGTAAAATCGCACCGTTTACGAAGTTTGCCGCCAGGGTAATCTGGAAAAGGGATACATTCGGCATCAGGGCAACTATGGTACCGATAACTAACTGGATAAGGAGAGTGGTGTAAAACAGCCGGCTCTGCCGAAAGTTTTCATCAAGTGAACCGGAGTACCCGAAAAATTCTGAAAATGCATACGCGGTCGTGAGCGCCACAATAACACACCCCAAAAGTCCCGCAAAAAGGAGCCCTACGCCGAAAAGCAGTCCGGCAAACTCTCCCGCAAACGGTCGGATAGCGAGTGCTGCTCCCGCGGCATCGGTAATGGTGAGTTTGTTGGCAAAGATTGTCGCCGCAACCGCCACCATTAAGAAAAACGTAAGGGTGTCGGTGACAATGGCTCCCAGATATACCTCTGCTCTGCTGTATTTAAGCTGGTCTACCGTGAGATGTTTATCTTTAACGTACGAGTTTATGAAAAACTGCCCCCAGGCGGTAATGGTGGTACCGATGACCGCGATGGCGGTATAGAGAAACCGGGGGGTGATTGATCCGGTAGGCACAACAAGTGACTGGGCGGCGAGGAGCCAGTCGGGTTTTGCCAGGAACGCACTGGCAATATAGGTGACATAAAAGGCAATAAGGATAAAGAAAAACCGCTCTACAATGCTGTAGGAATTAAGCACCACAAACAAAAACAGTCCCACGATAATTGCAGGGAGGAAAATATACGGGTTCAGCCCAAACAGAATGAGGGCGGATTTGAGTCCTGCGACGTTCATAATAACCACGGCCAGATTTACAAAAAACAATAAGCCGTACATGACAAGGGCAATGCGGACGCCATACCGTTCACGGATGAGATCAGCCAGCCCTTTTTCCGCCACTATGGCAATCCTGGCTCCAATTTCCTGGGTCACGGCAAGCAGTAAGGTCATCGGGATCAGAATAATAAATATCTGGTATCCGAATGTTGCTGCCGCCATGGTATAGGTAGACACACCCGCCGCATCATTGTCAGCGACTGCCGTGATAATGCCCGGACCCACAATTGCCATCGCGATAAGTATTCTTCTTTTCCAGTTGTTCAGTATATGTTTCATGGTTGGGTTAGCTGAATTTTTCCTGCATACTTTCAACAAGATCATCGATAGTGACGATCCCCAGAAGACCCCTTCGGTCGTTGATAATAGGGAGAGAGTAAATTTTATATTTAACCATTTTTTTCATGGCAATTTCCGGCGGGGTGGTGAGGTATACCGCAACTACGTTGGGAATCATAAATTTATACATCGGGGTTTCCCCGTCGGCCATAAGCAGTTCGTGGAGATTACATACTCCGACCAGCTCTTTTTTCTTATTGATGACGTAGATGTAGGTTAAAGGGGTGGCAAGTGTGGTATCGCGTTTCATGCGCCTTCTTACCGCAGTAGCGGTTTCTTCCGGATCCGCGGTGAAAAAGTCGGTGGTGGCAAGTGATCCTATATCGGTTGTCGAAAGATTAAGAAGATAATCAATGCGTCCGCGGGCTTCTTCGGTTAATAATGGAGTAATAAGCGCCCTTCTCCGTTCCGACAGGGTAAGGAGGATGTCTACCGCTTCGTCAGGGTCGATAAGGGAGAGGATGCTCGCCGCGTGCTTAGGCTGTATACTGCGGAGTAGTTCCCGTTGGCGGGAGACGTTGAGGTTTTGGATCACTTCCGCTTCATATTCGTTGGGGAGCAGGTCAAGAATTTTCGTAAGATTTTTGACAGACAGCCGTTCCAGATGATCGGCAAGGTCTTCCGGAGCCAGCTTGGTGAGTTTAGCCTCTTCGCGTTTGAGAATTACTTTTCCGCGGGAAAGCTCGACGGGTTGGATATTTTCCCACGGCAGGAAGTCACTCCGTAAACTGGTGCCGAAGCGCGATACCTGGCGGTTTAACCATTGTTCCAATTTGAGCCACCGGGCAATCCCCAGCATGCCAACATCGACGCCTGCTATGACAAAGTAGGGCTTATCCTGGATAACGACATCGTTGACCCGCACTACTTTATTGCCTTTTATATCGATAATCTGTTGGTCGAGGAGGTGGATCCGCACAGACAATTCATTCTCTGCGACCCCGACCGTTTCATAGCCGGATGAAAGTGTAATGTTCCCATTTATCGAGTGCATGCTGGAGACCGGCACCAGTATGTGTCCGACTTTGGTATCAATACGAAGTTTGGTGATGAGCGGTTGATCAGTTGCCAGGAATGCAAAATCGGTAAGTTTGCCGATGATTTTTCCGTCTGCACTTACCACTGTTTTGCCTGATAGTTCCGCAAAATACAACATATCTTTGATTGTGACCCCTTTTGTTCGGGGAAGTCAATAATCCTGTTGGGTCTTTGTGTGTTTATGCGGGCGGCACTTCGCGCGGCCGCAGGAGGGAAAGGGTTTGTTTGTGGATAGCGGGATTTCTGCTGATGACAAACGGAATGCGGAACGTATCTCCTTCGTGCCGGTTTATCATGCGCCGGATTGCAGAAGAAAGATCAATGGGATTGCCGTCTTTGTCGCTTACGGTAAATCCCAGCTGCTGGGCTGCCTGTGTCCAGATAACCACTTCGTACCAGGGGCTGCCTTTAAACGGATCAAGTATCGTATCGACCTGGCCGTCATGGAGTTTGAGTATGCTGAATCCTCCGGAGCAGTCCAGCGCCCATATAGCGTGATGGTCAGTAAATAATTCAAGCTGGCGCATTTGGTGCATACGTCTTGTAAGCGTTGCAACCCGTAGGGGAGGGGGGGAAGGTGTATCGGTATGTTCGTGGGGAGGAGGGAATTGGCGGATTACCCCGTTATCATGTTCGATAAAAACAAATCCTTGGTCGACAAGACTTGCAATCCCTACCGTTTTTATATTGCCGTCGCGGTCATATATAGCTATACCGGTAGTCTGCACGCGGTCTTTCTTTTGGATATAGCTGGTCATGTCTAACGGATCGATAATGGCAAACCGATTGCCTTCCTGGGTAGATTGTCCTTCATTTCCCATATTTTGCCACCGGGCGCTTTCTTCTGAACGGATCCAAAGCCCTGGAATATCGCGAGATTGTGCTGCTAGCTGTTCGGCTACCAGCGTGCCTATTTCATCAATACTCCGCTCAGGATTGTATTCAGCTCCACCGGTAGGAAGCAGGAAGTCAGGACCGATCGTTTGGAGGTCTTCGAGTACCGGCCGGAGCAGACTCCTGGTTGCCAAAAGATACGTGACGGCAAATTTACCTTCCGGTGTGGTGGCCATGCGGGACGATTCTGCCTCCAGTTTGGCCATTTGGATTGCTTCCGGTATGCGCCGGATAATACCCTCAAAGGTAGTGCGTTCAGGGGTAATGATTGGCTGAAGCCGCTCGGCACTCATTTGCATAGGCTGATTATAGGTAAAATATAGCCTATAATGCAAGTAGTACGATATAGTTTGAGATATTTATAGAATAGAAGGGATTGCAGCGTTTTTTGCGCTTATAAAGGAAAAGTACTATACTACAGGCTCTATGATGAGGCTGGAGAAGGAAGTGTCGCCGGAGAAAGCCATCCACCCCGCGCGGGTGCTTTTGTGGAATGCGTTGGAACATGCCGATACGGAAAAGGCATACACCCCCGACCGCGGCCGGCAAAAAGCGGTATTTGACCGGATTTCGTGGGATTCGTTTGTTGCCGAGGTGAAGAGTGAGTCAGGGGGTACAGGAGAAGGCGCCGGAAAACGCCTCCGCGGCAAAATATTTGAAATGCTTATCCAGGCTGATCCTGCATTCGGTCAGCGGACAGCCCTTGAGAAAGAACTTCTCGCCCTTGCGCACAATCCTGACGCGTTCAGTCTGGGCAAAGAGCTGGGGCATCACCGGAATCCCGATATGGCTTTTCTTATCGTGCAAAAAGATAACGGAGTGGTCATAGAGGGGGTGGGCGAGTCTAAGTTGGGGCTTCTCAATGAGCGTTCGTATAAACAGTTATCCGAAACTGGCTTTGCCCGCGGGGTAAAAGCGCTGGTAGACGTGGTTAACACTTTACCTGATCCTGCGGCGCACGGACTTCTTGAAGTTGCCCGTGCACGGAGTGTGTTAGGTGAAGGCAAGCCATTGCTAACTGTGTCTCCGGAGTTTACCCAGCTTTTGGTGGTTCCCGCAAACCGCAATATTGAATGGCAGAGCAGTCTGATTAACCGCCGGGAGTTTACGATGGAAGGCAGGCAGAAATTTTATGAATTGCTGAGTGACATAAGGCATGTCAAAACTGCCAGGGCAGCATTTAGTACCGCTGAAGTGAGTGCATTATCCCAGGCATTTTCTACTATCTTGCATCTGTAAAAATACGCCGTTATAATCCCTCGGGAGGCATACGTTTATGTCAATAGTAAACGAGCTGTCAGATACCGTAAGAAGGTGTGCACGGCAAGTTGAACGGATGCGCAATGGGGAGTGGGTTATGGAGTCTGCTGATGACGAATCAGCTCCCAGCGACCGCACCATTGCCTGGATGACTGAACGGGGGTTGCTTTGCCGGAGCGGGTCAGGAGCAGGCAGGGGTCTTAAGGTGGATAGTGAAGTGGCTGCTGTTTTGGGTATGGCAGAGTTCGATGATTCCTGACATGAGAAAAAGGAGAATGCTATGGATAGAAGTACAGGAATGAAAATTGACGGTGCGGTACGAAGAAGGGTAATAGAAGCAAAGCCAAAACCTAAGGCGGTAACCCCCACTAGGGCTACTACATTAACGGATTGGCTCGCAATCTTGCCTGAATCGGACACTACGCTCCGTCCCGCACTTCAAAAAAGGGTCGAACGGAAAAAGCTTATCAAGAAGCATGGTCAGGATGATGGTGCCATACCGCAGGATCGGGGAGGCCGGAGATCCACATCAGGCGAAACCGTGAATCGTGATGGTAAAGTCACGTCTGATCGGGGGAGTGAATAATAGTTTTTCCGGGTATTTTCTTGTGTAAATCACTCGTACATCTTTTCCATGTCACTCGGTTCCTCTGTGTCTATCTCTTCCTTGCCGCCCGATGCGTAGCCTGCCATGAGGCCGTAAGGGGGTCTCCCGTGTCGGACGTTCAGCTTCATCTTTATTGGAGTGCCCATCAAACTCTCCTTTATTAACTGCCATCCCTGATGCAATGCGGTTTTGGATGATTCCGGGTGCTCTTTTGAGCCTTCTTCCTACCTCTTCCATGTCGAGTGCTAGATCAAATCGTCCGTGACGGAAGGCCGTGCCTCCCGCAATTTTCAGAATATTCCTGTCTGCTTCTGTCGCGGAACCGTCGTTGACGGCGTTAAGCGCCCGTATAACATGTTCAATCGAAGTTCTGCTCATGGAGTGGGTATTGTATCAGGATGAGAGGGGTAGTCTCAAATGAATAGCCTGTTGGAATGGGCTACATTTTCGATACGTCGCCGTATTTTTCATGGTACAATATCAGGCATGTCTCAGGATCATATCCGTAATTTTGCGATCATTGCCCATATTGACCACGGGAAGAGCACCCTTGCCGACAGGTTGCTCGAAATGACGGCAACAGTGGCAAAGCGTGATATGCATGCACAGTTACTCGACAGCAACCCCATTGAGCAGGAGCGGGGTATCACGATTAAACTCGCTCCGGTCAGGATGCACTGGAACGGATATATCCTCAATCTCATAGATACCCCCGGACATGTCGATTTTGGGTACGAAGTGAGCCGTTCGCTTGCTGCATGTGAGGGGGCGCTGTTGGTTGTTGATGCCACACAGGGGGTGCAGGCGCAGACGCTTGCCAACCTGCATCAGGCCAGGATTCATAACCTTACGATCATTCCGCTCTTAAATAAAATCGATATGCCGCACGCTAGGGTGGAAGAAACACGCGCTGAGCTGCGCGCCCTCGGGTTCACTGATGACGAAATGATAGAAATATCAGCTAAAACGGGCGCTAACGTCGATAAAGTATTGGAAGCGGTGCTTTCCCGGATTCCATCACCCAAAGGAAACCCTGCAGACCCACTCCGTGCACTTATTTTTTCTTCCCACTATGATACCCACAAAGGAGTAGTTGTTTTTGTTCGTATAGTTGATGGTTCTATACAGTTTGATCCATTGCTTCGGGTGCACTTTATGAACACCAACAGCGACAATGCTCCTATAGAGCTTGGGGTATTTTCCCCGGCAATGCAGGAAATTAAGGAATTAAAGTGTGGCGAAGTAGGATATATCGCCACAGGGCTAAAAGACGTCAAACTTGCTAAAGTAGGCGATACCGTAACCTATGGCGACATGGGGGGCACAAAATTTGAATCGCTCAAGGGTTCGGGGGATCCGCTGCCGGGGTATAAAGAACCGAAGCCGATGGTATTTTTGGGGCTGTTTCCTATGGCTGCAGATGAATATCAGGATTCCCGTGAAGCCATGGAGAAGCTCCAGTTATCCGACAGCGCCTTCACATTCCGGCCGATTTCATCGCTTGCCTTAGGTAACGGCTTCCACTGCGGATTTTTGGGGTTACTCCATGCGGAGGTGGTGCAGGAGCGAATTTTGCGCGAATTTGACTTAACCATGCTTGCCACCAGTCCGTCGGTAGAATACCGGGTAACCCTCAAAACAGGGGTAGATTATCACAAGTTGGGATTTACGCTAAACCATATCGTATCAGAAGCAAACGACCAGGTAACCGTTTCTATCCAGTCAGCAACCGAATTGCCTGATCCTACCTATATTGAAAAAGTGGAAGAACCCATGATGCAGGTAGCCATTTACAGTCCCAAACGGTTTGTGGGGACTATCATGCAGCTTGCGGTCGAAAAACGGGGGGAGTATGTCGATTTAGTCTATGTCGGCGACCAGGCGCAGTTTACCTACCTTATCCCGCTTTCGGAAATGATTGTCGATTTTTTTGACCGGCTTAAATCGGTAACCGAAGGGTACGCCAGTCTGGATTATGAGTTTTTTGAGTGGGCGGCGGCCAAGGTGGCGAAAGTAGATATTCTCGTAAACAAAGAAAAAGTCGATGCATTTTCCTTTCTCGTGCTGGAAGCGGCTGCGGTGTTCCGGAGCCGGGACATCGTGGAGCGGCTGGCAGGAGTAATCCCCAAGCAGCAGTTTGAGATTCCTATCCAGGCAGCTATAGGAGGTTCGGTGATAGCCAGGGCTGACGTAAAAGGCTTCCGCAAGGATGTTATCCAGAAGTTGTACGGGGGAGACAGGACCCGCAAAGACAAGCTCCTTAAGAAACAGAAAAAAGGTAAGGCAAAGATGAAGATGATTGGCCAGGTAGAAATCCCGCAGAGTGCATTTTTTGCCGTACTAAAAAGAGGATAAAAAAGATGTTGAGCGAAGCGAAATCCCGTTATGGCGGGAAAGATGATCGGTCAGGTGGAGATCCCTCAATCAGCGTTTTTCGCAGTTTTGAAGAGGGGTTTGTGCATTTCCGTCTTCCCGGCGGATCGCCGAAGAGGCGATTTTGCCGTATTGAAGAGGGCATAACCAGCATTTGATGCCTCTCCATGCCTGTACGTTCCAAAGTTTGATGCTTATTGATATAGTAATTAGGCATGATAGCAGAAATCCAGCTATTTGTGATCTAGCTAACACAGACTAAATTTGCTATAATTATAGGCCTATTTAATGAAGTATAGGTTTTGTAATCTCTGCATATGGCAAAAATAGAACAATTACCGGCACATACCGGTCCACGGTTCAAATATGATCTTGGGTCGCGATTCCTCCCGTTAGGATGGGCAGGCAAGCCAGCGTTGTCGGCTGACGGAACCACGATCTTGTCCCGTGGTGTACATCTGAATCCGGAAATTCTTATTGAAACACCGGAAGAAATGGATACCGGCAAATGGTTTCCTTTCAGTGTGGGGTTGATGCATGACATACTGAAAAAAGCGGTAAGCATCGAAATTCCCATGGCGCTACGTATTACGGCGGGGAGCAAGCAGTTGCGTGTCGGCGTAAGCGAACCGGGGTATCTGGTGCCCGTTACTGCGTTTGTACTTCATAGAAAGCATGCAGGGCTACGGTTTTCTTTTGTGGATAACGCAAATCCCTTTGACGGTTTATGGAAGGGTGAAATATTGGTAAATGAGTACACCGATCCTGTTCCGCCACATTGGACAGAAAGACCGTTATTACGGTGGATGCAGCGGTTTACCGGTAGGCCCGAACGGACCCGCGCGGTTGAAAAAATAGGATATATTATCCGGGAGAACCCCGTAGAAACAAGAGGTTTCCGGTTTACATCGACAGAGGGCGCATCTGCTGTCAGTGGTCAGGCGACCCAGGTGTAATTTTTCGCTTTAACGTCCATCATCGTTTCCGGTATAGCAGTAGGCATAGACACTCGTGTATAGTGATTATATGGGAGAAGTATTTGTCGGAAGTTTCAATGCCGCCCGCGGGATGAAGAGTCCTGAAGCCGGGGCAAATCCCGCCGCTAATCCGTTAAGTAACCGCGACATACGATTTATTTCTTCAGCGCTCTTAGGAGACGCAAATAAGCCCGCCGTATTAGGCAAAGACACGGCAGAATGGGTCGATAAACGGGTTCACGGGGTGAGTTATAAAGGGGTGAATGTAGTGACAGTCGATTGGGACGGAGTACATGAGCCGGTAGCAGACGAAACGTTTATGAAACTGCTTAAAAGCCCCGGGGTATCAGGGGTAGCGGTCGAATATTTTACTCCGGAATTGGCAGCGCGGGCAAAAGCAGTTCCCGTTATCGGTGGCATGCTGGAAAAAAAGGTGACGGAGCCCATTAAAAGTGAAAAAGACATAAAAGGCAGGGCACACTACCGCAACCAGTACAAACGCCGGCTTTATTTTGGCAAGACGATGACTGACGGGCTGGCCGAGGCTGGTACTCCCGCCCTATGCTTTGATATCGCAAATAAGCCGATGTATATGCTGCTGCGGGACGGCGCTGTAATAGGGGAAAAAATACTGGGAACGGCGCTGGGGAAAACAATTGATGTGGAAGCCGCGAAACGCAATATAGATACCAAGGGTATGTATGCCAAATTAGGGTCGGATGTTCCGACGTGGTGGTATTTCTCCAAGCTTATTATGCAGATGGCGCGTAAAGGTATTTACGACCCCAAAAAACTTTCGGTATTGGATACGTTCCAGCTGCATTTGGAAGATGCCCGCCGTCTTATTATTGCAGAAGGGCTTACTCAGCATATCGACCGCGGTATAGCGGACGGCACGCTCAAAAAAGGTGCGAATATTTTGGTTGTGTACCCGGAAGCGCATAATTTGCGCATCAGAAATTATATGGAACGCGTGACCAAAAAAGACGGCGGTCTGCCGCTTAAAGTGAAAGATCTGGCATATAGGTTGGTATCAGATCCCATATTGGAGTTTAAAGAGCGCTCCTATCTGTATAAAGGCGGCGCGTGGCAACAGACGGGATCACACAAAATTACACGGCAGTGATGAGTTAGGTCTTGACAAATAATAAGTCAGGGGCGACACTTATTCCTGAGGACTTATATGGCATCTACAAAATCCGCTTTCTCCGTTAGATTCTTTGGACTGTTCGCTTTATTCTCATTTATCGCCGGTTTTATGCTTGTTCTGGCAGCGCAGCGTAACACAGAGCGCCGTTCGCAGGCATCGACCGGGCCATATGTCTGTACCGCAGCGTGTTCGCCTGAGGCCGGGGGTGTAGGCGGAGCCGCATGTCTTGCGTGTATGCAATCAGTTGGTGCTCCGAAAGTAGGCGATGTTTGTAACGCAGACTATACGACAAATGCGTCAAATGACTGTGAGAATTGTCCGGGCGGCAAATGGTATGTTAATCCGACAACTAATCAGCCTAATTGCGGTACGGCGCCGGTTGTTCCTACTCCGTCAATCAGCCCATGGGATCAGTGTATGTCGTGGGATACAACAAATAACGATGCATGTGTAGATACGTACCGCACATACAAAGAAAAGCGGGATTCGGATTGGCGATGTAAGCCTGCATTCAGTTATCTCGGTCTTTGTAATTATCCTCCTGTCGAGTATCCCTCAGAGCCGATGGAATAAGTCGGAGGGCGTGTCTTCTGTGTCATCGGATAACCATTTAACGAAGGAATTTTTGGTATCAATTCGGAGATTTATTGCCGTTGATGCGTAAGCGTTCTGTTGGTCAGTTTTTCTACGAGATTGATAGAGCCTCTTGAGAGCAGGTATAGAGCAATATTCAGCGCACCTATATACCCCAGCATAAATCCTGCAGAGCGGAACAATTGAGTCACATTACCAAGCGTTGTTTCGGTGAGATTGATCCGTATGCCCGCGATATACAGCGCGGCGGACAGCAGGGTGATTATCCCCACGACCGGCCAGAAGCCCTCCAGGTCTTCCGGGGAAGAAAACATGGTGTTAGATACGGCAAAAAAGGCATATACCATCAGCGCGAAGATATATAGAGAATAACTGGTCAGAAGAATACCGTTTTGGATGTCCAGAAGTACCTGTTCCCACACATCCGGAAGAAAGTAAGACAGTATTCCCAATGTACTCAATCCTACAAATACCGGGGCTATACCGATAACCGCTCTGCGTATGGGATCTGATTGGGCGATGGATACGCTTCCGGTGCGCACTTCTTTTTGTTCAATACCTTCGGGAACCAGCGTGAGTCCGCTGGTGCGGACTCCAAGTATTTCCGCGGTAAACAGATGTGCCAGTTCATGGATTACCGTTCCGGGGAAAAACAAAAGTGATAAAAATCCAACTGCGGCAGGCCGTGATTTGGTAAGCAAAAATACCGCAATAAACATGTTTTGGGTGAGTTTGCGGGAAAGGATGTAGAGGATGATAAGTTCGGTGATGATAACAATCAGGCCAATGATCATATGCTGTTAATGCCCGCCGCCGTGTTCGGCTGCTTCGGGGGTAGCGATTTGGATAAATGCCTGGAGCCCCGTGGCGGCATATACGACACCCATGATTGCTTTGTCGGCAAAGTCGCTGGGAGGCTTGTTCATTTTTTTAATGTCGGCAAACATATCGTTTGCTTTTTTCATATTTTCAGGAGTTTTGGGTATACCGGAAAGATCCAAGATTACACCGGGAGTTGGGGATAGCTTGGTAAATCCGTCAACGCCGGTGATTTCTTTCCAGGTAAGGGCGGCTAGATCATTATTCGTCTGAAGCATCTGTGCCACTGACGGGGCTATGGCACGGTCTCCTTTTTTGATTCCGGCGACGATATCTGCAGGAAGTGGTGTATCCTGATGCATGGCGTTATATGCATCGATTACCGGGATAAGCGCACTTGCTTCAGGGATTGCCGGCGGGAGATTAAGGCCGTTTATTTTATTCTGGAGTTCTACCAGTTTTGCTGCAGGCTCCGGAGGCATACCCTCTGTTTCCATGGTGGCTATGGCACGCAGTGCATCCATCTGTAGTTCGTTGCCGAGTGGCGTGTCTGCAGCTTGTGTGGCGATGGCGTTGACGAGCAGGCGCATATCTTTAAGTTCCAAAAGTACGGCGTTTGCTTCAGAAAGAATGGCCTGTACCGCTTCCCGTGAGGGAAGCGCTTCGACGGCGGGAGCAGCAGTTGCTTCAAGGACGGGAACCCCTTTGGCAATCTGCTCCAGCGTTCCTCTGGCTTCTTTTTTGCGCTGGTCAATGCCCTTGGGGCTGCTTGTTTGTTTTTCTTTTGCAGGAGCGGCCGCCACCGCTGGCTTGGGCATTTCTTGTTTTGGCGGGGGGATTGCTCCCTCCATTTTGACGGGTTCCGGCATATATCCAGTATAGACAGATAGAGTGGCGGTGCGTCAAGCTCAATATCCTTTTGCTTTTATAAGGGGTTAGGTTATGATGATGCTATGACCGAGCGAGTGCCATCACCCCCTCCCAAACAGCCTGTTGTTGACCGGGTTATGTATGGTGTTGGTAAATTTATAGACCGTCATACACCAACAGCCCATTCCGACAGGATAATCACCTTTATTAACAAACTGATTATTCCGAAATTGAAGCCTGAACAGCGCCGGTGGGTGGGTAAGCACAAAGACGCCATAGAGACCGCGGCCGTAGTTGCCGGAGTGGGGATTACGGCAGCAGAAATTACTCTTGCCACCGTGTTTACCGTGCGTATGGTACAGCGGTTTCAAGCTGCCCTTGAGCATGTTAGGGCTACGCGGCCGGTAAGAGTACCGGAAGTTAAGGGGAAAACCCCCCACGCCAAGCTGCAGGAGGTCGCCAAAGGGAAAAAGGGTAAAGAGATTCCGGTTGTGTATGACCGGACAAATGAGTTGATTATGCTTCAGGAAATGGCAGCAGATAGTCCATTATGGGAAACACCCGCATCACGGGCGATGGCAGAGGGAAGGCTGGTGCTTCGTGAAAATGAGCGCGTGGACTGGGATAGATTGGGCCTTCCTGATCCCGCCAAAAAAGTAGTGAAAGCAGGCAAGGGGTTTGTGGGCCCCGATGTGCGGGTGGACAGCTACCGCTATAAAGAAAAAACTGTTCCTGTACCTGAAGTTGTAATTCCCAAGCGGGGTATCGGGGATGCTATACGGGATAAAATTGAACAAATTTGGCCGTGGTCATTCCAAAATACTGAGCTACGGCTCCGGCGCAAGAAATTTGCCGCCCAGCGCGTATTGAAAGAAAAACGTATTGCCGATGCAGCCAAAAAAGCCAAAGAGTTAGCAGAGAAAGCCCGGCTTAAACAATATGGGCCAATGGGTCCGCCTGATACGGCAAAAATGAAAGCTTTGAGTGAAGCATACGACAGGAATGTCGCGGAAATCCGCGAGCGGACAAGGATGTTGGGTGCGCTTGATGAGCAAAAGCTACCGCGTAGTAAGAAATGACGCTATACTAGTTATATGGATTACAAACAATTATTTGACCGATGGGTACTGAAAGGTGTGGAGTACCCTAAAAGGGAAACATATATCAAAACCGCAGCCCCTGTGCTTGCGCTTGCGGCGTTTGATGGGTATCTTCTGGCGCTTATGGAGAAGGGCATTAATCCGCAAACCGCTGATTTGGTTGCCCGTGAGTCGACCAAAGGACTTGGTGAGCGCTGGTCCGCAGCATACGGAAAAGATCAAAATATATCAATCCTACAAAAAATAGATCCGATTACCGGGCTAATACTGAGCAAAATGCAGGAAGTGAGGGTCAACCAAATGCTGTCGTTTTATCCGGAAATTATCGATTTACCATACAAAATTACGGAAAAACTGCATCAGTACATCGGGTGGGCGGTCCACCAGGGATACGTACTCGGAGTCATGGAGCAGGAGTAATATTCTTCTATTTATTATGCCGGAAGCTGTCGTTGGTGCCACCACTTCGGATATCCTCCATCAACAAAAGACTGCTGAAGGATCACTTACGTTCGAATATCATACTCACGATACGATAGCCAATACGATAGGCCATATCTTAGCTATTCCCACCATACATACGATGCTGTGGACGTGGGGCAGCGCGTTTAAGAATCCCTCAAAGGAGCTGGCCGACCAATTGTTTGACCGGTATAAGGATGTGCCGTGGAAAGGTGATGTATTGGTGCGCGTGGGGCATGCATCGATAATTGGTGATATGCAGCGGGCGATGGCGCGGAATGAATCAGTTCGCGGAAGGCCATGGCGGCTTAAAGACATACCGGGGCGGGTAATGGAAACCGTGGGGAAATTAGGTATCGCATTTTTTACTTTTTTTGCGACTGCAGGGGCAAAATTTACCCGTTCCGATTTTTATAATCCGTATGCAAATTCAGCAACGATTTATCACCCTAAGCTTGCTATCGGTATGCATGAACTTGGACACGCGGAGTTTTATAACCAGCGGGATAACGTAAGTAGGGTAGGGTTGCTTATAATGGATTGGCTGGGTTTGAATGTGGGGAAGGATATTGTATTACCGGTTCCGTTTTTCCGTTCGTTTACCGAATATAAAGCAAGCGAGATCGCTATGAAGCGGTTTAAAACCGATGAAGAGCGGCGTGAGGGTCTTAAAGTGCTTGAAGCGGCGTGGGCAACCTATCTATTTGGTGACGTGTTAAGTCTTTCATTTTTACCGAAGCCTATTACCGATTCTATCGGTGCGGTTTTGTCATATCCTGCTTCCGTTGCCGGCCATTTAATGAATCGTTTATATCCCAAGAAAGACCAGCGGTTTGGGTTTGTGTTTGAGGGCAAAAAGACGGATAAACACATCGCGTATGAAAAAGCCCAAGTGCTTCCAAAATCAAAAAAAGATAAACAACCGGAGTTGTCAGCACATCAGGTGCTGGTAGCAACCGCGAAGGCTCCCAAGAGCCGTGAGTTGCCCGTAGAGGGTAAAGGAGGCCGCCAGTTTACCGAAGAGCCCCTCAAAAACGGTAAACGGCCCCTCCATAGCAATACCAGCCGTATCACTTTCTAATAGTTCATTGCCGCATGCGCCGGTACTTCGCGGGTTGCACTCTTATTGTGTTGTCTATTACAATTATAGTTTCCGGGGGAAACCATATGGCGCATACCGAAGTACCGATTCATGAGGCAGTTGAGGAGGGGGAAGAAGGGCACAGTGTCCACCATGATGCACATGCTGAGCATGATGGGGTAATCAAAACAATAGAACAGGCGCAGCACAACAAGCACCAGCGGCAGATGCGCCGCACCCTCCGCTGGCCCATCCACAGCAATACCCATAGGGTTACGTTTTAACTTCCCATCGTGTTGATTGTGTATAATAGGCTGTACTATGGCGCTATTTGAAGAAAGATCCCATGAGAGGTTGCAGCATCTTTTTGCCGGTATCGGGATTGAGCCCGAGGTTTCGTATGACGATATCATTGATGCGGTACGCCGTATCAGGCCTCCCGAAACGGTATGGGGTTTAGCACGGGATATTGCTACCCATTTGGAGCTTGAGCCGGATGCCGCATTTCCCCCCGATCAGGCACGTATGATCCGCCGCGGTATGGCAGAGCGGTGGGTGCATGGTGCATTGGGTGAAAGGGACGGAAGGGATGCGCGGGAAACCGCTATAGTAGCCGCATGGGAAGGTATACAGTTTGCAGGAGTGCCGCCGATCAGGAGTGAAGCTCTCCGGTATTTTTCCCGGAGGTATGAACAGGAATCAGTTGCGGTATATCCCCTTGGCGAGCTGTATGATATGAAGGTTTCGGTGAAGGAATAGCCTCCGGCCACAGACGTACGGCGAAAAACTGTCTGCATAATCGTTAGCAGTGAATGGTTAATGATTGCCAGTTAGCACTCATAAGTAACTGATTGATAATTGATTGAACGGTGCAGTGACTGGTTTGTAGCTCCTCACCAGGAGAATGGTATACAATAGTTTTATGAGGCAAGGCGCTCTCCATTGGCTCCGTTCACATATTGGATTATTACTCCTTGCAGGATTGCTTTGCTGGATTACACTCTCCACCCTTCAGCCCGGTCTTATGCTTATAGGTTGGGATAATTATTCTTCATATCTGGGCGGCATTGACGGGCTGTTCCGCACATTTTTTTCGACATGGCGGGCATACCGCGGCATTGGGGTCCCCGGGGACAGCGAAAGTACCGATATAGTGCGGCAGATCATATTGCTGGCTATCGCGCCGTTTGTTGCGGAGCCGATGCGGGATCAGCTGTATGTCATGGCGTGTCTGTGGATAGGGGTGCTCGCTGTCTATGCACTGGCTTCGCGGATGGTGCGCCGTCATCTCGGGGCAGATGAAAGGGCGGCAGATATTGCAGCAGCATTTACCGGGTTTATTTATGCAGCAAACCTGAATGCTATCTCCACGTTCTATTTCCCGATTATTACCTATATAACGCGGTATGCGTCTATCCCGCTGCTTGTTCTGGTATTTGACCGGTGCATCCATGACCGCAGGCTCCATGCAGGGTCTATCGCGGGTTTTATCGCGGCGGTGCTGTTTTCTTCCGGAAGCTTTATCACCGCCACCGTGTTTTTTACGACAAGCATTCTGCTCATTGCCTATGTGTTATTTCAGGGCGCTGGAAAGCGCGGTATGCTCCTTCTTATATTGTTTGTTGCGCTGAATGCCTTCTGGCTTGTGCCGTTTGCAAACTACACCAGGGAAAAATCAGCAAGCCTCCGGCTTGCCCCGGTGTTTATCGATACAAACGAAGCACAGCTTAATCAGGCGCCCCAATCGTACAGTTTGTGGAAGCAGCTCATCCTGTATCCAAATTTTTTCAATACCCGGTATACGACCGTGAGTGATGAACGGAGTACTCCTCTATATCCCATGACCTCATATATCGACAGTGATCAGGGACAGATGGTGTTGGGCATTTTTCCTGTGGTAGCACTTCTTGGTTTAGGGCTACTATTTCTGGCGGGTAAAAAGTATTACAGGATATTCTGGATTCCCGCAATTTATTTGTTATTTATTATTCTTTCATCGCAGGAACAATCTCCGTTAGGTTTTATTCCCGCAATTCTCAATAAAATTCCATACTTTCAGGTCGTGTTCAGATTTGGTGATACAAAGTTCCACCCATATATTGCGTTTGCAGGGAGTTTAGCAGTCGGCATGTGCATAGTGCTTATTCTGCGAATGGTGCAGCATATCCGCGGGGTGCGTGCTGCAGTGTTGGCCGGTTTTATCACGCTGCTTGTTGTCGCCCCTCTGGTATCCGTGTACCGGCCGTACCTCACCGGCGACTTTCTGCCGAAATATCTGACCGTCAAATTGCCGGAAGCATACCGCGATGCCGCCGCAGTAATTAATCAGGATCCTGCTCCCGGCAGGGTATTGCATCTGCCGTATGACCCTCATTTATATTGGCGGTCTCATACATGGGGGTATATGGGCTCGGCTTTTTTCCAGTATATGCTTACCAAGCCGTACCTCGATAAAACCTTTGAGCCAGCCAGCTTGGAAACAACGGACATGTTCCTGGAATTGTCAGCGATTATCCGCGATGCGAACCAAACGGTGGGTGAGGGGTTAGTTAAGCGTGCCGATGATCTGTATGCCCATTTGCGCCGCAATGCGGTGTCTTGGGTGCTGTTTGATGAATCCGTAAGTCCTGAGATGCGGATACGGGATATGCGCTATTGGGGATCGTTTAATACCACCGATACATATGTGCTGTTGGAAAAACTGGAATCAGAAGGAAAGATAATTAAGGTGAAAGAGGCGGGTATCGATCTTGAATCTCTTGCTGCAGATTATGCCGCGCGTCTTGGACAACAGCCACAACGGCCGCTTGGCAGCGCTCGTTTGGTATTGTACCGGGTTGCAGGAGGTTCCCAAGTGTTACAGTTTACGGATAGTACAGTTACCACTGATCCCGGTGTACCAGGGGTAATACCTCCGGGAGGAAAAGGAGTAACCGTTCAATCGTTAATAACCTCAGATGTATTACTATACCCATTGTTACATAAAGATGCAGTTATAAGTCCTGATAAAGAGGGGATGAAGTTGGCGGTTAATCTCGGATCAACGCAGAATGGTATTGCCGGCACCCTTTCGGTAGCATCGGGATCGGGGGCTGTTATAGAAGTCCGCATGAAACAGGAAGCGAAGAATGTGCTCCTTACATTCTACAAAACAGAGGCGCCCCGTATCGGCACCCGGTCATTTTCCACACTGCTTCATGAGATCCGTCTGCCGGCATCACTTTTTGTCGATAGTACCGATCCCGGTGATGATCCCTCTTATTATTTATCCGACTGGCACGTGCTTGGCCACAGCCGATACAGCAATGTCCGGATTATGATCGGTGATATTGTGTTGCCCGTGCCTGAGTTGAGTAGTCCTGAAGAGGTTACCGTTGGATCGGTTTTATCTGCGGGTCCGGAAGTTGCCGTAACCGTACTCCGCCGCCGTCCGCGAGTGCCGCTCGATTTGCGTGCATTTCACCTTACTGATACGACGAATTGCTTCGGTGACAGGATCGGCGGATATGATTATAAGGTAGAAGGTACGCCTGCAGGGCAGCTTATACTGACAAGTGAAAACGGATCGACCTGTCTTGTGTATCCTGTGTCCGGGGGAAGCGCAAAACACGCGGAAATACGTTTGGATTACCGTGCCGCACAAACAGACAACTCTACGGATAATCCCGGACAAACCACCCGGGTGTCGCAGTATGCGGCAAATGTAAAAAAGCCTAATTTGCTAAATCTCTGTATTGGCGACCGTACCGGTGGCGCTTGTCTCAACAAGCACCAGATGTTTTCCATGAAGGGAGAGGGCACCGTTGTTATTCCCGCCGAAACAAACATCCGGCCGTTTACGCATCTGCGGATCGCAACAGTGCCGGTAGGAATGCAGCAGCAGGAGCTCACGCTTACAGGAGGTGCTGTATCATATTTTGATGCTGTCAGGGTATTCCCGTTGACCGTTCCGCAGAGCGGATATACGGCACATATTCCGCCGGAAGATGCTGCCAGCTATGTGATTATTCCTTCGGTGCTTTCTTCCGGTTCCTATTACCGGAGTACTAATGATGGGTGGTTTGTGTCAAACCGCCCTTGTGAGACAAGCGGCGGCTACCGGACTACCCGGGAATTACCGGCGGGATTTTTGAGTTATCTCTCTGATTGTTATAACGAAATGTCGTTGTCTCTGTCGTTTGACAGTGCCACGGCGAAGCTGTGGTCTGTTTCGTATGCACTATACAGCGGCAAGTATCCGCTGTTTATGCTTGGCGACCCGTTTGGGCATTACGTTAACCAGTATCTATCCCTGTATCAGGGGTATCCGGAGGTAACCGGTATGCTTTCACTTCAGGCGCCCGAGCAGTGGTACCGACGTTATGCGGGTGATGCGGTCAGCCGGATTATACAGGGAACTGATCCTGCCTGGGCGTATGTTTGGGTGCCGGCAGCTCCCGAACTTACCGATACACGCGTAAAGTCCTATACCATCCACCAGGACAGTAAAAATACCGGGATTGTGGGGCTCTATGATACCCGTATTACCGAGTTTCCTGCCATGTGGCAGGAAATGTCCCTGCAGCGGGGAAATCCGGAGAAACGGTTTATCGTCCCTTCCTCGTTTACTGCACGCGATATCTTGCCGTCGCTTGTAGAAGTGTCTATCGCGGGGAGTGCAGATCACAACAGTCCGTATTTATTAGTACAGCGGAGCGGGTTTGACCGGCAGTGGGCGGCATACACGGACATCGGTTCCCTCATTACCGGGAGGAATGCGGTACACCCGGTGCGGTGCGACAGTACTTTTTCGTGTTATGAACTTCCGTCAGACAGAAAACACTGGTATCTGTTTTATACCCCAGAGCGTTTGGCGATAACCGGCTGGTTTATCACCATTTTGAGTGTTTTTATTTTTGCGTATATGTGCCGGAAGTCATCCCGACGCTCCAGTGAATAGGCGATGATGCGCTTCATGACGCGGTAAAAGTCCCAGATAAACTCCGGGGGCAGCATCATGCTTGCCATATACTGGATGATCCAATACACATGGATATACCACGGTGCTTTTTCAATATAGGTATCCGTCCAGTTATGCATGGCAAATGTCGCTTCCGCAAGTTTGCGGAAATGTTTCCATGACGCGGCGTTTTTGTGCCACCGGACGTTGACGAGCGGCTTTTGGATGTTAGCAAGCTTCCCGTACTGTGCAATCCGGTACCATAAATGGGTGTCATCCGCCGGCCAGAATGCCTGCAGATAGCCGCCTGCCTTGATGGCGATTTTTTTGCGGTACATAACCGTAGGATCGGCAAACGGGCTCACGATATACCACAGTTTGCGGATCTGGGCATCGGTTTTTAAGAACTTCACAATCTGTTCACCGCCTTCGTCGGTGAACAGACGTATCCAGGATCCGACTGCCGCTACATCTTTGTGTTTTTCGAGATACATAACCTCGGTGCCGATACGGTGGGGCAGCATAAGGTCATCCTGGTTGAGTCTGCAGATATATTCACCCTTGGCTTTTTCGAGGGCGAAGTTTAATACACGGGACAATCCCCGGTTCTGGGGGAACTGGTAGAAGCGCACCCGTTGGTACTTTTTTTCCAGCTGCCGGCAGATCCTCCGGCTATGATCGGAACTCCCGTCGTCGACTAAGAGCACCTCAAAGTTCTGATACGTGCTTTTAAACACGCTTTGCACGGCCGCCTCCAGATAGGGGGCACCGTTAAAAACCGGAATCACCACCGACACTGTCGGTTTAGGATACTTTTTCATATGTACTCCTTTCTTTCTATGATGTTTCATAGAGTTGAGTTAGTACTCCCTGCGCCCCCGAAATCTTTTTCGGGAGAGCGGGGAGAGGCATACAGGAATAACACAAAAGTGTTATTGAGCAAAAGCTCATATGTTCTCTCCTGGTTAAAAAGCGGTCTCCAAAAAGGAGTCCACTCAATAACCGAAAGTAGAGGCTCTGCGCAAGCGCAGAGCCTCTTCTTTATATTTATTGGTCACCCCACCAGTCTTCGAACGCGTCAGCAGGGCTGAGCGCAGATTTCAGGCAGATGACTGCAATTTGGGCTTGGACCTTGGCAGTTCCGTCGGTCATCACAAAGGATGTGCCGGCGAATCCATCCGAGGTGTTCGTCCAATCGAGCGGCAAGATTACATTGGTGCCCGACACGTCGCCACGGCTGATGATGATGGTGTTCCATTTCGCGTTGAACTTACCGTCAGGCTGTACCGAATATACAGTGCTCGGGTAGAGCGCCTGCATGAGGTACAACTCATCGCTTTGGCGGAGGTCATTCATCGTTTCGACATAGTCGGTGTTGTTGACACACGCGGCTTTGCGGTCGGCGGGCGCTTTGGCGGCTGTGACCTCATCAAGGTCTGTGTAGCTTGGAAGCGGCTTGTCCGATGTGAGCGACGAAAACGGGTGCATCACTTCGAGTTTGCCATCTGCAAGAGCCACGTATAACCCCATGCCATCGGCGCTGTCTACCAGACCGAAATTGTCGCCAACCTGACCGAGTTGGGTCCAGACGAACGTCTGTCCCTTTTTGCCGTTTTCGATGAAGGCATGATAGCCGTAGCGGACCCGCGCGTTTGAGTTCTTGTTGGCGAGGATATCGAGTTCAGAGAACAATTTCGCTTCGCCTTCATACGCGTCCAGAACCGCCTCGATTTTGCTTAAGGCTACCGTGCCTTTGGCTTTGACGTAGCCAGTCGTGAGAACAGGCTTGCCTGCGCGCGGCGTGGTTTCTCCCGTCCAGTTGCTCAGCTTGAAGTATGCCGATGCGGTCGGGATGGTCACGGTGGTCTCGGGTTTCACCAGATAGATTCCGGTATCGCCCTCGACGAGATAGCGGATGAGTTTGCCGCCGAGTGTCGGATCCGATTCAGGATAGAGTCCGGTCACGACGACATAGACTTCATCTTCACCGGTGGTCAGGCGCGTTTTCCCGTCGAAGTCCCGAGAGACCCCGAGGTAGAGCGCGTCGATTTTGTCTGAACATACGCCATGCCATGCCGGGTCGGTATATCCCTGACAGAATTGGGCAAAATACTCAAATTCGCCGGCGTCGAGCACCGAGCCGAACGGTTGCGGTTCGACTTCATCATCGAGCATATCGAGTGCTTCCGCGCGCTCGAGGATGAAGGTGGTCAGCACGCCGGTGTATCCGTCCACATTGAAGGTGGGCGGTGCGTCAGGTTTCTGCGCGACAATGACGACCCATGCGGGCGGTGTCCAGTCGGCTGGCGGTTGATTGGATTGGGCGTAGGCGCTGGTAGGCGCTGCAAATGCCCCGATAAGCAGGCTCAGCACGAAGAATACCGTGAAGAGCTTTTTGTAGAACGGTTGTTTGTGCATTTCAAATCCTTTTTTGTCTAATTTGGAATCAGTTGGTTGTTGAAACAGTCTTACGTTGTTTACTGCTTACCACCTCCTTTTCGGCCGAATAGACCCCACATAAGCCAGCCGAACAAGCCGAACGTCGTGATATAGGCAAAGATTTCAATGCCTTTTTCGATGACGGCCTGTGTTTCAGGGCTGCCGAAGTAGTGGGTTACCATGGCGATGCAAGCTACGCCTATCGTGACGATGATGCCGATAACA
>JACRMP010000007.1 GCA_016214885.1 Candidatus Gottesmanbacteria bacterium | reverse complement strand
TCAAGGGAGCCTGATGTATCTGCTTTGATATAGAGCTTCAGGCGTTTTTTGTCGGCCAGCGTCATCGCGGCCAAAAAATCTGCTACATTGTCGGATTTTTGGGTAGGTTTAACTGCTGCAGCCTCACGCACCTCAGGAGCTGTCGAAATGACCGCCCCGATGGAAGGAAGGGAAGAAAATCCCAATACTTCAACCGGTTTACCGGGACCTGCCTCTGCAACTTTAGCTCCAGCCTCATCCAGCATTGCGCGTACTTTACCCAACACTTTTTCCCCTTCGTAGAGGGTATTACCTCCCACAAGCGTACCTGACCTAATAAGCAGCGTGGCTACCTGCCCCCTGAATTTATCCACCTTTGCTTCGATAACCACGGCATGCACCGTGCCATCTGCAGATCCATCAAGCCCCTTCATATCAGCAACAAGCAGAATAAGCTCCAACAGATCGGCAACTCCGGTTCCCTCTTTTGCAGACACCAGAACAAACGGCACGTCTCCACCGAATCCTTCCACCTGAACTTCATGTTTAGCAAGATCCGACTTAACTTTATCGATGATAACGCCGGGCAGATCCACTTTATTAATAGCCACAATCATGGGAATATTTGCTGCCTTAATCTGGGCTATCGATTCAATCGTTTGCGGCTTAACACTGTCATTAGCTGCCACAACCAGAATGGCAATATCGGCAGCCGACGCACCACGCGAGCGGATCTTACTGAATGCTTCGTGGCCGGGTGTATCGATGAAGGTAATTTTCCGGGATTCTTTGGATTTGGTTTTGTACTCTATCTGATATGCGCCGATATGCTGGGTAATACCGCCGTGCTCACGGGAAGCGACATTGGCCTTCCGTATGGTATCAAGAAGCGTGGTTTTTCCGTGGTCAACGTGCCCCAATACCGCAACAACGGGAGGCCTGCCCGCAATCGCCGCGCTCATGCGCTGGCCGGCGGGGCGAGTTGATACAACGACAGATTCCTTCGGACTTTTTTTTGCCATACTGTGTAAAACCCAATGCTCGTCTCATACTAGTTTCCCTTGGTATCAGTCGAGTCTTGTGCTGGTGTTGGTTCTGCTTCCTGTGCGGCTTCGGTTTCTGGACCTGACTGCACTTCTTCTACTGCTGCTTCTTCTGTCTTAACTTCATCGGCAACGACCTCTGCAGCCACTTCTGACGCCAGCTCTACTGCTGCTTCTTCTTTTTTTTCTTCCGTAGATGCTGTAGTGGATTCCGGAGCTGCTTCGGCGTTAGCGGGCTCTTCGGCCGTAACACCGCCGCCCTTACCTTTTATATCTATCTTCCAGCCGGTTAATTTCGCTGCCAGACGCACATTACCGCCGTCGCGTCCGATTGCCAGTGATAACTGGTCATCCGGCACCAAGACTTCAGCAGCCTGCTTTTTTTCATTTAAGGTTACTTCCATGTCCTTGGCAGGAGCCAAACTGGCCATGATAAAGAGCTTCATGTCATCGCTCCATTGGATAATGTCGACTTTTTCGTTTCCGCCAAGTTCATTGATAACTGCCTGGACTCGGACCCCTTTTTGCCCCACACAGCTTCCCACCGGATCAACTCCCGGGGCGGTGGAATATACTGCAACTTTGGTGCGATTACCTGCTTCGCGGGCGACCACCCTGAGTTCGACGGATCCCTGGGCAACTTCCGGCACTTCCCGCTTGAATAAGCCTTCTACGAGACCCTTATGGGCGCGTGATACGATAATCTCGTTGCCGCGCATCGTTTCCCGGATTCCTTCTATATAGAACGTAAGTCGCTGGTTTAAATGATACCGCTCTGCGGGATTTTGTTCGCCCACCGGCATAACAGACTGCGTCCTGCCGATATCCACGATTACATTGGGACCGTCAAACCGGAGGATCATTCCCGGCACGATGCCACCGATTTTTCCCTGGAAATCAGAGAGAACTGCCTGTTTTTCGGCTTCACGGATACGCTGTAAGATAACCTGTTTAGCAGTTTGAGCAGCAATACGGCCAAATCCCGGAGGAGTAACGTCTTTCCCTTCCTGGAGCACACGCGCTTCACCGGTGTCGGGGTTTAAATCAACGGTAAGTACCTGCAGCTCATCGATGCCGTAATCTTTACGGTAAGCAGCCATAATAGCCGCGCGGATGGTCTCCATGACCACATTAGGATCAATCCCGCGCTCAGTGGCAACTTGATTTAAGGCTAATGCGAACTCACTTCTTACGACTGCTGGCATAATTTTCTCCTTATGTTAGTAAAAAAGGCGGGTCACCCCACCTTCCAACGCTCTCATCACTAGGCACATTATAACAGCAATATAACATTTGAGTCAAACATACGCCTCAGAAGGAGAGAGGGGTGATTTCGTGTATTTGCCGCTTATACGCACTGAGCATATTCTGTGCAAACCGGAAATGGGAAAAAAGCAGGTTGATTTGTTCTTTCGGGTCTTTTTCCGTGTCATACAATTCGACCGGGACTGAATCTATCCCCGACTTGTCCAAAAATAACTTCCACCTGCCAAGACGAAGTGTTATATTACGCGCCGATTCTGCAACGAGCATGCGCCTTAGTAACCTGCCTCCCGAGAGCGTCCGGGCGACACTTATCCCATCAAATACGAAACTGGTGTGAATCCCCAAAAGGTCAATGATAGTCGGTGTGATATCTGCTGTCTGCACATATTCCATGATCCGGCGGCTGTTCACGCCGGGAATTCCCATAGTAAAGACGACATGCGTGTTAGGGTTATAAAGGGTGCTGTGTGAGATAAACCCATGCTCCCCGAACTCTTCACCGTGATCAGATGTAATGATAACGATAGTATTGGCTGCTACAGAAGGTTTTTGTACAAAACTCAGCAATTCCCGTAAGGGACCGCTGTCGAGTTTCCTGATTCGCTCATCATAGACCGACTTAAAGTAGGACATCTGGCGCGGATCCGCCGGATCCAACCGTATGAGCGGATCATAATTCTCACGGTATTCTTTCACAATGGCGTCATAACGGGAAAGCGCCTTCTGCTGGGTTATTATATTTCCCACGCCAGCGGTCAGCTCATCGAGCAACGCCCGGTGACGCGCAGGATCCTTGGGCACGTTATTTGCAAGATTATGCTGCAAAGCGGTAATGAGAAAATCGATAAAATTCTGCGTGTTGCCGGTTTTATCTGAGTCCCGCAAAAATATCCAATCGAAATCGTCATCGGCATACGATGCTGGCTTGTCTTCTTCGTTATACGGAGGATGAACATAATATGAATGGATAAAAAGAAACGCTTTTTCTCCACGGCGTATGACATTTTCAAATTCATTCAGTGCTCGGGACCAGGGAACGGTACTTTCATCAAATTGTGTATCAATCCCCCGGAAGTACACTGTGTCCATCGGCATATGGGGATTATATTGATCCATAAGGAATATCGTTCTGTACCCGTTATCCTTGAGAATCGACGGAAGAAACGGTGCGGACTCAGGTAATTTTTTGGTTCCGACCTCTTGTATGGTGTGTGTGGAAGGATATAAACCGGTAAACATCGTGACATGGGTTGGCAACGTGTACGTACTATTTGCATATGCATGGGGAAAATTCACCTGCTTATCGGCAAATGCGCATAAATTCGGTGCAGTATTGTGTTCGTAACCATAACAGGAAAGATTGTCAGCACTTAATGTATCCAACGATACCAAAATGACATTACAGTTTTTACACGAGATACCTCTTTGGAATATCTTCCCCGCATACCAGTAGATTCCGGCGGCAAGAATACTGCAACCCATGACGGCCGCCAAATAAAAAAGAGAACGAAATATTCTGCTTTTTTTGACAATAGGTACCATTATTTTTTGCACGAAATGCGCTGTATAAACCGTTCACCGTCACTATCGGATAAGAGGGAATCTTTTGGCACAATCAGCTCGATTTGTACCCATTTCTTCTGTGTTCCGCAATATAATATGCCGGTATAACTCCGGTAGGCGATTTGATTTTCGATACAGCTTCCGTACTGCATGCGTGCATTGAGCAATCCTACAAAATGAACTATTTCCTGATCCGCATTACCGGTAATTTTTTTAGGTACGGGCTTAAATAACTCATCGCACCGTATCGTCTGCGAGATTGCACCCGGATAAGGCGACAAAGAAACATCATATAAACCCAGCAGGGCTGTGAGATGTATCTTGGTTATTTCGTCAGACTGATTACGTGGAATGTCATGAAGAATTTTTAAACGGATATCCATGTCCCCGCTCCGCAGGAGGCCGCGCCAGGTGACATTTGTGTCTTCATATGTATCAACAAGAACCGGATCCTTACCCGAAACACTGATACAGTCATACGTTTTACACGACGGCATCAGGATAAGCCACATGAAACATGCAAACACGAGAGCAAGGATAATTGACGGAATTATCCGAAGGCGGAAATAAGTCATACCGCCATTGTACATCGTAAAATCCTGCGGAGTTACAATGATTCGAATTCTTCCAAAAGCTCTTTTTGCCGCCGAGAGAGATGAGTAGGAACCTTAAGCTGGATTTTGACATACTGGTCACCTCTACCGTTACCCCGAACATGCGGCACTCCTTTGCCCCTTATTCTGATCAACGTGCCGGGCTGAGTACCCGGTTGGATACGGATTTTCACCGTATCGTCTATCGTTTGTACATCAAGGATGCCTCCTAATGCTGCCGTGGAAAAAGGGATTTCTTCTTCCAGGATGATATCGTCACCTTCCCGGCGGAACCGCTTGTCCGGGTTGACCGAAATCACAAGGTCAAACTCATCAAAACGGATGCGGCTCCCCGTATCCACCCCTGCCGGAATTTTGATTGTTTTACGTATACTACCTTCCCCCGCTCCCCCGCGGGGTACATGCACCTCACGGGTGACCCCTTTAACCGCATCCATGAAACTGATTCCAATCTCGTAAGAAGGATGGGGACGGCTGCCCCTCCCGCGCGGGGAAAATCCGCCGCCGAAAAACTGTTCGAATATCTCAAACGGATCCAAATCCCCGCCAAACCCACCGAAAGGATTTCCCTGCTGACCGCCGGATGAATAATAATATTGGAACGGCCCTTGGCCAAATCCGCCGCCGCCGAATGGTCCCTGCCCCGGTGAACCCGCACCCGGCTGAAATGCAGCGTGACCGAATTGGTCATATGTCTCTTTCTTTTTGGCGTCGGATAATACGGCGTATGCTTCGTTAATTTCCTTAAACTTATCATTGGCATTGGCGGCTTTGTTCCTATCGGGATGCCACTCAAGAGCTAACTTCCGGTAGGCACTCTTGATCTCCGCGGCTGAGGCGGATTTATTTACTCCCAATACTTCATAAAAATCACGTTTGGCTGCCATACAATATTAACGTCAAAACCCCGTTTCACCGGGGTAATGATCGGATACCTACAATGAATTGTATCAAAGTCTTCCCTGCCGCACTGATCTTTTGGACTCCCGTACAAAATTCTTTATTCTACGGGCAGAAACATCCGCATCCTCACCCTCGTGCTTCTTAAGGAATGCTGCGATAATACTATTCCTGTCAGTATCTCCTCGCAAAGCATGAATAATCCGCAACAGGGCGACTTCATCATCCGCCCTATCTTCTTCTTTTTGAAAGGGATTACCGGGATCAACTTCTTCGCCCATCAGCTTACCACTTCCCCTTCTTCTGCTTTGGCTTTGTCGTCTGTTTTCTTTTCACCGTTTTCTGCTTTCGGCGCTTCTTCTGATCCTGCTGCATCACCGGGCGCTCCCTGCGGGGGCTGTTGGTACATCGCAGCTCCCACCTTCTGCACAACGTCAGAAAGCTCGCTTGTCTTGGCTTCCAGATCTTCTTTGGATCCGGTTTCCAGGATTTCCTTTAAGGCTTTGGTCTTTTCTTCTATCGCCGTCTTGTCTTCAGGTTTTGCTTTATCCCCTGCATCTTTGACGGTTTTTTCAGCTAAATAGATCATATTATCCGCTTTGTTGCGGGCTTCGATCTTATCTTTTTTCTCTGTATCTTCCGCAGCATGTGCCTCCGCTTCAGCCCGCATCTTCTCCACTTCTTCTTTGGAAAGACCGGTGGAGCCCGTGATCTTAATCGAGCTTACTTTGCCGCTGGCTTTATCTTTTGCCGACACGGAAAGAATGCCTGACGCGTCAATATCAAAGGTCACTTCTACCTGCGGCGTGCCTCGCGGAGCCGGCGGAATGCCCGAAAGGACAAAACGACCCAGTGACTTATTATCCGTCGCCATCGGGCGTTCTCCCTGCAAAACATTTATTTCGACAGATGTCTGGTTGTCAGCAGCTGTTGAATAAATTTCCGTCTTGGATGTCGGCACGGTCGTGTTCCGTGTGATCATGGGTGTTGATACGCCACCCAATGTCTCCACGCTAAGGGTCAGCGGGGTTACATCAAGGAGTACCACATCTTTTACATCTCCGGAAAGCACTCCTGCCTGCACGGCGGCGCCAATGGCAACCACTTCGTCGGGATTAACGGATGCGTTCGGTTCTTTACCGAAAAACTCTTTGACTACTTCAATGACTTTCGGCATGCGGGTCATTCCCCCCACCATAACAACCTCATTGATATCCGAAACCTTGAGCTTTGCATCAGCTAAACATTTCTTTACCGGCTCAATGGATTTCTGGATAAGATCCAGAACGATGGATTCCAGCTTGGCACGCGTAATTTTTACTACCAGATGGAGTGGTCCATCTTTTCCCTGGGTGATAAACGGCAGATTAACTTCCGCCTCCATGGAGCTCGAGAGCTCGATCTTTGCCTTCTCTGCGGCATCGCGCAGACGCTGGAGCGCTTGGTTGTCTTTCCGCAGATCCACACCGTGCTCTTTCTTGAACTCTTCGGCAAGATAATCCAGGATTTTTTTATCAAAGTCGTCGCCCCCAAGATGGGTATCCCCGTTGGTGGCTTTTACTTCATACACCCCTTCGCCGAGTTCGAGAATGGAAATATCAAACGTTCCGCCTCCCAAATCATACACTGCTATCGTATGGACATTTTTCTTATCCAGTCCGTAGGCAAGTGCTGCAGCAGTGGGCTCATTTAAGATACGCAAGACTTCAAGACCGGCGATTTCACCTGCCTGCTTGGTAGCCTGGCGCTCAGAATCATCAAAGTATGCAGGAACCGTAATAACTGCCTGCTTGACCGGTTCGCCCAGATACTTTTCGGCATCTGCTTTGATTTTGGATAGTATTTTGGCGGAAATTTCCTGCGGGGTGAATGTTTTTCCCTCCACCTCAACAACAGCCATATCGTTTTTGCCGGATTTGATGGTGTAAGGCAACCATTTGGCATCCGTAGCAACCGAGGCATCGGAATATTTCCGTCCGACAAGGCGTTTAACCGAAAACACAGTAGATTTGGGCTTTAGCACGGCCTGGCGCTTGGCCACATCTCCTACAATATTTTTAATAGGATCAACTACCGACGGAATCACATTGCGGCCTTCTGCCGAATGGATTACTTTGGGAGCTCCTCCCTCCATAACCGCCACACATGAATTGGTTGTTCCAAGATCTATACCTATAATTTTTGCCATATGTTCTCCTTTCTGTTGAACAATTAATTATTTATGGACTCCGATTTACCGACTTTTACCCGGGCAACCCGCAGCACTTTTCCCCGGAATACATATCCTGGCTGTACTTCTTCCAGCACTTTGTCATCCTCACCGTTTACCACCTCGATGCAATCCATCTGTGTCGGATCAAACTCACGTCCCATGACCTCAATCTTTTCTACCCCTTGCTCGCTTAACACAGACAATAACTCTTTGTTTGCCAGTGCAAGACCGGGGTCTTTAATATGTTCATTTACTTTCGCAAACGTATCTACCACCGGCAACAGCCGCGACAAAATAACTTCCGCCGCAAACTGCCGCACCTCACTTACGCGCTCCGATGTCCGCTTTTCCAGATTCTGATAATCAGCAAGCGCCCGCATATATTTTGTCTTCCACTCTTCTATCTGCGCTTTAAGCAATGCAGCTTCTTCGTTTTTTACTTCTGCCGATTTGTCTGTATGTTTTTTCATAGGTAAAAAAATCGCATTGCTGCCGGGCCTAGCTGGCAAACTCGTCAATGAAATTCCCCAGATACCGAACCACCGGGATGACCGCAGAGTAATTTAATCTGGACGGTCCCACGACGCCAATGGCGCCTGAAACATGCGGTGTTTTAAATTTGTGGTACACAAATCCGCACTGGGTAAGGGATCCCGTGGATAAATCATCGCCAACCAGGATAGAAAACGGATCGACGTGTGCTTCCAAAATCCCCCACCAAAACGGATATTCATCAAGCGTTCCCAATAAATCATGCGTCAGCTGATAATCATAAAACTCCGGCATGTCGAGAATATTTGCAGCCCCTGCGTAATACAGATCCCCTTCATTCGTTGCGGTAATCGCCAGAGTTTTTGTTTTTTCTGCAAGCGCTTTGGTTGCCTCCCGGAGCAACTTGTCTATCTCCTGCCGGTAGCTCCACACCTTTTCCTTAACCGCCACTTCTTCCGCAACCGACAAATCCTTGGGCTTCATGAGCTGTTCTACATAATACTTGAGGGCAACCGGTGTGGGAGCGCGCCCCGCAGATGTGTGCGGCTGCTTAAGCATCCCCAATTCAGTCAATCTCACCATTTCATTTCTGATGGTTGCAGGCGAAACTCCCAGGCTGTGCTTTTTTTCAAGCGTTTCACTTCCTACTGCTTCTGCCGTGGTTATATATTCGTCGATTACGGCTTTCAGGATTTGTATTTGCCTCGGTGTAAGATCTGCGATTGCATCCATATTAGCACTAATATACATCGAGTGCTAATAGGTGTCAATACTTCGATTTGCCCGCCAAATGATCCTGGGTTACCCGGCGCTCATGTCGATAACTCCGGTGTGAGGCACCGCACTATTGCCAATAGCCAACTACTCTATCATAATGAATAAAGACATGAAACGAATTGTTATTATTTTGATTTCGTTAATTACGCTGATTGCCATCCCCGCTTCGGTATTGCTTACTATGAGGAGCCAGGAACTCCGGAAAAAAGCCGCACCGGCAACCACACTCACCCTGACCCCTACTACACTCAATAAAGCGGTAGGAGAAGAATTCACTCTGGAAGTACGGATGGATACGGCTGGCAACCAGATTGTTGCAGTAGACCTCAAGCTTTCGTTTGATCCCGCAAAACTCGAAGCGGAATGGATACATAATGGCACGATGTTCCCCAACATCCTCTCATCAGGCACTGTTGGCAACGGTACAATCTCCATGGCCTTGGGGGCCACCAATACCACCACTCCCATATCCGGCACGGGAACCGTAGCAACAATTAAATTTAAAGCACTTGCCGCAACTACCTCCCCTGTTGCGGTGCGCTTTACCGCAGACACCTTTGTCGGAGCATTAAATGAGGGAAGCACCAACGCATTAACCAGCACTATACCCGCAACGATCACCATAGGCGGGGCGGGCGGCGGAACAGGAACCGGAACCGTTACCCCCACACTGGCTTCGTCAATTACCCCGACACTCACGCCGACTCTCGCAGCATCTGACAGCGCCAGCCCATCAGGAATAACTATCGATTCTCCGACAAAAAATGAATCAGTTGCCACCCAGAAACCGACGATCGTCGGCACCGCTCCGCCGGGAACTACCGTCACCATTACGGTATATTCTGATCCCATTACTGTTACCGTTACCGCGGATGCAAACGGCAACTGGACGTACACATTGGCAGACGAATTGGAAGCAGGACCGCATACTATCGTGGTGGCTGCTCAGGATCCCACGACCGGTCAGTCCCACACAGCAACACTGGCATTTGTAGTAGCAACGGGTAGCGAAAATGGCGCATCAGGAAGCGCAATCCCTGTTTCCGGAACGACGGAAAATACCATACTATTGCTAACACTGGGTATGTTGTTTATTCTGATAGGGTCAGCGGTTCCCTTACTCCGGAGGACAAGCATATGAGTATCATAATGCGGCAGGCCACAGGAAGAACAACATCCCTTATATCGCTATTCGGACTTGTGATTTTTCTTCCGCTGTTTATCATGGCCATCGGCCAAACAGTAATTCTTTTAACCCGCGCCAGCGGTAAACCGGCGAGCATTGTCGTAGACACATCAACCCGTCTTGAACCGATTAAAACAGACTTCTATCATGCATTTGCACAAGGCGGAGAGGAAAAAAATGACATGATCCAGAGTATTGCCGATGACGTAAAAGCGCTCCGACCCAAAGCAATCCGGCTTGATCATTTATATGACAACTATCAGGTCGTAGGGCGTGACGGGGGCGGGCTCACTTTTGACTGGACCAGGCTGGATGCGGCAGTAAACACCATTACCTCACTTGGAGCAACTCCGGTGCTTGCCCTTTCCTATATGCCTGACGTGATTGCCAAAGACGGCGTCATCATCAACCCTCCCAATGACTGGAACGAATGGTCGCTCGTAGTTCAGAAAACCATCGAACATTACAGCGGTAAAAATGCGAAAAACCTAAACGGTGTCTATTATGAAGTATGGAATGAACCCGATCTGGCACAGTTCGGCTCATGGAAAATGGGTGGCGAAAAAAATTATCTTACGCTCTATCGTCATGCGGCAATCGGTGCTAACAACGCTACAGGAGTAAACACGTTTTATCTCGGAGGACCTTCCACAACCGGGCTTTATAAAAACTGGATAATTGCCCTTGCCGAATCGGGTAACCGTTTAAACTTTTTTTCATGGCATTCATATCTTTCGGATCCTGAACAATTTGCCACCGATCAGCGAAATATTATTTCCTGGCTGGTACAATATCCGTCATACACGCTACTCCCGAAACTTATTACCGAATTCGGATTTACCGGCAGTAAAAGCAACGGTTACGGCACGATGTACGGGGCGGCACACACTGCGGCAGTCATCCGCCAGCTCATCTCGGGAAGCCCCACCTACCTTATGACATTCCAGCTAAAAGACGGCCCAGGACAAGCGGACGGGAGTGGCTGGGGACTTATCACCCACGACGATAACGGGCTCAAGAAAAAACCCCGCTACAGCGTGTACTCATTTATCGACTCCATGGCAGGCACCAGAATGCAGCTCACTGGCGAGGGTAGCTGGGTTACCGGATTTGCCACCACACAAAATGATGTCATAAAAGTATTCCTGGTTAATTTTGACGCAAACGGAAGCCACAGCGAGCAGGTACCGGTAAAATTTATCAAGCTTGCCCCGGGGACTTATTCGCTCCGCGAGCGGTTTTTGTTTGGCCGGGACACTAAAAAAACATATACAGTCGAAGAAGATTCTTTGAGCACGGATGTGTTTATGGCTGCCCAGAGCATGGGTATTCTGGAACTCACCAAACAGCCCTAACGCCACTTCACGAAACCTTGTCCGAGATACCCCCATTTACCACTTCCTGGGCAGGCTCTATAAAGAACCCGCGCAAGACTCCGATCTTACGTGTTATCCGTATGAGCGAATAGACCTGATCCACCCCCAATACCCACGAAAGGAAAAAATACGTCATAAGTCCAAGACTCGCGGAAACCCCGGTCAAAAATATAAGACCGAACGTACGCGTGGTATCAAACACCAGCTGATCGAGCAATTTAAGTGGTATGTAGAGCGCCACCCCGGTGACACCCGCCGCTACCACCATTTTGACCGCAGGATCAACAAGCGCCCGGGACACCAACCCTTCTATGCGCTTGTTTAACAAATACAACAACGCTCCTGCATTAATGATGCTGGCAACAGATGTGGAAAGTCCCAGCGACCAAACAGGAAGGTGGAATACGAGAATAAATAACACACTCAGGAACGAATTAATAAGCACGGTGACAATTCCCACCCGCACCGGCGTTTTACTGTCATACAATGCATAGAACCCCCGGGCAAGTATGTGAATGAGCGCTTGGGCAAAGAGAGACAATCCAAACGCCGAAAGCGTCATCCCGGTATCCACGGTCGCCGACCAGTCAAACTGGGAAGCTCCGAACACCAAGCGCACGATAGGAATCCGCAATACCATAAAAAGCACAGAGGAAGGCAACACCCAAAAAAGTATCTGGTGGATCCCTTTTTGGATGGTCTCCCGAAAATCCTGTTTTTTTTCTTTTGCAGAAAACTGCGACAGAGAAGGCAAAGCCGCCTGGGCAATTGTTGTGCCGAATAACCCCACAGGAAGCTGTTGCAGATGCTGGGCAAAATTAAATATGGTAACCATCCTCGACCCTAACAGGCTTGCCAGCATAAGATCGATCGTAATATCTATCTGTGCAATGGCAAGTCCCAATGTCCGCGGGCCCATAAGCCTGCCCACCTCCCGCACACCAGGGGCTTTCGGATCTATCTCCAGTGTATGACGGTATCCTAAGCTCATAATAATAGGAATCTGGATAATCACAAAAAGCACCGCTCCAATACCCACCCCCATCACCGGCCCCCACAACCCCCATGTAGAAGAAAGCATTATTGTTCCGATAATAATGCCTACGTTATATAAAACAGGTGCGGCTGCAGGGATAAGAAACAGGCTATGAGACTGCAGAATACCGGTCAACACATTGCCGATAAGTAGCGGCCCCACCTGAAACAGGAGGATAAACCGGGTATATGCACTCATTTCGGTAATCTGTGCCTGAGTAAACCCCGGCGCCAGCATACGCGATATAAACGGAGCAGCTATATATAATGGAATGGCAACGACAGCAAGAATAACAATGCTTAAGTTGATTAATACGGTGGCCAACCGTTTTGCATCTTCCTGACGGTCCTGAGCAATATACTTGGTATACACCGGGATAAACGCGGCGGTGAGTGCCCCCATTACCAGGAGCTCAAAAATCACGTTAGGGATCCTGAAAGCGGCAAAATAAACACCAAGCTCTTCGGGCGCAAAATATGTGGATAAAAGTCTGTCCCTGACAAGACCAAGCACCCGGGACACAAGCACCATGAAGGCTAAAACCATTGCCGCAGACCCTACGGTCGTCTGTTTTTTAGAAGCCCACGCCAAAAATCGCATCATAACTTCCCTATTATAGATCACCCGCGTCTTGACCCGATAGTGCCAAGTAAGCTATACTTTCCCCCATGCCGATAACAAAACAAGCAATCAAGAAGCTCCGCCATGACCGGGAGCGCACCAAACAAAACGCGAATCACCGCGTTTTACTTAAGGGTTTGGTGAAAAAAGCAAGGAAATCCCCTACGGAAAAAAGCGTATCACTGGTGTTTGCTGCACTTGATAAAGCAGCGAAGAGAAATATCATCCACAAAAATGCCGCGTCCAGAACAAAGGCACGACTCGCCAAACTCCTCAAAAAATAAGCCGCACTCCCCCTTCCGCTCGTTTCATTTACCCGATCCCCTTGCTATACTTTAAGGTGTATGCCGGGTAGTAGAATTTCGACACGCCTAGCGTTTGTTGCCGTCGAATAGACAAACCCGACATACAGAAGCAATTACTGAATGAAAGGATGTCGGAATTTCGCCGGCGTAAAGAGCAACAGTCGAAATTTCACTACCCGGTATGCCTGCCAAACAAATTAAGATAAATCTTCTGGGGTCACAGGACCTCGAACACACACCCTGGGGGAGGTTGATTTCGTGGGCCACAACGTACGGCCGCTACATAATGATCACCACGGAAATCGTGGTACTGTTGGCCTTTATTTCCCGTTTTAGCCTCGACCGGAAAAATACCGACCTTACCGAAGAACTTTCTCAAAAACAAGCTATTTTACAGGCAAATATCGGCTTTGAAAAAGAAATTAAATCCCTTCAGGCAAATTTAGCGACGACAAAACAACTCATGGCAGAACAAGGAAGGGCGGTAACTATTATAAACACAATGGAGACTATGCTGCCTCCCGACGTGTACCTCACCTCATTTGAAATAACGAAAAATAAAATCAATATTGCAGCGACAGCCGGAACTACCGGAGGGTTTGCCCAATTTTTATCGAACATCCAATCGACAAAACTCATCCGCAATGTCGTACTGGGTGACATCCAAAGAGAACCGGGAAGCGGTATTAATTTCCAGCTATCAGCAGATACCGGCGAACCAACTCCGGCTAAAAAATAACCTATGGCAAACCAGGCTACACCACCACTTACATCCGGTCAGTTTCACCGTTATTACCAGAAGCTGCAACCAATGATGAAAAAACCAAAAATGCGCGCATCGACCACGGCGGTATTTTCATTTTTGGCAATTTCACTATTTGCCTGGTATGCCATTAGACCTACTGCACAGACCATTATTCATCTCCAGCGCGAAATTGCGGATAAGACCGTACTTAATGAACGGATGGAAAACAAAATAACCGCGCTTATAGAAGCACAGGCAACATATGAAGAAATTTCGGAACGGATCCCCCTTATCAGACAGGCGCTCCCCAATAATCCTGATGCAATTATTCTGGCACGCCAACTCCGGAATCTGGCCAATACATCGGGCGCTTCCATATCCGCCATCCAGATACCAAGCCTTCCCATACTCGGACAGGAGGCAACCCCCGGCGCTAAATTAGCCCAACCCAAACCGTTACAGGATTTTCCGGTAAGCGTTGTTCTTACCGGACGGTATACCGCACTGAAGGCTTTTCTTGACGGTCTCCTCACCATGCGGCGTATTGCATCTATTGATACAATCTCATTTAAGATGGGGTCAGCTAAAGTGGTACTTATCGATGAGTTGCAGATGTCTGTGCGCCTTACGTCATACTATTCAACACAATAATATATGGATGAAGAACGCGATTTACTATTAGTTTCTATTTTTACCACATTAACCATTTTTCTATGGGTATTTTTTGAATTGGTAAAAACTACCAAAACATCAACGATCTCCACCCCGGTTCAGCAGGTGGTAAGTCCGCTTTCAAGTAAAATTGATGTTGCGGTCCTTGATGAAATAGAATCACGCAATACAATGGATTAACACAACAGCTATGCAGCAACGGAAAATACCCACCATCGTAGGCCTCCTTTTAGTTGTTGCTGCGGTAATGATTTTCCGGTATGCATTTGACCGGGTTACCCCGCTCTTAACCCGGGCATCCGTTTCCCATGCCCCAAAAAACATGACAGTCACCAATATCACCGACACATCATTTACGGTAACGTGGATCACCGACAAACCGGTAAGCGGGTCAGTCAAGCTGGATGGTGCCGGTATGTTTTTCGATGAGCGGTATGCTGACGCTACAACCAAAGCACAGACAGCTTCTGCTGAGTACACAACGCACTCAGTGCCGGTGAGAAATCTTAAGCCGGATACAGCATATAAATTCACTATCCTTTCCAATGGTGCCCCCGCAAATTCCGGAGGGAAACCATATGAAACCAAAACCGCTCCCATGATTACCGGACTGGGTACCGGCATCGAACCTGCATACGGACAAATCAGTGCACAAAACGGACTACCGCTGGAAAGCGCTATCGTATATCTGACGCTTGAGAACGGACAGACGCTCTCCACCCTTTCTAAGGCAACAGGAACTTGGGTAATACCGTTAAATCTCGTCCGCTCATCTGATCTCACCCGCTTTGTGCAAAATGCCGAGCGCATAGATGAAACACTCGTTATCCGTGCAGGTGACGGCGAATCAACTGCACTCACCGACACCTTAAATGATAATCCTGTGCCGGCTATGACCATCGGCAAGACCTATGATTTCCGTAAAATCCAGGCAGAAAACATTCCACCGCAGCAGCCGCTTGCCCAGGCAAGCCCATCGCCCGCAGTACTGGGAACAAATACGGACAAAACCAAACAGACGGTAAGTATAACTAAACCAGTTGACGGGTCGGCTATACCTTCAAATCTCCCGCTAATCCAAGGAACGGGTATTACAGGAAACCAAATACTTATTACCATAGGCATCGAGAAACCCATGAGTGACACGGTCATCGTAGGCGGGGACGGCATTTGGCGGTATACCCCCATAAAACCCCTGTCAGAAGGAAAACAGAGTGTAACCATCACTACCACCAACGCTCAAAGCAAAACTGTTGCCATAACACATACATTTGAGGTGTTAAAAAGCGGCACCCAGGTATTGGGTGATGCCACACCATCAGCAACTCTTACCCCGCTTCCGACCGTTACTAATGAACCGACGCCCACGTCTACCCTTGCGGGCGAACCTATACCGGAAACAGGATTCCCCCTCCCCTTAATTACCCTCATTATTTTAGGACTCGGCATGGTAAGCAGCGGTTTGGTAGTACTGAGGAAATAAAAGACCTACCTGATCCTTGACTCTCATGCCACAAGTACACTAAGCTAATTTCATATACTGAATTAATTGCTATGGCTGACGATTCCACTACACCATCTGTCCCTACCATTCCGCTCCCCCCGGAACCTGATCCAGCACCTCTTACTCCACCCAAAACAGAACCTCCGGTTCCACCCATGCCTCCGTCACCTGAGCCGGCACTAGACCCTATTCCTGCACCTACGCCAACTCCCGCTCCGGCCGCAACACCACAAACAGAAAGCGTTGTTGAAAGCATTCTGCAACATCACTCAGCGGGACCCAAAAAACCATCGAAAGGTCCGTTGATTGCCCTTATTGCACTACTCCTGCTTGTTCTTCCGGTAAGTGTTTACTTTATTTCCCAACAGAACCAGCAGCTTGCTGATATACGGAGCAAAGCGACACTGTTTACGTATAGCGGATGTAAAACGGGACCCGGATTTGAATGCTGTAAAAATGATCCTAACGCATGTCCCGGTCAGGGAGGTCCGAACGCCTGCCATTGCCAGGGCGGAGATCTCTGTAACGCCACAAAATGCGAAGATCTTGAACAAGCATGCAGAAATGACGGCCGCCAATGGTGCGACAATTACCAGGGATTCGGTAAAACCTGCTGTGTACGGGGATATGTGTGTGCTTCTGTCGGCAATGGCTGCGTCCCGGGCGGTGGCGGTGGCGGTGATGATGACAACGGAGATGACGACGACACTACAGCCACCCCCACGCCAACAACGGGAATTACTCCTGTTTGCCAGAATATCAAACTCTACAAAGACGGCGTCCAGGTTACCGACCTGACGACACTCCGCCCCGGTGATGAAGTAGTACTCGCCGTCAAAGGAAACTTAAACCCCACCAAAGCCCATTTCCGCGTCAACGGAGGAGCATGGAATGAAACCACCACAAAGAATGGTAGCAATGAATTCACTTGGGGGTATACTATAATAGATGGAGTCACTGATTTTGTAATAGAAGGGGAAGTATTTACCAACGGAGCGTGGCACTGATATGAGTTTTCTTAAAAAATATTGGTATCTGATGTTGGTCACCATAATCACCATAGGTATTGGCGTGGTGGCATATCTCACCAGCACAAAATTGGAACAGACCGCCCCGGTAGCCCCCACTGTGCCGCAGGTAACACCAAAGGCATCCGACATAAACTGCAAACTCGTTTTCTCAATAGGTGTTGATAACACGCCTACTCCTACACCAACTCCTCCACCGCAAACCGGAACACCTACACCGACGCCCACACCTCCACCGCCGACGTCCACACCGACGCCCACACCTACTCCGGTAGCCGGCAACACTAATCCTGTCTGCGTTGACCTGACCGTAGAGCCCGCCACAGGCACTGTCCCTTACACAGTAACCCTGACCTGTATCGGACGTGACAATGACGGCGACATAACCGCTGCAGAATTTACTATGCCCGACGGATCCACCAAGCTCGTTGAGCAAAATGTCGGAAGCCCGGGCTCGATTACCACAACATATACGGTAACAACCAGCGGAGCTTACAGCTTCTCGTGTAGGGTACGCGACAACAACAATGTCTGGATATCGTCCGATGACTGCCGCGTATCAACCGGACCGACACCGCCTCCAGGAACTACGGCAACACCAACACCGATCCCGACGCCGAAAGTGCCAGTCGCGGGAGTTCCGAGTGTCCTCGGTGCAAGTGTCGTCGCAGGAGGTATCTTGCTCCTCCTCCTGGGATTAGTATTCTAACGACCGGCATATTTTTTGCTTGACCCCGCACCGGATTACGACTAATCTGGTATCAGGAACCCCTGATTATTCATAATGGATGGATTTTATCCACACATTATGTACGCCGGGACTATATTGTGACTGACGATATTTTAGATGCCGCACAAAAAGCGATAAACGACGCTGCAAAGTCAGTGGATCTCCCGCCGGATCCACAGCCACCCGAACAACCATCACCGCTCCCCGCACCGGAACCCGCACCGGCAACCCAACCACCAATTCTTCCGGAAAATCCGGAGAATAGAGAAAAAAATCCACCCGATCAAAAAAATCCTGAATCAGTCATTGTTCCTCCGGTACCGTCCCAGCAACATCACTCAGCGGGACCCAAAAAACCATCGAAAGGTCCGTTGATTGCCCTTATTGCACTACTCCTGCTTGTTCTTCCGGTAAGTGTTTACTTTATT
>JACRMP010000026.1 GCA_016214885.1 Candidatus Gottesmanbacteria bacterium | reverse complement strand
GTGGCAGCTCTTTCCGGCATGACGGAGAAGCAATTAGTTGTTGTTGATTCTATCCAAACTCTTTCCTCTAGTGAACTTGAGGGAATGGCAGGATCGGTAGGTCAGATCAGGCATAGTGCCGAACTCCTTATTGCCGCAGCTAAATCTAAGGGTATCCCCATGATTATTATTGGCCACGTGACAAAAGAGGGAAATATCGCAGGCCCCAAGGTGCTTGAGCATATGGTGGATGCGGTTCTTTATCTTGAGGGCGAGCGGTTTGCCAACGCAAGAATTCTGCGGACGCTCAAAAACAGGTTTGGTGCTGTCGAAGAGGTGGGTATTTTTGAGATGGTTGGTGCGGGTCTAAAGGAAGTATCTAATCCATCCGCTCTGTTCCTTCAGGATAGAGTAACAAATGTCCCCGGATCAGTGGTCACCGTAATTCTTGAAGGCACACGGCCGATGCTTGTTGAAATACAGGCGTTGGTGGTGCCAACCCAGCTTGCAATGCCCCGGAGGGTAGCAAGCGGCGTTGATTATAATAGGCTTCAGCTATTGGTGGCTATTTTGTCCAAGCGGCTCAATCTGCCTCTTGGCGGATTTGATATTTTTGTAAACGTCAGCGGCGGACTTAAAGTTGCCGAACCTGCCGCGGATTTAGCGATAGGACTTGCCATTCTTTCATCATTTAAGAATAAACCATTGGATCCTAAGGCCGTCGCGTTCGGTGAAGTGGGTCTCCTGGGTGAGGTGCGGAGGGTGGGGAGTGAAGACCGCAGGCTTAATGAGGCGAAGCGGTTAGGATTTCCCCATGTCTTTACTCCCACAACCATTAAAAATATTACCCAGGGAGCCGCGGTTTTGGGTTAACCCCTCATTCGTCACGGGAATTTTGTCTTTATTTTCAGATGTTTTTCGGTATGCAGTATCATAATGGGATTGGATCGTGATTATGCGTAAATCTCCTCATGGATGATTTCGGATTTGTTGGTGTATGGGGTATAATAATGATAGAGCTGAAATATAAATATTCATGAAAAAACAAAAAACAGTAGTAGAAAAACAGGAAACGCCCGTAGCCCCCACAGCCCCTTCTGTTGTGCGCCCTACGACGGCGTTTACCCAGGCATTAGCAAGGGAAATCGTTAAAAATTTAACGGCGCTTAGTGAAATGACAACGCGTCCCTTCCACCGGGCAGCAGCCCCTGAGACAAAAGAATCGATTGGTGAACACCCAATACTCGTGGATACGAGCGTCCTCATCGACGGCCGCATTTTTTCCATCATAAATAGCGGATTTTTGTCGGGAACACTCGTAATTACCCAGTTTGTATTAACAGAGGTTCAGCATATCGCCGACGACGCGGATCCGATGCGGCGGGCAAAAGGCAGAAGGGCACTTGATGTCATAAATAAACTTAAAAGCCAAAAAGTTAATCCGTGGGCAAAAACAAAAGTGGTGACGGATAATCCCTCTGAGGTAAATGAGGTGGATAGCAAGCTTGTTTCGCTGGCAAAATCATGGGGAGCAGTGCTTCTCACCGTCGATTTTAATTTGGCTCATGTCGCACGAGCGCAGAATGTCCGCGTGCTAAACGTAAATGATCTCGCTCAGGCTATGAAGGTGGCACTCGTTGCGGGTGAAGAATTCGCGATAAAGATTACCCATGAGGGTCGCGAACGTGAGCAGGGTGTGGGGTATTTGGCCGACGGAACTATGGTAGTCGTTGAGAATGCCAAGGGCAGGGTAGGGGAGGATATTCAGGTAGTTGTAACGAAAATCCATCAGACGCCGGCTGGCCAGCTGTTTTTTGCCCGGATGAAATAAACTTCTATCTCTTCTTTTTAAGGAAATCAAATAATTGCGCCTGATGAGGCTGACATTATCATTTCTTTGCTTGTCCAAAGAAATGAAAAAAGAAAAGACGCCGCGGTGATGGATTTCTTTCAAAGTGTATCCCACAAGTTATCCACAAAGAAATGATAAAAATATTATGGAGCGTAATGACAGTCTATATATGAATAAAAAAACTATAAGTCTAGTCTTTTTATAACGTAAAATAATTATGGGACTTGACAAGAAAAACAAAAAGGAGTTTACTGGATAAGTGATACAACTGCTAGCTACGGGTTTGGGAAATATCCTCAGGGCCTTAGGATTGGGCAAAAAGGCCCGTGTTAGCCCTTTTGAGAGAGAGCGCCGCTCTTATGAACAAGAGGTGCGCCGCGAGCTTATAAAGCTCAAAGAAAAGGGTTTGAGTATCCCGGTGTTTACTCTCTGATAGCCGGAAACCAAGGAAATCCCCATGGGTGGGGATTTTTTTGTGGGGGATAGACTGAAAACCAATAAAAAAGCATCACTACCGCTAGCATTGGGTTTGGGATTCTAGCTACGTATAGTAATGCCTTTTATATATGGCACCATTCGCAATGGGCAATCGTGAATGATACCGTCAATCAAAATATCAATCCTCAGAATTGTTGTCAAATTTTTTTCTGAAGCTAAGTTTTTTCTTTTGGATTGTATCACCGCTCCAGTTACACCCAATTTATTTTCTTCTTAATTTACTCCACCAATAATTTTGTTTTCTGTCGTTATTGACAAGGGTATCATCGGGCGTTACAATGACCGAGATTTCAATCTTAATAAGAAGTTCCGAGTAAGAGAAGTATTCTAAATCACGCGTCATTATATTTTGGAGAGTGAATTGATGGTTAGGTGGGCTACTAAGGCCTGCATAAAAAAGACACTAGAGTTTTTGGTGGGGAGTTGATAGTTGGGCAGGCTGTCAACTTCCCATCGAGGATTCTCAGTGTCTTTTTTGTGGTATTATCGACCGATGAAGAAGAAAATTATTGTTGGTTTGGATTTTGATGGGGTAGTGGCGTATAACCCTGCGCGTTTAGCCCGGCTTCCGATAGCACTTATTAAGCGCCACATCCTGGGTGAGAATAAAATCAGTTTTTTTGTCCCCAAAACGCCGCTGCAGAAAAGCCTGTGGGCATTGGCGCATGAATCCAGTCTGTTTCCCGCCCGCGGGGCCGCTCTGCTGCGTAAGCTCACCCAGGAAGGGCGTATTGAAGCGCATTTGGTAACCAGCAGATATCCGTTTTTGGAATCTAATTTGTATCTGTTTTTGCGGCGGTGGAATTTATTGGATTGCTTCAGCAGTATTACGTTAAATACAAAAGAAGAGCAGGCGCATAAATATAAAGAGCGGGTGTTACGGGCTAAAAAGTTTGATTATTTCGTAGAGGATAACTGGGATATCGTATCCCATCTTCATGGGAGCCGTATCAAAACAGAAGTGCATTGGATTTATAATATTTTGGATCGAAACAGGGCATATCCATGGAAACATCCGTATCTGGAGCACGCGCTGGAAACAATTGCATTGGGTAGAAAGTGAAAAGCGTGAAGATTTTATTTTCTGTTTCCTATTATCATCCGTATATTTCCGGTTTAACCCTAGCAGCTTCCCTGTGGGCGGAAGCGTTGGTGAAAAAAGGGGAAACCGTGACCGTGCTTACGATGCAGCACGACAAGTCTTTGGCTAAACGCGAGTCAATCGGTGGTGTTCGTATTGAAAGGGTCCCGTGGATTATACAAATCAGCAAAGGGTTTCTGTCGGTGGATTGGTTCATACGGGCGTGGCATCAGGTTCGTCGCCACGACGCGGTTGTTATCCATCTGCCACAGGTGGAAGGGATTGTGGTGGCGATATGTGCCAAGCTACAAGGGAAGCGGGTTGTTGCGATGTACCATTGCGAGCCCGTGCTGTCCCCGGGGTTTATCCCAGGTGTTATCCAATCTGTTATGGAGGTGTCGCACTTTATCACCATGCTTCTTTCCGACAGGGTAGCCACCTATACCAAGGATTATGCTGACCACAGCACGGTGCTAGGGTTATGGAAACGATATACAAAGCGTGACATTGTAACGGTCATTCCGCCTATAGCACCGCCAAAAGAGAATATAAGGCTTACCCGTTCATTTGTGCAGCGAATAGGGCACAGTGATGTCATTATTGGGATAGCTGCCCGGCTTGCCGCAGAAAAAGGTATCGAATACGCTATTGAAGCACTTCCGCTTCTTGCGCAGAAGCTTCCCCGGAAAAAAATTAAACTCGTGATAGCAGGCTCTATGGATCCGGTGGGTGAGAGTGTTTATAAAACGAAAATAATGGCATTAGTGAGCCGGTTTGCGGGACAGGTAATATTTTTGGGAAGTATTGCACCTAAGGATATGGGATCTTTTTACCGGTGTATTGATCTGTTGGTATTACCATCGGTGAATCGGACGGAAGCGTTTGGTATGGTACAAGTGGAGGCGATGTATATGGGAGTGCCGGTCGTTGCCAGCAATTTACCCGGTGTGCGGGTTCCGGTGCAAAAAACCCATATGGGTCTTGTGGTGGATCCGGGTGACAGCAGGGGTCTTGCCGGGGCAATATATACAATCATGTCGGATAGGCGAAGCTATAGAAGTGCAAAAATTCCCATCGGCACGCTGTTTTCTCCGACCAGGTCTGTTTCTGCCTTTTTATCGTTGATCAGTTAACCAAAATGCCGTATTTTTCCGAATACGGGATATATTTCCCATCAGGGTATGTTTCTTCGAATTCTTTCCGGAAATCGGAAGGTAGGGTGATGACAAACAGATACTGTTCATTATTAACAGGATTATCCAAATAATCTTTATGGAATTTGGTGTCCAATGATTTTGCCGTAACCGGTGAAAAGAAGGGAAAGAATTTACCCAGAGCAAATGAGGGAAACGCCGCGATATGAATATGTCTGTTCGGATACTCGGTATTTATAAATTTGATGATAGCCGCGTCTTCAATGAGGGCTTCCGGAATAATTGCCGTCTGCACATAGCGGATATTTGTTCCGGCATATATGGCAAGGATGAGCAGTGCGATGGTAACGGACTGCCTGCTGCGAAGCGACACAAGGGACAATGGAGCTGCAGATATGATTGCAACAAACGGGAAGGCAAGGGTTAGCCGATGATATGCAGGCGGCGGAATCGTGAGAGCTACCCCCGCAAGGTAGGTAAGAAAAATAGTGAGGAGAATAAGCTTGATCCCCATCGTCCGTTTTTTTATCACCGCATATACCAATCCCGCAAGAAAAAGGATAAGTCCTGTTTTGTGGAAAAATGCCTGTTTGTTAAACATGTATCCGCCATGCCCTCCGATACCGTTTTCAATAAATGATGCAAGCGAGATAGTTATATTGTTCCAAACAATAGCACCCATTGCTGCAGGTGAAAGTGAGGCCGGCTTGAATGCTGACCAAGAGCCAGTAAGCAGTGACACCTGGTTAATCCGCCCGCCGAAATAGTTGTCGTGTGTTATTGCGTATGCGGCAAAGGGGGCAAGGGTAATGGTTACTCCAATGACTGCCCATGCAAGCCATTCCGCAAGTGATCCCGCTTGCTACATACCAGAATGTTTTGGCGTCCCGAAGTGCCCGGAGAATAGTGTAAAAAAATATCATGTAGACGGCGGTACTTGAGATAAAGTGGAGACCCAGTGTTTCGTGATAGATGCTTATGGCCATAAATGCATAGATAAAAACGGCGACAGCTCCCGCTACTGAACCCAGGAGGAAGCTGCCGATGAGATAGGTCATGACAGAAACTACGGCAATATACGGGATGACAGAGAGTTTAACCGTCAGCACACTTGCTCCGGCAATCCGGAGAAATATTTTTTGCAGTAGAAAATAGGGGGTAGGGAATTTAGCCACCCACTGGGTCCCTTCGGGAATGCCGGAAAAAAAATTGGTGGTGAGCGGGTGGTAATTTTGTGAAAACGTTGCGGTTAAGAGGTCGTCCCCATGGATGCGGTCCGGTTGGTAGAGAAGCACGCGGACGGCTACAGGAAGCAGCATAATGAGTAAAACAGCCGCTAGGTGTTGATAGGATATCGGTTTTCTGTGCTGCTTCAGGTCTTTTATAAAGCCTGCAAGAAGAAGGATGAGAGATAGTGCCCAGGCTACTGCGATAAGCGGAGAATATCTGTCTGCCATGATCATAAGACAGATGAATACCGTTATGCTCACGGCGAGGAAGAGCGTCATTTTCCCGGGTTGTTTAGTTTCTTTCATAAAACAGGCGGGTTAGTTCTTCGGTGGAATAATGCCTGATATTTTGGAATATGATTACTTTGGGATGGTCATACACTGTGAAGGTCTCATCGGCGTAATCGTCGATAATCTGGATGCCGCGGCGTTCACAGGATTCAACCGTGCGTGACAAGTATCCGTAATAAAAGCCCGGTATACGAATGCAGAGGGGGGCGGGGAACGGGAGAGTCGGACGTGATACAAATTGCGCAGCGACAGTGTATCCAAGTTTTCCGGAAAAAAGCTTCCGGTAAAAATTATTCATGAATGGAAAACGTTTATCGGCTCGATTTATTGCTCCGTATGCTCTGTTGCTGCTCAATATGAGGTAATCGGATTTTGCCAGCACCGTGCTGATTTTTCTGGGTTTTTCGTGGTCATCAGGATCAAACGACGGAAGCTGAATCTGTTGATAATTGGACGGAGACAGTTCATTCATAGGAAATGGCATTGGGTCATCCCAGTGCTCCCAGGCGATGACAGATTGTTGTTTTATATGGGTATATATCCAGGTATTCGCCACAACCCTGCTATTTTGATTGGTATAAACAGACAGGAAAGACACCGGCCATGCCAGCAGAATCATACAGATAGCCCAAATGACAGTAGTTGCCAATTTGAGTCTGGCATGGAAGTGAATCACGATATGGCTGAATAGACGGGTAAGGAGCATGCCGGACAGCACTGCTATCATGGGATAAATAGGCCACAGGTACCGCATGGGTTTGCTGAATTGGAATGACTGATGAACAATGAAAAGCAGGATGTATGCCACCGGAACGAAAAGAATACGGGCGTGTTTTTGTGTAACCGCCCGGTAGAGATAGTAACCAAACGAAGCGACACCAATGATCCCCAGGGGGATTCCAAGTCCCCATATAACAAGATCGGATGGCACCTGAAAACCTGAAGCGTTTATCCACTGGATCCCCGGGGGGAAGGATGTGGAAGGATCGTTAAATGATGCGAGCTGCTCCCAGTTGTCGAGCACTTTTTTGTTAAGCGCCCACCCATCAAAAAGATATGGATAGGCAATCCTGACGGTTGCCATGAGTCCAAGAATAAACGTGCCCAGACGCCAAAAAAACAAAATGAAGTTATTATTTTTTGATCCGTCTTTCTTATTGATATGGGTAATAATAAGGGACAAGACGATAATAGGAATGATAAGAACAGCCGATATTTTTGCACTTACCGCAAGGCCTGCAAATATTCCGGTGAGAAAGTCGGTTTTCCCCCTGAGCGCGCGGTATACCGCGAGGGTGGCAAACAGAGTTACATAGGGATCAACCGTGAAGAAATGCGACAACTGTATGGGGAGAACATATATGCTATAGCAAAAGGCGGCGATAAGTCCCGCCCATATGCTGCGGGAAAGATGTATGGCTATGAGAAATACAACAATGACGGTTGCCGTATCCAGTACTACCGAAATAATCCGTCCCACGATAGGTGTTTCGTCGTACGTTTGTTTCCCGATTGCTAGAGCGGCTGCTTTTGTAAGGTGGGTAGGATACGTGCCATATACGTAAAAGGAGAAGTCTTTGTTGTGTGGGTTCATGGGGGACCGGCGTGTATCAAAGTACTCTATGATATTTTTTGGCCAAGTGATGTTGGTTGCCACCATGGTAAGAAACCGTTCGTCGGGATGAAGATGTGCACCGCCATCCCATCTGATGCCGATCGTCCGAAAGACGACCGCAAGGGCGATGATGCCGGCAAGCAGGAATACATGAAAAGCCTGAAATTTATGGCGTGTCATAGGAGCAAATACGTTCCGTCTCATATATCTTAAGCAAACTCGATGGATTTATATACACATGGGGAAGGCTATTCCATAGTTCCCAGTGCGGATGAAGGTATGATTCTGGCTGCGTATTCAGCTCTATCCAGGAAACGCCGCTTTCTTTGAGCTCAGTGCAGAGGCTTTGTTTGTCGGGAGCTTCGTATATGCGCTTAAGGGAGGTTTCCCGTGTTGTCTGATCATAGCCGTATGACCAGGTAAAATAGGTATATCCGGAAAGTAGCGGCCTACCCGCAATACTTGCCGGGTGGTAAAACCATGTGGTGTTTGCCACGGTATCGGACTTTTTGGTACGATCTGCGAAAAATTGAGCATCGTGATTTGCCCTTATATCGGCGACAGCACCTTTGGGATCGTTAAACACCGGGAAGAAATCTATTATGCCCGATAGCGTGAGTAAGACCATGAGAGCGCTGCCGACAAACAGCTGTAATGGCTTTTTGAGCATGGAGACAGAGATATGGCCGCACCATGACAGAATTTTTATCATGGCATATGCAGTGAACATGTTTCCGATAATCAGGAAAAAATTAAAATATTTGTGGTTGTTTATCATATCCGGAGAAAACTTATAGAGATTGGCGACGATAAATATGATGAGCAGCGGGGGAGCGAGGAATTTTTTGACTTTCCGCGGTGAGAGGAGTATTCCCAGGGGCATAAGCATGGTATGGAGCCCTATATTTTCGATCCAAAAAGTAATGAATGACACGAGGGTTAGCGGTTGCCCCGCGAGGTATCCGGGCTGCCATGTAATAACAGAAGAAACATTGCTGAGTGTGTTAAGGATGACAAAAGCAATAAGCCCCATCCCGGCGGTAATTAGTAGCCCTGAGCGGAGAGCTTTATGGGAAATAAATATCCATGAAAGCCAAAGAGCGGCAATGCTGGCGACTGCATAATTTATAAACAGAAGCATTGAGACAACAGCTCCCGCGACAAGCCCGGTAATACGCATGTTCCGTGCCGGTTTATATAAGAGATAGAGAAGAATGAGGAGTAATCCGTATGACATTGCCAGGTGCCGTTGGTTTGTATAAATATTCAATGTCCAGAATGCCGTGATATTTCCGTTATCCCATGGCCCGAATGCAGGAAAAATATTATTAGTGATGATGTCCACGGGGGACATGAGCGAAAGCGGATGGTTTTGGAAGAAGCGTGCGAAGGAAAGGGAACCATTAAAGAGAAAAAAAAGAATGGACAGTATACTTACCCGGATATTGTTAAACAGCACATTTGATAGAAGAAATGTCATGATGAGCAATCCGGCAAACCCTATGATGCTGGGAATATTTATTGCCCAGTCTATGCGTGCCCCCATTTTTTCTAAAAATCCCGCTATGGCATAAAAACCAAAATGATACCGTATTGGTTCTCCCGGAAATAGCGGCGATTCCACGGGTTGACCGCGAATTATCCGGTTGAGATTGTCGCCTTGTGAAAATGACCGAACCAGCGGGAGGTGTGCCCCGAAATCACTCCAGAGCTTTGTGGCAATTTTAATCTCGTGGCGGGTCGAATTATAAGAGAGTGTGTGTGCCATGAGAAACGTTGCAAACAGTATGGCAAGTCCTACTCCTATATATGCCGGTATACGGCGTTTTAGTGCGGTGTCATTCATAAAAAATGCAGTAAGGAGCTAGCTTTTTGTAAATACCGCCGGTGATGTCATGGCACGGACGGCATGCTGTCCTAAAGATACTGCATAATTGGTGCCTCTGTCCCACGGTACGACAAAATCCATGTTTGCCATAAATACACCCGGGATAGGGGTGGATACCGGAGGAATACGGGCGGAGTACAGAAGTTGATGAACGGGTTGTGCAAAGGGGCCGACAAACATAAATGAATCGGTTATCCGAAACCCCTTATCGGATGATGCAAGGTTTTTAATATAGGGAAGAAATGTTTTAAGCAGCTCTTTTTTGGTCATGGAAAGATATGGGTGGTTTTGAGGGAGATAATTGCCAAAATAAGTAAGATGTTTGCCGCCGTAGTGTTTAGTATCCATAAAGTTAGTATGAGCAACCGCGGCTAAAAACGGGAACTTGCGGTCGGTAACATTAAGCCAATATATATTGTTGAGAATTGGCCGGTCCGTTTCCAGGATAAGTACCTGTGCATGCACGTGGGGGATGGAGCGGAGGGAGGAGGTATAGTCTTCGGGCAGTTGCGGCATGATTTTTTCGGCAAACGGCGTGGGAACGGTGAGAAGTACCTGGTCAAAAACGCCGCTGGTACCGTTCCAAGTTACCGCAATATTGCCGTCATCCTGTTTGTGGACAGAGCTTACCATGGTTCCGGTATATATTTTTCCTTTATGGGCTTCAATGTGTTTTTGGAGGGCTGTTACCAATGTATGGAATCCGCCGGCGACATAACAAAGCGATGGTGTCCGTTTGACGATACGCGCCCAGAACCATGACGCGGCAATTGTGGGAGCAAACGTGCCGAATTTGCCGTAGAGGAGGGGCTCCCAGATAACCTGCCAGGCATTACGGCCGCCGACAGCGGTGATAAGGGTTTGGGCATGTACGCGCTCAAGCACTTTCCAGAATGGGAATAATTTGAGAAATCCGATTAGCAGGGCGGTGCGCACTTTTGCTACAAATGATAATCCCGGAAACAGCAGGAGATGAACGGGTGAGTCGAGTTGATAATAGTTGCCCCTCCACATGGAGGCGGTAATAGGGCGCTTAATGATGAGTTTTCCGGCAAGGCCGATTTTTTTGGCAAGAGAAATAATATGATAGTCGTTGGTAAATAAGTGATGGTATGCGGCCTCAATATGCCACGCCCAGCCTTTTTTTTGGAATCCGTACGCTAGTCCTCCCAGGTGTTGATCTTTTTCCAGCACCGTAACGCTGTGTCCTGCCAGGGATAATTCATATGCCGCGGTAAGTCCGGTAAACCCGCCTCCGATAATTGCGATTTTCATAATATAAATGCTTCGACCGCCGTCTTCGGCGAGGCGAGCCCGCCTCCGATAATTGCGATTTTCATGTTGCCCAATTGTATCAAAAATATATTTTCCTGCGGTATGAAAAAGGCTACCAGAGTATATAATGATTCCCATATGCCACTTAGTGATGTCATCATCGTCCTCCGTTTTTGGGGAGCTTTGTTTTTTATCGGTGCGGCGGCGTATCCATTAACAAAATATTTGTTTCCGGGTTGGTACGATAAGGGGTATCTCTTCAGCAAAGCAGTGGGGCTTGCGTTAGTGACTTGGGTGGTTTATATTCTGGGGCTTTCCCGGTTGGCTGCGTTTCAGGTTGAGACGGTTGCAGCCGTAATTATCGGTGTGTTTGTTCTCGGCATTGTGTTGTCGTTTGGTAATACAGGAGAGACGACAAAATTCACCCGTAGCCATGTGTATGCAATTTTGGGAATAGCGCTGCAGGAGCTGTTTTTTTTGGCGGCACTGTTTCTGTGGGCATGGGTCAAGGCGCATGAACCATCCATCCGGGGGCTCGAGAAGTTTATGGATTACGGATTCATGCAGTCTATTGCAAACAGCAGATTTTTCCCGCCTGCTGATATGTGGTATCCGCCCGCTCCGATAAATTATTACTATTTCGGGCATCTGGTGACTGCTCTTCTTTCCAAGCTTTCCGGTTTGGATTTGGGATATGTCTTTAACCTTATGCTGGCTGCGATTTTTGCATTCACCCTAACGATGAGCTTTTCGATAGGGTTCCAGCTTATCCACGAGTCATCATTTGCCGTACACCGACGGAAGGTTATAGCTCTCATCGGCGGGGGAATAACAGCTTTTTTGGTTACCTTAGCCGGGAATATGCAGACCATATACGCTTTTACGAAGGGCTATACGGGTGAGGATGTAAAGCCGTTTTGGGAATTGTTGTGGGGAGCAGGGGAGTTATTTAGCCGTCTGCCCGAGGGGATGGAGCGGTATTGGTATGCAAATGCAACGCGGTTTATCCCTTTTACGATTCATGAATTTCCCAGTTATTCATTTGTAGTATCTGATGTACATGGACACGTGTTGTCGATTCCCTTTGTCCTGCTTGCCATCGCGCTAATTATCCGTTTGTTTGGCAGCAGAAGCGAAGCAGTATCGATTCCTCTTGGGGTAAACGTATTTTACGGGTTCCTCGTGGGCGTGCTTCTCATGACTAACGCGCTTGACGGGCCTATATATGCAGCATTGTTTATCGCAGTGGCGGTAGCCTGCATGCCGCGAAAGACAAAATATATTGATTGGACGCGTGTAAGCCTGCATGCGATAGTTACGCTCGGGGTCGCTGGTATTGCCAGTCTGCCGTTTTTGATGCATTTTAAGTCGTTTGTAAACGGCGTTGCCGTTAATTGCCCGATATCCTGGGTTTCCAACACCAAGTTAGGTCCCATCTTATTTGAGGGGGTAGAGAAGTGCCAGCGCAGCGAGTTGTGGATGCTGTGGTTGCTATGGGGATTTTTTGTGTACTGTGCTGTTGGTTTAATCATTGTAGCGGCCGTCGGAATTAAAAAACAGAATGATAAAAAAACTCCTTCCTATATGGATGTATCAGCTATATGGAACACAGGATTTACCCAGATAGAAAAAGTCCTCATGGTGCTGTTTGGCATATCCATGCTGCTGCTTATATTCCCTGAGTTTTTCTACTTTAAGGACATATATCCCCAACATTTCCGGAGCAACACAATGTTTAAGCTGGGGTATCAGGCTTTTATCATGCTGAGTATTCTGTCCGGATACGTGATTGCCCGGTTTTTGTTTACCGTAAGGAATAGAGAAGATAATCCGTATCGTATATTCCGTAAAATATTTTTTGTACTCCTTATTCCGCAGTTATTTTTGGTTTCGATTTATCCGTTGTTTTCTGTACGGAGTTATTTCGGCGGATTAATGCGGTATGACGGTATAAATGGGATGGGATGGCTTGCGAATGAGTATCCTGATGATTATGCGGCTATTGTATGGCTTAAGCAGAGGTCTATAAACGGTGCTGACGGTATTTTGGTAGAAGCAGACGGTGAAAGCTACACGGATTATGAACGGTTCTCCGTATTTACCGGAATTCCGACTCCCATCGGCTGGGCGGTGCATGAATGGTTATGGAGAGGAAACTATGATGTGGTGAGCCCCCGGCGGGACGATGTGCGTGAGATATATGAATCGCCGGATATACCAAGAACAAAGGAGCTTCTTGAAGGATACGGCGTCCAATATGTGGTTATAGGTAGTCTGGAGCGGAAAAAGTTTACTGGTCTTGCCGAGTGGAAGTTTGCCGAGCTGGGTGTTCCGGTTTTTTATAGCGGAGAAACGGTTATTTATGAATTAACCAGCGGAAGTATGAGTGTCCCTGCAAATACCGGAAACGAGGCCAGGTAAGTTGATTATTGACAATAGGCGCCTCTTTTGATTAAATAGGGACAAGTATACGACTCCTCGTGGTGTTATAAATGTTTTCCCATGAATGCTTAAATAGAGAATTTTTGCGAGTTCTTTCTTAACTTTTAATGTGTTGAACCGTAACGATCTATTGATTAACCCATAACGAGCCCCAATATTACCTATGGCTTTTAAAGCATCGCGCAAACCATCAACCGTCAAGAAAACAAAAGTCTCTGAAGACACCAAGCTTGCCAAGGAACCAGTTGTTCCGGAAGCGTTTGTAGAGGCTCCTGAGGCTCCAAAAGAAGAACTTCCTGCGGCAACGCTGAGCTTGGAAGATCTTGTGGGAGCACCACAACATGTGTCTGACGAGGTAGTACCGGCTCCTAAAATTGAACCGCAAAGCGCTCCGGTAAGCACCCGGCCTGCATATACCGGCAATGACCGGGGTAATTTTTCTTCTCAGGGGAATGACCGCGGCCGGAGGGATTTTAACCGCGGCGGCGGACGGGGTAGATTTGATTCACGGCACCGCGGCGGTGGTTACGGATATGACCGTGGTGGATATGGTGGTGGCGGCGGGTACCGCGGCGGCGGACAGGGGTTTAACAACCGTGACGCAGGATACCGCAGAGATGACGGATACCGCAGGGACTTTAACGATAATGGCAATGGCAACGGATCCAATAACGGCAATATGAATGGTGCTGCATTTACTCAGGATGTGGACGTCCCGACGGAAACCGTCCGGGGGGTTCTTGATACCATGCCTGATGGCCATGGCTTTTTGCGGCCTAAATACACCCCGAGTGAGCGTGATGTGTATATTTCCCAGTCACAAATCAGGCGGTTTTTACTCCGCAATGGCGACATGGTGGAAGGCCAGGCCAGACCACCCAAAGATAATGAACGGTATTGGGGGCTTCTTAAGGTAGAAAAAGTAAACGAACTGCTTGCTGAACAAATGGAAAAACGGCCTCGGTTTGAGGATTTGGTGCCGGTGTATCCGAATAAACAGCTCAAGCTGGAAACGGAAGATAAACCGCTTTCTACCCGTATTATTGATTTATTGGCACCCATCGGATTCGGGCAACGCGGTCTTGTGGTAAGCCCGCCGAAAGCAGGTAAAACTACCGTCTTAAAGGAACTTGCGGCCGGTATCTCCAAAAACTATCCCGAAGTGCATTTGATGGCAGTATTGATTGGTGAACGGCCGGAAGAGGTTACGGATATAACAAGAAACGTGCATGGCGAGGTGTATGCTTCTAATTTCGATGAGTCACCAGAACATCAGACACGGGTAGCTGAAGTGGCGCTCGACCGAGCCAAACGGCTTATTGAAATGGGGCATGACGTAGTAATATTACTTGACTCCATCACCCGGCTGGCACGGGCATACAACCTGGTAGTCAATCCTTCAGGGCGTACGCTTACCGGCGGATTTGATCCGGCAGCGCTGTATCCCGCGAAAAAATTCCTGGGGGCAGCCCGCTGCAATGAACCATTTGTCACACCGGAAGAACAGGCAAGTCTTGCTACCGGAGAAAAGCCCGTCGTGAAGCGTGCGACTGACGGCGGATCGTTAACAATTATCGGAACAGCTCTGGTTGAAACCGGCAGCCGTATGGACGATTTGATCTACGAAGAGTTTAAGGGAACCGGCAACATGGAGCTCCATTTGTCTCGGGTGCTGCAGGAACGGCGTATTTTCCCGGCTATAGATGTCGGAAAGTCCGGCACCCGCCACGACGAATTGCTTCTGGGCGAAGACAATATGAAAAAAGTAACGACGTTGCGGCATATGCTGTCACTTTTATCCGACGAAGAACGCACCCAGATGCTTATCGACCGCCTTGGTAAGACCAAGAGCAACGCTGAGTTTATAGAGAGCCTCTCCCAGGGGTAATTTCACGGTATTTTTTTTCAGCCTATTAGAGTAATCCGCAATACAGGCATGATCCGGAATGTTATAGCATAAGGCTGTGAAAAGATATAGGTATATCTCCCTGAAGCTCTATTATATTCCAGTTGTTATTTACGGCTTCTGTTAGATGGTTTAGCTTGTTGGAGTAATACAGAATTCTACATGCAATTTGTGTTCATTTGTCGGGACTTCCGAATTATGGTACCCTTCATCCTTGCCCATGCGAAAAAAACTGCAATTACTACTTGAGGATATTAGGTTATGGCGGCAGGGTTGGTACCACTATATCGTGCGGCGGGCACGAAGGTTTGGCACATGGTTTGAAACGAACAAAGATGTGCTGGTGGATATCCTGATGGCCAGGCGGGGCGGGTACCAGCGACCATTCCTTCATTTTTCTGTCGGTGTACTGGTGCTTGCTGCCATTATCTCTGCACCAATTTTGGCAAACGCCTATCCCGGGGGAAATGCGAGAGCGCTTGCGGACTTTACCCCTCCTTCCGCGGTAGTTACATCGCTCGATCTTACTGAGTATGGCGTGCAGACACAGATATCAGAAAAGCCAAGAGATCAAATAATATCATACAAGGTACAAAGCGGTGATACACTATCAACCATTGCGCAGAAGTTTAGCGTATCTGTTGATAGTATTAAGTGGGCAAATGATCTAAAAAGAGATAGTTTGACAGTAGGTCAGGATGTGAAAATTCCGCCTGTGACAGGAATTGTCCATAAAGTAAGGGAAGGGGAGACTGTTTATTCTATTGCTAAAAAGTATAGAACAGAATCACAACAAATTGTTAATTTCCCATTCAACGACTTTACTGACCTCGATACATTCGCGTTAAGTGTGGGGCAGACGCTGATCGTTCCTGATGGCGTCATGCCGGAAGCAGCGCCAATAACCCCGCCGAGGTTTTCTATTTCCACTTTGGCGGCAGGTGGCAGTGGGCAATTTGCCTGGCCAACAGTGGGGGCAATTACCCAGTATCCTATCTGGTATCATATGGCGTTTGACATAGCCAACCCAAGCCAGCCGCCCATTACCGCTGCAGGCGGGGGAACCGTTATTTCCGTTCAATACCTCAATTACGGGTATGGCCGTCATGCTATAGTCGATCACGGGGACGGACTGTCTACTTTGTATGGCCATATGGTTGAAATATATGTGAAAACAGGAGATACAGTAAGTCGTGGCCAGGTAATCGGAAAAATGGGATCTACGGGAAGATCCACAGGCACCCACCTTCACTTCGAGGTGCGGAGAAATGGTACCCCGGTAAATCCGAGCTCATTCCTCAAGTGATTTGGTGGACCCGAGGGGAATCGAACCCCTTTCTCTTCCATGCCATGGAAATATACTACCGGTGTACTACGGGCCCATTCTTGGGAAAAAACCTAACGATTTCTTCCTTCGGTTGTGTTGCGGCTATTCAATCGCAACCGCACGCCGCAACAATTGTACCATGTTATTGAAGATACAACCTGCTTGTACGATTGGTTCGCTGAATACCTGGTGGACCTGAGCGGAGTCGAACCGCTGATCTCCGCAATGCGAATGCGGCGCTCTACCAACTAAGCTACAGGCCCCACAAGAAACATCACAAATTATAACAGAAATCATGGGTACGACGAATAGGGGGGGATTTACCGTGTTTCTACCTGTGCTCCCGCCACAGCGGGGTCGTTTGCGGCGGACTGTTCGTTAAGGTATGTACCGACGACAGCGCCAAGTCCCAGCATAAGGGCGAACATAACAAGCAGCATCCAGCTGCGCACTACCACCAGATATCCCTCTCTCACCTTGCCAGTACGTGCCGGGCGGGAAGTGTGATGTGCCTTGCGGGATGTATGTTTTTTCTTCATGGTTATATTTTTAGTTTGGGGAAGTTTTTTGTGTTTGTCAATACCCTAAACCAGGTTATTGACACCATATATACATACTCATCATAGTAATAATAGGCACCTGATGTGAGATGTCCCGCCGAGGCTACTAGCTCTGCGAGGCAAGTTTGGGGACACCGGGTGGCTTGTTATTCCAGGTGAGTTTATCAAATATTTTCCACGACGAAGGTAATAAACATAATTCTGCCCATAGGGACGTCCAGTCAGCCTCCCCATTGCACTACTTTTTTATAGATTGTTATAGACGGGTGATCCGTGATTCCTGCAAGTCTCAGGGATTTGTGCAGATTTTACCGCTTATTCTGCTCATGTTTTTTGCAGCCAGCACGTTTTTTATTATCGCGCGCGTACAGAGCGAACGCACCGGAGAATTGCGGCGTTTTGCGCAGGAGGGGCAGTATCCCACTAATACGCCCAGACCCGTGGTAAATACCACGACTACGCCAAGGCCAAGTATCACCCTTAGGCCAACGGTCACCCCGAAGCCGGATCCCTGTAGGAATCTAAGCGGAACCGCGTTGAGTTTTTGCCGGAATGCAAATCCGCTTCCCACTGTTTCCAAAACACCTACGCCGATACGGACGCCCACGCCGAAGGTATATACGAGTATGACGCTGGGCGAGTGTAACGGAAGACACGGTACCTACAACAGTGTTACCAAAACCTGTACGGTTAAGGTGACACCGATACCAACGGTAAAAGTTGCCGCCGTGCCGACGAATACTGTGGTGTATGTACTGGACAAAAGCACCGGTGGGTGTTCTCCGAAATTAGGATCCTCAGTTAAATCTACTGACGAAACGTATAAATCTAGCGCTTTATGTATCACATCATCATGGAATCAGGGATTGGCGCAGGGAACAGCTGCAAGTCCGAGAGTTACTCCGACTGTTCCACCACGGCTTGCCGCCGGGCAGACAACTGGAGTGGTGACTGCACCACCAGGTGTGGGGGTAGGGGCAGGTGTAGGGATACAAATACCCATTGTTGTGACCGCCAATATTGTGAGTTGGTTTCAGAATACGTTCGGTGGGGGAGCTACAACACCTACGCCTACTATCACGCCGAAACCGACTATCGCTCCGAATGAAAAGTGCTTCCCTAACTGTGGCACACAATGTCAATTTGGATCAACAGGTGTCTTTGGCGCGGCTAAATGTAATCCGAAGCCAACGGATACCCCGAAGCCCGTT
>JACRMP010000027.1 GCA_016214885.1 Candidatus Gottesmanbacteria bacterium | reverse complement strand
CCAACCGGTAGTACGGGAGCAACAGGGGTAGCGGGACCGACCGGAAGTACCGGCAGCACCGGGGCAACGGGAGCTGCGGGACCCACCGGAAGTACGGGAAGTACGGGAGCAACGGGAACGACCGGAGCCGCCGGACCTACAGGAAGTACGGGAGTAACAGGTGCGACCGGAGCCGCCGGACCTACAGGAAGTACGGGAGTAACAGGTGCGACCGGAGCCAATGGTCCAACAGGACCGTCAGGAGCCACCGGGGCAACCGGAGAACGTGGCGCCGCGGGACAAAATCTTTTTGATCAGACAAATAACCTCATTTACCCCTACCCTGTCGTCAATCGCAGTATTGCTTTGGGAAGCACTACGTTTTCACCAAGTGATAATCCTTCAACGACATCCACTGCGAGCGCACTTATTTATCTTGACGGAAGCACGGGCGACATTACACTTCGGGATTCAGCTGTCAATCGCGATCCCGCGTTCATATTAGACTCGTCCAGTGCCACCGATACTGATTTCTGGATCGCAAACAATAATGACGCGAATGGCGTCGACGACGATATATTCCAGATCGGCAAAGGCCTGGTCGTCGGCACCACCCCCCTTCTCAGCTTAACGACGACGGGATATGCCGGACTTGGCACGGCAACACCCAACGAGATGCTAAGCCTGATTACCAGCAGGGTCGTTGACCTTGCGGCATTTTATGACGGCGTTAACAACAAGATCTTCCAGATCGCCGATGGCGGTGAAATCGCCTTTAAACCCGCGGCGTTTGATACGGTCAAAACCTGTAGCGGTGCATCGTGCGTCTCCGCCGACACGGGATCGTTTACCAACAACACAACGGAGGCAAAATCGAATGCCGGAACACCGTTTGAGATCCTCCCTGCGGCAGCAGCAGGAGCAGGATCATTCTATGTCGGATTGGATCACCCGTTCACCTCCATCAATATTGATATCGTGACCGCCAATATTGGTATGTCGGCAATGGCAGTTGAGTACTGGAACGGCGCAGCTTGGGCAACCGTCACGCCGACCGACAACACGTCACTCCTCACGGTGGATGGTCGAATAACCTTTACGGCACCGGCGGATTGGGCGACGACAACTGTAGATAGCGTAGCAAAGTATTATGTCCGTATCCGAAATTCGACCGGCACGATCACAACTGCACCGACAGCGTATTTCGTAAGCCCAACCACGAATACCCGTTTTGCTGTATACGCACAAAGTGGTGATACGGATGCGGCAATTTATGTGAATGACAAAGGAAATGTCGGGATCGGTACAAATACTCCGACAAGCAAGCTCACCATCGGCGGAGCGTCATCAACCATCACTAATTCGACCGGTGACATTACCATAAATGCTGCGTCCGACATCATTAACTTCTCGGCTGACAGCCTTACCGGTATTACTAATATAGATATCACCGGTAATTTCGGCGTAGATGATACGACACCTGATTATGGCATAGAAATATCCTCAGCAGCAGCTAGTGACCCATCGTTTGCTCTCTCTGACGGAGATATCACTCACGGATTAACAACGCTCGCTCAAACAGATGTCATCCTCCACGTGGTTCCCCTGTCCTCCACCGCAGGAGGTGCACAGTTTACGGCAATAACAGAAAGCGATGCACAGGCATTGAGCATCCGCGGCGTGATTGGCTCCACCACTCCGGCAAACACTACTTCAGCAATCAAGATTATCGGAGGAAAAGCCAACGGCACAGGCATAGGAGATCTGGATGTAGACTCCACTCAGGGCGGCACCAATGCCGAAACGGTATTTCAGATTGCCAACAATGACGATACCGCAAGCTTTACTATGCTTGGCAACGGCAACATCGGCATCGGCAATCAGGTAACCCCGGTAGCTAAGCTTCATGTGGTATCTAATCCGCTGACCGCTTTGTACACCACCGGAAGGGCTGCTGCCATATTTGACCAGTTCGAAAACCAGGATATCATCGCGGCGTCCGCCTCAGGGGTCACCAAATTCAAAGTACAGAATGATGGAGATGTTGTAGCTGCCAGATTTGTTGATGACAGTGGCACTGAAACATACTATCTAGATGCTGCGAATGGCACAACATCATTAGTCGTTGACGGCAATATCATCAGCAACGGCGCGTTCAGTATCACGTCAAATGCAACAAACGGTAACATATCCATCAGCGCCGGCACAGGCCAGGTCATATTAGGTAACGGTGATAACGCTGGAGCGGAGGTCTGCGTCAGCTTAAATGGCACCACCTGTACGGGAAAAATCGACGCAGCCACCTTCGATCCTCCGTACACTATCGACGGCAAAAACTACGCCACCTACGTACCGAGCATGACGGGTATAAAAGAAGAAACAGCGGGCACGATCCAGACAACCTCCTATGTCCCGGGCATCGGCTACAAAGCAGAAATTAATTTTGGCGATGTGCCATTGGGATCTGATCTTTGGCTGTTCTCGCGCACCACCGATCTGAAGGTAAATGCTAACCAGCTCGTGGTTCTGCTCTCACCCACGTCTGCGACCCGTGCGTGGTATGACTTTGATCCTGATGCACTCACATTAACCTTTTACACATCACGCCCAACAACGGTATCTTACCGACTCACTGCTCCCCGGTTCGACTGGCAGCAATGGGCAAATACCCGCTCAGATGACGACCGCGCAGGTCTCACCTTAAACTACGACAGTGCATGGTTTGCCGGCAACGGATCAGCTGGCACTCCCGAAGATCCGCTTGCCAACCTATACATTGAACAGGTAGATGAACTCAACTCAACGTACCGTATCAAACACACCAACGGCGACATCATCGAAGATGCCGCGGCGTACGCCAGAATTCTCGCCGCATCGGTACAGTCCGGAGTGATCCGAAGTATAAACGGCGTTTTTGGCAGGGTGGTTATATCGGAAAGTATCACCTCCCCCGTCGCAGAAATAGCCCAGATTCGCACTGATACTATTTCTCCGATTGCCACGGAATCAGGAACAGTTACTGTTGAGCTCAACAATTCGCAACGGCTGAATATCCAAAACACGGAAGCAGATCAAACGGTAGTATCGTTTGACGCATTAGGAAACGCCGACTTTTTAGGCACAATCACCGCAGAATCAGTAAAGACTAATGGATCCATAACCGGCGACTCAGTTACGGCAAATGAGGCAACCATTGCTGGCCAGTTATTTGCAGACCGCATCGTCACTAAATTCGGCGACCTCGACAACAGGTTCCAGACCATTGAAAATTCTATTGGCACTATTTCTGCCCTGCCGGCGGCCTCCCCGAGCCCGGAAGCAAGCCAATCAGCTAACCTCGGCGATGCGGTTACGGTAAATGACGGGAATATCACCGTAAATACCAGCTTGTTCGTCCTGGGAGATTCACTCCTCTCCAGCACATCGATCACCGGCTCACTACTTGTTGATGGAATCATACGCTTTGCTGAAAACACGATAGAAACAATCGGAGAAACACTGTACATCCAAAGGAATAAACTCGCAGATATCAATATTCTGGATGGCACCATTATTGCCGATATCTGGAACAGAGTGTTTATCCAAGGCTTCCTGGCAATCACCGGCAACACAACAGTCGGTGGTGTTTTGGGGACTACCACCATTTCACCGCTCGAGGGCAGCGACCTCACCATCGATCTTAATAACCCGCTGCCTAATCCATTTGCTGATCCGCTTGCCACACCTTCAGCGGGATTCGGCGACCTGATCATCAAGGGTGTAGACAATAAAACAGTTGCAACTATCAATGCTTCAGGAAGCGCTACATTTGCAGGCACGGTCTCTGCAGACTCTCTGATCGCCTCCGGATCTGCAACAGTACAAAAACTCAACATCAGTGCAGGTCCTACCTCAACGGAGAGCGCTGTGCCATCCAATACAGTGGGTACGGGTATATTGCCCGGATACTTTACTGAGGTAACCATACTTTCAAACCAGGTTGCCGCCGATTCGCTGGTCTACCTTACCCCGCTTTCCAGCACAGGCAACCAAGTTTTGTATGTGAAAGAAAAACTGCCGGGTGTCGGATTTATCGTTGCTATAGATTCATCACTTATCTCTCCAGTACAATTTAACTGGTGGGTCATCAATTAACTATGAAACATCGGCATATGGCATATAAAATATTGGTAAAAACGGCACGGCACATCGCATGTGCGCTTTTCCGGCCAAAAATAATTCTGCTGCTTATTCTTGTCATTTCCCTTTCCTTCGCGACGGTTTCACTCATCCGGTTAGTTACGGCAAAAAATACATCGGTTGTTAAAAAATCGCTCCTTTCCAATCGGTTCACCATCCATCACGCCTCCGGCGACCTCACAAGCCGACTGGAGGCAAAAAAACAGGATGTTTCCCTCACCGTATCCCGGGGCAACGCTTCGGCGACCTTTGCCATGGCAGTTTCCGCAGTTAATACTGCGCACACAAAAGATGAAATCGTATATACCGTCAAAGACGGTCTCCGTATGCGCTACCAACCGATCCAAAATGGCATCAAGGAAGAAATCATTCTGGACAAACCCATGGGAAGGAGCACATTCCTATCCACCCTTTCGGTCGCTAACGTGCGCCCCATCGTCACCCCGGAGGGACAGATTGTCTTCGTCGACCAGAACGGTACCTATCAATTCCACGTCATGCAGCCGTTTGCCGTCGACGCCAACGGCACCATCACCAGGAATATCCGTTATCGTCTTACCGACGCCGCGGATGTATATAAAAAACTATCGAAAGATATAAATCAGCATACCTATATATCACAACAACTCCTCGGACCGATTCCAAAAATGTCAGGTCCGGGTGTTGCCGAACGATCCTACATGCTGGTGCTGGATATGGATCCCGCCTGGCTTACGGATCCCGTACGCGCGTACCCCATCACCATTGACCCAACTGTTGTCCACGATACAACAACGGAGTTTGCGACCGGACAACTCAACCGGGTAAAGGATATCGGCTCCGGATCATCGCCAATCCTTGAAACGTATTATCAGGAGGCTCTAACTGATTCACGCACCGTCGGTCTATGGCACATGAATAACACATGGTCAGACTCTTCAGGCAACGGAAACACAGGAACAGCGCAAGGAAATGCCACCTTTACCACAAGCTCACTCATTGGCTCTCATGCCGGAGTCTTTGACGGTCTCGATGACTCAGTACAAATTGCTGATAATGTATCAACAAGCATTACCGGAAGTGGCCTGACACTTGCAGCCTGGGTATATCTTGATGCAGGTGAAACAACAGCGGGCATTATCCACAAAGGAACCCATTATTCGATGTATATAAATGCAAATCAACTTACCTACGCCGACAGCATAAATTATAGCTATGCAAACAATGGATACTATGGCTCTATACCTAATCAGGTGTGGACACATATAGCCGTTACCTTCAATGGATATGCTCGTCAAATGTATATAAATGGAGTACTCGTTGGAACAAACAATTCATACCCAGGTAGCATTACTGATAAGGCAATACCCCTCCTTCTTGGTTGTTACGATGATACGGGAGCAGGCGGTGCTACCTGCTCAGATGGAGCTAGTTTTGATGGCATGATGGATGATGTCCTTATTAAAAATGCTGCACTCGCGCCCAAACAAATCAAAAACTTAGCATCCCGGCGACCCTCATCTACCTACATGTCAGAAATCATCGACCTCACCAGCGGTACATCGACACTAGCCGCATGGAATTCTCTCTCATGGACAGAACTTGGGGTTACAACAGGTGACGGAGAAACACCCAAAGACTCTACTGGTTTAGTTGCCCAGTGGAACTTTAACGAAACCAGCGGTACCACCGCCGACAATGCCGAAGGTACCGCTACACTCGATGGCACTCTCACTGGGTTTGACTCCACAGCCTCCCAGGACGCCGACCCCGATAGCGGTTGGACAGCCAACAACCGCCGTTGGGGCGGCGGGGCTCTCAAATTCGACGGAATAGACAGCTCCATCGCCGTCCCCAATGACTCAACCCTAAACCCTTCGACGGCAATTACGCTAGAAGCGTGGTATAAAACAGACTCAGTTGCTACCATCCAAAATATTATCGACAAACGCAACGCCGCTGACGGAACGGTAAATTATCTAATGCAAATTCCTACCACTGGTCTCCTCCGCTTTTATTCGACTGGACCAGTTCTCGACATGTATAGTGTTAGCGCCCTTCCACTCGGTCAGTGGAATCATATTGTCATGACCTACGATAGTTCGACTGCCAATATATATATTAATGGCAAACTCGACAAGAGTGGTTCCTATTCAGGCAATTTATCAACCACCGTGGACAACTCACTCAAGCTTTGTCGTCATGGTTCCACAGCCCAATACTACTGTAATGGTACTCTAGACTCCACCCGAATTTACTCCCGCGCCCTCACCCCTACCGAAATCCTCTCCAACTACAATGCCGGCAATATCGAACTCCAAACCCGCGTGGGTGCCGACAGTTCGCCCGATGACGGAAGCTGGGAAGCATGGCGGCCGGTGACGGCGGAAACGGCAATTGCCTCTATGGATTCTGATGCCGCTAACTGGGCGTGGGACAATACCGCGACCTATATGCCGCAAAGCAAATCCGATAATTCCGTCATTAAAACGGAGGGAAGCGGAACCATGAAGCTTACAACCGGGATACTTCAGGCGGATGCAAATACGGTCGGGCTTTGGCATATGGAGGAAACAGGGGGAACCGGCGCATATATCAAAGACGCAAGCTCCAACACAAGAGACGGCACCCCGACCGGCACGACACTGGTAAACGGCATATCGGGCAAAGCCAGAAATTTCAACGGCACGAGTGATTACATCAGGGTTCCTGCGGGAGCCGGCACGTCGCTTGATCTGGATGTAAACCCCGTGACGATGGAAGCGTGGATAAAGCTTGATACAACGACCAATAATCAAATGATTATTGCCCGGGGCGATTACGGCACGGAGGGATACGGGCTCCGCTTCAATAATACGACCGGAAAACTCAATTTGGGAAGCCACGGAGGAAGTAATTTTGACAGCATCACCCCGATCAATACCGGACAATGGTATCACGTAGCAGGCGTGATAAATAATACAACTTCATATTTATACATCAACGGAAAACTTGACCAGACCGGAACGGTAAATATCGTCGCGAGTAATCTTGATTTTTATATCGGGGCAGACTACGACGTTGCGGCTCAAATATATTTTTTTGACGGCACCATTGACGAAGTCCGCATCAGCAATGTCGCGCGCTCCGCCGAAGAAATCGCCGAAAGCTACCGTGCAGGCCGGGACCATTATCTCAACAAGACTATTTCCTCTACTGACGTATCCGGCAAGACTTCACTCCCCTTCTCTATCGCGGCAGACAGGCCGGGTACGTATCTCGAAACCACCATCGGCGAATCAGCCTATGCCAATTATCAATCTGATGCCAATACTGCCGCACTCTGGCATTTGGATGAAAATAACCAGGTCATGGAGGAAACATTCCCGGGGACTACCCTTGCCACCGCATGGACGGAAACCGACCCCAACGCCAACAAAATTGCCGTCAGCAATGGCCTGGTGCTCACGGCCGGCACCGTTGCAGGGTGGGACTCAGCGATCGTTTCCAATAATTCGTTTACCCGTGCTCAGGGACTTACGGCTTACATGAAATTTACTACCAGCACCGGTGTAGCTGCGCCCAATCACATGATGTTTGGCTTAGCCAATAACGCCACAACTGCTTCATATACCAACGTTACCCACGCCTTGTACTTTAATGCCGGCGCCTTTTATGTCTATCAGGATGGCGTACTGTTTGGTGGTCCATACGGATCCGGCTACACCACCAGCACCACCTATGAAGTTAAGGTCGCATTAACCGCAAACGGAACGGCAACATATTCAGTCAAAGGAGGCGTGTATACTGACTGGACCACCCTCCTTGCGACTGATGGGACTAAAACCAATACGCCACTGAGAGTACAGGTGGCCCAGTATCAGCACACCGGTACAGTAAATGAAATTTCAGTATATACCCCCGTCGCTTCTATAAAAGATGCCAGCAGCAATGCCACCCATGGGACGACGGGAGGAAATAATATAGCCGTCGGCCAAATCGGTCAGGCACAACAGTTCAACGGCACCAGTGATTTTATATCAATCGTAGACGCAAACAGCCTGGATATTACTGCCAATATCACCCTTGAGGCATGGATAAAAACCGATGTGCTCACCGGCTTCCAAACTATCGTGGGTAAACGGGATGTTTCCGCTGCCGAATATAACTACGCGCTGCGAACAAACGGCGATGAACTCGAATTTTACTTTATAGGTTCTGCTGCAACCCAAGTAGCTACTACCAGCGTGAGCAATCTACTTACCAACAAATGGTATCATGTCGCCCTCACCTACAACTCCAGTACGCCCATCTTTTACGTCAATGGGATTGCGCAATCAAGCTCGTGCACCACCGGAACATGCAACATGGCGATGACGGCTGATAATAATCCGGTCAGCATTGGCAGACCGGGCGATCTCAACAGCCAATATTTTAACGGGACAATTGATGAAGTGAGAATTTCTACTGTCGTGCGCTCTGCTGATGAAATCCGACAGGCCTACGAAGCAGGACTCCGCGCTCACCCTATCACCATCGACTTCGGCGCAAAACTAGATAGCGGCAACCTGATTACAGGAAGCAGCGATCTATCATTCACCGTAGATGCCACCGCATTAGGCCTGTCCAGTATGGGAAGCAATCTGTATCTGGGCGATAAAATAATTGTCCGCGAAAATTACGATGGCACCGAATACATAGCTCAAGGCACCGTGACCGCGGTTACGGCAAGCACCGGAGCCGTTACTGTTGCATCATGGGACACAGGAAGCACATTCCCCTCCGGGGGTTATACGGCAAACGCCTCTGTCTTTAAATGGCAACGGGAATATTGGAACATTACAGAGCCGCTGGATAGCCATATCAATGCGGCAACCGTGCTCACCCTGCGTCTAACTGACGGCTCGGAAGGTCGCACGGTCTGGCTTGACGATTTCCGGAGCGCCGGAGACTACCTCACTACCCCGGGCGGGTCAACGATCACCAGTTCCACCGGCAACCGCTATTTCCAGTACCGCGCAGTACTTCATTCGTCTGACGAAGCAGTAACTCCACAATTGACGTCCGTAACACTTGATTACCGTACAAATGTCGCGCCCTCTGCTCCGACGACGATCCTTACTGAAGGCGCCGCCAATCCGACGAATGTCATTGATACAACACCGGAATTTTCCGCCATCTACGTGGATGCCGACAGCGGAGACATAGCCAATAAATACCGTTTACAGGTAGATGACAACAGCAATTTTTCGTCTATCCTATGGGATTCTGGCGCTGCCGGCACAAGCATGGCCAACTGCATCGCCGGAAACCGATGCGCGGACATTTCGTACGCGGGAAGTGCCCTCACACTAGGAGCAACATACTACATACGGTTTGCATTTTGGGATGACGACAACACCGAGGGGGCATGGTCGTCGGAATCCGCTTCATTTATCATGAATGCCGCGCAATCCACACCAACGCTGGACTCCCCTACCAATGGTGCGACGAATCGCATCCTCACCGTCAGCCTGAAAACCACTGGAACGGATATCGATGGCGATTACCTTCGCTACAAGATCGAACTCTGCACAAACTCTGGTATGACTGCAAACTGCCAAACCTTTGACCAGACTGTCTCACAAACAGGTTGGAGCGGGCAAAATGCACAAGTAAGCACCGCATATAACTCGGGCTCACAGGCTACGTATACTATTCAGACCCCGCTCACCATAAGCACCACCTACTATTGGCGCAGCTACAGCACTGATCCGGGAGGAACAAACACCTGGTCATCCACTCAAGGTGCCCCATTTTCTTTTACAACAACTGATGGAACGACCAACTTCAATATGGAGGGATTACAACTCGAAGGTATCAACCTGAATTAATGCAGATAATGATATATTTATATATACTAAAAATAGTAATGATAGAGTTGACAACTTGCACATCTTCTGGTGTATGCTAAATAAGAGCGGTAAGGTACAGCGATTTATTCTGCCATGAAATCATCTGCCAAACAGGCATCACAGAGCCAAATAGTTTCCGCACTTATTGCGATTGTTGTCATTGTCGGTGCTACAGGATTTGCCTGGATGTGGATGCAAAAACAGCAGGTCACTCCCGATGAAACTGAAACGCAGCAGCTAGCCCCCGGAGAAACCAAGCCAGGGCCGACACCCACACCGACACCCACCAAATTATTCCATGGGAAAGACACTTATATTGTAAGCCGCGGCTCACAGGCTACCGGTCCAAATGTAACTGAAATAACGCTGGATCCGCTGGATCCGGCAGTAGGCGGACAACAGACCCTTTCGGTAAAAGCCTCATACAGCGGCGCTATTACCGATGTATCTGTCAAACTCAGAACAGACACCAAAACAACAACGCTCAAACTTGAGCTTTCGGAGGGTACCAATCTCGGCGGGACTTGGAAAACAACCTGGATTATCCCGGAAAGCTACTTATATAATTATTCAGCAACCATCGTTGCAACAAGCGGCAAAGAAGTAACCAATATACCGGTAACGATCAGGGAAAGAAAATGAAAAAGTACTCATCAATTATTATTCTGTTGGTTTTATTTCTTGTAAGCCTCCGGTTCGGGGCTGTCAGAACAGAGGCAGCGTGTAACTGGACACCTTCCACAAGCACGGTAACAGCTACAACGTGTGGCATAGACGGTCAGTCTTCTGAGGCATATGACTATTCAGCGGGTACGGATGACGCATCAAACGGAGTTACGCTTGTTATTCCGAATGGCGTCACGGTCACGATGAACACAGGGGCAGTCGGCGTACCGACAACGCTGTATGTCGGCGCGATAAGTATAACAGGGACAGGAAGCTTAGTGGCATCGGCCAATTATGTAGAAATCAAGAGCGGTTATAAATGTTACGTAACTGATGCGGATGGAGATGGCTACAGTCCGGCACCCAACACTTGCTACAGCACTGCTGCTGCGGGCAGAATCCGCAAATTTTCTTCTGGGTACCGCTCAGGGAGAGATTGCGGTGACAGTGCGGCAGCGGCAAACCCGGGACAAACAGTGGCACAAAGCACAACGTTCACCAACGGAGTTAATGCGTCGCTTACCGGAGACTGGAACTGCAACGGCTCAGAGGTTAAAACATATGCCACCGCGACCTATACCTGTGGCGCATGCACCAATGGCTCAGGATATGCCAGCTTCCAAAATACGACAAATGGCTTCCTTACCACCGTCCCTAATTGCGGCGTTGCAGGCACTTACTATACCGTAACCAATGCCACCTGCCGTGATCCGGCAGTAGCCAACTGTAGCACAAGCTACACAACATCCTCGGTTACACAAACCTGTCTCTAAAGAGTATACAAAGACACGGTGTTACCCAAAACAAAGTCATGTACTGACATCTAGGCCAGAGAGATTAGGTAATCCACCGGTCAATCAAGCACCTATCTGGCAACGTCAGGGGAATTAAAAACCAACCAATACCATCTCTCTCGTGCCGAACAAAGCATATTGCCGTAAACAGAAGAAGCACCTAAACTACTCAGAACACACAGCGTAATCAGAACCAGACAGCCCGCTGCACTTCGTACTACAGCGCGTCCATGAAGTAGCAATCTCTGCATCGGAAACATTTTCCAACGATCCTTTAAGACAAAAATCAGCACCGCCGTTTGCTATATTGTAAAACATACTGGTACCCAGCTCTCCGGGAAACCTCGTCATATATACTGTATCGCATCCCGTTCCGCCTGCTGCAAAGTCCACTGTGCATCCGGCCGGACACAGGGTGTCACCGTCAGCACCACACCCTGCAATATAATTTAGCTTACCGACACCGCCATTTTGAGAAGCGGGATAAACTTTATAATCGTTGTAATATAACTGCAATGCCGTTTTGAGTTGATTCAGTTCACCCTTTCTCCTCGCATCACGCGCCCGGGTCCTAGCCCCAAGAAAATTAGGGAGGGCTAATCCGATAATCGTTGCAATAATGGCAATACTCACCAACAGCTCAACGAGTGTAAATGCCTCTTTATGTTTTTTATTATTACTTAACATATTATTTTATATATAAATATATATTATGGTGTCGTATTGGCACTTGCTACGCCATACGTACAGAGCACTGCACTATCTATACTACAATCAGTCCCGGCATACCCATTCTGATTTACTCCATCACCGGCATCACGGATATTTTCCAATTTCGCATATAATTTATAGCTCGTACCTGTTGACACATAGTAATATGTTTGACTGTCAATGGGATCCGACGGAATAAGCACCATATACAGCGTACCATACTGATCCCGGAATCCTCCCGAATCACCCCACGGGCATGCTCCCGAATCTCCGGCGCCGCACCCCATCATGACTCCATTTGTACTACTGGGGTAAGCGCCTTTGTCGCTATAATATGCTTCCAACGCCGTTACCACACTACGAAGGTCATTTTTCCTCCGGTTGTCCCGACCGCGCTTAGAGCTCGATGCATATGTGCCGGTAGCAATTGCCACTAATATGCTCAAAATAACCATGACAATAAGAAGCTCCATCAGCGTAAACCCCTTATTTAGCGCGTATATATTATTAAGCCGTTTCATATATTCATTATGACGCATTCTACTGCGCACACCAATAACTGGAATCAAGCGTACACAACCCCTGACAATCAGCCTCTGCCCATGACCTGGGACAACCATAAGACGCAGGAGTGCCTACATTATTACACGTACCGGAAGACACCGGAACCCCTCCCGCAAATGAGCCGGGACGGCAGGCATACGGACCAAAATACGCAGGAGTTGGCGTTGGCGTAGGGGTCGGGGTGGATCCCGGATCAAATCCGGGGGCGGTCACGGTAGTTCCGGTCGCCAGGCAATAATTCCAGAATGCACCCCAGCCGCAGCCATTTTGCGCATGGCAACCCAATGTTGTTATATCCGGATCATGCCAATCCTGCAGCTTTGTGCACACCCGGTTACCCAAACACACATTCGTTTCACTATCCGGCTGGTATTTATACGGCTCATTCGTGGTGGGATCACAGGGTATTTTAGCCAAATACGGTGAGATTGCACTGGTCGCACTCCCGCAGCTATCCAGCACATCCATAGACGGATAACATCCATTGTCGTTGTAATACTCCTCAAACGCCCGACGGATATTGGCAACATCTGTTTTCCGCTGTGCATCCTGAGCCCTAAAGACATTCCGCTTCCAGTTAACAAGTAAAAAGATAATGGCGAGAATAGCAATGATAACCACAACAATCAAAAGCTCAGCTAGCGTCCATCCTGATTGGGCAACCCGACGTTTCTGGAGTAAGCGGAGAAATGGAACCGCACGTTTCATGGCAAAAGAACCTTTCACTATGTAGTATGGCAAATGGATTGCATAAACACAACGGATCAGCCGCATCCCTATGATACACTTACGGTGAAAGACCGGGAGCAGACATGCGTGTATTATTTTCTCTACTGTTTTTGTCGTTATTTATCCCAACCAATTACCCCGGTCTTATCGAGGCGATATTTGCGTTGCCCCTGGGGCTACTTCTTCTCCGGCATAGCCGATCAAATCCCCAAAAAACGCTCCCTGATAAAACAGTGATTACTCTTTGGGTATTTACTCTCATTACCCTTGCCGTAGGATCATCTTTTTCACGGAGTAGCAGTCTGTCGCTTATCACACTCATCCGGTATGTGGAGGGATTTGCCATATATACTCTTGCATCTACCTACCCCATACACCCATTTTCCTTCTCCCGGCGCATGGCGGTATTTGGACTGCTGTCATGCGCCGCGTTCATTATAATACTAATCTCTATATATCCGCTCGGGATAACGCCATACTACAACAGTTTAACCGGAATAAATGGCCACCATCCGGTAGCATATACGATCATCATGACGGTCCCTTTTATTGTTGCCGCCGCCAAACGGAAAACAATACTGATGCGGCTCGTTATTCTGGGAATAAGCCTGATATTGTCTGCAGCACGGGGCGCTTGGATTATGACGGCGATATTTTTTTCCTCTCAGACAATACCCCTTTTACCGGCGATACGCCGCAGTCAGAAAATAATAAACACCAACGGCAATCAAATAAGACATAACTTACCCATGGTCGCGGCACTCATATTCCTCATTATTGCACTTGCTATAGCCGGATATTTTACCACCCTCTCTGACGCAGAGAAAGAAAAAATAACCAAAGCTGCTCCCGCAGTCCGGCTCTATATAAAAGATACAAATATGGTAATGCGCCTGGCATTTGCCGGTCAGGCAATGGCTGCGTTAAGGGAATCCCCCCTGGTGGGACATGGACCAGGTACGTTTTCACTCCTTTCCCGACAGTATCAAACCAGATCAAGTTTATTCTCACAATATGCCCACTCATTTCCTCTTGAAACGCTTGCGGAAAACGGAATTTTGGGAAGCATTGGTATTGCAGCACTCTTTCTTCTTATACTTACCCGTGCCCTCAGAGCGTTGCAATCAGGAAATATGGCGCCGTTTGGGTGGGCTGTCATACTCACGATGCTATATAGCGTTATAGAAGTAAATCTCAATAGCCTCCCCCATTGGCTGATATTCTGGCTCATTGCAGGAACACTCACCCGCTCTACAATGCATAACCATATACCCCGATTCCGCAACATAGCGATCCTTATGGGCATCATTCTTGTCCTTTTTTCCCTTTCCTACCTGACAGCACAGACATATATTGCGGGGAAAAACACCAAAAAAGCCCTAACCATGGCTCCATATGATAAATCCGTAGCGATACGCCGCATAACTCAAGCCCCGTCGCTAAACAAAACAGAAATACACATCATTCAGCGCTGGCATTCACTGGATCCCGATATCCTTGTAGCACTTTCCCTATACAAAACTGAGCTGTTGCCGCTTGCCTTAGAAAAAGATCCCCAAAACACCCATTACCGGAAGGAATATATTACCCGTCTGTTGACGCGCGGTGATACCGCTGCAATTGCCGGTCTATTATGCAAAACACCGGAAGGTGTTGCTGATGCAGGCTGCCCTCTCAAAACAAGCAAACCCTTTAGTGTGTTCATAAAAGATAAAATACACGCCATGGAAGCGCTAAACCATCTGATCGGAGACGATGGCTACGCTAAATTCCTCTATTTCTTTGGGGTGGCACTGTACACATATACAGGAGACACCCTTGGAACCACCTATCTTTGGCAAAAAGCACAGGAGGCAGCACCTCATTGGGCGTATTATTACCTTGAGGTAGCAGGAGCGCAGTATTACTGGCTAAATGATATATCCGCAGCAGAAAAAACTATTGCAGTATGTATGCAGCATCCCCTGGCAGCAAAAGGGTGCAAACTCGTCACAGACATACACACCCTTCTCCGTCCGGGACTATACAGCCGTGACATTATCATCATTCCTGCCCTACAATAGCTCCATGCCACACACGTTATCTATAATCACCGTCACCAAAAACCGCTCGGCACTGCTTAAAAAATGCCTAACCTCGCTCACCGGCCAGTGTAAAAAGGGGGATGAAATTATTGTCGTAGATGCCTCTACCGATGACACCCCCCAAGTAGTGGCAACGTTAGCCAAGAAACTGCCGATCAGGTACATCCGGTATCTCAAAACCGGGTATCCGGCTTTTTATAATGAAGCAGCAAGAAAAGCCCGCGGCGACATACTCGTTTTTTTCGACGATGACTGTGTTGCATCCCCATCGTTCCTCACCAGGGTAAGAGCAGCTCATCGGAGATACCCCAATAGCGTTATCCAGGGACTCACCCACAGCATACCCCGCGGAAACCTTTATGTAGACATCATGGGCGACCACTACAAAAATTGGCTTGCCATGATGACAATTACCGGCAACGAAATGAAATCATTTGACAGCAAAAATGCTTCGCTGCCAAGGGAGCTATTCTGGAAGTATAAGGGACTCTCCCCCCGCATGCACAGGGGAAGCGAAGACATAGAACTCGGGCTCCGGCTCCGGCGGCATGGAATACATATTTATCTTGACCGTTCTGTAATCGCCTACCACCACGAACGGACTACACTTTCAGGCTTTATTGCCCAACACCGCCGGTTTGCCGCGAGCGAGGGGTATTTGGACCGGGTGGTACCAAAAGCTGACCGCCTGGGAGTGGTTCCCACAAAAAAACTTCTGCTTCATATACGCAGTTTTTTCCGCCGCGAGCTGTTGTTTATACGAACAAATGAATGGGGCAACGCACTCCTTCTCCCCTTCCTCTACGCTGCTCTTGCATTGATACGGGTATCAGGGTACGCTTGGCATCGATGAAACCACGGTTAGGAATTATTACCTCAAAAGGAGGCCACGTTTACCAAATGTTTCGGCTTAAACCCTGGTGGGGAAAATATGACCGCTTTTGGGTAACACTCCCCGGTGAAGATGTTGCGTCACTGCTAAAAAATGAACGTGTATATTATGGGTACTATCCGGAGACACGGCACATAACCAATGCAATCCGTCATATCAGTCTCGCATGGCAAATCCTCTCAACGGAAAAACCTACGATTCTCATTAGTTGCGGCGCAGGCATTGCTCCTCCGTTCTTTTTCATCGGTAAACTTTTCGGGATAAAAACAGTATTTATCGAAGTATTTGATCTGGTGAGACATCCGAGCCTTACCGGCCGCATGTTGGCACCATTTGTCGATCATCTGCTGGTTCAGCACCTGTCACAAAAAAAATTCTACCCCAAGGCACAATACAAAGGAGCCATTCTATGATCCTCGTTACCGTAGGATCCACCCTGTTCCCGTTTGCCCGCATGACGACACTTGTCGAACATCTCGCCCACACATTGCCGCACAACGAAACAATCATCTTCCAGTATGGACATGCAAGTCCGCACTTTCTTGACAGGCATATTAAACCATACGCATTTATGCCCCATACCATGATCCTTGCCCGCATGAAGCAGGCACGACTTATCATTTGCCACGGAGGGCCGGCAACCATCTATCAGGCGCTCTCATTCGGCAAAATCCCCTGGGTCTTACCGAGGGAGGTGCGTTTCGGCGAGCACCTCAACGACCATCAGGTGGATTTTGCCGCTTTCATGGAAAAACACCATCTTATCCGCCGCATAACCGCAGAAACACCGGTATCAAGCCTGAACACCCCGGCTCCGGTTATCCGACCCATACAAAAAAGCAATCCAGTTCTTATCCGGTATCTTGATGGAATAATCAGCGGGAGCGTGTAAGGAGCGGGGTTGATTGATATACTAACAAACGGAGATACTGCCCGCTGCACAAACTGTCCCGAAGCGTCGCTGTCATTAGAAATGCTATGCACAAACAACTGTTGCCTCAACCTACCAGCGCGTTTATTGCGGTAACATTGCTGTGCAATTCGCGGTGCATCCACTGCGATATCTGGAAAAACAAAGGCCTGGATTTTCTCCCCGTGGATATTTATAAGAAACTACCGGCTTCGCTGGAGATGGTGGATTTAACCGGGGGCGAACCTTTTTTGCGTAACGATCTGCCGGAAATAGTAAAGGTGGTAAGGGCATCCTGTCCAAAAGCACGAATACTTATCACGACGAACGGGTTTTTACCGGAAAAAATTAAAAAATATACGCCCGCAATCGTCAAAAATGATCCTGCTATCGCTTTCCGCCTTTCCCTTGACGGCTGGGGTGACACCCATGAAAAAGTGCGTGGCATTCCTGATGCGTTCGGAAAAGTAATGAAGTCGGTTAAGATTCTCAGGGAATGCGGAGTGCGCGACATCGGGCTCACTTTCACGCTTATGGAGCTAAACCGCAAAGAGCTTAAAACCGTCTATACCCACTGTAAAAAAGAAGGCCTTTCATTTTCCTTAAACGTTGTCCATGATTCACCGATTTATTTCGGAAACAATAAAATGCATCTCCAGCCCAACCCCAAGCTCGTCAAAAAAGACTTTGAGGAGCTGTTTATCAAACAGATGCAAAGCGCTAACCCCAGAGACTGGGGAAAAGCATGGTTTAACCGGTACTCATATGAGTACATGGTCAATCACCGCCGCCCTCTCCCCTGCGGCGCCGGAGAAAACTTTTTTTATATGGACCCGTTTGCAAACATATTTATGTGTCAGATTAAAAATTGGCCAATTGGAAATTTACAAAAGCAAACATTTGAACAAGTTTGGTATTCTAAAGCTAAAGAAAAGCTTACTCCTGCGGCACTCGCATGTAATGATTGCTGGATCATTTGCACGGCCAAAGATGCAATTAAAAAAAATAAGCTGCGCGTGATGGGAGATATCGCCTCATTCTTAAGCACCGGCAGACCTCTCCCCTTAGGATAAACCCGTATGAAAAACACACCAACGATAAGTGTTGTCATTCTTACCAGCGACCGGCCCCATCTTTTAGAAAAGGCACTCGCCTCCGTCCACCGGCAGACAATCAAACCCATCGAGGTAGTAATTGTAGACGGATCAACCCGCCTTCACCGCGAAACAATAGCGGTCATAAAAAAACACACTAAAACGCTTCATATCATTAAGCGGAATACACGTCACTCCATTCCTTACGGCCGGATGCTCGGGGCAAAAGCTGCCCACGGAGAGCTTATTGTTTATCTTGATGATGATTGTGTTGCCGATCCTTCGTACCTGTCACGCTTCCGGCATCATTTCCAAAAACAACCGGCACTGACAGCAGTCATCGGACGGATCACCAATGCACACAAGACAAATATATACGCATCAGTACAATTTGCATATTATCAGCGGGGATTATCCCACTTCTTTCCCTCGCAACAAACCTACGAGCCGGTGAAATTTGGCAGGATACTTGATTGCGAAGTTATGGGAATCCGGAAAAATATACTCCTGGAATTCGGTTTTCCGGAACGGCACAGAAGGTACAGAAACGACGATGTAGAACTTGGGCTCCGCCTCATAAAAGCCGGGAAATCCGTTATTTTTGACCCCCGCATTACTGCCTCAGCCTCACCCAGAACCGCACTTTTCCCGCTGTGGATAGCGGCCTTCTGGAATGGGCATTCTGACGCATGCACCTCGGACATATATCGGGTAAATTTGCGCGAGTCTCCGCACCCTACGTTCTTCCCCGTATGGTTTATCCGGGAAGTGTATTCGCAAACGGGATTTTCACCGCTTAAAAAAATGGGGTACGCAGCAGCACTTATTTCTTTTCCCGTAGTATCACGGATCGGCATGCTCTGGTATTACCTTACAAAACCCGTATGAAAATCGCCATTATTAATGATACGCTTGATGAATTCGGTGGAGCGGAACGGGTTGCTCTCACCATGCTACATATGTTCCCTGAGGCGGACTTTTTCACTTCGTTTGCAGAAAAACGCATTGTGAACAACTTCTTCACCAAACTCACTAAAAATATCCACACCCCCTGGCAGATACTCTCGTTTATCGCCACACACCGGTCCCTTATGCAAATGATTTCACCGTTTCTCTGGCGACATTGGGATCTCTCCCGCTACGAATTGGTACTCTCTAACCCCAGCATCCTCATGTGCAACATGGTTTCCGTTTCCCACGGCATCCATATCCAGTACATCCATACCATCCCCAAAAATCTGTTTGGACTGGTTCCCAAAACACCGCTGCAACGGCTTATCGGTTATGACAAATTCATTATTGCCCAGTACCGTCAGGCGATTACGAATACTCCATACATCCTCACCAGTTCAACACACATGCAGCAGACAATTTCCCGGCTTTTCAGCATAACGCCGGAAGTTATCCCCCCGCCTGTCCACATACCCAAAACCAAACCGGTAAGAAAAAAACCCGAGTATTACTTATGCGTGTCACGCATTGACCGGGATAAGCATCTTGAGCTGGCTGTGCGCGCATGCACCAAGCTCCGCGTACCGCTTATCATTGTCGGGGTAACCAATGAGCCATCGTACGAAGCGTATTTACGTGCCATTGCAGGCCCTACAATACGGTTTCTCGGGTACCAATCAGATGAAACGATCAATTCCCTCTACCAAAAGGCATACGCATTTCTTTTCCCTTCCAAACAGGAAGATTTTGGCATTGCACCGCTTGAAGCGCTCGCCCATGGCGTCCCGGTAATTGCCTATCATGGCGGCGGACCCAAAGAAACGCTTACCGAAGGAAAAACCGGAGCATTTTTTTACACGCATTCTGCCAGAAGCCTTGCGGAAACACTCGTCCGCACGAGAAGAAAATACTATAACCCGGAAGTGTTATATGCGCATGCCAACCACTATAGCGAAACACTGTTTAAAAAACGGCTCTTGGCATACATCCAAAAAACCAGAGCTACACAATAACCCTTTATTTACCGGCATCCCGGATGCCAATTACTTTGGGGTATAGGATAAGTTTGGGGAAAAATAATGGGAATGTTCCTCCGGTTTTTATCGCAACAGAATCCTGATAGTGATACTCCCCATTCCTTTTTTCGGCGAGCACGCGCAGCGTTAGATAAATATCCTTTTTAACGGTATGCAGCATGGTATGCACGCTCCCCCGCTGATCCACTGTTAGCACTTTTGCGGGCTCTACCCGCTTTTCCACAACTTCGGCAATAATATTGCCCGCAGCATCCGGTACCGAATCTCCAATTTTGATAGCGTCTGCAAGATACTGATCAATCTGGCCGTTTGCTTCTGCCGGCGCCTGATATAACACATCAATAACAACCGGCTGCCTCGAGTCCTTAATCGGCTCCGGGGATACTGCCAAAATAAACCCATGCACGGTAAGTGTGCCAAAATTCACATTAAGCCACTCGCCCGCGGCAATGGTCATACCCTGATAGGTATACCCTCCCGAACGCTGACTGTATGAAGCCCGAAGCTTCATAACCACGTATACATCTTCTTTTTCCGTAAAAGTGTCGGTATTATATTTCCTATCAAAACCTTCAATGGCAACAATTTCCGCGGTAACCCTTCCCAATCCATCCTTTGACTGCATGCCGGTCTTATATAGCGCAGCAAGCCGGGAAAGAGGCATCCCCTCATCTATGTACTGGATATCCCGGTCAATGACTCGCGTACGCACATAAACGGTATCGCCTTTACTAAACAAAAATGATTGTGCAAATATGCCAAACGCGGCTACGGCTACAAGAATCAAAAACTCAAACAATCCAAATCGCCTTTTATGTTTTATCGGTGAATCAGCAGATTTCATATAGTTACAGTGCGTTGCGGTCGTTTTTCATACCGGTACGCTGCGCTGAGTATAATAAACAACAGTATGTCATGCAAATAAGGAAGTAGCGGCTGCATAGTGCTGTTTACGGCAAGAGCCACAATCCCGCCTATCACTCCCGCAGCAACGTGCCGGTAAGGCACACTACGGGAAAGATTCGCCATCTTTTTTATTTCGCGCATAATGAGGATACTCACAGCCATAAATCCTGCGCTTCCTACCAACCCCACCTGCAGAAAAAGCCGCATATAACCATTGTGTACAGGCTCGGGGAAGAAAAAAACAACGCCATTTGTCACCCTCCGGTGCACTGATCTAAGATACATAAAAAATAAATCCATCTCCAGTCCGACACCAAAAACAGGATGCTCACGCGCCGCCAAACCTGCTTCTTCAAGTAGTAATATCCTTGTCTGAAAACTGCCGTACCGATCCAAGGTGTAAGAAGTCCGCAACACCCGGGGAAGCACAAACACAAGAACAACAACAGCAAGCGGAATAATAAACCAGGTAATCATCCTCTTTGCTTCACGGGTGAGTACAAGCTGAATCCGCCACACTTTTTCGATAAGAGCTAAATACGTCACGAATCCGATAAACAACGATATCCATGCAGATCTGCTTTGGGTCAAAAAAAATGCACCCAAACCCACGATGCCTACGGCGATCACCGTGCCGGAAGGGATGCCGGGAAAGGTAAAGAATAAAAACGGGAGGATAAAAAATAACAAAGGGAGCAAAAAATGCGCGAGCGTATTGGCGTGATAAAATGTCCCGACCGGGCGGAAAATCTGCCCGGAATCAGAACTCGTGTCGTACGGAATATAATCCGGAGCAAGCTCAAGCACCGATCCGATTGGCCCCTGCTTGATCACCTGAATTATTGCGATAACACTTTCTAATAAAATAGCGGCAATAATAATAAAAAGTGCATTTTTCCATAAGGAGGAATAGGTTACCTGGTGAGCCAGATACCAGTATAAAATCAGCGGTTTTAACAAAAATAAGGTATGCAGGTACGATATTTCCGGCCGGAGCGATCCGAATGTGGTAGCCACAACAGAAACCACGAAAAAGAAAAATAGCCAGGTTGCTGTCGTGTCCCGGTATGCCACCCATTTCCTGTTAAACACTATGTCCTTAAGAATTACGGCTGCCATAAGTACCATACAGGCATCACCAACCGTAGCAATCACATCGGCACTAATGCCGTAAGGACGGAACGTCAACAGATTAAACTCCCTAAACGATACAAGATCAAATGGTATTTTTTTCCCGGCGGCAAGAGGAAGGCTTGCAATGTAACTTAGAAGCAGGGCATCCTTCCACCGCTTGTGGATGACCCACATGATAAGGCCATAAAGCAAAAACATGCCGATAAACACTTTGTTATTCGGAGAAAAAAAACTTAATCCATAAAACGCAGCGGTGGGAATAAACGAATAAAGATATGTCGTATTCACAGGATCGATTCTAACACGGGCAACAAGAGGCTAATTCCTCCCTATGTTTCATTTCGGATGATTCTATCATAGAATATCCCCGAATGAAGAACAGCTATTTAATATTCCTTCCCTTTCATAATCCATGGGTTTGGCATACCGATTACGCAAATCAGACGGCGGTATATATGAGCCGGCACCACACAGTCCTGTGCTTTCTGTGGGGAGATGCCGTTTCCCTGAAAGAAATCATAGTGGAGAAAAAGCCATACCGGCCACTGCGGAAAATGGGGAGGATGATTTGGTATCAGCCGCTCTTTCTTATTCCGGGGAAACGGATCCTGGCAATCCAGTTTGCCAACTTATTCATCAATCTCATCGCCGCATATATTTTATGCTCAATAATGGCTATCCGTGAAAAAAAGACCCTTCTCTTTTGGTTTTTCGGCATCTATGACCCGGTCTTCCTTTTGTTGCCGGTGTTCTTCCGGTACACCCGCACACTCTATGACTGTGTTGATACCCCTTCCCACCCTGATGCCGGAATTGCTACCCGCCTCACTCAATCAGAGGCGTTGATCCTTAAGCACGCCTGGATTGTCACCGCAAACTCAAAAACGCTGTACAAAAGACTCACAAAAATACGGACGGATGTCCACTTGGTGCCGCTTGGCTTCCGTAATGAAATATTTACCCATCCTAAAACACAAAGGCTCCCCTTTTCCCGGCAAAAACCGGTAATAGGATATATCGGGGCAATTGACTACCGGATAGATTTCCCCCTGTTATACCGGCTTATCTCCCATAACACCCAATGGCAGTTTGCCATTATAGGCCCAGTATTTTATGACCACATGGCAACAAAAACTATCCGCCTTATGGAACAAATCTTAAAACTGTCCAACGTGTACCATACCAAAGTACCCGCCGGTATGATCCCTGGCATTCTTGCCCGGTGCGACATTACCATTATTCCGTACCGTAGCATCCTTGCGTTTAACCGCAAGTCATTCCCCATGAAAACCATGGAATATCTGTACGCCGGAAAACCTATTGTAGCAAGCCAAATCGATGAACTTGCCGCGTATCATCCGCTTGCCCGTTTTGCCGGCACACAAAAAGAATGGGAACACGCCATCAGGGAAATCATCCGCAACCCGCTAAGTCCGTCAGATAAGCGCCGGGCGAGAGTCATAGCGGCGTCCCATACCTGGAAGAAAAAAGTGCAGACACTTAACCAAATCCTACAGACATCACCTGACCCCGCTTAAGGCCAAAGAATATCCCAAAGAAAGGTCAGGGGCTTATCCTGCAGACGGCGGAAAAATTGCTTTACATTGCTTCCGCGGATAACCCACCAGAATTTTTTCTGATAGATATTCCCACGCCGGTCGCGGATCGGCTCCCGTATGAAATTTTCATTTATTGCGGTATCGGCATTTATTGGCCTTTCTATCCGCGCCACGAATGCACGGTGCTCAATATTACCAATGGTGTTGTCTTTATGCACACTGTCTATCTCCTGCTGTTGCCCGATATCGATAACTACATCCCGGTAATACCCCGGCTTGGCAAACCGCGCCCACCCCACTTCTTCCCACCCTCCCTGTTTTTGCATATAAATTGATACAAATGCCGGCTCAGATAACTTGACCGAGGTAATCTTAACTGTTGTGGCGGTCGGCTGATTAAATACCACTAAACGGTTATATGGAAGAAAATATACAGCCGCCGCTATCACTCCGCCGAATAATACGCCCAACAATAACGTATAAATAATAGTCGAATATACTTCCCCATTAACAAAAATTTTTAAAGTTTTTTGAGGCAGCGCACTTGTGTTTGGCAGGGCACCTTCCATACAATGAAATTGTATCGCATCCTTACGCATGACAACAATGGAACATTCAGCCGTAAAAACGCCACCCGTATCCACCCAACTCCAGCAGACTGCTGTAGCCGCCCCAACGACCCCTATCCCAAACACTCCGCCCGTAAAAAACAGCTATCGTATATTTTACCGCCTGATGCAGTGGGCGCTCCTGGCGCTTTTCATTACCCCGGCAACATACCGCATCAGCCGGATCATCATTGAAACGGTGGCAGACACTGTGCATAACAGGGAGTATATAGTCTACGATGGCGCTTCTCTCTCACCTATTGCATTATTTACCCGACTCTCCGAAGAGGCTAATGTTGAGCAAATCCTTATAGACAGCGGTGATTTTGTAACAGACCTACCGGAGAGCATCGGTAATCTCACCACTGTAAACGGACTGTATATTTTCCATAATCCAATACGCACCATCCCCGGCTCAATAGGCAATCTTTCTGCTTTGGAACACATAAACATCCAAAATACCCATCTTGTCACTTTGCCGGATACACTGGCACGTAATACCAATCTCCTGGACATATCGCTCCAGGGAAACAGAATAACACGCCTGCCGGACATATTCGGCTCCCTACAAAAACTTCAGGTGCTTAATCTGGCTCACAACAATCTCACCTCGCTCCCTCCCAGCATAAGCAGCCTCACTAATCTTGCTACGCTTGACCTTACCGGAAATAAACTGACGTCGGTACCCGAAAATCTCCCCCCAAACCTTGAACACCTCTACCTTGGGGGGAATCCCATACCTATTCACAAGCTGGAAGAGACCCAGTTGCGCAATAGAGAGGATAACATAATCATTTTCTACTAAACCATCATGATAATCCCCTTGCAGCGCCTCCGGTGGGCACACATAGTAATACTTGTTTCATTTATTCTCGCAGTGGGACTGCGTACATACAAATGGAACGAGGTTGCGGTATTCAATGGTGACGATGGCATGGATTTATCCATTGTTTGGAATATGGAATACCGTGGCCACCGTCCTCTGGTGGGACCTTTTTTAAGCGTTCCGGACGTTTATACGCCGCCGACCTATTACTCTCTGACGTGGATATTTTATCACCTATCACCCAGCCCTGATGGCGTACGGCTAGGATATTTGTTCATGGATTTACTGAACATGGTAATCGTTATGTATCTGGTGAGTAAAATCAGAAACCTTAATGCCGCAGCCATAGCGGGTATTTTTTACGCCGCTTCACTCGTCCTTACCTATCACGGACGCGCATATTGGCAGCCATTCCCTATACAGATTTTTTTATCACTGACACTTCTGAGTTTTTGGTTTGCCTATCGGAAAAAATCAGCCGCTTTTCTTTGGTTGGCAGCACTATGCTACGCACTGGCGCTCTCAGTGTACCCTTCCCCGATTCTGCTTCTCCCACTTACCGCATATCACCTAATCAGATGGCATATTACAACAAAGCGCGTCTCCTTATTTGAGGCAATAAATAGCTCAATAGCGATGTTTATTGGCACAACCACACTGGTATTTACGCCCCAGTTGATTTTTGAGTACCGACATGGATTTCCTACACTGTATGCGCTGTCCGCAACGAATCCGGCAACACTTGTCCCGGATCAATTCATTCAAACAATTTTTTGGCACATTATCACCTCAATCACCAACTTTGTTCAAATACAGACTTCATTTCCTGAACCATATCACACACTGTTCCCCGTCGCGTATATCCTGCTTTTCATTCTGGTAGGTCGCCTGAGCACACATGGCGCTGCCCATCCGGAAAAAGCATCCCTGAGGCTTATAAATTTTTTCCCTCCGTTTGTCATCCTAACCGGTTATCTCTTTGTATATTTTATACCGGATCCGGCGCCGCACCGGGTATGGGCGCTCATGCCGGTTTTTATCGTAGCCACTGCCCTCATTACCGAAAAAGCGCTCCGTGCGGCAGCACCTCTCCCCGTCATAACCGCGGGAATACTCGTGTCCCTTTATCTGTATGGCAATATTTCAAGTTTATACAGGGATTTTAAATATTTTCCTACTAATTTCATCGGTTTAACCAAACAGACCGCTCACTTGATTATTGCAGACATGAATACCCATAAAATTCCCCAGGAAAAAACGGACCTGGTGTATATGCTACCGGAAAACTCATCTCCCCATTATGAACTTAACAGGGTGCTGTACTGGCTTATTGCTGCCAAAAAATTCTACATTCCCCTTACAACTGACGGAAACAAACTTGATTATGAAGTCTATATGCCGCCTGTCAGTCAACCCACTGTATATCTTTTATGTGAACAATTTGTTTCACCGGATACAACAAACCAGGAGTGTATTCGCCCGTTTCTCGAAGCAAACCCTTCTTACGCTCCCACAACAAGGCATGACCACCCCGAGCTTTCCCTCATCATTCTAAAAAAACGCACGGGTGAAGAAACTATAGGCGGACAGCCGAATGAAGAACCGAACAAACAGTGGTGATCTCCTTTTTTGTCAGCGTACTTGCCGACGGGAGATATAAGCCGTCCCGGCAAAGTGCTTCAGCAACGGGGAATAATTCCTGACGGTACTGTTCATAATACGGCGGCTGGAAATGAATGGGGACAAAAAACGTCCGCGTCTCTATACCATTTTTTGCCAGCGTTGCGCGCAATGCATCCCGGTCCATCCCGTATTTCTTTTTATCGACAAGAATGCAATACATCCAGTGCACGTTTGTGTAACCTTTTGGCTCCACCGGCACGGTAATACCAGGAATGTCCCGCAGTAATTTACTATACATGGCTCCGTTATGCCGGCGTTTTTTAACAAGTTCTGCCACCCGCTCCGCCTGACCCAGCCCTACCGCTGCAGCCAGATTGGTCATTTCATAACTGTACCCTACGTACTGATGCCAAAAATGATGGGAGGGTGTAAATGCATGTCCCCGTAAAAGCTTCACGAGATCTGCCAGTTTTTTACTGTTTGTTGTGATGATTCCCCCTTCTCCCGTCGCCACAATTTTATTGGCAAAAAGAGAAAAAGCAGCAATGTCGCCAAGTGCGCCGACACTCCTCCCCTTATAGGTAGCACCGTGGGCTTCTGATGCGTCCTCAATGACCCACAGTCCATGTTTTTTCGCGAGTTTATTAATAGGATCCATATCGACCGGCAACCCGTATATATGCACCGGCATAATCGCGCGTGTTTTTTTGGTAATTTTCCGGGCAACGGCTGCCACATCCATATTCCAGGTTACCGGATCGGCATCAACCAATACCGGTGTGGCTCCGCAGTAGCGCACCGCGTTCACGGTGGCTATCATGGTAAATGTCGGAAGTATCACTTCATCACCGGGCCCGATATTACACGCAATCAAAGAAAGATGGATCGCTGAAGTACCGCTGTTTACCGCCACAGCATAACGAGTCTTAGAAACACGCTTTGCATATTCGTTTTCAAACCGTTCAACAAACGGACCGGTTCCGGAAATCCAGGTGGATTTCATCGCCTCTTCGACATATTTGGCTTCACGGCTGGTGAGATCTGGGGCGCATACCGGAATAGCAGCTTTACGCATAATAACCGGCTCAAATTTAGGTAAAAACGGCCGTATCCGCCTCATCCCCTGAGGGGAAATACGGTATGGTGCAAGCATTTTTTTCATGCGGTAGCCTGGTGTAGTAGCTGAAGGGCAGTACGCGTGTACGTTATGAGCATTATAGGCAGTCTCGACTTACTTTGTCCATATGTTCGTGTGCCATATATCACCGGAATTTCGGCAATACGGATGCCGTACTGTTTTGCACACCACACCAACCGCAAGTGATATTCACCATACCCGTGATATATGCCCCCGATTCCCAACTGTCGGAGTGCCACTGTTTTTATAGCATAAAACCCACTTGTACTATCCGAAACGGGGAAACCTAAACGGTGCGCCCAGCGGTTAAATAACCAACTGACTACATACCGCACTACTCCCCGCATGCCCCCTCCCCGGACAAACCGCGATCCCACAACCAAATCAGCTGAAGCCAACCCCTTAAGAAGCGCGGGAATATGTGACGGATCATGATTACCGTCCGCGTCCATCCCGATAATCACCGACCCTTGTGCCTTGCGTATACCGGTTGCTATTGCACTCGCAAGTCCCCGCATATTCTTCCGTACGATAAGCCGGACAATGCTCCCATACTCTTTACGGACCGCTGCCGCTGTTCCGTCGGGACTATCGTCATCGACAATAATAATTTCAACATTCCATTTATCTGCTTGTCTCACTGCACGGATAATTCCGGGGATGAGTCTCAGGATATTTTCCCGTTCGTTATACGAGGGCAGAATAACGGAAACAAGCTTCTGCTGCTTCACCGCGCTGCTCCTTTTTTCCGGGCGATGATAATAAGCGATGAACCCCAGGGATACGACATAAACGGAAGCAGCATCGCTTCAACGCTGTTTACCGCAACACATAACACTTGGAATACCCATGGAGCCGGACGCACGTCGGAGTGCATCAGAGATGAAAGAATGATATACCGGTCAACAAGGCGCTTGATACACACCAGGGGGAAAAGAAAGAAAAATGTATATGTTTTTTTAAGGGGTATAAATCCGGCCCGCTGCACCTTACCGGACAACGCCGAAAGTATGTACCGCTCCCTTCCCTGTACTGCCCGATCATGCGGACCGGATAAATACGGCAATGCGCAGTCGGTAATTACCAGTATGCCTCCCGGTTTAAGAATGCGGCTTGCCTCTCGGAGCGCACGCCCGTCATCAAGCCCTTCGTGATACAACACGTCAAAAAAACATGCCATATCCATGCTGTTTTTCGGCAGCCCCGTCTTTTCTGCAGAGCCATTAACCAATCTGATGCCACGTTTTTTGGCAAATGACCTTCCTTTCCTGTTAGGCTCAACTCCGGTAACCGCACCGTACTGCGATAAGAACGGGATCATCCCTCCTGTACCGGCTCCGATATCGGCTATCCGGTATTTTTTACCGGACTTCCCAAATAAACCCATGGAGCGGAAAAGAACGGAGACAAACTTACGGCGGGACACAAACCACCAGTGGGTTGCCTCAACCCGGTACATTGCTCCGTATTCATACTCTTCCATGGGTAATCCTTCCGAAAAACGCGCCGGCAAAAATAAAACAATACAGGATAAGTCCGGTCACAAAACTTTTGAGCATAAAGGTCATTCCCTTTTCCCGATAGACAAACCCCAAAAATTTACTTATCAATGCGGTGTGGACTACAAGTGTCACCGCAAAAATCAGCAGCATCACCTGAGCGGCAATGGTTATCATCCCCCACGTACTTATCAGTGCAATGCTGCTTACGAGTCCCATTGCCACTACACCTACACCACTTACCGTAGTAACTGCTTCCTGTATGGTGGTTGCCACCGGATCAAATTTTTTACGCCGCTGATACAACTTCGTCCAGTAGTAAGCGCGGAGGAAATATTTTTTGGCAATCGGCCAAAACTCCTCAAATTCATGCCGCACCCGCACTTTTGGTGCAAAAATAATCGCGTACCGGCGGGCTATCCGGTAGGTTAATTCAATATCTTCAACCAGCGGCGCCGGGTATTCTTCATCAAATCCCCCGAGACGTAGGAAAACTGCTTTTTTTATCGCGGCGATCCGCGTCGAAAATAAAAAGTAATAGCCGCTTTTATCACGTTCATTTATCCAATAACTCCAGTCCCTGAGCGCTTTAAAGTTGGGGAAAAACGATCCAGATACCTGCTCTTTTACCCAGACACCCGTAAGCGCCACCACATCAGGGTCATCGGCAAACACCCGTGCGATTTCAGAAAGGGTATCCGGAAACACCTCCACATCGCCATCCAGAAACACAACAAACATACCTTTTGCAGCAGCTACTCCCCTGTTCCGCGCCACCGCCGGCCCTTTATTATGCGGAATCCTCACCACCCGGAACTTGCTGCGGAAATGTGCCGGCAAGTGCAGTGTGTCAATGCGCAGCGGCAGCACTGATCCGTCGTCTACCACTATCACTTCAAACGGAGGCGCGTTACGGCTTTTTTGGATGGTCGTAATAAGCCTCACCAATTTAGGTAATGCGTTGTGATACGGAATAATTACCGATAAATACGGCTTCATGAATTCCTTCCGTCAGAGTGCTTTCAGCACTTTTTGGGCAGACGTAATGGTGTATGCAAGTTCACGGGCAGTCATCCCTGCGTATATCGGCATCCGTACAATTGTTTTCGCCGTCTCTTCAGTCACCGGCAATCCCCTCTTACCCCCTCCTAGTTTCACCCCCATCGGGGAATTATGGAGCGGTACATAGTGGGATGAGACCTCCACCCTCCGCTTGCGCATCTCCTGTATAAACCGTTCCTGCATAGACGCAGTCGTAAACTTAAGTGCGTAAATATGCCGGTTGGGGGTCGTCATACCGGCAGGTACCACAGGAAGCTGCACCCGATCAGTATACGGAGCAAAGGACTTGGTATATTCTGATGCAATATGACTTCTATTTTTATTTATTATATCAATTTGATCCATTTGTATATTAACAAGAGCTGCCAATATATCAGAGAGCATAAAACTACTTCCTTCCCCTACCCAACTGTATGCCGAAACTTTACCAGCAAGAAACGCCATCCTATCGGTTCCTATCGACCGGAATATCTCCATGGCATCGGCAAGTTTCTGGGAATTCGTAAGAATTGCTCCCCCTTCTCATGCTGCAACATTTTTGGTTCCGTGGAAACTAAGAGCTCCTGCCGCCCCGAATGTTCCCAGTGCTTTTCCTTTATATGCAGCCCCTATACAGTGTGCAGCATCTTCAACCAACCACAGCTTGTTCTTTTTGGCTATAGAAAGGAGGGAATCGAAATTAGGCCCGGCAACACCCGCATAATGTACGGTGATAATACCCACAGTCCTTTTAGTAACTACTTTCATCACATCACCGGGATCCAAGCTGAAATTAACAGGATCTATATCGGCAAATACAGGAGTAGCGCCTCTGATCATGACGGCTGTTGCGGTAGAGGCAAGGGTAAAGCTGGGAACGATCACCTCATCGCCTTTTTTTGCCCCAAGGCACGCAACTGCTGCTTCCATAGCGTGTGTACATGAGGTAACAGGTATTGCATACGCGGCTCCGGTAAGCCCAGTCAGCTTCTGCCGCATAAGCTGTGTTTCCGGCCCGTCGGCTGTTCCCGCACCGGTGCGCATCGCATGGATTACCGCTTTTTCGGCGCGTTTACCCCAATATG
>JACRMP010000023.1 GCA_016214885.1 Candidatus Gottesmanbacteria bacterium | reverse complement strand
AATAATCATAAATCCCTGGGTAGATTTACCGGTCACTGCGGCACGTATACCGCTCCCCATCACTTCGCCGGCTATTTTATCCTGACAATCCGACCGAGTATCACCTGCTGCGCACAATCCGCTTGCGACAACCTCATTAAACCGCGCATCAGTAAGGGTGGGTATGACAAGAGAAATATTAACGATGGGTTCTGTCACGTATTCATGATCAAATGACACGTCGACAAACCGGGCACCTTTAGGAATACGTGCATATCCTGCCGTGTCTTTGGTAAATGTCACACGACCGCCAAGTGTCACATTACCGCGGAATACCACATCGCCGATAAATTCGACGAGCCGGTCAAAACGTACCGCATCAGCAAATACAACCTGCCCCTGGAACATAGCGCCGCCCAAAACAGTAAGCATTTTATCGATTCTGATGTTGGCCATAAAGGTCATGACACTTCTGACCACCATTCCCGGTGCCAATGCACTACTGCTACTGGCAACAGGAACAGCACTACCGCTGGCATCCAGAGCAAGTCCGGAACTATCAGAAGCAATCGTTGGTTCATTGGCAAGCACCGCTCCGAGGACTGATACTTCCGGTTGTTCTAATAACGCAGTATCTCCCTCATCTCCCAGATAGTATCCGACATTAATATTGACAAGGATTTTCCCGGTTCCTTCTGCTGAATATGCTTCCATAGCAGTACCTAAAATCTTGCCCGGCTCGGTAGCGCGCATAGCTACCCCGGCAATATCCGAGGAACTGATAGGATCACCTATCCGTATTAGCCCGTTGTGAGCAGATACCTTCACCGGCACGCGGCCTGATATAGCGACGGGAAGTGTATCGCCCGAACTTTCACCCAACACAAGACCCGGCGACTCTGCAATAACTCCCAGTAATTTCCTATCGTAACGGCGGTCTGCTTTGTCCGCATGCCCTATGGTATCCCCAAGTGTCACCACATCACCGATCTCTACGGCATCATCTACCGTAAATACATATTGTTCTGCCACATCTGCTCCCTGTATCGGGTCGGGGGGAGGCGGCGCGATAAATTCTGCAGGAGCACTGCTACCTGATTGTGCACCCGCATCCGGCCGGGGATCATCCTGCACCCAGGCTGCCAGATCAACAAACATAGTCCAAAGCCCTGTTGTGTTGGTAAAGCTTGTCGTATTACCGATAACCATAGACGGACGCAGACGAGCCGTGGGCACATTATTAGTTGCAGATCCGCACTCGGAAAGTGATATGCCGTCTGATACATCGGTATCGATAAAAAACCGGACATCATTGGTCGCCCGCGCTTCAATACGGGCAAGTGCATAATTAGTGGTGATAGTTGCCCCAGAACACGCAACGTCAGTTCTGTTTGTGCCATTTTTGACAACTCCACCCCAGACAGAATTTCCGGTAGCATTAGAGCCTGTTGCGGTAACATTTGAAATCCACATTCCGCCTAAAGTCGTCGTGGTAACGGTTGGTGAACCGCGCCATGCAGCGGTATAGTTATTTGCACCAAACCACATATGCCGCTGGCTTTGGGAACTGGTATCACTCGGCTTAAATTTGTAATACAACACAAATTTGTTTGCAACGTTGAGGAAATAATTACCTGCCGCTCCCGGCACTGCTTGCCAGTTCAGATTACAGGCACCTCCGGTTAAATTCGTGCCGTTCGTGTTCGATGCTGTTTCAACCGACATACCTAACACGCCGTTTATCTGATTAGAACCAAAACTTGTATTGGCACCCTGATCAACCGTACAACCCATCGTGGCGTTGGTCGCCGTTCCGCCGGTGCCGAGCTCATCAAGTGACCAGCCAAATATGTCACCGTTTCTACTGGAAAGGTTGGTAGTTGCATCTGCCGTCTGCTGCGGAGCTGGTCTGTTAAAATTATCTACGTAAAAATCCCCATCAATATTAATAAATCCGTTTGCCTCAAACGCGCCGAAGTTTGCCGCCGTAAAGTACTCCTTAAATCCGGCATAGAGATCGTTGCCGGAGCTGTCTTCAAATTGTATAGAGCCACCATCGGCTATTCGGATGCGTGCGGTGGAGTCTTCAAATTCCAAATCCTGGTCATATCCGGTACCGATCCGTACACCCACCTCTTGCGAACTGGCGCCCCCGGTAACATCATCAACGAGAACGCCAATGACGACATTATTCGCTTCATTTCCCGGAGTCAGCGTCACCCGGAGCCCTGCGTTGACATCTGCTCCCGTATCTGTCCCCTGCACTAATACTATTGAAAGGCCGTCTACCCCATCGGTATTGGTACCCTGTCCTGCATTGGTTATCGCCTGTAAATCAACCGTGGGAGCCGCAGTTGCAACAACCTGAAAATTCGTACCTGCCGCTGTCTGAAAAATAATGCTCCCATCGGTTGATGTCGTGAGAATTACCGCGTCACTTCCGTCGGCGTCACCCGTATATGCAGACTGAAGCGTTGTACCTCCACCCCCGCCATCATCATCCGAACAACTTATGTTTCCGGAAGCGTCTGCAGTAAGCGCCCCGCCATTTGTATTACCGGAGCAGTTAAATCCGGTAAGCGTTATATTGCCCGACGCCCCTTTGGTGAGCACTAAGCTGGTAGTTGTCGTTGTGTTGCCCAAGGTAATCGTTTTTGCATTCGCACCCGTCCCAATATTTATCGCTCCGGTTCCGTTGGTATCAATACCCAATGTTTCATTGGTGTCATTGGTGGTGATAGTCGCTCCCGCGTCTCCGTCCAAGCCCAACACCAGATCATCAAAATTAAAATCAGATGCATATGTAGTGTTTACATATAAATAAGCGCCACCGTCTAATATAAATGTTTCGCCTCCCGGGCCCACCGGTCCTGTCGGACCCTGTACTCCGGTAGTACCTGTGGCTCCGGTGGGTCCGTTTGCCCCCGCAGCACCTGTTGCCCCGGTCGAACCTGTTGGTCCTGTTACCCCTGCAACACCTGTTGCTCCGGTACTTCCGGTGGGACCCGATGCCCCATTAGCTCCAGTCGCTCCGGTACTTCCGGTGGGACCACTCGCACCCGCTGAACCATTTGCACCTGTCGCACCCGTGCTTCCGGTAGGACCATTTGCTCCTGCCGAACCGGTTGCTCCACTGGCTCCCGTCGGTCCAGCTTCTCCTGCTGCTCCTGTCGCTCCTGTTGATCCAGTAGGTCCGCCCGCTCCATTGGCGCCTGTCGCTCCTGTTGATCCCGACGGACCTGATGCACCTGCCGTTCCGGCAGAACCGGTAGTACCGGTTGCACCTGTGGGACCACTTGCGCCATTTGCTCCGGTGGCACCGGTGCTTCCCGTGGGACCACTCGCACCTGCGGAACCAGTCGCTCCCGTGGTTCCGGTAGGACCGGATGCACCCGCACTTCCCGTAGCACCCGTTGTCCCCGTCGGACCCGATGCACCAGCAACTCCCGTTGATCCGGTGGAACCGGTGGGTCCGTTTGCCCCCGCAGCTCCGGTGGCACCGGTAGAACCGGTGGGTCCTGATGAACCTTGTACGCCAGTTGCTCCAGTGCTTCCGGTAGGACCGGATGCGCCTGCAGCGCCCGTCGCTCCCGTTGATCCTGTTGGACCAGAACTACCCGCAGATCCCGTAGCACCCGTTGAACCTGTTGGACCACCCGCACCATCTGCACCTGCATTACCTTGTGCACCGGTAGACCCTGTGCTTCCTGTTGGACCTGAAGACCCTTGAGAACCGGTAGCTCCCGTTGATCCGGTCGGGCCCGATGCGCCGTTTGCTCCCGTCGAACCTGTGCTTCCGGTAGGTCCTGATGACCCTCCTGTTCCTGTTGCTCCGGTACTTCCGGTGGGACCCGATGCCCCATTAGCTCCCGTGGCGCCGGTACCCCCAGTGGGGCCGGATGACCCTTGTGATCCTACAGTCCCGGTGGATCCAGTGCTCCCTGTTGGTCCGGATGATCCAACACTCCCCGTTGATCCTGTAGAACCCGTAGGTCCTGAAGATCCGATATTTCCTGTCGCGCCGGTTGAACCGGTAGGACCGCTTGCACCATTTACACCGGTGCTTCCCGTAGAACCTGTCGGGCCGGATGACCCTTGTGATCCCGCAGACCCGGTTGATCCAGTGCTTCCTGTTGGTCCGGATACTCCCACACTTCCGGTAGCACCGGTGCTACCTGTCGGACCATTTGCACCGTTAGCGCCTGTTGCCCCCGTGGAACCCGTGGGACCGGATGCTCCAGCAGCACCGGTGGCTCCGGTAGAACCGGTAGGTCCGCTGGCACCGTTTGCACCAGTGCTTCCCGTTGATCCGGTTGGGCCGGATGCACCAGCAATTCCGGTAGATCCGGTTGAACCAGTCGGACCTGAACCGCCAACAGAACCAGTAGCTCCCGTAGAACCTGTTGGACCGGAAGATCCAACACCTCCCGTCGCCCCGGTCGAACCGGTAGGTCCGGATGCGCCATTTGCTCCGGTGGCACCGGTGCTGCCTGTCGGGCCTGAAGCTCCAATGCTGCCAGTAGCTCCGGTACTACCCGTCGGACCATCTGCCCCATCAACTCCCGCAGCGCCCTGTGTTCCCGTAGACCCGGTTGCACCTCAGAACCAGTAGCTCCCGTAGAACCTGTTGGACCGGAAGATCCAACACCTCCCGTCGCCCCGGTCGAACCGGTAGGTCCGGATGCGCCATTTGCTCCGGTGGCACCGGTAGAACCGGAGGGACCGGATGCACCCTGGGCACCTGCAGCGCCGGTGGATCCTGTAGAACCGGTTGGACCAGATGCACCAACATCACCTGTTGCTCCCGTACTTCCCGTAGGGCCTGAATTCCCAATGATGCCTGTGGCTCCGGTAGATCCTGTCGGGCCACTTGCACCAATTCCGCCGGTAGAACCCGTGCTTCCGGTGGGGCCTGATGCACCCAATTCTCCGGTAGATCCGGTGGATCCCGTCGGCCCGGTTGCCCCCGCTGCACCACCTTGTGATCCTGTCGGTCCGGTAGCACCGGTAGGACCCCCTGCGCCGGTAGATCCGGTTGTCCCCGTCGGACCCGATGCACCAGCACTTCCCGTTGCGCCCGTTGTCCCCGTCGGACCCGATGCACCAGCAGTTCCGGTTGATCCAGTGGAACCGGTGGGACCTGATAATCCTTGCGATCCCGTTGATCCGGTTGACCCGGTGGGGCCTGATGCGCCGATACCTCCTGTTGGTCCGGTACTCCCTGTCGGTCCGGATATTCCTATAGCACCGGTAGTACCTGTCGCCCCGGTGGGTCCGGAACTTCCAAAAGATCCTGTCGATCCAGTGCTTCCGGTTGGACCACTGGCACCAATAAAACCTGTTGCGCCTGTACTACCCGTCGGTCCTGATGCGCCTTGTGTTCCGGTGGAACCACTAGGTCCTGTTGGTCCCTGACTTCCGGTGGCTCCGGTATTCCCCGTAGGACCTGATGATCCTTGCACTCCTGTACTTCCTGTTGCTCCCGTGGGACCGGTAACACCTCCCAGTCCGGTGGCTCCTGTGCTTCCGGTAGGACCGTTTTGCCCTGTGTTGCCGGTAGCTCCCGTAGGCCCGGAGCTACCAGCAACACCGGTTGCTCCCGTAGTTCCCGTTGGCCCGTCAGCACCACCACCGCCACCCCCACCGCCACCGGATCCCGTTGCTCCGGTGGGACCGACAGGTCCTAACTCACCGACACCTGTAGCGCCGGTAGCGCCATCATCACCATCAGCTCCTTGTGCCCCGTTGGCACCGGAATCACCTTTCACCCCGGCTACACCAGTAGCACCAGTCGCTCCTGTTGATCCATCTCCCCCTAATGATGTGATAAATGATGAAGGATAAAATCCCTGTAATGAAAACGACTGATTTATAGCAAGCTGGGAAGATTGATTGGTGGACTCAGCTTCAAATGATGGATTCAAAAATTGCTGGTTTGTTACACTTTGGTCTATATTGTTTCCATTTGGTACGATACGAACTACTCCCTCACCAGCAAAACTTTGGATCATTAGATTACTGCCAAAACTGGATGCCAGGATACGGGAACCCGCAGCCCGATCATTGTTATCGGTAGTTAGTCCGAGTACGCCACCGGTTTCTCCCACACCACTCAAGGCCATCTTAAGGATTTCCCGCTGAACCATAACCAACCCCATATCAACCGTTTTCAGTGTCGGCTCTATAGCAAGTGAAAGAAATTCTTTCTGGGTGGTAATGTTCCCGATGATTTGCGATTTATCTAATATGGTCGTGGCAGTGAAGTGACCAATAAGCTGTTCATCAATAAATGTACCGTTTGTAAACTGCACAGGAAGTATTGAGTCATCCGGAAGTTTGACGCCTGAGGTCACCGGTACCAATATCCGGACCGGCTCCTGATGGCCAAGTTTTGTCAGAAAAAACGGAAAAATACCGTTTTCACCATGCACAATCCCATGCTCTCCATTCGTGTAACGTACCGTTACATCACCCACAAATTTTCCGTTTTTGACAACTGCATTTTTCACAAATGCATACGCTATTGAACTGTCGACCCGCTGCACCATTACAATAAAAGGGTCTGCCCAGTGGCTTTCGGCCAAGATTTTTTCTGTTAACTGATTCACCGGAGTAGTTGCGCTGGCAGCATCAAGCGTTATTTTTTCTGTTCCGACGGGGCGAATTACCTGTATAGCACCAATAAACAAACTGCCGACGACAAGTGCAAATATCACCGGAAGCATCAGGGTGCCAACCGGCACCGCTGAAAACCGAGTCCGCGGAAGCGCCTCCTCTTCAGCGAGAAATCCGCTTGTTGCGGATTTCTGCGTTAAGGTATTTTTGAGTGATGGCGTTTTCATTAAGGCCCACCCTCCTTGCCGGCATACACACGGCTCCTGATATAACAAATCATAGCTATCACAAACCCTACAAGAACAACTACCAAACCAAATACAATCCATATACTCTCAGTGACTAGGCTAAATACCTTTGCCGAGGGAAGCCGCAAACTGATCGCCCATCGCAGCTCGGGAACATATGCATACCCCATCATCCCGGGCATTTTTTCTAATAACATTCCCTTGACCAATCCATCCTCTCCCTTAAGTGCACGGTGCAGCGGATCAGTCTCCGGTACCAGGGTGCCAATAAATTTTTCGATTGGGTGACTCAATATAATGCCCTTCGCATCAACGACTACAAAATACTCCCCCTGTCCGCCCGCTGCCACCTGATCCAACAGCATGCCGATGCGATTCAGATCCATTGATGCGGTTACTACACCCGCAAATTCATCGCCGTCATATAATGGAGCGGCAATTACCACAACATACCTGCCAGCCTGGTCAGATCTGGCCTGAAATACATCGGATACAAATAGCTTGCCGGTATTTTTGGTCTGCTGGAAATAATCGCGGTAGGCAAAATTCGGCTCATCAAATGTGCCGTACGGGTACAAAGCTACCCCCTGTCCGTCTTTATTTAGAAATATTAGTCTGCGAATATTTGGATTGCTCTCATAAATTATTTTGCTGTATTTATTCAGTGTGGCGATATCCGGCTTATTCACGGATTTCACGAAATCGGTATTACTTGCCGCAACAACCAGCGAACTCTGTACTGAGGTTATTGCATTATTGAGCCTCGTATGACCCACATGCACCTTACTCATGATTTCACGCTCTCGCACGCTCCAAATATTCTGTTGTAACAAATAGACGATAAAGACAGCAAACACAAATACGGCGCCCAATCCCACAAACAACCCATGAAGGAGAATCTTATAACGACGTGATAGCTCCTGCTGTAACGGCCACCAATACGGCAACAGTGCGGTGAACGTTCCTAACACCAATATGAAAAACGACCTGCTCCAGCACTGAAGATGTGCATACCAGATAGCAACGGCTATATCCCCAAGTGTCAAAAACCACGCTGCCAGCATAAAAAGCTTTCTGTCCCTGGCATACCCAATCCAAAAAATGATTACGAACGTCATCGATATAAGCAGTGATAGTATGCCCATAACAAACGTCTGCATCCCCAGAAAATCAGACAGCGCCTGGATATGGGCATCCATAGGAAAAATCAAGATGGTCGCGGGTACAAGAAACGCAATCAGCGATACATACAGGCCGATAGATACTATCCCGCCGAACGGGATAAAATTCGTAAGGACAATTACTAATGCCAACGCTCCGTAGAGCACGCCCCCTTCGATATCTCCGCTTTTAATGAGTCCGAAGGCATTGAAAAACCCCATAGCCGACAGCAGAATATGGAACACGTGGTGCCACCTTTTCGTTTGGGAGAATAGTCCGCTAATGATTATTCCCATTCCGCAAGCTATAAGCACCACACGGATTATCGGATAAATGAGCGTCATCCGGGGGAATTCTTCCGTTGTTAAGGTTGAATTGAAAAGAAATAATGCGACACCCGCGACAATAGCCCCCAACCCTATATACCAGTCAAAAATATTCGGCGCCAATAATCCGCGGCTTATACCGGCGCTGTCCACCCTCGGCTCAATAAATACGGCATCACCAGTCTGGACCACCGAAGCGGTGGTAATCGGCAGATCAGTGATGTCCCGGCCTACCACTGCTGCCAAATCCGGTGCTACCGCATCCCGTTCCCTAGATTTTTTGGATAAATGCAGGATGCGGGAAAGCTCTTCTTCGGGGATACGAAACCTTCCTTTGCCAATCCGCACCCCGCGGATCCGCTTCTCTTTGAGGAACGTGTAGATGCTATTTGTGCTGAATCCTAATATGTCGGCGACCTCTTTGACGGTGTATGTTTTGGGCATGTCAGGCAGGCTCCCAAACCCTTTAGCCCGCACCAGTGCGAAATAATCACTATTCTTTACAAGTTTTCACCAGTAAATTTACCAGTTATTACTAATATGTGAAAACCTATATCTAGAATAGTATTAATTTTCACATGCTGTCAATAGGCTACGTAATCGTATCGTAATCTTATCTAATTCACGCATTTTAACCGTACAGATAATCCATATTCGATTAACTGAATTTTTGACATAAATGATATAATTCAGACACAATCTTTTTTTGGGCAATGATTGCAATATCCTACACACTTACTCCTACCATCCAAGATTACCTGTTGGATATCGATAAGTTCCGGCGCAGCATACTGATTACCCCCCTCCCTCTGCCTACCGAACAAAAACTGAGGTGGCAGGCTACTAAGGAACATATTTACGGATCACTCCAGCTACAAGGCTCGTCCATCACCAAATCACAGATAAATAACCTACTGCTGCACCCGGTAAAACACCCCACCGCATGGGAAACTGATGCGCTTGCCTACAAAAACGCCCTTGATATTGTACGCGCAGACTGGACAGCCAACCCAAAACCTTTGCAGCCGTCGCATATAGGCGCGTTAAGCCTTATCGCACTCCCTCATGCGGCCAGGCAAAGCATGCATCTGCTTAAAGAATCGGAAGCTGATATCAAACAACTACTCTCATATGCAGGATCCCAAAAAGACCATCCGCTTATGCTGGCGGGAATGTTCTATGGCCAACTCATACAAACCGAAATCGGAGGCTTTACCCATGGTATTCTCCCTCCCCTGATGACCACTGTCATCCTTGCTAAATACGGCTATGACTGCAGGGGGATGCTCGCACTCGAACCACAATGGATAGCCTCAATGGAAGCACATAATCATGCCATAAAAAGCATCCGCACGCACGGGAACCTTACTGCCTGGCTGGAACACTTCATAATCGCCGCACACACGAGTTATGACCTTTTATATACCCAAATCAGGGATGCGGCAAACACCGGTCTTACCCCATCATCTGCGCAAACCTGGAACCTCAATTCCCGCGAGGAAAGCATCCTCCGGTATCTGGAGAACCCCGCCGCAAAAGCAACCAACAAAGTCGTCCAACACTTATTCAGGGTCTCACAGGTTACCGCCAGCCGCGACCTTTCCCACCTTGCCTCATTAGGACTTATTTTTTCCCATGGTAAAGGAAGAAGTGTGTATTACACCGGCGCATAATACACGATAACATCAGTAAGACATATCGGTGAAACATTTAAACTCGGCGTATATGCAATAAGCGAATATTTCCCGTATTAACAAGCTAATTCATATATTGAAATACTTGTAAAAACTTGTAAATAAACGGTAATAAGTAGTAAAAACTAGGAAGATTTGAGAAGCTTTCTATATAGTCCAATATATTCCTTCACCTGATGCTGCCATGAGAAATCCTTCCGCATCGCAGCTGCCATCATTGCAGCAAAATGGGTGGGTTTTTCGCGGTACAGAGTGATTGCCTGATTCATTTTTTCCAGAAGCGCTGTACTCGTATAGGACCCAAAGACAAATCCCGTTTTTCCGTCGGTGACGGTGTCTGCCAGCCCTCCGGTTTTCCGTACCAGCGGAAGGGTGCCATACCGCATGGCGATCATCTGGGTTAACCCACAGGGCTCAAATTTGGAAGGCACGAGCATAATATCGCTGCCCGCATAAATCCTCCGGGCGAGCCGCTCATCAAAGGTATGAACGAATGAGATATTATGATGAAGTTCTGTTAATTTCTCATACTGACGCACCACCCGTTTGTGCCCTGTTCCCAGTACAACAAGTTGATATTCCTCGGGAGGCAACTTTGCAACAGCCCGAGCAATAAGGTCTAGCCCTTTCTGGAGGGGCTCCAGCCGCCCGACAAACCCAAACAGCGGCACTTGAGAAACAGGCAAGCGGAGCGCCTGCTGGAGTTGTATTTTAAGCTTTGCCTTAGCGGGCGTAACTGTTTTTGCATCGTAATGGATCGGGAGCGACCTGTCAGTTGACGGGTCCCACAGTTTGGTATCCAAGCCGTTTAATATACCCACTATCTGGTCGTTCCGTTTCTTAAACACCTCTACAACCCGCTTGCCATGTTTACCTCCCGCTATCTCCTTGGCATAGGTAGGAGACACCGTGGTGACAAGATCGGCGTATTCAAACCCTTCGGTCATAAGCCGGACCGCTTTCCCTAGCGGTGTCATAAACGGGTGGAAAATAGACTTGGGGAACCCGAGCTTTAAGGTAATAGAAAATCCCGTTTCCCCCTGATACAACAAATTATGAACGGTAAGTATAGTTTTTGATTTCCGGGACTGGATTGTTTCCCGCTCCCTATACCCCACCTTGCTCGTTTCGCCGATTAACAGCGGAATAAGGGCGGTATGCCAGTCGTTGCAATGGATAATGTCATAAGGCCCTCCGAGTATTCCTTCTGAATAAAGCGACAATTGGGCAACAGCCTTGGAAAAAAAGGCAAACCTGGCAGCAATATGCTCATCATCATACGCATTCAGCAGTGGGTGGCGGAGCAGATAGACCCGCACATGGCTATGGGGAAGCAACGTACGGAAAATAAACACTAACTCACGTCTGCGGTCAAAATCTATCGCAAGCTGACCTACGCACGTCACATCTTTGACGGCGATCCCCTCATAAAACGGCATGACAAGGGAAACGTTTATACCGGCATTAGAAAGCGCCACCGGAAGCGCATAACTTACATCAGCCAATCCCCCGCGTTTATATAACGTCGCTGTTTCGCTGGTAACAAATAATACCTTCATCACTAACCATCATAGCACGGCACAGAACTCGTGTACGGAAAAAAACGCGGTATGTTATGTGCGGAGATTGTTCTGAAGGGATGTATAGATCTTTTCGTACCCATCAGCCATGGCTTCTAAGGAAAACCGGGTTTCTACATGGCTCCTGCAGGCAGCACGGTCTATCTCACCGATCCGCCGTATCGCTTCGATAAGCCCTGCTTTTCCTGATTGTTTGATCGTCCAGGTGCCGCGCGCTGCGCGGTGCGCCGGCTGCTGCAGATCAACTTCAGGAGGATCAATGATAAATCCGGTTACGCCGTCACGGACGATTTCGGAAACACTTCCCCGGTTATAGGCAATTACGGGGGTGCCGCACGCCATTGCTTCTATCATCACGAGGCCGAACGGCTCATCCCATGCGAGCGGGAAAAGAAATGCCTTCCCTTTACCGATGTACGCAGATTTTTCTTTGCCCTCCAGGAATCCCACCGCCTTAACAGCCTTACCATCTATTTGCGGTGCGATTTTTTCCTCAAAAAACCCTTGTGACCTGTTCGCACGGATGGTGCTGGTTGCGATGGTTATAGGGATCCCTGCTTCTTTGGCTACATCGATGGCTACATCCGTACCCTTATCTGCCATAATGCGGCCGAAATGTACCAGTTCATTGTCAGGCACAAGCGAAACATCATACAAACTTGTATCAATGCCATGGTATACCGTGGCTATACAATTCAAGCTCACGACGCTATAACGCTGGCTGTCGCTTATCGATACAAACTGGTGATGGGCAAATTTGCTGTAACGGAAATACTCGATAGTATCCGTCCGCTGGGGCAACGGATCGTGAAGCGTATATATCGTGGGAATTTGAGTAAGTTCGTCAAAATAATGCGCACCGAAATCATGGAATGAATGGATCACATCAAGCTTCCCCGCCTGCGCATCCTGATAGGCACGGAGTGTTAAGTCGTATTCATAATCCCGCTTCACAATCTCAAGTGCAGTGTATTTAGCCTCGTCCGGTTCACGGTAGCGGAATTGATAGTACTGGGGATCAGGCTCCAGCATAGCGGCATTCCCGGCAACTACCCGCGCCTTGGTGGCTACATCACCCGACGTATACATGACTACTTCATGCCCCCGATCCACTAGCCGGTCAGCCAAATCTATCGCAAGCGGAAGCGGTGCAAAAATCCTGCCTTCACCGTATTTCCTGGCAGTATAAATTGATGGAACCAAAAGTCCGATACGCATACTTTTATCCTAGCAGAGACAACGGGTATTGTGTAGGAGACTGCTGCAGACAAAAGAGTTATACGTTATTGCTTGGGGATAGTTGTTTGTGGAAGTGGATTAGCAGATCCGTTTGTTTTTTTGGCATAGGTAAGGTAGCGATCCTCAAATTTCTTCCCAATCAGCTCCCAGCTGAATTTTTCCTCGACAGACTTTCTTGCATTTTGACCCATTTTGAGACGCATTGTCTCATTATCGAACAGTTTGTTTACTTTTGCGACAATATCAGTACTGTTACGTGATTTTACAAAAAGTCCATTAAACCCTTCTTTCACTGCAAGTGGAATACCCCCCTTTCGGGTGACAACTACCGGGGTTTGGCAGGCCATGGCCTCAAGAATAACCAGCCCCAGCGGCTCATCCCATATGCTGGGAGCGACAAAAACATCAGCCCGCGAATAGTAGGGTACAAGCTTTTTCACTCCCGCCCCCTTATGCCCCACCCAATGGACATTAGTAAGATTAAGTTGCTTTGCTTTTTCCATAAGCCGTGCTTTTTCGGGGCCATCACCCAGGATAACCACTTCGCCATGGATGTTTTTGGCCGCCCCCACCAGATACTCTACCCCTTTATACTTGGTGAGCTTACCAGCAAACACGACTACGGGTTTTCCATGAAGATTAAGCTCTTTATCCACCGCTTTAGCGCCGGACTCACTGTAGACAAACTTTTCGATATTGACACCCCCAGGTATCACCCTGCATTTTTCGTGAAAGTTTCCCTTAAAAATCCGGAGGAACCAATCGCGGGTATAGCCAGAGTTAGGGAATATCCGTTTAGCCCGGTACATAGAATCAAATGTCCGCTGGTAATACCGGCGGTCCTTCTCAAGGGTGGGTAATTCCGAGCCGTGGATAGTAACAACAAAATTGATGTTGTAAGTGTCCTTGATAAACGCCGCCAGCCACGCGGTCGGAAACGCATGATGCGCATGGATAATATCGGGTTTAAAATCCTCTACCGCTTTAATGGTAGCCCGCAGGTATGCATCATATATCTCCCAGATTCCTTTGTTGGACAAATCGGTATACAACTTACAATCCGGCCATTCAGGGTGTCCGGTGAAAGCAACAGGGAAAGGAAGTTCAACTGAATAGAGCTTACAACGCTCAATAGGGCGAATATCGGGAGCTAAGATAGCCACCTTATGGCGTTTGCCAATTTCACTTGCCAAATGCCGCGCATAGGTGCCCGAACCGGACCCCCAAAACGGAAACGTCTGTAAATACAGGATCCGCATGATCCTGCTATTATACTCCACGTGTAGCATACCGGACAATAGCCGTATCATTGACAAGGGGAAGGAATACGCTATACTCCGCGATAACCTTCACATTTCTATGCCAGCAACCTTTACTATAGAACATCCCGTGCAGGAAGAAACATTGAAGGAAATTACCAAGACCTTTTTGGGGCTTCGTCCAACCAGAAACTCAATCCCTACGCTGGTATTTGAACCCACAGACGGAGTTATCCAAACGATCGAACGAACAACAAGGGGGAGACGAGTTATGGGAATACATTTCAACAATGATAAACAGGTTCTTCAACATGTGCGGGAACTTCTCACTTCAAGCGGTACTGTCACCGTGGGTCTTTGCAGAAAATAAACTGGATCTACCTTTTATATCAAAATATAACAAAAGATATATCTTATTTCTTACGGAACACAATTGCTTTCATTAATTCGCGGCTCGTTCCGCGGGAATACCTTCTCCCTATACCTGAAAGTAATTCTTCTGCGGTTTGTACCGCGCGTAGCTGTGGATCACGCGGACCCCACGACTCACAAATAAGGACCACATCATCCTCCTGCCCAATCTCTTGCCCTAACTCATCCTCACTGAGCGTGATCATCCGCTCAATCCCACCTTCAAACGATTCAACATCACGTCCGGCTGCCCGATACAAACCGGCAAGGACAACACTTCGCTCTTTTCCCTGATGACATGCAAATATTGTAGTCATATAAGTACTTAACTAACAATTACAGCATCAAAATGCGCGAGAGCCTCCCGAAGCGAGGCGTCTTGAGGACGACAGTAATCAATGATAACTTGACGGGCGGTTGTCGCTACTTCTTCCTTTTTTTGGGCACGAAACAATTCCAGTGTGATTGGCGCCATATTTGCCTTATGCCGCATGGCGTTTTCCCTATTCCCCTGGAACAACGCCTCTCTCCCTAAAAACAATGCGGTAAAGCAATTACCATCTAATCGCCATGGACATGATATATTTTCACAAGACATATATGTATATCAAGAAAACAATTATATCACGTACAGATAAGCTCATTATATTTAAAGACGCCGATAATGAGACGACAGAAAAAGAATCTAGAAGTAACAAAAGTAATTACATCACGCGGGCGGCAACTCTTTGGCTGCTTCAATCTCATACGCCGCCATGGCGTCCCGCAAAGCGGTATCCTGCGGACGGCAGTACTGGGCTATAATTCGATAATTATTTTTTCGCACCACGGCAATTTGATTTGTCCGGGATTGTTCGGCAGAAATAGGTGCTGCGTTCGCGATACGACGCACGACATTGTGAATACCTGAAAAATTTTCCCAGTGTTGCCGCTGGGAAAGATACGTGACCTCAGTTCGCAGTGACCGTGCACCATTGCACTTCCCTTTATAGTTGAGCTTACACTTCATTCTGTCGCATTCCATAAGGAGCGAAGTATAATATATATCCTATAATACGTCAATTGACGCTCGTATCTACCCTTGACTTACGAGTATTTTGAGCTTCTCTCTGATCAACAAAAAAAGGAATTGGGGAAGCGCCAATTGTCGCTTCCATCGCCATGGCTCCTGCAATAATCGCCAAAACCATTCAAACCCAATCGATCTAATAAATAATGGTGCACGTTTGAGCCTACCTGCCAACACATCGAAGCTTCCGCCGACTGCCATCATAACCAATGGACTAGAAATATCCGCTACTTTATAGGCAGTTGCTAACTTATCAATCACCAGCTCCTGTTTCGGCGCTCCTAACCCTACAAAAAGGATTTGTATCTTCGTTGTTGTAATTTTTTTGACCATTTGTGACCAGTAATGTGTTCCGGGATCCTCAATTATGCCGGTATCATCCGTACGGATTTCAGGACCATCCTCTGCCCAACCGGATAGCTTCGGATGTTTCTGGTGTAAGCACTCAAATGCTTGGACTGCTAAACCTCCTAAACCCCCTATAAGTCCTATACTGACGCGCTGTTTGACCGCCAAGGCAACCAGATCATCCATAAAATCTACCCCGGATATGCGACCGCTGATTACGGTGGTATCCGTACGGGAGGGCACACTCTCGAGAAACCGGGCTGCCCAAACGATTCCGATGCCATCCGGGAGCGTCACATCGGCCTGATTGAGCAATCCGGCAAACACAGAAGAACGGGAAGCCAAGACGACTTGTTCCGGGTTTGGTGTAAGGACCACAAGTGATTTTTTGCTTTTTCTGGAACGCGGCGAACCCTCGTCCCCGGATCTATCAAGGTACTTTTTTATATGTTCTAGGATCTTTTCTTTTGGAGATGAAGTTACCTGAATATTCAGTATTTTTTGCTTAGTTAAGCTCATAAGAATATATTATGTATATTAATTTATCGTAGTTTATTCAAAATACTCTGTCCGTTGAACACATAATTCCATGGCAGATAAACCGTAATTATGCCATCAATACCCTCGGGGCAGAGAAATAACTATAAGTCAAAATACATTTTATCTATATTTACCGCAGATTTTCCGATTTTAGTATTTATTTAGTTTTGTTAAATTAACTATGAGACTTGTAGATAAAACCTTATGGGTGACAACCTATTTTTTACTGACACTCCGCTTATACAATTCAATGTTTTCTATCGCCACTCCGGTACCCCGCACCACACAAAGAAGCGGTTCGTCCGCCACATGAGCTGGTACGCCGGTAATCTGAGTTACCAGTTTATCGAAATTCCGAAGCAAACTTGTTCCTCCCGCCATGACAATACCCTTGTCGATAATATCGGCGGCAAGCTCCGGGGGTGTTTCTTCCAACACTGACTTAATTGCCCCTACGATATGTAGCAGCACCGGCGAGATGGCCTGGGTCACGTCAGTGCTCGTCAGATTTACAATACGTGGAAGTCCCGAAATAGCATCGCGGCCACGGATTTCCATAGCCTCAACATTTTGAGGCTGAACTGACTTTCCGGCTATAACATCTTTTGCCAGTAATGGCTTAACGGACGCTCCCTTTGGCATAGCATCGCCAATGGTTATTTTGATTGCCTCCGCCATGCGCTCTCCGATAATAAGGTTGAAATTCTTTTTCACCGCATTTGCGATAGCCTCATCAATCTTATTTCCTGCCACCCGGGCGCTTTTGTGCACGACCACGCCTCCCAGTGAGATAACCGCAGCTTCCGTACTCCCGCCGCCGATATCGACAATCATGTGACCTGAGGCTTGGGCGATAGGGATTTTGGCACCAATTGCCGCAGCAAGAGGCTCTTCAATGAGGTACGCTACCCTGCTGCCTGCGGCAAGCGTTGCATCGATAACCGCCCGGCGTTCCACCTGACTAGCGCCAGTAGGCACGCAGATCATCACTTCCGGCTTAAATATCCGGTTCCGGCCTACGGCACGATCGATAAAATACGACAACATAGCCTCGGTTATACGGTAATCCGCAATCACCCCATCGCGCATAGGACGACTTGCCATGATATTGCCCGGTGTTCTTCCCAGCATGTCCTTGGCCTCATTGCCAACCGCCACCACACGCCCGTCATCGGTCGTTACCGCTACTACTGTGGGCTCGTTTAACACAACTCCCGTACCGGCCAGCCACACCACACTGTTTGCGGTGCCAAGATCTATCCCTAACCGTTTTGTTAATCCAAACATAATTTTTCTCAAAAATAGCTGCGTTTTGTCTCGAATAGCCTAAATAGCATTCTATCATAATGTGCGGTATACTAGGGAAAGGTTCCACACCCGAATTGTTACTATGTACACAAAAATCCGATCATTCATGATACCCTTTGTTACGGTATGCATCATTTTAGGTGTTGCTGCCACCATTATCGCGTACGGCCGGGGATACCGGCTTGGCCTCGATGGATCCGTAAACCCCACCGGCCTCATTGTGTTGCAGTCAGACCCGTCGGGCGCCCAGATCATTATCGATGATAAAATCAAAACTGCGACCCAAGCGACCCTTACTCTTCCCCCCGGCTGGTACAACGTCACCATCGCAAAAGACGGCTTTCAGCCATGGCAGAAACGCATGAAGGTACAGGGTGAGGTTGTCGCAAAAGTAGATGCCTTACTCCTCCCCACCAATCCGTCACTGACCGCCCTTACTGCAACAGGTGTCGTCAATCCATCACTTTCTCCCGACGGATCAAAGCTTGCATACGTAATCCCCGACTCAACTGCCACTACCAGTGCATCACTCCCCAACACCCGTCCCGGCGTATGGGTGCTGGATCTGGTAGACAAGCCATTGGGCTTGAACCGCGATGCACGGCAGGTTGCCAAATCGGGAGCCATTAACTTTTCCAAAGCGACACTTACCTGGTCACCCGACAGCAACGAAATCCTGGCAACCGTATCTCCGACATCACACTACGTATTGGATGCACTGCAAACAGGTGTCACACCCACTGCCGTTACCAACATCAAACTATTACAAAATGATTGGAACAGTATAAAAGAACAACGATTACAGGACCAATTAGTCACCGTTCCCTCAGAATTTACCGATATGGCAAGTACATCTGCCAAAATTATTTCATTCTCCCCTGACGAAACAAAAATACTCTATGAAGCTACCGCATCAGGCACCCTCCAACCCGTGATCGTTCCTCCGCTTATCGGTGCAAATCCCACGGAAGAAATGCGCTCGATAAGCGCCGGGAGCGTGTATGTCTATGACATCAAAGAAGATCGCAATTACTTTATAACAAAAACTGCTGCAATAGCACCCACGCCGGCAGCCAAAAACAGCAAACTCCCAGCAGTTGATATTACCAATGCGCTTCACTGGCTGCCCACCTCACGGCACCTGGTGGTCGTTGCACACGATAAAGTAGAAATCATGGACTATGATGCCACAAACCGCCGAACCGCCTACGCAGGGCCGTTCTGGGACTCATTTGCCGTTCCGTGGGCATCCGGCGGCAAACTCATCATCCTTACCAACCTCAACAGTGCCGCTTCTGCCGTCAATAATCTCTACATCGTCAACCTCCGGTAACATCATGGAAAATAAGGCGCACGATTTACGCACCCTCTACAAACTTAAACCCACGGAACGACTCCATACCACAGCTCCGAAAGAAAAAATGGGAAGACAACGGACAGCGGAACAAATTGCCGCAGCCCTTGAACGGAGGAATAAATACAGTACTATCCGCAGGGCTCCGCGTCTTGATCCGCAAACAGGAAATGAAATTTCCGGATTTGAAGTAGTTATTGTAGAAGATAAACCGGAACAAATATAAATCCCGCGCACCGCAGCACTGATGGTGCCCCCAGAAGGAATCGAACCCTCATCTTGCCCTTAGGACGGGCCTGCTCTATCCATTGAGCTATGGAGGCTTTGCAAAAATCTTTCTCTATTCTACTCTAATTCTATGCTACAATACCAACATTGCCCATAAGGATTACGTGGAATTTATTTGATCTATGTGTACTACCCATCACGGGCGTCTACAGGATCATCAAATAACCCGTGACACGATATGGGGAAGATCGTTGGGAAGAAACCGATAGGTTTCATCCCACTGTTCACCGGGGTGTAGCACAGTTGGTAATGCGCACGGTTCGGGACCGTGAGATCGAGAGTTCGAATCTCTCCACTCCGACTAAAGTAATTAGGTAATATGGATAGAAAAATGCATTACGATTCAAAAAGTCCGTTCTGATCCATAGCGTCGATAATATCAGCGACTGCACCATTGCGCCCCGCAGTTGAACGCACCATGGCAACATCACGGGCTCTGAGAATACGCCCACTTTTTTTAGCAAGTCTAATTATTTCGTCATCCGGAAGATCGGATAACTGCCGCATATCCCTTCCGCGACCCTCCGAAAGCTTACGCAGACGCGAACGCGGGCGATCCCGCTGTACGATTGATGGCGCTATCTCCACAACTTTCCCTGTCGAAACAGGATTGTCTGTTTTTTTTGCCGGTTTATCTCGATTTAGCAAGCTGAGTAATGTTTTTGTCAGCCAACGGACATCTATACCGTCATCACGCTCACCATCGCCGCTCATATACCGTAAGTATATCACTCACAAACAACCTCCAAATATCCGCTCCTTGCATGGTGAGGTATAATACAGCTATGAATGTAAGGGTAGCAGCGGTATACGTCCTCGATGGCAAGGGCAAGCGTATTCGCGTCGAAGGTGAACCATACCGCAGACTGGTAGAAGACGTTGTTATCCGTCCGGAACGCGGGAGCATGGGAGAAGTTCAATTCACGAATATGTCCGGTAGAGCAAGAGCCCGAGCAATCGAAAATCAGGTCAAAGGAGTACTACAGGATTCGGGCGACTTATTCCCAACTGAATAATCTCCCACTGGCTTAATCCTATAAAAACGGGTATAATACCTTTAATGAAATTATCGTTTTCTTCCAAGAATCAGCTGGACGTGGTACTTGCCCCTGACGTCATACTAGCCTCACAATCCATCGGCCGGAAAAGTCTATTGGAAAAACTCGGTATCCGCTTCCGGGTAGCCGTAACCCGCCTTGATGAGGACAAAATTACCGATCCGAATCCCCTAAAAACCATCCAGAAACGCGCAATCGCGAAAGCCATGGAAGTAGTCGACAATCCGCGCGTCTATATGGTGCCCGAAGACCGCGAGGTAATCGTCATTGCCGCTGACAGCATGGCCGTCGTAGGCAAAAAGATCTACGGCAAAGCACTGGATAAACCGGATGCAATGCGTATTCTCAAAGAGCTGATGGGCAAATCCCATGTATTTACGACCGTCGTCCACATCGTCCATATGGACAAGGGTAAAGTGAAAAAATCCTGGACAAAAACATCCGAAACCAAGGTAACACTCAGAAAAATTACCAATACCTAACTTGAAAACTACGTCAACCGCTATGACTTTACCCGATTTGCTGCAGGATATGCCTTAAACGAAACACCGTGGGATCTGGTCACCAAAGTAGACGGCTCATACACCAATGTCATCGGTCTTCCTTTCGAGATTTTGCTCCCCATCCTCCGGGCAACCAAAATCATCGACGTTCCTCCGGTAACGGCATAACCTAATCGTTATTCTGCTACAATATCCCAATGGAAGCGTTACTTGCTAAAATTGACAAATCTCCGTTTCTTTCCCAGCTCATTCCCATTCTGCTAACGGGAGCGGTATTTGCATTCTTTTTTGTACTGCTCCATGCAGCCATTGTTGTATTTAACCTTATCCCCGCATCCGAAAAAATCTATCTCGACATCCGCTGGGTCGATATACTGGTGGGCGGCACTATTTACCTCAAAACAAGCATCGATTTCGCCATATTTATCGGGCGGCTCATGGCGGCAAATCCGGGGTGGCGCAACCGGGTAGCCATAGAAATTGGATCTGCGGCAGGAAACGCCATAGGCACTATTGCCATCATAGGCTTGTGGGTTACCCTTAAAAACGTCGATATCCTGCTGGCAGTTATGGTGTTTATCGCCTCACTGGT
>JACRMP010000016.1 GCA_016214885.1 Candidatus Gottesmanbacteria bacterium | reverse complement strand
AGAGGAAACGCTGGGGCGCGAGATATTGTCAGGCAGCAGAACACTCACTATCGATAAACAAACAGTACATGTGAAAGCAACGGTTACTGACACCCAGTCAATGAGTGCGCATGCTGATCAGGGTCAGTTGATGGATTGGCTCAAGGTAATTAAGGGAGTTGGTAAAGTATTTCTTACCCATGGCGATGACGAACCAAGGCAGGCTCTTGCACAGAAAATAAAAAAGGATCTTGCTATCCGTGATATTCACCTGCCGCGCATGCGGGAAGAAGTTATCTTGTAGCCTTGTTAAGATAGTGGGGAAAGATGCGGTTGGTGAGTTCGTCTATCCCTTCGTGAGATTTAGCCGAAACCAATACATACGGTGAATCCGCAAACGTTGTTATAATTTTATTTCTTCCGGCTTCATCCAACGCATCGGCTTTGTTAAACACCAATACTTCTTTCTGCTCCGGTATGTGGAGTGAATTGAGAATTTCATTCACCACCCTTATTTTCTCCGTCATACTTGGATCTGTCGCATCGATCACATGCAGTACCACGTCTGCATGGACGGATTCGAGTAACGTCGAAGTGAATGCTTCGATAAGGCTGGGTGGCAGGTTGCTGATAAATCCGATGGTATCCGTAACAACGATTTTCTGTCCCAGAGACGGGAGATACACTTCCCCCACCGTGCTATCAAGAGTGGCAAACAGTGCATTTTCTACCAGATGTTTTTTGTGGGTGAGGACGTTAAATAACGAAGTCTTGCCGGCATTGGTATAGCCCACGATGGACACCGTGCGGATGCCCAGGTGTTTGCGGTGTTCCATCTGGGTAGTGCGGGTTTTAGTAATTTTTTCCAGCGCGTCTTTTACCTTTTTGATTTCGCGTTTCCAGTGGCGTTCCATAAGTTCAGTGTTTGTTTCTCCCAGGCCGCGTGTGCCGATGCCGCCGCCCTGGCGCGAGAGTTCCATGCCCATGCCGAAAATTCTTGGTCCCATGTTGTGCATACGCGCGAGTTCAATCTGGAGGTTAGCTTCTGTCGTTTTGGCATGTTTGGAAAATATGGCAAGGATTAGATCCACCCTGTCCCAGACGATAATCTGTTTATTAATTTCCCAGAACGATTTGGTAAGTAAAAATTTCTGGCTTGGTTTGACGTGACCGTTAAGCAGCACAATGTCGGTGGGGTGATCTGCAAGATAAGCAGCAACTTCTTCTACTTTGCCCGTACCAATGTATGAAGCGGGGGTTATACTCCCGTGCTGGGTGATGATGTCAGTTATTGTGGCGTTACCCAAGGTAGCGGTAAGCTGCCATAACTCCGTAACGTCCTGTTCCATTTCGGATCGGCTTATCTTGGGGCGTGCCAGATACACGAGTAGTATACGGATTTCTTTGGTGATCGTTTCCATGCTCCCGTATTATACGCGATAACAATGCCTTATTTTCGTCTGTCACGGTAATGACGGATCACGGGGCCGCCATCGTGCCAAAAGCCGTATTTTCTCATTGCTATAGCCAGGAGTGTGTACGAGTATCCTGCAGAACAGTTCCAAATTTGGTTAGGGGCGTATCTATTCAGTGTGATTGGGTTGGCTATAATTGTTTGAACGTCAGGGATACCTGATTTGTTGAGGATCATCTTTATACGCGGCAGCTGATGCCACGAAGAAACCACATTGATTCGTGAGTGGGCGAGTCCTTCAGCAGCAAGTATGTCCACCGTGCACAGTGTCTGTTCGAGTGTTTCTTTGCCTTTATTTTCCTCCAGAAACACCACATCATTAAGAGGTATTCCTCGCCGGTGTGCATGGGTGACCACGCGGTTTTTCATGGATTCCGCTTCGGTAACGACACGATGGTGGTCATCGGTAAATCGCTCACCGCCAACAGTGATAATCATTTTTGTTCCTTGTTGGATGTGGCGCAGCCCTGCTTTGGCACGCTTGAATTCGTCATACCACCAAAGATTGAGATCCACAGGGCCGTCGTTATTCGGGTTGCTTCCGAAGATGACACACGCGTCGCTTGGACGTATTATCCGTGATTCCGTCATGGATTTTGATTGTACCAAAAACCCAAAACACGCGATATTCACGAATTTATGAGGGCTTACGCGTCTTCTGCATCAGGCGGCTCGGGGGGAAGAAATTCTTCGCCGTTTTCTTTTTGGCTTACGGGATATTCTCCCGGCTTAAGCCACTGCACATAGGTACAACCGGTGGCTACTTTTTTCTCGCGGTCCCAGCCGGAGGTGGAGCATTTCTTCATTTTTTTGCCGCTGGCAGTGGTATATAAAACCAATGGTTTGCCGCAGTCGGGGCATGCTTCATCGAGTGGTTCGGTGCTGCCGTTTATCCATTCCACATAGTCGCACCCTTCGGCTTTTTTCGTTTCTTTGTTCCAGGTGTTAGTCGAACACTTCTTCATCTTTTTGCCGAAACGGGTGACCTGCATCACCAGGGGGTTGCCGCATTTGGGACATTTTTCATCGAGCTCTTTGGGTTCGGGGACTATCCATTTAACATAATCGCAGCCTTCATTCTTTTTGGTATCCGGATTCCAGCGGCCGGTGCTGCATTTCTGCATTTGTTTGCCGGACTTGGTTTCGGTAATAGGATTTAAAGGACTGCCGCATTTAGGACATATTGTATCGGTCATATGGAGAAACTATAGCGGGAGTTGGTGTGGTATGCAATAGATTGATTTTTTGGAGAGTGTTAGTAATACGGTGATATACTTTATAAGTGAACAGAACTGCAGTACTTGCCTCGCATATAGATTTTGCCAGGAGATTAACCCGGGTGATGGATCTGCGGTTTAATGTGTTTGGTGTGCGTTTCGGTATAGATCCGCTGCTTAATATCATCCCTGGTATGGGAAATATAGTGGCCGCTGCTACTTCGCTATACCTTATGTGGATAGCTTTCCAGCTTAAAGTGCCAACCGCGATATACATGAAAATGCTGTGGAATATTGCGGTGGATTATATATTCGGTGTGGTGCCGGTGATCGGCATTGTGTTTGACGTATTTTACCGGGCGAATGTAAAAAACTTTAAGCTTTTGGAAACGTATTTTACCCCCGACATCGTTATCGGCGAGGTGGTGGACGGGGAATAAGCGGAGCAGTCGTTACGGCGTATTCATAACACCCGACTGGGTGGCCGGAGTAGGGGTTGGGGATCCTGCGATAGTAAATGTCCGTCTGAGAATCTTTTCTTCTCCCGATACGATGCTTTTTATCCGCAGATCCAGCTGCTTACTGCCGGGGGTAAGCCCGTACATACATACCTCGCGGTCCGTATAATTGCTCCAGCCGCTCCCGTTTATCCGGTATGACCAGACGACAGCACAGTAGTTGCCCGATAGCCTTGGAATATCCAGACACACGGGGTCTTCTGACAGCGTGGCGTTTTCTTCCGGATAGACGATTTCCACAGGACCCACCCCCGGCGTGCATTGCGCCGCAGGAGTAGCAGCGGGAGATGTGCCTAACGGTTTTTCCGGTGTAGCTGTTGGTTTAGCGGTGGGGGTAGTGTTGGTGACGTTTGGTGTCGGGGTGGTTTCCGCTTTTTTCTGGTTTTGGAGGTTGGTAACATTACTGAGTAACACGGTGAGGAGAACCGGGATGGTAAGGAGTGCCGTAATAAATTCCAGATAGCGCTTTTTGTCCGGCAGTCCGCGGTACCAGTTTCGTAGTTTATCTACGATAGACGGGTCGTTTGTGCCGTCAGAATGTCCTGTTTGATGAGCAGTATGGATTTCCATAAGGGGTTATATTGTACCAGATGGGAGCTAATGGTGAAAAACACCCATTTTACGGGGCTATATTTCTCTCATATTTATGTATAATAGAAATCCGCTATGAAACCGTCATATATTTGGGTCGCAGTCGTAGGAATATGCCTTCTTATCATAGCTATATACATAAGTTTACCGAAAGGAGCCACTTTGACAAACCAACCATCAGCAAACAAGCCTACCGTACAGCCGGAAGCCCGCCCCATGCCTCCGGCAATGGAAATTGATGTGAATAAAAAATACACGGCTGTTATGGAGACTTCTGCCGGCAGAATTACCATAGCACTTAATGCAAAAGAGACTCCTATAACGGTTAATAATTTTGTATACCTTTCCCGTAAGGGGTTTTATAACGGCTCGCCGTTTCACCGGGTGATCCCGACCTTCATGATCCAGGGCGGCAGCCCAAAGGGCGATGGTATTGGCGGACCCGGTTATTCATTTGCGGATGAACCGTTTACGGGTGAATATACCCGGGGAACCGTAGCTATGGCCAATGCAGGACCCCATACGAACGGAAGCCAATTTTTTATTATGCATGCGGACTACGGGCTGCAGCCTGATTATGTGATTTTTGGCAAAGTGACGGAAGGCATGAGTGTGGTAGATGCAATCGCCACAGCGCCGACCGTCCAGGACGGCAGGGAAAACTCCAAGCCGGTGTCTCCCGTCACCATCACTTCTATAACCATAGGGGAGAACTAACCTTCTTTGGGAGAAAATGTTCCGTGTTCTATCACACAGCGAGCGGCTGTTTTTGGTGTTAGCATAAGGGCGGGAGGTGCCTATGCGCGGATATATCGGAAACATTGAAAAGCTTACGAACGCCAATATCAACTTCCGGACAGTATTGTATACCTCTAAATACCTTCAGCTTGTTCTTATGACTATCCCCGGAGGCACTGAAATCGGCGAGGAAATACACGCTGAGAATGATCAGTTTTTCCGGGTGGAAGCAGGTAATGGCGCCGTAATTATCGATGGTGTTTCCCACGAAGTATCCGACGGCACTGCAATTATCGTACCGAAAGGCGCTAAACATAATGTGGTAAACACGTCGATTACGGAGCCTTTGAAGTTATATACCTTATATAGTCCGCCGCATCACCTGGATGCCGTTGTCCACCGTACCAAAGCGGAAGCAGAAAGTAGCGACGAAGAGTTTGACGGTGTGACGACAGAATAGTCTTTATTTTTTGGATTTGTTTTCTTTCTGGATTGTTTTCCAGTGATAAAGATAGAGTGGCAGCCCCACCGCGATCATGGCTATAGTTCATACCGGTCGGCGTCGGGGAATACAAATACTTTTAGCCCCAGATCTACGAGCCGTACGGAGCCTATGACCACTGTCAGAAGCCCCACAAAAGAGAATAGGTACAGGTAGATGAGTCTGACATTTATTTTCATATATCCGTCCATCATAGCACAGGATTTTTGCGCTCCTCAATTGTGAGAGGGTTAGTGGTCGGGTATACTCGCTACATGGATAAAGGAGCTAAGCTTACCCGTATCGCCAAACAGATAGCAGCATGTGTTGAATGCAAAGTAGGTAAAAGCGGACTCGCTGTGCCGGGTGAAGGCAACCCCGATGCTGCAGTAGTGTTTCTTGGCGAAGCGCCGGGGAAAACAGAAGCGGCAACAGGACGGCCATTTGTAGGCAGAAGCGGCAAGCTGTTGCGCTCCCATATCAGGGAGGCGGGATTTATCGAAGAAGAGGTGTATATCACCAGCCCCGTTAAATATCTGCCGGACCGCGGCACCCCCACCAAAAAAGATATCCGTCACGGAAGGGAGCACCTCATGGAGCAGCTGCGGGTGATTCAGCCTAAGTATGTGGTGCTTATGGGGGCAACTGCTGTGTATGCCATGCTGGAAAAAACGCTTCCTATTATGAAAGTGCACGGCAAGGTGATCAAAGAATCAGGACTTACGTTTCTTATCATGCTCCACCCTGCGGCGGTGCTCCGGTTTCCCAAATATGCTCCGCTTATGCGTGCGGATTTTGCACTGCTTGCCGGTCTTGTAAAGTGACTCCGGTGATATACTTAACCTTATGACATGGACCGGAAGCAGGCTATATACCCCGAACAGCAAAACACCGTTTAAGGTAAGCCGCAGTAAGATTGATTTATTCCGGGAATGCCCGCGGTGTTTCTATTTGGATAGGCGCCTTGGGGTGAGTCGCCCCAGTATGCCGGGGTTTTCCCTTAACTCAGCCGTTGACCATCTGCTCAAAAAAGAATTTGATATTCTGCGTGCGACAGGCAAGCCCCACGAAATCATGAAACGGTACGGCATAGATGCCGTCCCCTTTGTCCACAAAGATCTTGATATATGGCGCGAAAATTTCGTAGGGATGCAGATCCTGCACAAGCAAACAAACTTTATTGTGTTCGGAGCGGTTGACGATATATGGATAAACCCCAAAGGCGAGCTTATCATCGTTGATTACAAATCAACTTCCACGGAAAAAGAAATATCGCTCGAGGATCAGTGGAAGGTAGGTTACAAAAAACAACTGGAAACGTACCAGTGGTTATTCCGGGAAGCCGGGTTTGCGGTAAGTAATATTTCCTATATCGTGTATGCCAACGCGGCAAAAACGCCGGTACAGTTTGACGGCAAGCTGGAATTTATCCTCACACTTCATGCACACCGCGGCGATGTGAGCTGGGTTAGTCCGATGCTTGTTGTCATGAAGAAGTGTCTTGACGGCAGCAACATGCCGGAGCCGGGTAAAGACTGTGAATACTGTGCGTACCGGAAAAAAGCCGGAACCCATGAAACTATACAGTCGCAACTTTTGTTGTGATAGAGTATATATATGAAGCGAACGAGTACCGCCAAACATTCCTCCGCATCACATCAGTCATTGCATCTTCCTCAATTAGCCGGTTGGATATTTCTTTGTGAAGCAGTGGGTATTGCCGGTTCATTGTTCACGGCTTCAAGTGTAAGCTCCTGGTACCCCACGCTCCAGAAACCGGTATTCAGCCCGCCGAATTGGATTTTCGGCCCCGTGTGGGTCACGCTCTATGCACTCATGGGGATTGCGGCCTATCGTATTTCCGGATTAGGGACGAAGCGGAAAGAAGTGAGGAACGCAATTGGATTATTTCTGGTGAATTTATTTTTTAATGCCATATGGTCGCCGGTGTTTTTCGGCGCCCGCAATATTCCGCTGGCATTTATTATCATCGCCGCAATGTGGGTAAGCCTTATCGGTGTTATTTTCCGGTATCAGAATTTGGATAAGCCGAGTGCATACCTCATGCTTCCGTATTTTTTGTGGGTGTCGTTTGCCATGGTGCTTAATTACCACCTGTGGCTCTTAAACTTTTAGCGTCTTACATCATCGCAGTAAGGATGGCGCTCATGACGAGGATGGATGCTAATTGATACCCGCTGTTTATAAGAAACAATCCCATTGGCATTTCGCTAAACAGCACCCCCGTAAACATGGTGGTCGCGACAAAACCAAGCCATACCACGCCACCCAACATAAGTCCTTCGGTCATGGTGATGACAAGGGAGGCGTTTAAAAGCAATGCCAGAATAAATGCGGTAACCACAGTCGTAATAAACGACATGACGTACGTTTTCCCCATCTTTTTTTGGGACTCCTTTAATTTTTTGGCATCAATTTTGGCATACCTCATCCACGGCTTTGCAAATAAAAGCGGGGAATACCAGACAAACCCAACTACCATGCCAGCCAGCGCGGCAAGCAATACAGAAAAATAATCTACCGGTGTATAAAACATACGGACAACTCCTTCGTAAGGTAAGTATCATACATCCGATATTTTGGTGTCAATGGAGGTTGTTGATATGCTCCCTTGACAAACGGATTGCAGGAGTTATAATAATGATTACTTGAATAGCCTAAATGAGGCGAACGTTCATTGTTCGCTTCTTTTTGTCGTTCTTTACAACATACAAACCGGCGGTATTTTCTAAGAACAGTAATGGCATCTAAACCTTCAATTTATAAGCGCGAAACATGGGGTACCGAATACCCTGATCTTCCTAAGCTTGATCTAACCCTCGTGCAGCGCGAATCATATCAGTGGTTTTTGGAACACGGTATTAAAGAATTGTTGAACGAAGTTACCCCGATGACGGATTTTACCGGCAAGAATTGGGAACTCGGATTCGGCGATTATTATTTCGGACGACCGCGCCTTACCCCGGAAATCGCACAGCAAAAAGGACTCACCTTCGACATGCCTCTGAAAGTAAAAGCCACTCTCACCAATAAACAAACAGGACACCAACTCACCCAGGAAGTATTTTTAGGAGACATTCCCGCGATGACCGAGCGGGGAACGTTCGTCATTAACGGAATCGAGCGCTGTGTGGTGAATCAGTTGGTCAGATCCCCGGGAATTTATCTTACCGGCGAAGTGGATCCTTCCACCGGACGTACATTATATAGTGCAGAGATCCGGCCGATGCACGGCTCATGGCTTGAATTCTTCGTAACCCGCAATGATGTTTTGATGGTGAGGATCGACCGCCGCCGCAAGTTTGTGGCATCCACATTCCTTCGCGCCGTTGGATTTTCCTCAAACGAAGAAATTGAGCGCCTGTTTGCGGAGGTAGACGTAAATCCGGAACACCAGTTTACCAAGGCTACCCTTGCCAAAGACACCACGACCGACTCCAACGAAGCAGTCCTTGAGTTGTACCGCAAGCTCCGTCCGGGAGAGCCGATTGTTCTCGATAATGCCCAGGAGCTTCTTCGCACCATGTTCTTTGACTACCGGAGATATTCCCTGGAGCGCGTCGGCCGCTATAAGATGAACAAAAAGCTCGGGCTCGATGTTCCCAACAACAAAGAAAACTGGGTATTAACCAAAGACGACATCGTGGGAGGCATACGCTACCTCATGAATCTTACCAACGGTAAAGGTGATGTCGATGATATTGACCATCTTGGTAACCGCCGTGTCCGCCGTGTCGGCGAGCTTGTGGCCACCAACGCATTCCGTGTCGGAATCCTGAGGCTGGAACGCTCTATCCGTGAGAAAATGAGTTTGGCAGGACCAAATGCAGAAGATCTTACCCCTACCCACTTGGTGAATGCCCGGCCGATTATCGCCTCTATCAATGACTTTTTCCGCACCAGCCAGCTTTCTACTATATTAGACCAGACTAATCCTCTGGCTGAAATCGACAATCTGCGCCGTCTTACCGTTATGGGGGTCGGTGGAATTTCCCGCGAACGCGCAAGCTTCTCTATCCGTGACATCAATGCATCACAATATGGCCGTGTTGATCCGGTCAGAAGTCCTGAAGGACCGAACATCGGTTTGGTGACCTACATGGCGCTTTATTCACGCGTAAATGAATACGGATTCCTCGAAACCCCGTACCGCAGGGTGGAAAAGGTGATCCACGGTGACAAAACGAAAGTACGTGCGACCGGCGATATCGTCTACCTTGATGCTAATGACGAAATGTATCACTATATTACCCACGCAGAACTTCCGAAAGATAAAGACGGATACATCATCGCTGACCGCGTGCCGGTACGGTACAAGGGTGAATTCCTTGAAACCGATGCCGCCCTCATTGAATACATCGATATAGTGCCAAGGCAGGTTGTCGGAGCTCCGGCTTCATTAATTCCGTTCCTTGCACACGATGAGGCAAACCGTGCGCTTATGGGAACCCACATGCAGTGTCAGGCCGTGCCGCTTTTGATTCCGCAGTCACCGGTTGTGGGAACCGGAATGGAAGGTGCTGTCGTAGAATCCATGGGCAGACTTGTACGGGCTACCGATGAAGGAGAAGTCATTTATTCTGATGCCGGACTTATCAAAATTAAGTACAAAAACGGCGATATCACCTCCTACGAACCGCAGAAATTCAAGAGAACTTCACAATCCACCTGCTACAACCAGAGAGTATTGGTTAGTGTCGGTGACAAAGTGCAAAAAGGCGATGTCTTAATCGAAGCTCCTGCTAGTGAGAATGGGGAGCTGGCATTGGGATCAAATCTCACCATTGCCTACATGAGTTACGAAGGATTGGGTTACGAAGACGCTATTGTCATCTCCAACCGGCTTGTCCGCGGCGATTTACTTACCTCCGTCCATATCGAAGAGCATGAATGCAGTGTCGTCGATACCAAGCTTGGGCCGGAAGAGACAACCCGTGATATCCCCAATGTCGGAGAAGAAGCGCTCCGCAATCTGGATGAAAACGGGGTCGTGGTAGTCGGCGCTGATGTAGGACCTAATGATATCCTGGTCGGAAAAATCGCCCCCAAGGGTGAAACAGAGCTTACTGCAGAGGAGCGCTTACTGAGAGCTATATTCGGAGAAAAAGCCCGCGAAGTCCGCGATACATCACTCCGCTTGCCGCACGGGGAGCGCGGAACAGTTATTGATGTCGTAACTCTTGATAAAGAAAAAGGCGACGAACTGGAACCGGGAACAAACAGAAAGATCATTGTTAAAATTGCCCAGATGCGTAAAGTAGTTGTCGGAGACAAACTTGCAGGACGCCATGGAAACAAAGGGGTTATCAGTAAGATCGTGCCGCAGGCAGACATGCCGTATATGGCAGACGGAACGGTCGTTGATATCATCATCTCACCGCTTTCGGTACTTAGCCGTATGAACTTGGGTCAGCTGTTGGAATCCCACTTGGGACTTGCCATGGATAAGATGAATATAAAAGTCGGACTTCCGGTATTCGAGCATGTCTCTGAAGAGCGGATGACTGAACAGATGGCGAAAGCAGGCATGGATCTTTCCGGCAAGAGTACGCTCTACGACGGAAAAACCGGGGAACCGTATGCAGAGCCTATTGTGGTCGGTATCGGATACATCATGAAGCTTATCCACATGGTAGAAGATAAGACACACGCAAGAAGCACTGGACCATACTCACTTGTCACCCAGCAGCCGCTCGGCGGAAAAGCCCAAATGGGAGGACAGCGTCTCGGAGAAATGGAAGTCTGGGCATTGGAATCACACCGGGCCGCACACATCTTACAGGAAATGTTGACGATCAAATCAGACGATGTGGTAGGACGTGCCAAAGCATTCGAGGCAATCGTCAAAGGTACGGATATCCCGGCCTCTACGGTTCCCGAGTCCTTCAAGGTATTGGTCAAAGAGCTTCAGGCATTGGGTCTTAACGTCATCCCGACCGGAGTCGTTACCGCTAAGCCTGCAGTGATTACTGACACAGTTAAAGATGAAGTCGTAGCCAAAGTCGCCAAGGAAATCGCTGAAGTAAGCGGCGAAGAAGTGGTTGAAGAATCAAAAGCAGATGCAGTTGAAGTACCGGTAGAACCGAATGAAGGAGAAAACAATGGATAAAAAAGGTAATTTCGCAAACATCGTAGATTTCACCGGGTTGCTCATCAAATTAGCCTCTCCTGACGAGGTAAAAGGATGGAGTTACGGAGAAGTCATCAAGCCGGAAACCATCAACTATCGGACGCTTAAGCCGGAAAAGGACGGACTGTTTGACGAACGCATTTTCGGACCTACCAAAGATTGGGAATGTTACTGCGGCAAGTACAAAAGAATCCGTTACCGCGGTATCGTCTGCGACAAGTGCGGTGTGGAAGTTACCCAGAGTAAAGTCCGCCGCGAGCGCATGGGGCACATTACATTGGCAGCACCGGTTGCCCACGTATGGTTCTTTAAAGGGGCACCCAGCAAATTATCTTTGCTTCTGGATATTTCACCCAGAGCGCTTGAAGGGGTTATCTACTTTGCACAATATCTTGTCGTCTCCGTTGATGAAGACGAGAAGAAAAAAGTGCTCGCAGGACTCGTGGAGCAGGGCGAAAAGCGCATTGCCGACCTTAAGGCCCGCGTAGACGTCGACCGCGAAAAACGCAAAAAAGAAATTGCCAAAGAAAAAGCAGATGTATTAAGCAGCGTCAAAGGGAAAGAATCCCAGGATCTGGCCACGAGTGAGCTTACGCTCCGGGAGCGCCAGGAGTTTGCCACTCTTGATGACCAGGTGGAAAAAGAATCCGAGAAGATCAAACAGGTCATCGAACAGATCACCGCAATCGTCAAAAGCATCAAGCCCAGGGTGACCATCACGGAAGATGAGTACCTCCGCTTGCTTGACTACGATGCATCTTCATTCCTGAAGGTCGGCATGGGAGCAGAGGCCATGCTCGAAGTCGTCAAAAAGATTGACCTTGATAAACTTGCGGCAGAACTTCGTGAAGAGATCCAGACATCCAGCGGTCAGCGCCATGTAAAAGCCACCAAGCGGCTCCGTGTTGTTGACGGCATGCGAAAATCCACAATCCAGCCGACATGGATGGTCATGCATACGCTTCCCGTGTTGCCGCCTGATTTGCGCCCTATGGTGCAGTTAACCGGAGGACGTTTCGCCACTTCAGATCTGAATGATCTGTACCGCCGTGTCATCAATCGCAACAACCGCTTAAAGCACCTTATGGACTTGGGCGCTCCCGAGATTATTTTGAGGAACGAAAAGCGCATGCTGCAGGAAGCAGTAGACAGTCTGATCGATGCCACACAGCGGCCAAGCAGCAGGACAGTTATCCAGCCTTTGCGGTCATTATCCGACATGCTTCGCGGCAAACAGGGACGGTTCCGCCAGAATTTGCTCGGTAAACGTGTCGACTATTCAGGCCGTTCCGTCATCGTTGTGGGACCAGAGCTTAAGCTTAACCAGTGCGGACTTCCGAAAGAAATGGCGCTTGAAATGTTTAAGCCGTTTGTTCTGCGTGAGCTTATCGTCCGCGGCATTGCCCCGAATGTCAAAAACGCCAAGAATGTTCTGGAACGCCGGACTCCGGAGGTCTATGACATTTTGGAAGAAATCACCAAGAACCATCCGGTGATGCTTAACCGTGCACCAACACTTCATAAACTCGGATTCCAGGCATTTTATCCGGTGCTTATCGAAGGAGCCGCCATCCGGATCCATCCGTGTGTGTGCGCGGGCTACAATGCTGACTTCGACGGAGACCAAATGGCTGTACATATTCCGCTTTCGGAATCTGCACAAGCAGAGGCAATCGCCCTCATGCTGCCGACACATAATTTGTTAAAGCCCGCTGACGGATCACCGATCACCGTGCCGAACAAAGAAATGGTCATCGGCTGCTACTACCTGACAACGATGACTGTCGCTGATGAAGCAATGGATCCTTCCAAGCTGCACGCGTTTTCCGATGCTGCGGAAGCGATTTATGCATATCAGTCAGGTAAAATCGGACTCCGCAACCCAATCAAGACCCCGATTAACGGAGAATTAACAGTCACCACCGTCGGTAAGCTTATGTTCAACGAGGTATTGCCGGAGGGGCTGCGGTACATCAATACACCGGTGAAAGCCGCAACAGTAAAACAGCTCATCACCAAAGCCTTTGGTATGTACACTAAGGAAGAGGTAACCAAACTTATCGATGCCATCAAAGATATCGGATTCTTCGGAGCTACCCTCTGCGGAGGATTGTCCGTATCCGTTTTTGATAACAAATCCATCGAAGAAAAAGGCGACATCATCAAGGGTGCAGATGACAAAGTTAAAGAAATCGATCAGAACTTCCAGATGGGTCTTATTACCCTGGAAGAAAAGAAACGGCTTTCCAACGAAGTCTGGATCGAAGTTACGGAGCGTATCGCTGATCTTACATGGGAACGTCTGAGTCTCGATAATCCCGTAAAGATGATTATCGATTCCGGAGGAGCCCGTGCTTCCAAGGATCAGCTGAAACAGCTCTGTGCTATCAAAGGATTGGTCGTTGATCCGTTAGGAAAAATCGTCGAAATGCCGACAAAGAGTAATTACCGCGAAGGACTTTCTATCTTTGAGTACGTAACCAGTACCAGAGGTTCACGGAAAGGGTTGACCGACTCCGCGCTTAAGACCGCAGATGCAGGGTACCTGACCCGCCGTCTCGTGGATGTTGCCCATGATGTGATTATCAGACTTAATGACTGCGGAACGACCGAAGGATGGACGCTTTCCCGTAAAGACGGAAGGCAGATGGCATTTGGCAGCCGCCTTGTCGGACGCTTTAGCGCAGAAGATATTACTGTACCGGGAAGCAAGAAAGTTCTCGTCAAGCAGGGTGAAGAGATCACCGAAGAAACAGCTAAGATCGTTGATGAAGCAGGAGTGGAGTCAGTCGTTGTACGGTCACCGATTACCTGTGCCGCCAAAATCGGTATCTGTGCCACATGTTACGGACGTGATTATGCGACTACCAAACTCGTTGAGCTGGGAACTCCGGTGGGTGTTATGGCCGCCCAGTCTATCGGCGAGCCGGGTACACAGCTTACGATGCGTGTGCGTCATGCCGGAGGTATCGTGGGACTCGACGTGACCCAGGGGTTACCCCGTGTGGAAGAGTTATTCGAAGCCCGGACACCGAGAAACCTTTCTCCGGTATCTGAAATCGCCGGAAAAGCGGAAGTAACCGAAACCCCGCAGGGGTACAAGGTGAAGGTCACCAATCACACGATGAAACCGCCGGAAGAGCGTGAGTATCTGGTGCCATTAACCAGTGAACTTAATGTGAAGACCGGAGACCTGGTAGCCGCAGGAGATCAGTTAGGCAGCGGATATCTTGATGTTAAAGAGGTGCTTCAGGTGCGCGGACTTGTCGGCGCCCAGTATTACCTCATCGGTGAAGTACAAAAAGTGTATGAATCACAGGGTATATCGATCCATGACAAACATTTTGAGGCTATTGCCCGCAAGATGAGTGATAAAGTGCGCATCGATACATCCGGCGACACCATGCTGCTCCCGGGAGAATTGGTTGACAAAAACCGCTTCCGCGAAGAAAATGCACGGGTATTGGCAGAAGGCGGAGAACCGTCCACCGCACATATCGTTGTGTTAGGTATTACGAGAGCTGCTCTCTACACCGAGAGCTGGTTATCAGCGGCAAGTTTCCAGGAAACTACCAACGTGTTGACCGATGCAGCCCTTGCTACCAAAGAAGACAAGTTGTTAGGACTCAAAGAAAACGTTATAATCGGACGACTCATTCCGGTATCTGCGGAACGGGCAGCGATTCACGAATAATATTATGCCAACAGTAAATCAATTAGTCCGCCACGGGCGGCACCATAAAGCAAGAAAGATCAAAGCAACTGCTCTTCGCAAGTTTTTTAATGCGAAGGATGGGGTTACTAAATCTTTGCCGGCTCCGTTTAAACGGGGAGTGGTGACATTGGTTAAAACCATGACACCGAAAAAGCCTAATTCGGCGCTCCGGAAAGTAGCCCGTGTGAGACTTTCTAACAAGCAGGAAGTAACGGCGTATATTCCGGGTATCGGCCATGAGCTTACGGAACACGCCATCGTGTTAATCCGCGGCGGAAGAGTCCCTGATTTACCAGGAGTCAAATACCATATCGTCCGCGGCAAGTTCGACACGACCGGAGTGGTGACCCGCCGCCAGGGTCGCAGTAGATATGGCACCAAGAAAACAAATGATGGTCCAGTAGCTGCTAAGGCATCGTAACGCAGATAACCTATGAGAACCAAAAAAACATATCATAAATTACTTCCTGCCGATCCCATATACGGGAACCGCATGGTGACCAGGTTTGTAAACCGTGTCATGCAGGACGGCAAAAAGACCACCGCTGAAGCGCAGGTGTATAAAGCACTGGAGATCATCAAGGAAAAAGGTTCTGAAGATCCGATTAAGACTTTTGAGAATGCCATCAATAATGTCGGCCCCAAAACAGAGGTAAAGGCCCGGAGAGTCGGAGGAGCAAGTTACCAGGTTCCTATGGAAGTACGCGGGGACAGAAGGGTATCCCTTGCTATCCGTTGGATTGTAGAATTTGCTAAGAAACGCAGTAACCGTGAATTCCATACATTCGCCGAAAAGCTGGCAGTAGAAATTCTGGATGCAGCAAATAACACCGGAGAAGCAATCAAGAAGCGCGATACGGTTCACCGTATGGCCGATGCGAACAAAGCGTTTGCACATTTCCGATGGTAAAGAGCTCACCTATTCTTGCTCATTTCAGGGAACACGATCCCGTTCTTTTCTCACTTTTTACCTCTCCCCCAAAGCGTTTAACTGCAGAACCGCCGAAAGCGTATTTTGAGAGTCTGTGTCGTACGATTATCGGTCAACAGCTGTCAACAACGGTTGCCGATGTTATTTACGGCAGATTTGAAGCATTGTTCGATAAAAAGGAAATTACCCCAAAAACAGTGCTTAATACCCCGGATGAGTCACTGCGGAAAATCGGTATGTCAGGGGCAAAGGCACGTTTTGTGAAGGACTTGGCTACAAAAGTAGCAAACAAAGATATTACCCTTACTGCCTTAACCACCATGGGAGAACAGGAAGTTATTGCGACACTCACAACGATAAAAGGAGTGGGTCCATGGACTGCGGAAATGTTTCTGATGTTTACCCTGGGAAGGGAAGATGTGTTTTCTTTCGGGGACTTAGGCCTCAAACGGGCAATCCAGGAGCTTTATAAACTGAAACGCGAACCCTCTAAGCACTATATGCAGAAGCTTTCGCGGAAGTGGAGTCCCTACCGCACGTATGCCGCACTTGCGTTATGGGATTTTAAGGACCGATAATAGGTATACCGTTGAAAGTAATATTTCTCATAGTAGTGCTTGCTGTTGTTGGGTATTTTTCCCAGTTTGTTTTCGCATACCGCGGTGGCGTTCGGGCATGCAATGAAGCCAATCAGAGCTCGCTCGATACGATTACGGCGCAGTCCCAGACTGTACTTGCCGATCACCGCCTGGGGTGCAACGCGTCGTATGAAGTCATTACAAGCTGGGATTTGTGTCTGGCAGCTGCGGATTCGAAAGTGCCTGCCCGGTGGGCATCATTCATAAAACCCGCCACGATCAATCTAATGATGTTTTTCCGGGAGCAGAAGAAGGATATACACGTTATCAAACGGGAGCATGACGAGCGGTGTAAAGGGTACTCAGCGCTCATGTTTTTCCCGCCTGATGCCGAATGATAAGCCTGGCGGTGAGGAAAGAGCGCGCTACACCTATGAGTATAAAGCACATAACCTTAATCGTTCTGTTGGGACTACTTATTTACGGCGGATGGTTTGTGTTCCGAAATATCAGGGGCGCCCGTCCTGCGTTTGGCCCCATACCGTCAGTTCCTATCGTGAGTCCCGAGCCGAACAGTAAAGGAAAAGAAGCCGTAAACACTACAGGGCTTCCTCTTTCTCTCCCTGACAGTATAAGCGTATCCTATTTTGCCAAAAATCTTAGCGCCCCGCGGGTACTTGCATGGGATCCCAAGGGAACACTGCTTGCGAGTATCCCGTCACAAAGCAAAGTAGTGGCGCTACCCGACGCCAACCGTGATGGAGTGGCAGATGCTACAGCAACGGTGGTAGACGGGCTTACGTTGCCCCACGGCATAGCGTTTCATAGTGGGTTATTGTATATCGCGGAAACTGATCAGGTGGCGTCGTATACATACGACCCGCAAACGATGAAGGCTGCAAATAAGAAAAAGCTTTTTGATTTGCCTCCCGGGGGTAACCACTTTTCCCGGACAATCGGGTTTGGGCCGGATGGCAAGCTGTATGTTTCTATAGGGTCCAGTTGCAATGTCTGTGTGGAAAAGGATCCGAGGCGCGCCAAGGTATATGTTGCTAACCCCGATGGGTCTGATTTCCGCGAGTATGCGTCGGGCCTCCGAAACAGTGTCTTTTTTGTCTGGCACCAGCAAACCAAAGAAATGTGGGCGACCGATATGGGGCGCGATCTGTTGGGGGACAATACCCCTCCCGAAGAGGTGAATATTGTGAAGAGCGGAGGGTTTTATGGGTGGCCGTATTGTTATAACAACCGCATCCATGACCGCTCCTTCGACAAGTCCGATGAGGCACGGAAAAAATGTGAGGGGAGTGTTGCTCCCCACATAACCTTTCAGGCGCATTCAGCCCCGTTGGGACTAGCATTTATTCCCGACAGTTGGCCTTCTGAGTACCGGGGAGACTTGCTGGTTTCATATCACGGCTCCTGGAACAGGTCGCAACCTACAGGATACAAAGTTGCGCGGTTTAACCTGGATGCTGACCGTACCTCTACAGGAGAGTCGGACTTTATTGCCGGATTTTTGCAGGGGGATGGAGCACTGGGAAGACCGGTCGATCTGTTGTTTGATGCCACAGGAACCCTTTTTGTGTCCGATGACAAATCAGGGGCAATATACCGCGTGAGCATCAGCCAAAAGTAAACGCAAAAAGCTCGATGTCTCCGTCGAGAATCTCAAGCTTCAGGATGTGGGAACCCGCTTTGGGCAGTTTGATAAGTTTGTATAGTCTGTCGGATGTGAGTTTTACATTCCCCTCCGCGACATCTTCACCTTTGTTTTCGTCAGTAACCACCTTGCCGTCCAGGTATACACGTAAGCCCCCTTTGGCATTGGGGGATGGCCGCATGACCAGGACTACTCCTTTGGCGTCGAAGTGGTAAGTGAGGGTGGCTCCTGTTTGCGGTGTTGCGTGCTCGGCTCCTATCGTCCAG